>CALZMQ010000016.1 GCA_945788625.1 uncultured Woeseiaceae bacterium
AACAGCAACACGAACGAGACTGCGACAAGCGCAAACGTTATGCGTTTCATTTCAATGTCCGGTGGCGGCGATCGTCCGATTATAGGGCATCATTTTGCGTAGCGCTTGGCGACCTGCCGGTAGGCGTCGCGAAACGGCATGCCCTCTTGCTGCACCAGCCTGTAAGCCTCCGCCGTTGCGAATATGCCTTCATCGAGTTCGATGTTGTCGGGCAGGAACTCGAGGCCTTCGAGCAGGTACGCCATGATATCGACGCTATCGACGGCCAGGTCGATCGAGCGGAACAACGGCGCCTTGAGCCGCTGCAGATCCCGGTGATATCCCGAGGGCAGTTTCGCCGTAATCATGAGCGACTCATTGAGGCATGCCTGCGAACTCGCCGACGACGCGCGCAGCAGCTCGAGCACGTCCGGATTGCGCTTTTGCGGCATGATCGACGACCCGGTTGTAACTTCGTTTGCCAGCGAGACAAAGGCGAATTCCTGCGTATAGAAGAGCAGCAGGTCGGTGGCCATGCGGCCGAGGTCCTGCATCAGGAGCGTGATCTCGAAGAGCAGGGCACTTTCGGCTTTGCCGCGTGACAGTTGCACCGCCGTTACCGGCACCTGTGTCGACTCGAATTCGAGCTTTGCCCTCGTCATCTCGCGGTCGAGCGGCAGCCCGGGAGTGCCATAGCCGGCGGCACTGCCCAGCGGGTTCTTGTCGATGCGCCGATGCACCGTTTTGAGGCCCGCGACCGCATCGGCGAAGCCTTCATCGAAGCCGCCGCACCACAATGCGACCGACGAGGGCATGGCGTGTTGCATGTGCGTGTACCCGGGGATTTCGACGTCGCCCTGGCGCTGTGCCAGCGCGTCGGTCGACGTCCGCAAATTCTCGACGCGCGCGGCGAGATCCAGCACGGCGTCGCGCAAGTACAGGCGCAACGCCGTGAGCACCTGGTCGTTGCGCGACCGCCCGAGGTGCAGCCGGCCGCCCGCCGGCCCGATGTTCGAGGTCAGGCGGGATTCCAGCGCCGTGTGCACGTCTTCGTCTTCGAGCCCGATCGCCCACTCGCCGGCATCGAAGCTTTTCTCGAGCGCCCTCAGGCCGTCGCATATTGCCGCGCAATCGTCGTCGCCGATCAGTCCGGTGGCGGCGAGCATTTCCGCGTGCGCAATCGAGCCGCGAACGTCGTAAGGCACCAGCCGCGCATCGAGCAGGTGGTCCTCACCGGCCGTATAGCGCAGCACGCGCTCATCGAGCGGCAGGCCCTTGTCCCACAGCCTGCTCACGAACCGTCCCCCTGTTCCTCCGGCGTCAGGCCGGCGATGTCATTGACAACGAGTGTGCCCGTGCCTTCGTTGGTAAAGACTTCGAGCAGGATGCTGTCGGGATACTTGTAGGAGATGACGTGCACGCGTTGCACGCCGTTCGCGAGTGCGGCTTCAATGGCGGCGGCTTTTGGCAACATGCCGTCGGCGAGGCTTCCTGAAGCCTCGAGTTTTTTCAGCGCCGCACGGTCGATGTAGCTGATGAGCGAGCTCGGATCGTTGACGTCTTCGAGAATGCCTGCCGCGCCGGTCGCGAGGATGAGCTTTTCCGCGCCCAGTTCTGCCGCGATCGCCGCTGCAACCGTGTCTGCATTGATATTCAGCACGGTGCCCGATTCATCGCAGGATAGCGGGCTTACTACCGGCATCAGGCCGTTGTCGAGTTGCTTCCTGAGCACGTCGGCTTCGACGGCGTCAATGTCGCCGACGAAACCGTAGTCCAGGCTGTCCTGCCCTTCGCGTTCGACCGGCGGGCGCTTGTGCGCGCGAATAAGTCCCGCATCGAGTCCGCTGATGCCGACGGCCGGGATCTGCAGGTCGCGACATGCCGCCAGGATGTGCGTATTGATCTGTCCATTGAGGACCATGGTTGCGACGTTGAGCGACGCGCCGTCGGTGACGCGCCTTCCTTCCACGAACGTGGTGTCCAGGCCGAGCGCTGATGCGAGTGCCGTCGATTGCGGGCCGCCGCCGTGGATCAGCACCACGCGGATGCCGACCTGGTGGAGGATGCCTACCTGTTCCATGAATCGGACGGTATGCGCCGCGTCGGCGAATATTTCGCCGCCGGCCTTGAGCACGAAGACCTTGCCTTTGTACAGGCGAATGTAGGGGGCGGCGTGCTTCAATGCCGACACGACGATCGCGCGATCTCTCTTGCTGGTCATGAGCTGCCCCCGAGCATCTGGTGGAGCACGGCCATCTGCGCCAGCATGCGATTTCGTGCTTCGGCAATCACCACGCTGCGAGGTCCGTCGAGTATGCCGTCGGCCACGACGACGCCGCGGCGGACGGGCAGGCAGTGCATGAAGCGGCAATCCTCCCGGGCGTTGTCGAACCAGGGCTCGTCGACGCACCAGTCGAGATGCTCCTCGCGCAGCTTCTGGTCGGCAAGCCTGTCGCCGTAATGGCGCGTCGAAGACCATGACTTGGCGTAAATCACGTGCGCGTCCTGCATGGCTTCCCTGCGGTCATCGGTCTCGACCACGGAGCCGCCGGATGCCTCGGCGGCAGCCGCGGCCTTTTGCATCAGGGGTTGCGGGAGTTCGAAACCCTCAGGGCGCAGCACCGTGACGTCCATGCCGCGCTGCGCGGCCATGTGCAGCGATGCGGCCGGCACTGCGAGCGGCAGCGCCTTGGGGTGGTAGGCCCAGCTCAGCACGAACCTGCCGCCATTGGCGGGGATCCCGAGATCGTCGATCGTTTTCCAGTCGGCGAGACTCTGGCACGGGTGATTCATCGCGGATTCCATGTTTATGTACGGTGTGTCGATGAGGTCGATCAGCGCCGAAAATTCACTTTCCTCCAGGTCCGTCTCGATGTTCTTGCGCTCGGCGAACGCGCGGATGCCGATCGCGTCGCCATAGGATGCGATGACGGGCACGGCCTCGCGAATATGCTCCGCCGCCGTGCCGTCCATGACGATGCCGGGACGGGTTTCCAGACCGTGGATCGACATGTCGGGTGAGATCACGAATGAGCCGCCACCCAGCCGCGTCATAGCGGCCTGGAACGAGGCCAGCGTGCGCAGTGAAGGGCTGAGGAACAGCAGCGACAGCACTTTGCCCTTGAGCGCCTCGGGCTCGGGTTTCGCATCGAGGCGGCCGGCGAGTTCAATGAGGGAACTGATTTCCTCGCTGGAAAAATCGGCCAGATCGTTAAATGCTTTCATCAACGGGTTCCTTTTCTTCAGTCCGTCAGGGGCGCCAGCGCTTCCAGCGCATGCGCAAGATGTTCGACGTGCCCGGGTTCGAGTACGAGCGGCGCGAGAATTCGCAAAACTTTCGGGTCGCTGCTGGTCCCGGTCAGGATGTCGTGTTCCAGCAGCGCATCGCGAACTTCGCTCGCGGGACGGTCGCACACCAGGCCGAGCAGCAGGCCCATTCCCTGGATTTTGCGCACCGGTCCGATGGCGCACTGCTCGCGTATCTGCGCCTCGCGTCGGCGCACGTTCATAAGCAGGTCTTCGTTTTCGATCGCTTCGATCGTCGCCGTGATGGCAGCCGCAGCGATCGGTCCTCCGCCGAAGGTCGTACCGAGATCGCCGGGCCCGAAACGCGAGGCGATGTCATTCGCGCACAGCACGGCGCCGCAGGGAATGCCGCCGCCGAGTCCTTTTGCGCTCGTGATGATGTCCGGCTCGATGCCGTTCGCCTGTACGGCAAAGAAATGCCCGCAACGGCCGATGCCCGACTGCACTTCGTCGGCAATGAGCTTGACGCCGTGTTTACGGGTTTCATTGCGGAGCGTTTCCAGGAATTCCGACGACAGGTCGTACGCGCCGGCGACACCCTGCACGGGTTCGAATATGACCGCGGCAACGTTGTCGTCGATCATTGCCCTGGCGGCGTCGACATCGTCGCGTGGTATGAAGTCGGCATCGAAGGGTTTCGATGGGAAGCCGTACCACCGGTCCGAGTTCCAGGTAACCGTGGCGGCAGCGGCGGTGCGGCCGTGAAACCCCTGTGTGATGGCGAGAACCCGGTTCCTGCCGGTCGCCACGCAGGCCATGCGCAGCGCGTTCTCGTTCGCTTCCGCGCCGGAGTTGACGAAGAAGACACGTTCGACGCCCTGCGGCGCAACCTGGATGAGTTTCTCCGCCGCGCCCGCCCTGACGTCCAGCGCCACCGCGTTGCTCTGGAACAGGAGCTTGCTGCTCTGTTCGTGAATCGCCTGCACGAGATGCGGGTGGCCATAGCCCAGCGCCGCAACGGCGTGGCCGCCGTACATGTCGAGTATGCGCCGCCCGTCCTGCGTGAATATGTCGCAGCCGCTGGCGCGCTCGGGTACGAAGGGCAATTGCCCATAGACCGGAATCGTGACGTTGGCCTCACGGACGCGTGGGTCGGTCATGATCGATTGCTTGCCCGTGGTCGGCATCACGTCCACCCCGGTGCGGGCATGACCAGGCCGGTCGATTCCGGAAGATCCCACAAACGGTTCATCCACTGAATCGCGCCGCCGGCTGCACCCTTGACGAGATTGTCGATGGCGCACATTACGACGACCGACTCGCCATTGGTGGTGGCATTGATGTGACACATATTGCTTGCAACTACGTTCTTGAGCCTCGGAGTCGTCGATACGATCTCGACGAACGGGGAATTCCTGTAGGCGCGCCGATAGACGTCACTCAGTTGCGACTCCGTTACCGACGACTGCGCTTTTGCCTGCACAGTTACGTGTATACCTCGCGCGAACGGTCCCGAGTGCGGCACGAAATGCACGCGCGCTTCGCGCCCGCTCGCTGCCAGCGACAGCGCAGCGACTTCGGGAGCATGTCGGTGGGCAAGGGGCTTGTAGGCATACAGGTTGCTGTTGCGCTCAGGATGGTGCGTGCCTGCCTGAGGACTTTTGCCGGACCCCGTGCTGCCTGTTATTCCCGTGACGAAAACGTCCGCATCCGTCAGCCCGGATCGCATCAGCGGCACCGTGGCGAGCAGGGTCGCGGTGGCGAAACACCCTGGATGACCGATGTGTGGCGTGTCCACGCCGTTGCGGTGCTCGGGAACCGCGCAGGTGAACTGGTCAAGGAGCTGCGGCGCACCGTGCGCCGTTTTGTAAACCGACTCATAGTCGCCCTGGTTCGCGTAGCGAAAATCCGCGGACGAGTCGACGACATGCGCCTCGATTCCTCTCTTGCCGGCATCCGCGAGTGCGCTCGCGATGACGGCGGCCGAGGCGCCGTGCGGCGCCGCCGAGAACAGTGCCAGCTTGCTGCTGTCTGCGATACTCGCGGGCCAGTCGTCGTGCGCGACGAAGTCCAGTCCCGCCAGCGCCTGTGACAGGTGCCCGAAGGTGTCGCCGACCGGCGTAGCAGCGCGGCTGTCCGAGACGGCCGCTGCGATCTCAAAATCCGGGTGTGTGGCAAGCAGCCGCAGCAGCTCGCCGCCAACGTAACCGCTCGCGCCGAGGACGACCGCGGCGATCCTGTTGTCCGTGCTCATACGCCTTCCTTTCGTAACAGGCCGGCGACCATATCACCGAGAGCGACGCCGTTGGAGAGAGCGTTGATTGCGGGCAGCGAAACCTTCTCGTCGATTTGCTGAATACCGACATCGTTATCGGTTGCCGGCCCGGTCACGACCGCGGGTTCGATATCGAACTCGCCGCGCAGGATTTTTGCGCCGCCCCACGCTGATACGGGATCGTTCGCGCACAGGACGACCGCGGTCAGTGCCTCGCGAATGGCCGTGTCTGCCAGTATTGCCGCCACGCCGTAAGCACCGAGCAGCCCGTCTCCGAGTTCCAGCACGATGACGTCGGGGCTGTTTTTCGCGAGGCCGGTCAGCAGTGCGCGCGTGAGCGCCGGGCCGTTGTCCGCCGTGGTCGTAACGATGCCGAAGTCCGAGAAGATCATCGTTTCCGATGCCCCGGCATCCTCCATCGCGAGCACGTCGCGTCGCAGTGACACGCCGGTCGCCTTGCAGGCGGAGACCCGGAAACCGAGATGGCGAAGCCGACCGACTATCGCGCATGCGGCAGCCGTCTTGCCCGAGTCCATGCAGGTACCCGCCAGCGCTATGACCGGCACGCCGTTCGGTTCGAGCGTCCTGTCGTCGCTGAACGGCTCGGCGCCGGCCCGCGCGGGGACGCCGATGCGCTCGCCGAGGTAGGGAAAACTCAACACCGTGCCCAGCACCTCGCAGTCGAAGGGCGGTCCGACGTCGGGATTCGCCGAGTCGCACACACCCAGCACGCCACCGATGTTGAGGATCTGTATCGTGTCGCCGCGCGCGAGTTTGGTCGGCAGGTGTCCTGAGTAACCGCGCAGTGCTTTCCGATGCCCGAGTGCGCCGACGACCACGTCGCCCTGGTTGACGGTTGCCATGCGCCCTGAGGTCAGTTCAAGCTGGTTGTAGCGGGACTTGTTGTTGAGAACGCGGACGGCAACCAGCACGCCTTCTTCGCAGGGGATGTCCGCCGACAGCCGCAACTCCGAAGCGAGATCGTTGTGTTGCGCAACGGATGCAATCTTGTCGACAACGGCACTTTTCATGATTGCGTTCCTGCGGGATCGGGCTGCCCCGCCCGCGTTTGCAGGGAACCCGTCAACGACAGGATACGGGCGTAACCGAGGGCATCGCTTGCCGTCCACTCGCCGGCAGCTTCCCCGTAAACGCCTTTGGTCGCCGCCAGCAGCGAATACGGGGATTCGACACCCTCGATAAACAGGTGGCCGGGCCGCAGCGCGAAATGGACCGCAGGGTAATCGCGGCAGGGGCTTCGAACGCGACCCGGCCCTTGGTTCCGAGCACGGTGTCACCGAGGTGTATTCCCCGCCCGACTCCATAGCCGCCGGCAAGCGCTTCGAGCTTCTCGATGAGCGCCACGGGAGACAGGGATTCGCCGTCCAGCGCGACGGGAATGCCCTGCTCGAACTGCAATTGGTGGTGTGACGTTTCCAGCGGTTCGCTGAACGCGCTGGCCGACAGCACCCAGGCCGATTCCGGGATCGCGTTTTCGGAGGTAAGCGTTTCCCGGCCGCCGATACTGATTCCCCAGAGGCCGCGATTGATCGAATAGTCCGAGCCCTGCGCCGGCAATGGCATGCCGTGTTTCTCCAGGTATGCAAGCTGCTCCTCACGCACCCAGCTGTTGTCACGGACCGGGGCGAGCACTTCGAGCCCGGGATTGAGCGTTCGCAACGCCACCTCGAACCGCACCTGGTCGTTTCCGGCAGCGGTGCAGCCGTGGGCTACCGTCGTTGCGCCGCGATCCGCCGCCAGTTGCGCGAGCCGTTCGGCCTGCAAGCCACGCTCGGCACCGACGCACAGCGGATACGCCTGGCCGCGCAGCACGTTGCCGGCAATCAGGTAGCGAATGACGGTGTCGAAGAAATCCTGTTTGCTGTCGATGAGTATGTGTTCGATCGCACCGAGCGCGTGGGCGCGTTTCTCGAGCGCGGCCGCGGCCTGCGCATCAATACCGCCCGTGTCCACACAGGCCGTGATGACCTCGCGCCCGTAATGCTCCTTGAGCCAGGGAACGCAAAAGGACGTATCGAGGCCGCCCGAAAAGGCGAGAATGATGGGGGATTGGTCCTTGCTCACTGATTTCTCCGCTTGTATTCAGATGCGAGCTGCGCGCTCGATTCTCGTTATGAGGTTCTTTTGCGCCAGCGCCGATTCGGTCGCGACAAACACGGTATCGTCGCCGCCGATATTGCCGATCATCTCCGGCCAGTTGCAGCGATCGAGTGCCAGTGCAACGCGTTGCGCTGCGCCGATCGCCGTTCGAATCACCAGCAGGTTCGGACCTGCCGGACTCATCGTGCGTAGAAACTCCGCGATTCCTGCCATCTGCGCGTCCCCGTGCGCGTCGCTGGCGGCCAACTCGTAGCCATTATTCGTCTTGATTGCCCCGAGTTCGCGCAGGTCGCGGCTCACGCTGGACTGGGTTGCGACGAAACCCTGTTGCCGCAAAGCGTCTACGAGGAAGCGCTGTGTATCGGCCGGCCCTTTCTGCAACAGGCGGCGGATGGCCGCACGGCGTTGCAGTTGATCTTCGGTCGAATTCGGCATGCGGGTACTGCTGGTTGCATAAATATGCGCATAGTAATAATCATATGCGCATAAATGTCAAGCCCCGGCGTCGCATAATTGAAGCGGAGAGTGCGTTACACTGCGCGGCTTCAAAGATCAGGGAGTATTGCAATGCAGCTACCGGAAACCGTCGAGGTTGTGACCGGCGACGATCCTGTCGGCAGCGTCATCTGGTTACACGGCCTCGGGGCTGACGGGCACGATTTCGAACCGGTCGTTCCGGAGTTGCGACTGCCCGCCCATTTGCCGCTGCGATTCGTGTTTCCGCATGCGCCCGTGCGGCCGGTTACGGTCAATGGCGGCATGGCGATGCGAGCGTGGTTCGACATCGTCAGCCTGGACGCGCAGGGCCGCGCGGACGCGAAAGGTGTCTCCGAAAGTACGGCGATGCTGCATGCCCTCGTCGATCGAGAGAAGGAGCGGGGCATCGCTGCCGACAAGGTCGTAATCGCAGGGTTCTCGCAGGGCGGGGCTATCGCGATCAATGTCGCGGCGGAGACGGGCGAGAAACTCGCCGGTCTCATGGCCCTGTCGACGTATGTTGCGCTGCCCGACGCGCTCGCCGCCGGCAACGGCAATCGCGAGTTGCCGGTATTCATGGCGCACGGCACATTCGATCCAATGCTGCCGTTGCAGTGGGGTCGTGACTCCGCCGACCGGCTGATCTCGAGTGGCTTTGACGTCGAATGGCACGATTACCCGATGGCCCATGCGGTATGCCCCGCGGAAATCGACGACATTCGTGCCTGGCTGCTGTCAGTCTACGAGTGAGCCGGTTGCGGCTGCAGCGAACGAGATCTGCGAGTCGCCCGTCGATTTGCCTTGTGCATCGAATCGCTTTTCGGTCATGCGCCATTGGCCCGAGGCATCAGCCAGTACAACTGTCGAACAACGCGTCCCGTACGCGGGCATGACGATGAACGGTGCGGTGACGGCGTGCGCCGTGCTGAAATCGAGATGTCCCGTGTCCGCTTCCTCTACCGGCCCTTTGGCGCGGTCGTTCAGCAGGCGCAATAGCGTGGATTCATTGACCTCGTCGCGATCGAGCAGCCCGTCCAGAGCCGCTTTGCTTCGGCTTACCTTGTCCCACGGACCATCGAGCAGCGCATTACTCAGGCCGTAAACGCCCGCCGGCAACTCGCGAATACCCGCGCCGCGGTTGGACACGTAGGCGGCACTGCAGAGCCCATTCGTCACGGTTCCCACTATCAGGTTGAAGCCGGCGTATTCGGGGCCTTCGATTTCAGCCAGGTATTCGAGCGGTGACAGCTCACTTTCGAGGAAGTCCGTTACGAGGTGGCCGCGTGAGCGCAGCGTCGGCACAACCGGCTGCGCGTCGCGATAATTCGTTACCGTCGCGAAACGTCCGTTGCGATGCAGCGCAAGCCATGTGCCGCCCGCCTGCAGGTCTCGTCCGCCGACGATATCCGGCTTGTCCGCCCACCACTCCGCCGCCCGGGTCGGCCGGGAATGAAATTCGTCGCGGTTCCCGGCGAGTATCAACGGGTACGCGGGATGCCGGCCAATAGCCATGACAACGAGGCACATGGCTAGTCAGTGTTGTCGAGATCGATCCAGTGGTCAACGAGCCGGCGCGCGATGGAAATCCGAAACGGCAGTCGCGGAAAGCCGGAGCGAAGCTCATCGCGCGTGAACCAGCGTGCATCCTCGAGTTCGCCGTCGTTAAGCCTGATCTCCGTCGAGGCCGCCTCGGCCACAAAGCCGAGCATCAGCGACGACGGAAATGGCCATGGCTGGGAACTGTGGTAGCGGACTGAGCCGACGCGCACGTTGGTTTCCTCGAACACCTCGCGTCGCACGGAGTCCTCGAGGCTCTCGCCGGGCTCGACGAAACCCGCGATCGTCGAGTAGCGTCCCTCGGGCCAGTTCTCCTGGCGCCCGAGCAGGCACCGCTCGCCATCCGACACGAGAACGATGATCGCGGGATCGGTGCGCGGGAAAATTGCCCTGCCGCAGTCCGTGTTGCTGCAGCGCCGCGAGTTGCCACCGGCCTCCGGGTACGCTGCCGAGCCACAGATTCCACAATACAATTGCGAGGCATGCCAGAGCACCAGCGCCCTTGCATGGGCGACGAGATTCGCTTCGTCGCCCGGCAACTGCGTGCCGAGGAATCGCAGGCTCTGGAATTCGCCGAACTCCCGAAACGGTTGCGCCCTGTCCGGGTGGATGGCGAGCGCGAACGCCGGCTGGTTGCGAAACAGCCCGAGGAAGATCAGCTCCTGTTCGCCGACGAAGGCCTCGACCTGCCCGCGCTCGAGCAACACGGCATGCGGCGGTTCACCGCCGGCCAGGCACAGGTCGCCCCAGACCGGAACGAAGCGTGCATCGTCACTCGAGATGGCCTCGGCGAGCCAGTCCGTGTCCTTGCGGCGTTCGCCACTCCGATCGACGAACGCTCCCGCAAATACATTGTAATCCTGGAGTTCCGTTTGCCGGTTTCCCGATCTACTGTTTGGCAAGCAGGTCGCGAATTTCGGTCAGAAGCACTTCTTCCGCGGACGGTTTGGGCGGTGCGGCCGGCTTGTCCTCTTCTTTCTTTTTCATGGAGTTGAGTCCTTTGATCACCATGAAGATAGCGAAAGCGATGATCACGAAATCCAGCACCGTGTTGATGAACACGCCGTAGTTGATCGTTGCGGCACCCTCTGCCTCGCCGAGCGCAATAGCGAGGTTGCTGAAATCGACGCCGCCCATGACCATGCCGATCGGCGGCATGATGACGTCCGAAACGAGCGATGACACGATCTTGCCGAACGCGGCGCCGATGATGATACCGACGGCCATGTCGACGACGTTTCCACGCATTGCAAAGTCTTTGAATTCTTTTAGCATTTGTACAAACTCCCCATGTGTCTGATTCTTATTGTGGTGCGGCAGGGCCGCACGGCGCACAGTGTACCGGAAAAGGGAGATGTGACGCGTGCTCAGACGGCCGCGAGTGCCTGCTGGCTACCGCGAGCCCGCAGCGGCGCCTCGATTTCACAGGCAGGGCAGGTCTTGTTGTCCAGCGCATACGCGTCCTGCACATAGCGCGATTCACATTGGCGGCACGCGGCAAGGTAGAGCTCGTCGTTTTGCGAAATGCACTGCAGCAGGTTCCATGCCCACTCGAAGCTGAGTTTCGCGTTCTCGTGCAGCAGAAGGTAGGTCTCGTAGGCACGGCAAAGGCGGTGGCCGTACTCGACGTCGGGCCGCGGCCAGCGCGCATGTACTCGATGCTCGTGGTCTATTCGCACGAGCAGGCCGGCGCAGAATAGCGCGACCAGGGTCGTTGCCTGCAGTTGATTCTCGGGACTCTTGACGTAGCGCGCCACCTGGCGCGGTGACTTGCCGCGCCTGCGTTTCACTTTGTTGTTGCCGTTGTCCCGAAAATACGTTGCGTACAGCTTGCGAATGCGGTCGTCCGAGAGGCCCGTGCATTCACGAATGGTCCGCGTACGGGCTTCGTGCCGGATCATCCTCAAGGCCAGTTCGAATTGGCTGCGTTCTCCTGAGTAGCGGTCGTCGGTTAGGCGCATTACTTGCTCTTTTTGCTAGTTAAAGACCATATATAGTATAAAGGTAGCCTATAACATCCATACGTGGTCACACAAACCGAAATATAGAAACTAAAACAACGGGCGAAAAACGCCCCGGGAGGGAGGCTCTTATGGATTACCAGGGACTGACGGCGACGGATCTCGCGAACATCCGGGCATTGAACCGGTGCTTTCTCAAGGTGGCTGCGGGGCTGGAAAGTCACGATATCGGCGACGTCGCCGGACGCCGCTTGACGCGCATGCAACTGCGACGACTGGCGGCGACCCCCTTCCTGCTGTTTTCTTTTCGGGAGCACGACAGCGACTACTGGATTCGCCTGCTCGATCCGGACCCGCAGATAGACTTCGGGCTGGACGCCGATCCGCCGGCCGACGACGTCCGGCAACTGCAAATTGCCGGGCTGGGATTCCTCTGGCAGCTGTCGTGCCGCAATCCGTACGCGGCGCGCGTCGTCAGCGGCGCCCCCCTCAGCTGGTGCGAACGTCTCGCCGCGATGACACTTGTCGACCTGTTGAGCCGGGTCGCGATTCGGGGCGACCTGATAACGAGGCGCTTCATGAGCAGAGACAGCGTCTGGCGGCGGCTGCTCGTTGGCGGCGTCAGCTCCATGCCGCAATTGCGCACGACATCGCAATTGTGTGCGCTGCAGGTGTTGCTTACGAGCAGTCAGCACGAGCGGCGCAGTCGTGTACCGGCCGCTGCCTGCAGCCTGTCGGCGCCCGCACGGCAGTTGGCCGGGAACCCTGCGCGGGGAATTGGCGACACGAAGGTGTGACGACAGCAAGACGCGGTTACAATACGCCGCCTCATGAAAGCGCTCACCATAAAAAACCTTTCGAAGACCTACAGCAACGGCACTGTCGCACTCAAGGGTATCGACCTGTCCGTGGAGGCTGGCGACTTCTATGCATTGCTGGGTCCGAACGGCGCGGGCAAAACGACGGCGATCGGCATTGTCAGTTCGCTCGTCAACAAGAGTGGCGGCGAGGTCGAAGTATTCGGGCACAGTATCGACACCGCGCTCGAGGCCGCCAAGACCTGCATCGGAGTCGTGCCGCAGGAGGTGAACCTCAACCTGTGGGAAACGGTCGGCAACACCGTCAGGAACCAGGCCGGCTACTACGGGCTGAGCGGCAAGCTGGCGAAGCAGCGAATCGAAAAGTACCTGCGGGCGCTGCGGCTGTGGGACCGGCGCGATCACATCGCGCGCAGCCTGTCGGGCGGCATGAAACGGCGCCTCATGATTGCCCGCGCACTCGTGCATGAGCCGAAGCTGTTGATTCTCGACGAACCCACGGCGGGTGTCGACATCGAGATTCGCCGCTCGATGTGGGAGTTCCTGCGTGAAATCAACGATGCGGGCACGACCATAATCCTCACAACTCATTATCTCGAAGAGGCGGAATCGCTGTGCCGGCATATCGCTATCATCGACGAAGGAACGATCATCGAGGACGCACGCATGAGCGACGTGCTTCGAAAACTGCAGCGCGAAGTATTCGTGCTCAGACTCGACCGGGTGCTTGACCGGGCACCGCAGCTCAGTGGCTTCGACGCGCGCCTGCGCAGCGACGGCGAACTCGAGGTCGAGAAAGGCCCGGACTACGACCTCAACGATTTGTTCACGGAGTTGAACGCGCTGGATATCCGGGTGGTCTCGCTGAGAAACAAGGCGAACCGCCTGGAGGAGCTGTTCATGCGCCTGGTCGAAAACAAGCAACCCGGAGCCGCAGCATGAATATCGGGCTCAACGTCGTTGCGGCGAAAACCATCGTCCGCAAGGAAATGGTGCGCGTGTTGCGCATCTGGGTGCAGACGGTCGTGCCTCCGGCGATAACGATGACGCTGTATTTCATTATTTTCGGCAACCTGATCGGCCGGCGAATCGGCACTATGGACGGCTTCGACTACATGCAATACATCGCGCCCGGCCTCATCATGATGTCGGTCATTACGAACTCCTATGGCAACGTCGTTTCTTCTTTCTTCGGCGCGAAATTCGGCCGCCACGTCGAAGAGATGCTGGTGGCACCGATGTCCTACGCGACCATCATCATCGGTCACGTCGCCGGCGGCGTACTTCGGGGTCTGCTCGTGGGTTCGCTGGTGACGATCATAGCGCTGTTCTTCACGCGGCTTGAGGTTGCCCACCCATTCGTCGTGGTATCCGTCGTGTTGTTGTCGTCGGTCGTATTCTCCCTGGCCGGGTTCATCAACGCCGTATTCGCAAGGAAATTCGACGACATATCGATCGTGCCGACCTTCGTTTTGACGCCGCTGACCTACCTGGGCGGTGTTTTCTACTCGATATCGCTGCTGCCCGAATTCTGGCAGAACGTGTCGAAGGCGAACCCCATACTCTACATGGTCAACGCGTTTCGCTACGGCATCCTCGGCACGTCGGACATCCGTATCGGCCACGCCTACGCCATTCTGATTATTTTCGTCGTCGTCCTGTTTTCCGCCTGCATGTCACTCATGCGGCGCGGCATCGGCATTCGCGAATAACCGTGTGCGGCCGATTCGCATTTTATTCGCCGAGCGAGGCTGCCGCCGCCTTGTTCGGCGTTTCTGCGTCGATCGAAGTGCGGCCGCGCCGCAACATCGCACCGACACAGGACATAGCGGCAATACGCAACGACGAGAACGAACAACGCGAACTCGTCATGTTGCGTTGGGGCCTTGTTCCGTTCTGGGCCAAGGATCCGTCAATAGGCAATCGCATGATCAATGCGAGAGCGGAAACCGTCGCCGAGAAACCGTCCTACCGTGCCGCGTACCGTCACCGGCGATGTATCGTTCTGGCGGATGGTTTCTACGAGTGGCGAAAGGATGGCGACACGAAAACGCCGTATTTCATTTCCCTTGCATCCGGTGAGCCTTTTGCGCTTGCGGGCCTGTGGGAAAACTGGCGGGACAAGCAAAACGACGAAACGCTTCAGACTACGACGCTGATCACTACGGCAGCGAACGAGTTCATGCAGGCATTGCATCACCGCATGCCGGTTGTGCTGGAGGCGGACGCAGCCGGCGAATGGCTGGCCGGCTCGAACGAACTGCTTGACGATGTCGCCGCCCGCACGCCCCCGCTACAGGCCTGGCCGGTCGATCGGCGCGTCAACAATGCGCGCAATGAGGAAGCGGACCTAACGGACGCCGTCGGCGATATCATCCGCTGAAAGCCACGGGCTGAAAGCCACCAGCAGAGTACCGGGGCCACCGTGCACGCCCAGTGCCGTGCCCACGCTGCCTAGCGTCAGTTTCCCGATCGAGGGCAAGCGTCCACGAATATGGTGCTCCAGTTCGGCGGCGTCTTCCTCGCAGATGGCATGGCCGATACCGACTTCGACCGGCCCCTCGGCCGGTGCGCGGCGGGCGACGAATCTCGCGAAGCGCGCTATTCGATTGCGCTTGCCGAACAGGAATCCAGCGAGCCCGATGCGTCCGTCCGTTCGAGTACAGATGATGGGTACCAGATGGAGAAGTTCGGCCACTGTCTTTACCCACCCCGGCAACCGACCGCCACGTACGGCGTATCGCAGGTCGTGCAGCATGGCGAATGTGCGGGTTCGGGAAACCTGTTTTTCGAGAAGGTCGATGGTCGCCTTTATGTCGAGACCGCTGTTGGCACACTCGGCTGCAAGCACCACCAACTGGCCCTGGCCCATCGATGCGTTTCTCGAATTGACAACGTGCATCCTTCCCGGGGCCTTTGTTCTGTCGGCCGCCAGGATGGCGGCCTCCAGGGTACCGCTGGCAGCGCCCGTGAGGTTGATCGAAAGAACGTCCTGGAAATGACTGGCCAGGAATAGAAACTGGCGGCGGAAATCGCCCGGCGCCGGTTGCGACGTGGTTGGATGGTTTGGATTGGTTTCGAGCTCGTTGTAGAACTCGTCGACCGAGATGCTGACCTTGTCGAGGTAGCCGCGATCACCGAATTGAATGCGGCAAGGCACCATGTGAATGTCGAGACGTTCCATGTCGTCATCGGCGATGTCTGCGGCCGAGTCGGTGATTACCGCGAAGCTGCGCCCGGAGTCGTGCGTACTGTGCTGTTGCCGGTGCATGTCGTCCGCTTTCTCCGCGCTGACGTCGCCGAACCGGCGTGCGACGTCGAACACCTCTTCGGGATCGTCGACATGGATGTGGATTTTCGCCTTGCGTTTCGTGCCCGCGAGCACCAGCGAGTCGCCGATTTCGGTAAGCGCCTCGCGCATCTTGCGGCGGTCGATATCGGCCGCCGTGACGATACACTCGGTACAGAACCGGAATTGCGACTGGTTGTCGGATTCGGTGAATTCGACCGCGGGTTCGATATCGTGCAACAACGACACGTCGGGCATCGGCACGACGCGGCCGTCGAGAATGTAGTCGGAGATCCCCGCCACGAGTTCCGCAAAGCCCTTGGCGCCGGCATCCACGACGCCCGCCTTGCGCAGCACGTCGAGTTGTTGCGGTGTATTCGCGAGGGCTTCCTCGACCCGCGCCGCCGCGCGCTGCAGTACGGCGGGAAATTCGCCTTCGCGCACCCTGGCGACTTCGTGCGCGATGCTCTGGGCAAATGCGGCTATGACCGACAGGATCGTACCCTCGCGAGGCTCGGAGAGTGCGTCGTGTGCGTATTCGCTGCCCTGCATGACGGCCTTGCCGAACGTGTAGGTCGTGAAGCGCGTTATCTCACCTGCGGAGTCGCTGAAGCCCTGGAAAAACTGCGCGACGATCGCACCGGAGTTGCCGCGCGCGCCATCGAGCAACGCGTCAGCAACTGCGGCGAGCATCGTGCCGAGATGTTTTTCTCCGGGCCGGGTGAGGATGCCCAAGGTCGCGCCCAGCGTCAGGCTGAGGTTCGTACCGGTGTCGCTGTCCGCAACAGGAAACACGTTGATGCGATTCAATAATTCCTGTTCGCCGATGACGCGGTGAATTCCGGACGTTAGTGCGATCGCCAGGGTATCGCCATCCAGGTGCTTGGTAACTGGGGTTGCCAAGTGTTGAACACCTAGTTGCGCGACAACAGGAAAGAGGTACCTCGATGATTGAGGATGACGCCTTCGGGTGTGATCTCCTGGACCAGCGGTCCCTCCGCGAGATACGAATTCTCGCGTTGCTTGGACATGTTGATGAACACGAACCGGTCGGCGGGCACATCGCTGTAAACGTGGATGTCGAGATGCAGGTCCGGGAGGGCCACTGTGCCGTTGGCCCGGACCTCATGAATGGTTGGCACCACGGCCGCGACTACAGGCGCGGGGCTCGGCGCCACGTCACGCATTGCAGGCGGCTCGTCATTTGCCACGGCCGGCTGCGCGGGCGCGGATTGCTGGCGGGCAGGAGCTTTTTCCCGCGCAACGGCAAGCTGGTCTGTAAAACTGGATTTGGCGCCGGATGGCACGGCATCGTTCGTCTCTGCAACAGCGGCAGAAGGCTGTGCCGGGGGGGGCTGCGTCAATGCGGCGGCCTGGGGACGCAACAGCAGACCCAGCAGTACGGCAAGATTGACCGCAAGCAACAGCCCCAGGAACCACAGCCATCGCGGTACGCCGGGGCGGTCGCCACTAGTTGGTACCCCGGCAAATTCCGCCGAGCTTTGCTGCTGGCGGTCGGTTTCCGATTTCTTCAATGCGTCGAGGATGAATGACATCGATTATTCCCGGGCCAGCCGCGGTGTCGTCAGGCGCGGCGTTCCGTCGACGGCCAGCAACGAATTGATGATGATCTGTGTCTGTTGCCCCGCAAGCCCGTCGACATCGAGCCGGTGGTCACGCTGGAATGCCCTCACGACCTGCTCGAGGTCCGCATCGTATTCGTCGGAGCTCACCTGGCTGCTGGCATAGCGGCTGTCGATGGCGGCGAGACTCTTGCGCAGCCACACGACCTCCGGACTGTGGGAGCCGGGACCGAGAGCGACGGCCACGCCGCCTGCCGGCCGCCAGAGCAGCATGTACTGGCCGAACCAGGCACTCGTAATCGCCTCGACGGGGTGTTCGACGCGCACGCCGCCGATCGACAGCTCGGCGCTGTCGCCGTAAATGGCGGTCAGCACGACTTCGTGGTCGTCGCCATTGTTGTCGACCAGCGTCAGGATCGCCGGCCGATCCATTTGCCGCAGGCCGGTCCAAGAACCACGCTGATAAAGACAGGCGAGACCCGCTTCACCGGCCTGCACGCAGCCACCCTTTGCGCTACTTCGGTATTCGAGGCCCCAGGCTTCGAACAGCGAGATCAGAGCGTACGGCGTGCCGGTCAGCTCGCCGGCAAGTTGCAATTGCTCGTCGAGTGCCGGCTCCGGCGGAGGCTGCTCGGCAATGTCGAGTGCCGGTTCATCCGTAATCTGCGGCGCTTCCTCAGGCGGCGATTCGGCTGCACTGGATTGCACAGGGTCCGGTTCGGCGGCAATCACTTCCGCCGACGCAAGGGGCATTGCTTCGGGCTGTCGCGTTACGGACCAAACGCTCGCCGCAATAATTGCGATTCCGGCGATGCCTGCTGCGGCGGCCAGCGGGCGCAGCCAGGGGGACTTGTCGAGCTGCCCCCTCACTTCGGCCGCGGCGCGGCGAATGAGCCGCCGCGTTACGCGCCGCGATTCGAGACTGTACGCGCCGAGCAGCGCGCGGTCGCTGATAACGTTGATCAGTCGCGGCACGCCCAGCGACAGGCGAAAGATCTCTTTCTTGGCGCCATCGTCGAATACCTCACCCAGCGCGCCGGCGACTTTGAGGCGATGTTCTATGTAGTGTGCCGTCTCGTCGCGCGACAACGGTTCGAGGTGGTAGCGTCCGGTAATACGTTGCGCAAGCTGGCGCAAGTCGTTGCGAGCCAACAAATCGCGGAGTTCGGGTTGTCCGATCAGGATGATCTGCAACAATTTCTGTTTGGCGGTCTCGAGATTCGTGAGCAGGCGCACCTGTTCAAGGACGGCCGGTGCCAGGTTTTGCGCTTCATCGACGACGAGGATGGTCCGCCGCCCGGCGGCATGCGCTTCCAACAGATGGCGGTTGAGAGCGTCCGTCTGCGCTTTGATGCTGCCCTTGTTGTGCGGCACGTCGATATGGAGTTCCTCGCATATGGTCGCGAGGAATTCGATGACCGATAACTGTGGATTGAGAACAACCGCGACGTCGGCATTCTCGGGCATGCGGTTCAGCAGCAGCGTGCGAACCAGGGTAGTCTTGCCGGTGCCCACCTCACCGGTCAGCTGAATGAAACCGCCACTCTCGGTAACGCCATAGACGAGGTGCGCGAGCGCCTCTCCGTGCCGCTCGCTCATGAAGAGATAGCGCGGATCCGGTGTTATCGAGAATGGTTTTTCGTTCAGTCCGAAAAAGCTGGTGTACATGTCTTCCCGCCGGGAGCGTGGCCGAGCCCAGATTCTACCCTAAGGAACCGCTGATCAATTATTTCCCCGCGGCGCAGCCGCGAAATAATTGATCAGCGGTTCCCAAATCAACGCCGGTCCAAGGTTCTTGCGCGTCCGAGCGCGTCCGTGCCGAAGCGATCGCGTATTTCGTCGACGGTGCGGTCGACCGGTGTGGAGGTCGCCTCCGGCGCCGCTGCGAACAGGTCCGGCTGTTCATCCGGTGCGAGATTGCTGCCTCCGACCCCCAGAAGGCGGACTCTCGCACCCGCGTTGCGGCTCAGCCAGGTGTGCAACAGCTCGCGCGCCACTGCGTATATCTGGTCGGTGCCGTTGGCCGGCGGTGAGACGCTGCGTTGACGCGTAAAGGTCTTGAAGTCGGACTGCCGGATCTTGATTTGCACGGTATTGGCGGCGAGACGGTTCTTTCGAAGCCGGCTTGCCGTGCGTTCCGTCAGACGTAGCAGTTCCCGGTCCATGTCGTCAAGGCTGGCGAGGTCCTTGTCGTAGGTCTCCTCGGCACTGATCGATTTTTCGCCCCGCGCCGGGACGACCGGCCGATCGTCGATCCCGGCGGCGCGGTCGCGCGTCTTGCGTGTGAATCGCCCGAAGACCGGCTCGAGTTCCCGATCTCCGGCCGTGCGCAGGTCGCGTATCGTGCTTATGCGCAAACCGGCAAGGCGTTTGAGCGTTTCCCTGCCGATCCCGGGAATCACCGACACCGGCAGCGGGTCGAGTTTGCGCGCGTAGTCTTCGGGTCGAATGACGGTCAGGCCATCGGGTTTGTCGAGGTCCGAAGCGATTTTTGCAACCAGCTTGTTCTCGGCGACTCCCACCGATGCGGTCAGCTGCGTTTTCTCGACTATGCGCCGCTTGATACTGGCCGCGATATCGACAGGCGAGCCGAACAGGGCAACACTCGCCGTCACGTCGAGAAAAGCCTCGTCGAGTGACAGGCCTTCGACTTGCGGGGTGAAGTCCCGGAAGACCGCAAAGATTTGATTCGATACAGACTTGTAATGAGACATGCGCGGCTTTACTCGGCACAGGGTCGGGCAGCGGCGTAAGGCCTCTGCCATCGGCATCGCCGATCGCACACCGAACTTGCGGGACTCGTAGCTCGCGGCTGCAACCACCCCGCGATTGCTGCCGCCGCCGACGACCAAGGGTTTGCCGCGCAGCTCCGGGTTGTCGCGCTGCTCGACGGACGCGTAAAAGGCGTCCATATCGACGTGCAGAATACTGCGGGCAGACTCCGACACCGCCCTATTGTCCGCGCTCTACGATAAAGCGGGCGAGCCATTCGAGAGGCGCCGCCGAATCGCCGAAGTTATCGAGGTGGTGTAACGCGCTGCTCGACAATTCGTCACAGCGCTGCCGGGATGCGTCGATGCCGAACAGGGCAGGATACGTTGCCTTGCCGAGTCGCTGGTCCGCGCCGGCCAGCTTGCCAATAACGTGTGTCTCGCCTTCGACGTCGAGAATATCGTCCTTGATCTGGAAGGCGACGCCGATCTCGCGCCCGAACGCATCGATCGCCGCAACATCGCTGTCGGCGAGGTCGTCACGCAGCAGGCAGGCCGAAATTACGGCGGCATGAATCAGTGCGCCGGTTTTCAGCGAGTACATGCGCTCCAGTTCGGTGGCACTCAAAGAACGTCCTTCCGCGGCGAGATCGATCGACTGTCCACCGGTCATGCCGGTCGAACCGCAGGCCTCTGCAATCAGCGCGACGAGTCTGTTCTTCGCCCTGTCGGGGACGCCCTGGAGAGCCACCAGCACCGAGAATGCGAGCGGTTGCAGGGCATCGGCAGCGAGTATCGCCGTGGCCTCGTCGTACTTTATGTGCACGGTGGGCTTGCCGCGCCGCAGGTCGTCATCGTCCATTGCCGGCAGGTCGTCGTGAACGAGCGAGAAAGCGTGAATGAGCTCGATTGCAATCGCGGGCCCGTCCAGGAGTTCTGCATTGACGTCGAGGCACTCGCCGGCAGCGTACACCAGCAACGGCCGCACGCGCTTGCCGCCGTTGAATACCGCGTAGCGCATTGCCTCGTGGAGTCGCTTCGGACTCGTCGACGAAAGCGGCAGGGCCGCGTCGAGGCCCTGGTCAACGCGCTCCGTGTACGCTGCAATGCGATCTTTGAATGTGTCGGACAAGAGCTGCGAACCTGCTTTTCAGGGCTATGTAGCGTACACCGAAATATGCCGCTGTGCGCGTGTCCGCCTGGGCTATAATTCGCGTCCCGTGCACTCAGAATAACCAAGGCGTCCTACCTATGCGAGCAACGGCGATTGCCCAGCCGAACATCGCGCTCATCAAATACTGGGGCAAGCGCGACCTGCAGCGAAACCTGCCTGCGGTCGGCTCCATCTCCATCACTTTGCGGGATTTATCTACAACGATGAGTGTCGAGTTCGATGATCCGCTGCCTGCCGACTCGCTGACGATCAACGACATCGACGCGCAGCAGATGCTGCCGCGTATCTCGGCCTGCATTGATCGCGTTATTGGCCAGACGCGTCCGCGGGCGCGAATCAACAGCCGCTGCAACTTCCCGGTGGCCGCCGGCCTTGCATCGTCGGCTTCGGCATTCGCGGCCGCGACGCTGGCGGCTGCTGCGGCAGCGGGCAAATCGTTCGAGCAGGCTGAGCTGGCGAATCTTGCCGGGCGTGCCTCGGGTTCGGCGGCAAGGTCGCTGCTCGGCGGGTTCGTCGAACTCGAGAACCGCGAAAACGACATATCCGTCGAGACGATTTGCGCAGCGGATGACTGGCCGCTAACGGTGGTCGTCGCGATTACGGAGTCGGGCCCGAAGGCCGTCGGTTCGACCGAGGCGATGGAAATCAGCCGTAAGACCTCCCCGTTCTACTCGGCCTGGGTCGAACGACAGGCACACGATCTCGGCGTAGCGCGGCAAGCCGTCTTGCAGCGCGACTTCGAACAACTCGCGGCGATCGCCGAGCACAACTGCCTGAAGATGCACTCGATCATGTGGGCCTCCAGGCCGCCTGTGGTGTACTGGAATTCGGCCACGATGCGCTGCCTGCAAGCGGTACGAAAACTCCAGCGTGAAGGCACTGCGGTGTTTTTCACGATAGACGCCGGGCCGCAGCTCAAGGCCGTCTGCCTGCCCGGGGAGGCAGAACGCGTCAGCGCGACGCTGGGCGCAATCGAGGGCGTGTCGGAGGTGATGATGTCGGCGCTGGGAGGCGCCGCGCGGGTTTTGGACGCATCGTGACCGCGGTGCTTGCGAGCGCACCGGGCAAGGTCGTGTTATGCGGCGAGTACGCGGTACTGGATGGAGCCCCCGCGGTCGCCATGGCGGTCGATCGACGAGCGCAAGTAACGATGAAACAATTCGATGGCGACTGGCACCGTGTGTCGGCGCCGGGGCACACGCCCGTCGAGGGCCGATTCGCCGCTGGCGGCAACGGCTGCGAATGGTTGCAGGGCGGCGAGCCATTCGGCGTTGTCGACGCGGTCTGGCGGTCGCTCCGGGTGATCGTGAACGGGCATCGGTCGATCGAACTGGATACGCGCGCTTTCGTTGACGCGACGACAGGGGCCAAGATCGGCATCGGCTCCAGCGCGGCACTGACCGCGGCACTCGCTGCCGCGCTACGCGAGTCGACCGATGTGCTCGATGATGCGCTTGCGGCACACAGGGAATTCCAGCAAGGCAGTGGCAGCGGCGTGGACGTTGCCGCCGCGGTGTGCGGGGGGCTGATCGAGTACCGCGTGCAGGGCCCGGAGCTCGTTGCACTGACGTGGCCGGACGGCCTGGCTTACCGCCTGATCTGGAGCGGCGTGCCGGTCAGCACCCGCGAACAGCTGAAACGGCTGCAAGACAACGATCGTGCGGCGTCGCGTGCACGGCTTGCTGCTGCCGCTGAGCGCATGGCCGAGGCGTGGCGCTCCGCGTCCGCGGCGGCCGTATTGAGCGAGTACCCTGCCTACGTCGAGGTCCTGCGGCAGTTCGGTGTTGACCATGATCTCGGCATATTCGATGCTGGCCATGGCCGGATTGCGGCTGCCGCGGCAGAGGCAGGATTGATCTACAAGCCGTGCGGCGCGGGCGGCGGCGACGTCGGCATATTGCTGGGTCCGCGAGAGGGGCTGCTTGACGATTTCATGAAAGGCGAGCAGGGGTCTGAACTGCAGCAGCTCGAGTGCAGCCTGGATGCAGACGGAATAAGGGTGGAGCGGGTTTGAACGATTCCCGGATTTCAGGGCTGTACCGGCTTAGCGTGGCGGAGCGCATCGACGCGCTGCAGCGGACGGGTTGGCTCTCGGCCGACGATGCGGATGATTTGCGCAATGGCCGCCAGGTGCTTGCAAGCCGCGCTGCGGACAAAATTATCGAAAACGTGGTCGGCGTATTCGGCCTGCCGTTCGCCATCGCTCCCAACTTCGTGGTGAATGGACGTGAACGCCTGGTGCCGCTGGTCGTCGAAGAGCCTTCGATCGTCGCGGCCCTGAGCGGCGCCGCGCGGTGGGCTCGGGATAGCGGCGGCTTCACGGCGGTTTCCGAGGAATCGTTGCTGGCCGGCCAGGTACACGTGACAAAGGTAGTAGACCCGGACGCTGCGCTGCACGCATTGCAGTCGGAAAAGCAATCCTTGCTGGATCGCGCGAACGAGGTCCACCCGAGACTGATTGCCAGGGGCGGCGGTGTGCGCGATATTGAATTCCGGCGGCTCGAATTGCCGGACGGAGCGCCGCTGATCGCCGTACACCTTCTTGTCGACACCTGCGATGCAATGGGCGCCAACCTCGTGAATACGGTGTGTGAAGCTGTCGCCCCGCAAATTGCAGATGTGTGCCGTGGCGACGTTGCACTGCGCATTCTCTCCAACCTCGCCGATCGCTCGATTGTGACCGCGAGCGTGCGTTATGCGACAGCCGAGCTTGGCGGCGACGGTATCGACGGCGCCAGCGTTCGTGACGCGATCGCACTGGCGAACGCGATTGCGATGAGCGATCCATATCGCGCTGCGACGCACAACAAGGGCGTGATGAACGGCGTCGACGCGCTCGCAATTGCAACCGGCAACGACTGGCGTGCGATCGAGGCAGGGGCTCACGCGTATGCCGCGGCGTCAGGGCAGTATCGGCCATTGACCTCCTGGAGCGTCGATTCGGAGGGCGAACTCGTCGGGGAGATCGCGCTGCCCCTGAAAGTCGGCACGGTCGGCGGCACCCTGGACGCGAACCCTGCAGCAGCGCTGGGACTCGCGATCAGTGGCGCGAGGTCGGCGCTGGAGCTTGCAGAGCTGATGGCGGCGGTCGGCCTGGCCCAGAATTTCGCGGCCTTGCGCGCCTTGGCCGGCAGCGGCATTCAGAAAGGACATATGAGACTGCACGCACGGAGTATCGCGGCGTCGGTTGGAACGCCCGACGAGCACTTCGACCGGGTGGTAACGAGGCTCGTCGACAGCGGCGAAATCAAGAGCTGGAAAGCCGAGGAAATTCTCGACGACATTGCTGCGTCCGGCGACGACGCCGACGCACCACGTGCGTCGGCGGCGGGCAAAGTCATCCTGTTCGGCGAGCATGCCGCGGTGTACGGCCGCCATGCCCTGGCGCTGCCGGTGCCGGACGCCGTGCGTGCCTCCGTCAGGGCAGGCGGAGACGATGTGACGCTGGCAATCCCAAGCTGGCGTATGCGTAAAGTCCTGGAAGCCGGCGAGTCCGGTGGTATCGATGCCGCCGTTGCACTCATCCTGCGGGAGCTCGGCCTGCCTTTCACCGGCCTCGCAATCAGCGTCGAGACACGGTTGCCGAGAGCGATGGGCCTGGGATCATCCGCGGCGATGGCCGTCGCAATTACGCGCGCGATCAGCGACCACGGGAAGCTCGACGTAAGCGATGAACGGGTCAACGAGATAGCGTTCGAGTGCGAGAAGCTGGCTCATGGCACGCCATCTGGCGTCGACAATACTATCTCGACTTACGCGGCACCCATGCTGTTTCGCAACGATGGCTCCCTGCAGATCGAACGTCTCGACCTGGTTGAAACGCCGCCGATCGTAATCGCAAGCAGCGGCACTGCGAGCCTCACGAGCACGCAAGTCGAAGGCGTCAGGCGCCGTTATGACAAGGCGCCTGCGCGATACTCCGCACTCTTCGACGAGATCGACAGCATCAGCCTTGCCGGTGCCGAATTTCTGCGCTCGCGGGACTACGCCGGGTTGGGATTGCTCATGAACGTTTGTCATGGCTTGTTAAACGCTATCGAGGTGTCTACACCGGAACTCGAGCGGATGATCCTTTTGGCGCGGCGTGCCGGCGCAAGCGGCGCGAAGCTCACCGGCGCCGGCGGCGGCGGCTCGGTCATTGCGCTGTGCCCCGGCGCAGTCGATGAGGTTCGGGAGTCGTATCGACGGGCCGGCTACCAGACGCTGCTCTTGTCATAAACGAACGTTGCGGCGAAGATTCCACGATGAACAGTCAGAACAGAATCGTCTCGTCCGAGAGCGAAGAGTTGATACTTGTCGATCGCGATGACAACGAACTGGGGTTTCTCTCGAAATCCCGTTGCCATGACGGCGCCGGTGTTTTGCATCGCGCGTTTTCGCTGTTCCTTTTCAACGATGATGGTGAATTGCTGCTGCAACAGCGCAGTGCGGCAAAGCGACTGTGGCCGGGTTACTGGTCGAACAGCATTTGCAGTCACCCGCGGCGCGGCGAAACCATGGAAGTTGCAACCATGCGCCGGTTGGGCGACGAGCTCAATTTCGAAACGGCGCTCGAGTTTGTCTACCGCTTTTGTTACAGCGCGGAATTCGACGACACGGGCGCCGAAAACGAGTCCTGCCACGTGTACGTCGGCAAGGTGCGCGGCCATGTGCGCCCCAATGACAGCGAGATCGCCGACATACGATACGTGCCGGCCCGGGCTGTCGAAAACGAACTCGCCGCGAATCCCGGGCTTTACACGCCCTGGTTCAAACAGGAGTGGCGCGAGCTCATCACCGCTTATCGTGATCGACTGGCGAATTACTGCAATATCGAATGAAGGCGACTGCCGGGCGCGAGTCAGGCGATGAACTTGTAGTACTCGATACCCAGGTCGGTGAAGTGACGTTCGGCATGGCCGCCGACGCGGTCGATGACGAACTCGTTGTTCGGCACGTAATCGAGTCCGTTGACGCGGCGGCCGTCGTGCAGCGCCCGGTATTGTTCGAAGTCGAGGTCCACGGCCAATTGCATGGCGTCGGAGAAGTGGATTTTTGCCGTCGCCTCGCGCCAGTCATCGGCCATGAAGAAAGGAATGACCTCGGCGGCATCGCCGCTGCCGTAGCCGAGCGTAAGCACTTCTTCGCCGGCGGTCAGTGAGTCCTCGTCCAGTGCCTGTTCGAAGCCGGCGGCCATCCATGCCGGCAATGCGGCGGTGTACAGGTTGCCGAGATCGAGCATCGTGTCGCTGCCGAGCGCCATCTTGTCGAGGATTTCCCTGCGGTATCGCCTCGAGGCCCGAAAAGCCCTCAGCGCCGCCATCGTCAACGGGTAGACCTCGTACTGCAGTTTCTCCGGCGTGGCGAGCGAGCTCACCGAGGGCTTGCTGAGCATCTCGGTCTGCATGGCCTCGACATCGACACCGGCCTCGTAGCAATACGACGCCAGTTCCGCCCGGTCTTCCGCGCTACCGCGGCCGAGCGCAAACAGGTAGGAAACGGCCCAGCCGGTCTCGGGCATGCGGCGATACGGCCGGTGCATGAAGACGGTTCGAAGCGAGCGCAGGTATTCGCCGGGCACGAGTTCGCGCTTCTCGTACATGTCGTGCAGGGCGTGCAGCGTCTCGTCGATGTAGCAGGTTGTGGAGTACTTGCCGTTGAACACCGGGAAGTCCTGCACCTGGTGAGATTCGGAGCGGTCCTGGCCGCAGAATCTCGACATGGGTTTGCGGAAATCCATGATGCGATAGTCGGATGCCGATCCGGAACCGACCAGGTCGACCACCGCCAGCGTCGGGTCCTCCTCGAGCAGCATGGCCACGGCACCGGCGCCCTGTGTCGGCTCGCCCGAACTGCCGCGGGCGTACTCGGCGATATCCGCGCAGACGACGATCGCCTGTCCGCCGGCGCCGTCGAGGGCAAGGTGGCGAATCGCGCCCTTCATGCCGTAAACGCCGCCGAGGCAGGCGTGCTTGAACTCGGGAACCTCGCAGCTGCGCGAAATGGCCGGTTTGCCGCGCTCCATAAGCGCCTCATCGACCATTCCCTTTATGAGGATGGCGCCCGCCGAATTGTCTGTGCTCGATTCGGTGCCCAGGCCGAGGAATTTCACCCGGGTAGGGTCGATATCGTACTGGTCGATAAGTCGGAGTACTGCGTTGGCCGCCATCGTGTAAACGCTGTGATTCGGCCCGCGGACCCTAAAACTGCGCCCCACGACTTCGCGTATCTTGGGCCATTGGTTATCCGTCCAGTCACACCAATCCTCCAGCCACACCCGGTATGGCGGGATATAAGCAGCGAGGCCGCTGATGCCGATGTTCTTTTGACGTATGGGCCGGTTCATTGATCGAAGCTCAGTTAGCCCGCCGATTTTAGTGTCCCGGGCCTTTGCACTCAACCACTTATTCTACAGTGATCGTAATCGGTTCCGACACTATGGGTGGGTCGTGCGGCACATGCAGGTGATCTCCGAGCAGCAAACACAGCGTATGCCGGCCCGGTTCGAGCGTGATTTCGGTCGACGTGCTGCCGTCACCGAAGTGGATATGGTTGGCATCCGCGGGAATCGCAGCGCCCAGGTCGGGCAGTTCGGTATCGACCAGCAGGTGGTGGTGACCGGAATCTGGCCTGTCCTCACCTGCCTTGGCGACCTCCATGCCTGCAAGTCCGAATTCGATGCGGATCGGGTTCGAGACCGTGTCGCCGTCGGTGGGCGTTATGAAAAATACGCGGGCGCCCTCGGGTGAGACCGTGCGTGCCGGCGCAGGAGCTGTCGCCTCCTCAGCCTGCGGCGTCGCCGTAGCGCCGCCCTGTTCGGTCGTTTCGGGGCTGCAAGCGGAAACGCATAGCGCGAATACCATCGTAGTGGCAGCGATACCGCCTTTCTGATTCTTGTTCATGTCCCACCCCTTCCTGTTTCGTTTCAGACGGCAGCCAGCGCGAACAATACGGCACCGAGCAGCGTAAGGGTAGCGCCCATCATATAGCTGGCGAGCAGCGCAACGTACTTGATGAAAGTCAGTATGTGCCCCTGACCGTAAACCCGCCGCATCGCCAGGTACAGGTATACGGGAATGTAAAGAGACGCAGCGACGATGGCCAGTATGGTCAACACCCCCGGAATCGGCAACAGTTCCGAGACACTGGCGAAGGCGATTTCCAGCGTAAGTATCAGGAAGAAGAACGCGTGGTAGTGCACGAAAAACAGCAAATGCTCGACGAAGTAGCGGCGCGAGAGTGGGTAGAGAATCTTCAGGACCAGCGCCATCAAAGGCATCAGGACGATCAGGGCAACCGGGATGTTGTCGAGTAACAGGTCAATGAAGGTCTTGCCGTCATCGGCGCCGATGCGCTCGCAGACTCGCTTCAGGCGCTCAGGCGTCAGCCGCTTCTGCAGCCATTCCGGCATCTCCGAAAGGCCATTGGCGTCAATGATGCACTCGCCCGTTTCCTCGTCGATCTGTATGTTCAGGCCGCCGCTGTCCGCTTCGACAACATCGGCAAAATCCTCGAGGTCTTCCTCGGGAATCATTTCTCCGACAATAATTCCTTCCGCAGCCAGCTCGTCAAGGACTTCCTGGCGCGCATCGGCAGCTGCCGCCTCCTTCTCGGCGACTTCCTCGGGCGACGGCTCGGGCTCGGGCTCGAACAGCAGGCCGAGGTCGTCGCGGGGATTAAAAAACGCGACCACGAAGAAGATGACGCTGAGTACGAGGTAGGTTCGAAATGGCGGCATGTACCGCGCGCGTCGCCCCTCCAGGTAGTCCCGCGTGAGTTGACCCGGGCGAATCAGCAATGGAATGAGGGTCTGCCAGAGGCGCGAATCGAATTCGAACAGGTCACCGAAGGCGTCGCTGATGAGTTCCCAGAGGCTGATCAGCCGACTACGGGACCGTTGGCCGCAATTGCCGCAGTACTGCCCGCGCAGTCGCGTGCCGCAGTTCAGGCAGTCCGGGCTGTGTGCCGGCGGCAGGTCCCGGGAGTCGTCCTGGCGCAGTACCCGTCCGGACAGGTCGAGTGCGTTGCCGAAGGCGTCTGCCGCATCGGCTTCTGCTTCAATGAAGAAGTCGTCCAGCAACCTGTCGATGGCGTGGTCGTCGCGGCATCGAAACTGGCAGATCCTGCCTCTCCGTTCCCCATCGTCGCCGGCAATCTCGATGATTCGGGCATCGACGATGCCCGGTTCGCGCAGTGCCTTTTCAAGCAATTCGTCGAGCCAAAGATCGAATTGCGCGGCATGTCCGCGCTCCACGAAGAACGTCGATTCGTACAGCGGGCCGGCATAGTCGCTCATGATGCCGAATCAGGTTTTCTGCGTCTTTTTCTTGCTTACGGCATTGCGGCTGGCGGCTCTTTTCCTGGAAGGCGACTTTTTGGCAGCGGCCTTTTTCTTCGCGGTCTTCGCGGTCTTTTTCGGGCGCGGTGGCGGAGCGGCCGAATCCGCGGGCGATCGCGCGAGGTCTGCTGTCGAAAAGTCGTCGACGTCCAGCAGCGACGTCACCTTGTCGTGATAGTCGCGCAGACTGCGCGCCTCGGCCTTGCTGACGACCTGCGCCTTCTCCGCCTCCTCGATTTGCAGGCCGAGGTAATCGGACGCGATGAGGCCTTCTTTGCGAGCCTGTCGCAAACGGCGCTCCAGCGGCGTGTTTTCCCTGGCCAGTTCCAGCGCTTCCTGCAACAGGCCGAGCGGGTTGCCGGGTTCGAGCGTCGTGTATGCGAGCGCGCTCAGGCGATCGCGCGCCTCGCCCGGTGTGGTCACGATGTCGACGACCTTGGCGCCGATCTCATCCGAGGGCGACGAGTAAGTGCGCCCGCGCGGGAAAATGGCGATGCGCAACAGCCGCGCGACCCAGCGGTTCGGGAAATTCAGGAGAAATGCGTGCAATGACTCCTGCGCGCGATACATCAGCGTGCGGACCGACCATTCCACGAGCGGCAGGTCGGTCGCCCGGCGACCCTGGTTTTCGAAGTGCTTCAGCACGGTTGAGGCCAGGTACATCGAACTCAGCACGTCGCCGAGCCTTGCTGACAGCAATTCGCGCTTCTTCAGGGCACCGCCAAGCGTCAGCATTGCGAAATCCGACGCCAGTGCGAACGCGGCACTGTAGCGATTGATATTCTGGTAGTAGCGCCGGGTGGGCGTATTCAGCGGTACCTGGCTGAACTTGGCGTGCGTCAATGCGAGGAAGAACGATCGCGCCATGTTGCTGATTGCATAACCGATGTGCCCGAACAGCGCGTCGTCGAATTCGATCAGGCCGCGATCGCGGTCCTCGTCGCCGGCGGCGTGTAGTTCCCTGAGTACGAACGGGTGGCAACGGATCGCGCCCTGGCCATAGATGATGAGGCTGCGCGTCAGGATATTCGCACCCTCGACCGTTATCGCAATCGGCGTCGCCATGAAACCGCGGCCGAGATAGTTGTTCGGCCCCATCATCACGCCCTTGCCGCCGTGCACGTCCATCGCGTCGTTGGCGACGTTGCGGCCCAGTTCCGTGCAGTGGTATTTCAGAATCGCGGACGGAACCGCCGGCTTCTCGCCCTGGTCGATTGCACCGGAGGTTACGGCGACCGCGGCATTCATAATATAAGTGTTGCCCGCTATGCGCGTCAGCGCCTCGCCGACACCCTCGAAATTCGCGATCGATGTGTTGAACTGCTTGCGGATCGTCGCATACGCGCCGGTCGCGTACACGGCGGCCTGTCCTCCGCCCGACGCAGTCGATGGCAGGGTAATCGCACGGCCGACAGACAGCAGTTCGACCAGCATCTTCCAGCCCTTGCCGGCCATTTCCTGGCCGCCGATGATGTAATCGAGTGGCACGAACACGTCCTCGCCGGACGTCGGGCCGTTCTGAAACGCGATCGTCAGCGGGTAGTGCCTGCGGCCCACTTCCACGCCCGGTGTGTCGGTTGGAATGAGCGCCGCAGTTATACCGTAATCTTCCGTGTCTCCAATCAGGTGGTCCGGGTCATACAGTTTGAATGCGAGCCCCAGGACCGTCGCAACCGGTGCCAGCGTGATATAGCGCTTGTTCCAGTTCAGACGAATTCCGACGATGGATTTTCCGTTCCATGTGCCCTTGCACACGACGCCGCTGTCGATCAGTGCGGCGGCATCCGACCCGGCCTGTGGCGATGTCAGCGCGAAACACGGAATCTCGGTGCCCGCGGCAAGGCCGGGCAAATAGCGCTGTTTCTGCTCGTCCGTGCCGTAGTGCAACAGCAATTCGGCGGGTCCGAGGGAGTTGGGTACGCCGACGGTCGACGACGCGGTTGCGCTTCGGCTCGCGAGCTTCGAGATCACTGCCGCGTTGGCGTAGGCGGAGAACTCGAGGCCGCCGTACTGTTTCGGGATGATCATTGCAAAGAACTTATTGTCAATGATGAAGTCCCAGACCTCCTTCGGCATGTCCGCGTGCTCGTGGCAGATCGCCCAGTCGTCGAGCATCTTGCAGAGTTCTTCGCAGGGACCGTCGAAGAACGCTTGCTCTTCTTCCGACAGTTTGGGCGCGGGATAGGACATGAGCCTGTCCCATTCGGGCATGCCTGAAAAAAGCTCGCCATCCCACCAGACGTTGCCGGCTTCCAGCGCCTCCCTCTCCGTGTCCGACATCGACGGCAACATTTTCCGGTAGATGTCCAGCAAGGGCCGCGTTATTTTTTCGCGCCGCACCTCGATCAGGTTCGGCACGACCATCAGGCCGAATGCCGCCGTCAGGACGAGCTTCCACAGCACCGGACCGTCGCCGAGTATCCAGTACGCAAGCAGGGCGATGCCCGCCGCGATGGTCGACGTGCGCAGGTCTATTCGCTGGTAAGCGAGAAAAACACCGCCGCCGACGAACAGCAGCAGCCAGAGAAGACTAATGATCAGACCGGACAAATCGTGTTCCCCTCGAATCGAAAACGTTTCGGAAAGGCTTCGGCTGTTACTTTATAGCAGTTCCTCAATTGCAGCACGCTCCTCGCGCAGCTCCGCCTCGGTGCTGTCCATGCGGCCGCGACTGAAGTCGTCGATCGACAGTCCCTGCACGATTTCGTATTCACCGTCCTTACACCGCACGGGATACGAATATACGACGCCCGGCTCGATGCCGTAGCTGCCGTCGGCAGGCACAGCCATGCTCACCCAGTCATCGTCCGGCGTTCCCAGCGCCCAGTCGCGCATGTGATCGATGGCGGCCGATGCCGCGGAAGCTGCAGAGGACGCGCCGCGTGCCTTGATGATCGCAGCGCCGCGTTGTTGCACGACGGGAATGAATTCTTCGGCGAGCCATCCCTCGTCGACCAGTTCGGTAGCGGCGCTGCCGTCGACGCTGGCGTGATTGACGTCCGGGTATTGAGTTGCCGAGTGGTTGCCCCAGATCGTCATGCGGCGAATGTCGTTGACGTGCTTGCCGGTCTTGGCCGCCAGTTGTGCCATGGCCCGGTTGTGATCGAGTCGCGTCATCGCAGTGAAATTCCGCGCATCGAGGTCGGGGGCGTTGCTGCTCGCAATCAGCGCATTGGTGTTTGCCGGATTGCCGACGACCAGTACCCTGATGTCGCGGCTGGCGTGCTCGTTCATCGCCTTGCCCTGTACCGAGAAAATTGCTGCGTTCGCTTCCAGCAAATCCTTGCGCTCCATGCCCGGACCGCGTGGACGCGCACCGACAAGCAGGGCGTAATCGCTATCCTTGAAGGCCACGTCGGGATCATCGGTCGCTACGACACCGGCCAGCGTGCCGAACGCGCAATCGTCGAGCTCCATTACGACGCCGTGCAATGCGGGCAGTGCCGGCGGGATTTCCAGCAACTGCAGAATGACGGGTTGGTCATTGCCGAGCATCTGGCCCGAAGCAATGCGAAAAGCCAGCTGATAGCCGATCTGGCCAGCAGCGCCAGTGATTGTGACGCGAACGGGTGATTTCATTATTGAATTCCTGCTTGGTAAGCGGCGAAGTGCGGCGGCGATTTTAGCACTGGCGCGCCAATCAGGCACTCGTGATGATTACATACCCGCCGGCTATTCCCTGAAATCCGGGAAAATTTTCTGAAATTGCTCGTATTCCTGTGTCGCCTGCTCGAGCCGGCCGGATTCTCTCAAGTCTTCGATGCAGTCGAACCAGGTTTCGGCGGAATTCCGGATATCGGCGGCGCATGCCGGTTCGGTCACAATCGACTGTTCAACGTCAGACGACGTAGGTGATTTCGCCGGCGTCGCTTCCGGGGCCGGAACATCAAGGGTCCGTTCCGGACCGGCCTGCAGGCGCGCCAAGTCCTCTGCCTGCCGCAGGCTTTCCATGTCCCGGGGCGCGAAATCCGTGGCTGTGGCGTCCGTCGGCACTGGCGAGTGCCGCTCCTGAGGCCGGCTCTCAGGCGGCGTTACCTGCGTCAGCTCCAGCACGATCGCAAAGCTGAGGGCGATTACTGCGGCCCAGGCGAGGGGCCTCGTCCAGCCACGAGCCATGGCATAGGGCGTTCGACCGTTGCCGGATGCGGCGCGCAACACGCGCGCATCCAGGTAATCAGGCGTCCGTTCATCGGCCAGCTCCCGGTACGTGTCCGATACGAGCTGGTCGTTCTCCGGGCTGATCCGCTCCTTACTCATTGTCGATCCCTCGTGGCATCGATCGAGGCGGGCTCATCGATCGCTGCTCGCAGTTTGTTGACGGCATAGCGAAGCCGGCTTTTGGCTGTTTCGCGATTGCTGCCTGTTACAGAGGCGATCTGGTCGAGGTTCAGGCCGGCTTCCTCGTGCAGCAGGAAAGCATCGCGCTGTTCGTCCGGCAATGTCATCAGTGCAATGGAAAGGCGCTCCTTCGCGAGACTCTTCTCCGTCAACGTCTCAGGCGCCTCGCCCGGGTGGCAATAGCGCTCCGCGTCCAGTTCGGTGCCGTTCGCGTGGCGCTTGTTGCGCCGCAGGTGATCGACGAAGCAGTTGCGAGCGACGCGGTACAGGAATGTCGTGAACTTCGCGGTCGGGCGGTAGCTCGCGCGCGCTTTGATGATTTTGCCCCATACGTCCTGGAATATGTCCTCGGCCGTATCGCGATGGTGACACAGCCGGAACAGGTAACGGTAAAGAGGGTCGTTATGGCGTCTGTACAGGGCTTCGAAAGCAGCAAGGTCTCCATCCTGGTATCGGAGCATCAGCGCGCTGTCATCCGGTGAGTGGGTCATGGGCGGAGCATAGGCGAGCCTCGCTTTGCTGCATAGGGCCTTTCCGGGTCCAAGCACTGATTCTGCGCTCGCTGCCATATCAACCTCGTTTGCCTGTAGCTGTAAACGGGACGCGGTCTGCTGCGGGGTTAAGCAAAAAAAGGTTTTCCAGGGCTTGCAATCCGGATTTTTAGTGTTATAGTTAACTATAACACCAGTTCACTAAACCCTATTAATCACGCCGGGTCCGACCCGGGAGTTTCGAAATGTCCAAGCCAATACCCTGCCTCAATGAAATCGTCAGCCTCTTCGTCATGCTGTTGATGGTGGTCGCCCTGGTCGCGGGGCAGGCGAAAGCCACGACCTATGAGGCGGGCCTCGCAGAACGCGTCGCCCTCGAATCCGCGTCGACGGATGGCCCGAAGACGCCGTTATCGGTGACGTTCGGGGCGCGAATAAACGGCCAGCCGCTGACGGTGTCGATCGATGCAGAAGCAGAATTCAGTCAGTTCCGTCTCGAAGACGAGTAAAGTAGCGACGGAATTTTCGCGCCGGTCTCTTGATCCGGGCCGGCGCCTTTTTAAGCGCAATAGCGCCGAGCGGCAACCGGGAATCGACGTTTAATGGACCCCAAATGGAATGAAGATCAGCCGATTTATCGGCAGCTGCGCGATCGCGTGGTGGCGATGATTCTCGAAGGCGTCCTGTCGGATGGTGACGCGCTGCCGTCGGTGCGCAACGTGGCGGCCGAGTATCGCCTGAACCCGCTAACGGTTCTGAAAGGCTACCAGGAACTGGTCGATGAAGAGCTGGTTGAGAAAAAGCGCGGCCGGGGCATGTATGTAAACGAGGGTGCCCGCAAGAAGTTGTTGCGCGCCGAAAGGCAGCGCTTCCTCGAGATAGAATGGCCAAAAATCCAGGCGACGATCAAGAGGCTCGGCCTGGACCCGGAAGAGCTGCTGGTGGCCGGGACGACAGACACGGATGCAGGAGGGGAGCATGAGTAGCCTGGTCAATGCGCGCGGGGTCTCGAAGCATTTCGGTGCGGTTCGCGCGGTCGACAACGTCAGTTTTCAGATAGAGCAGGGCAAGATTCTCGGCCTGATCGGCCCGAACGGTGCCGGCAAGACGACCTTGCTGAAGGCCCTGCTCGGACTCACCGATTGTGACGGCGAACTTTCGGTACTCGGGCTCGATCCCTTCAAGCAACGCAAGGAACTTATGCGCAACATCTGCTTCATTGCCGATGTCGCCGTGCTGCCGCGCTGGATCCGGGTCACGCAGCTGCTTGATTTCGTCGAGGCGGTGCACCCGAATTTCTCCCGCAGTCGGGCAGAGGGGTTTCTGACCCAGACCAAGGTTCGGTCCGATGCGAAGGTGCGCGAGCTGTCCAAAGGCATGGTGACGCAGCTCCACCTCTCCATCATCATGGCGATCGATGCGAAGCTGCTTGTCCTCGATGAGCCGACTCTCGGACTCGATATCCTTTTTCGCAAGGAGTTCTACGGCAACCTGTTGAACGATTATTTCGACGCCGAGCGCACTATCCTGATCACGACGCACCAGGTCGAGGAAATCGAAAACCTGCTGACCGACATCATGTTCATCAACGACGGCAAGATATTGCTCGACTCACCAATGGACGCGCTGGCCGACAGTTATACGGAACTCATGACATCCGGCGAGAATGCCGCCAGGGCTCGGGGTCTCAGGCCCATCGCCGAGAGCGAGCTGTTCGGCAAATCCATCTTCCTGTTCGAGGGCGTCAGCCGAGAGCATCTCGACGGGCTCGGCGAGATGCGTACGCCGGCAGTCGCAGATTTGTTCGTCGCCAAGGTCAAGGAGGCACGCCGATGATCGGAACCCAGCTGGCATTGATTAAACGCGAATTCTGGGAGCACCGGTCGATCTACGTAACGCCGGCCGCGATAGGAGTAATTGTGACACTCGGCGTCCTGGCAATGCTCATGCTGACATCCGGGTTCGCAAAAGAACTGGACATGGTCATATTCGGGGCACAGAACCTCGCGGGCGATGCAGAGCGCAGGGCGGCGTTGACCGTCTTCTTTGCCGGAACGTCGTGGGTGTTCTTGGTAGCCCTCATGTTTCTGACGGTTTTCTACAGTCTGGACTCCTTGTACGCCGAGCGAAAAGACAAGAGCATCTTGTTCTGGCGGTCGCTGCCAGTTACAGACGCGGAGACGGTAATTTCGAAATTGCTGACAGCTGCCGTCGTCTTGCCGTCGATTACTGCGCTCGGAATCTGGGCAACTCACCTTGTCAACCTGATCGTTTTCAGTATCTGGGTATCGGTGCAGGGGGGCGATGCTGGAGTGTTGATCTGGGGTTCTGTAGCTATTCTTGACAACTGGCTTGCAGCGTTGATCGTTCTTGTGGCGTCCGGAGTCTGGATGTCGCCATTCATCGCCTGGTTCCTGTTTGTCTCGACTTGGGCCAAACGAATGCCGTTCCTGATGGCATTCATGCCGCCGATTGTCCTGGGTCTACTCGAGTGGATTGTTTTTCGCACGAAGTATTTCCTGACGGTGGTCGGGGAGCGTGGCGATATGACACCACTTTTCCATGGCGTCAGTCTGGAGCGGTTTTTCGAAGAGGAGCAATGGCGTGATGGTGTGGAGAACATCGGTCTCCTTGCGCACATGGACCTCATCGGATTTGTCACCGATCCGGGATTCTGGAGCGGCCTGTTGGTCTGCGGAATCCTCACGACGGCCGCGATCTACGTACGCCGATATCGCGACGAAAGCTGACGCCAAATACCAGTCCCTTGTGCCACGGTTCAGGGCTTGCTGCGAATACCGAATTTTCGCAGTTTGCCCCTGAACTGGTGGTAACTCAGGCTCAGCAGGTCGGCTGCAAGGCGCTGATTGAAATGCGATTTCTCCAGCGCCGCCTCCAACAGGCCCACTTCCGTGTCGATGAGCCGCTGGCGCAGGTCCGCGGGTAGCAGGGGTCCCCTGGCGGCGGCCGCAGGCCGTTGTTTCCGAGCGCGTTGCTCGGCAATCTTGAAGGGCGAATCGAAAGGGTCCAGCGCAATGCTCGTAATCGGCTGCAGCGGGTCCTTCGAGCGGTAGACAGTCCGTTCGATGGTGTTCTTCAACTCGCGCACATTCCCGGGCCAGTGATTACGCAGCAACGTCGACGAGGCGCGCGGGCTGAATCCGGGGAAAAAGCTCCACTTCAGTTCGCTCGCCATGTTTATTGCGAACGCATGGGCCAGCGTCAGGATATCTTCGACTCTCTCACGTAGTGGCGGCACGGTTATGACGTCGAACGCGAGCCGGTCGAGCAGGTCCTTGCGAAACCGGCCCTCGGCGGCAAGCGTCTGCAGGTCCGCGTTCGTAGACCCCACGATACGAACGTCCACCCGCCGGATTTCGCTGCCGCCGACACGTTGAATTTCACCGTACTCGATCGTGCGCAGGATTTTTTCCTGCATGCGCAGCGAAATGGTCGCGAGTTCATCGAGTATCAGCGTGCCGCCATCGGCACGCTCGAAGTGGCCTATGTGTGTCCGCGCAGCTCCCGTAAACGCCCCGGCTTCATGGCCGAACAGCTCCGATTCCAGAATGGACTCGGTCAGCGCCGCGCAGTTGACCTTTACCACGCCCTGCTCCCATCGGTCGGAAAGGAAATGCAGGCGTGAAGCAATCAATTCCTTGCCCGTGCCGCGTTCGCCGACCACCAGCACCGGCTTCGACAGTGGCGCTGCGCGTGAGACATGCTCCAGCATTTCGAGGAACGCCGGCGCCTCGCCGATGATCTGCTGGGACTCGGGGCTCGCTGACATTGGCTATTTTAGCCATAAGTTAGCTAAAAAGGCGAATTAATAGTGAAATACGCCATATTGGCACAGCCCGAATCGCCCGGCTCATTTTACTTTTAGTATAAAAATCAGATGCTTATCAAGGATTATGGGAGTTGGCACGATTGATGCACTCTAAATAGTAGATTCACCCAACAGAGGAAGCACACATGGGCATTTTCACGAGATTCAGTGACATCGTGAACTCCAACATCAACTCGATTCTGGACAAAGCCGAGGACCCCGAGAAAATCATCCGCCTGATGATCCAGGAAATGGAGGACACACTGGTCGAAGTCAGGTCCGCCGCGGCCCGTTCAATTGCCGACAAGAAGGACCTGAATCGCAAGATAGAATCCCTCGAGAGCGAAGCAAACGACTGGGACGACAAGGCCGAACTCGCCATGCGCAAGGGCCGCGAGGACCTCGCGAAAGCGGCGCTGGTCGAAAAGGCTCGCGTTGCGGGCGCGGTCGACCTGTTGAAGCAGGATTACATGACGGTCGACGAGGGCCTGGCGAAACTCAACGAAGACATTGCGCGGCTGGAGAGTAAACTCGAAGACGCCAAGGCGCGGCAGAAATCGCTGTTGGCACGTCACAAGACAGCCAGCAGCCGACTCGCCGCTCGCAAGAAGATCCACGACTACAAGATCGACGACGCAATGGTTCGATTCGAGGCTTACACACGGCGCATCGATGACGTCGAGGGGCGCGTTGAGGCCTATGACCTAGGGTTGCCCAAGGACCTGAACCACGAGTTTGCGAGCCTGGAAGCCGAAGAGTCGGTAACGAAGGAACTCGACGCGCTTAAGGCCCGCATCGCGGCAGAGGGCAACCGAGCCGCGGAGGCTGAGTAGGCGCAGCGCCGCAAGGAGGAGCAGAGAATGAGTCGAGACACCTGGGATACAGACTTCGGACCGCTGCGCGGCTTCTATCGGGACCGTGAAAACGGCTGGGTGTTCGGGGTCTGTGCAGGTTTCGCGGACCGTTTCAACTTCCGCGTGGGTACCGTAAGAGTTATTGCAATCATCAGTCTGTTATTGTTTTTCTGGTTGACCGCAGCCGTTTACCTCGGTGCTACGTTGCTGATCAGGGAGAAACCCCTGGTTTACTCGGGTCGCAGGAGTGAATACGAGTTCTGGCGCAGGTACGGCAGTGACCACTGGAGGCGCTCATGACCACCTACAGCGATAGCTCGGAACGCCGTTTCTATCGAGACGCGGATCGGGCGATACTCGGCGGAGTATGCGCCGGACTCGCGGAACACTTCGGACTGAATCTCAAGGTTACCCGTTTCCTGGCTTTCATCGTGTTTCTGATGGCCATGCCGTTTTCAATCGTTGCGTACCTTGCCGCCGTATGCCTGATACCGGCGAGGTCGCGCCGCGGCCACGAAACGATAGAAACCGGGTGTTGCTGGCGCCGGCGACGCTCGAGGCGCTCGAGAAGGTCCAGGAAACCGCCCGGGCCTGAAGCGCCGACAGACGAACCTGCACCACGACCCAGACCGACGTTGCAAGAGGTTCGAGAACGGTACAAGACGCTCGACAAGCGTCTCGTAGAGCTTGAGAAAAAGGTGACCTCACCGCGCTTCCAGCTGGAACAGGAATTTCGAAAACTCTGAGTAACGGACAAAGCATAGGGAACCGTCAATGAACACATTGTTTTACGTCGTTTGTATCGTCGCAATTGTCTTTACGGCGGATACCATTCAAAAGTACATGAAAATGAAAAATGAAAAAAAAGCAGAGCAGGATCCCGAGCTGGAGGAGACGCTGGCCCAGATCGAGCGCCTCGAGGAACGTATCAAAGTCCTCGAGCGCATAGTGACCGAGACCAAACACGACCTGGGTAAGGAGATCAGCGGTCTGAAATAGTGCAGTTCATGGTGCTTCTCGCTCTGTGATCCTTGGCAAAATGCAAAACGCCCGTCGAATGACGGGCGTTTTTCGTTGCGGCTGTTGTCAGGTCTGCGTTACTTGCTGCGTTCCTTGTAGGCACGAACCTGCACGTTGAATTCTTCCGCAACCAGATTCATCGCCTCGACCGCAGCGTTGTATTTCTTGTTGAACATCTCGATGCGCTGCTGCTTCGCCTCGGCGTCCGATTTGTCGGACCCGGCCACGGTCTCCTGCTCTGCCGCTTCAATGCAGGAAAGGTATTCTTCCATGGCGGCCATGTAATCCTTGATGCCTCGCTGGCCGGCGATCATCTCTTCCTTGGTTGCGGTGGTGCCGTCAGGGACGTCGGCACGATGCGGGTAGTCGCAGGCCAATGCCAGCGAAGCCACCGACAGGAGCACAGTGGCAACCAGTATGTTCAATGTCTTGTTCATCATTTCAACTTTGTTGGGCCCGCAGCCTGTATCGGCAAATCGGGCAGGCTAGTTTAGATGGCTAATTTAATCATTTTGCCGGTACGGAGTGAAGTAAGCCAAAAGTTGCTGTTAAATCAAAAAGTTGGGCCGAAAGGTCCGCATTCTCGCAGGTTCGGCCTGAACCGCGTGTGAACGAGGGGCTCAGGCGAACAGGGCCCGATGTGTGTCCGTACCGTCAGCCTGGGCGAGGACGAGTTCCAGGTAGTTTGCCGAACTCATGGGATCCCCGAACAGCAGGCCCTGGACGTAGTTGCATCCCAGGTTTTGCAGGAAGATCAACTGCGCCTCGTCTTCCACACCCTCCGCGACTACATCCATGTTCAGATTCCGGCCCATCTGGATAATCGTGTCGACAATGGTCGCGTCATCGGGGCTTTTTACGATATCGCGCACAAATGATCTGTCGATTTTCAGCGTACTGATCGGAAATTGCAGCAGCGCACTGAGCGAGGAATAACCGGTTCCGAAATCGTCGATCGCCAGATGCAGGCCAAGGGCATAAAGCTCGTCCAGCAAGTTGATCGTGCGCTCCGGATTCTCCATCAAAGTGGTCTCGGTGATTTCGAGTTCCAGCGATGTGGGAGAGACTTCATGACTGCGCAATATCGCACTTATGCGGCTGATGAAGTTGAGTTGCTTGAGTTGTTTCAGCGAGAGGTTCACCGAGACTCGCCCGGGCGACGAGACGGACTTCTGCCACAGACGGAAATCCTCACATACCTTGTCGAGGACCCATTCGCCAATCTCTATGATCAGGCTGGTTTCTTCAGCGATTGGTATGAAGTCCGATGGCAATACAAGGCCTCGTTCCGGCAAATCCCAGCGCACCAGCGCTTCTGCACCGAATACCTCGCCGGTCTTGAGGTTGTATTTCGGCTGGTAATGCACCAGTAGTTCATCGCGTTCGAATGCCCGTTTCAGCCTGCTCTTGGTCATCAGGCGCTCTACCGACGCCTCGTTCATCTCGGGCCTGTAATGAGAAAACAGGTTGCCGCCGCTTTTCTTGGCGTGATACATGGCCGCGTCCGCATTGCGAATCAGGTCGATCACGTTCGGCGCATCTTTGGGGTAGTAGGCGATTCCCATACTCGCGGTCATGAAAACCTCATGCCCCTGCACGAAAAACGGGTCGGAGAGCCTGTTCAGCAGGTTCTGGGCGAGTTCATTCGTTGTGTTGCTGCCGGGGCCAGGGCTGTCGGGGCCGAGTCCGTCGACTATGACTGCGAATTCGTCGCCGGCCAGTCGCCCGACTATGGAGTCGCCGGGGAGCGCGTTCGTAAGTCGTTCTGCGACCGTTTCCAGGGTCGTGTCGCCCGCAAGGTGACCGAAGGTATCGTTGATGTCCTTGAAATGATCAATGTCGAGGTAAAACAGGCACAGTGGCTTACGTGCCCGCCGGGCGCGTGCGATACAGCGCTGCAGGAGATGCTGGAACTGCATGCGGTTGGGCACCTTTGTGAGCGCGTCGATGCGGGCAAGGTAGCGAATCCTTTTTTCGGCGCGCCTGCGCTCGGTGATGTTCTGTGCCGCGTAGATCCGGTTGCTCGTAGCGCCGTTTTTGTCCTCCACGACCGAACAGGTGTAGGACACCGGAACCGATTCGCCGAACTTCGACTCGAACAGCGCCTCTTTCGGCAACCCGGATGCCGAGTCGGCTGCCAGTGACCGGTTCTTGTCGGGGTCAACAATGAAGTCGACGGACTCGCCGAGGAGTTCCGCCTCCTCGTACCCGAGCAGGTGGGTTGTAGCATTGTTGATACGCTCTATCCTGCCGTCGTTCGAGGTCACGATGACCGCCTCGTTCATGCCGGAGAGGATACTGTCGACATAGTCCCGGGAATGGGTCGTTGCTCGCAGGCGGTCCCGCATTTCATTGAAAACCGCGGCGAGCTCTCCCAGCTCGCCGCTGCGAGTGCGCGCCAGGGGCTCGCCGAAATCGGCGTCCCGGAACTTCTCCGCCTGAACCTTGAGTTCGCGTATCCGCCGGGTGTGATCGCGAACGATTAACCAGATAACGCCGCCACACAGGAGAAGGACGGTGAGGGTGCCACCGCCGATCCAGAAATAGCTCGCCTGGCGACTCTCCAATTCGCGGGTAAACAGTTCCTCTGAGAAGGCCGTGTACTCGGCATGCAGATCGTCCAGGTGGAATGCAGCGCTCAGGTAGCCGAACTCGTCGCCGTTGCGTTCGACATCGTAGGCGACGACGAGTCGATCCTGCAGCCACGTCGTGTCGTGCGGATCGTCCACGTCCGGAAATCCACCGCTCGACCAGGACTGACCCGACTCGTCGGTGTATCGAATCGCTACGACGCCGTTGTTGGTGCCCAGCGCCTGATTGAGCGCTGCGAGGATCGACGCTTCGTCGAGCATGGATTCGACTGGGATGGCGTCTGCAATGCTGTGGATCTGCGAACGTGCGCGGCGCTCGAAACTGCCCTGCATGAATGCGAAATGCTGCTCGGAGCTGGAAATGACGATCTGGTTCGCGAGCCAGCGGTACTGCCCGAAAAACAGGGACAACATGATGATGGCGGCGGCAACACCGAGTGCCACCGCGAACGGCAATAATCGCGGAATTCGTTTGCCGATCATATCGTAATTATTATTCGGCTTTGCAAAGGCCTGAGTGTAGCATTCAGCCACGCATGTCGGCCGTTTTTTTCCAAATCGGACTAATTGTTGTGGCGGCCGCTGTTCGCCCGGCGATGGTTAGCTGTCGGGCTTGCGCTTTTCGACGAACTCGTAGGGTTCGGCCTGGCTGGTGGTCTTCATGACCCCCTCTACTACGGCACCCTCCGCGACGGCGATAGCCTCGCCGCTAACCGTGCCGGTAATCTTCGCGGAGGCGGTAATCTCCACTTTGCCGGTCGCGACGATGTCCCCCTCCGCCCGGCCGGAGACAATGACCGTGTCGGCCTTTATGGTGCCGTGCCAACGACCGTCGTTCGCAAGCGTAACGGTGCCGCTCACATCGCAGTCGCCGTCTATTTCACCATTGATCAGGAAATCGCCGTCGCCGCTGATCGTTCCGGTGATCTTGCAGCCCGCGTTGATGAGCGTCGCCGCGCCCGTGGTGCGATCGCGAAGGCGCCGTAGCCTGGAATCATTCATGCAAGTAAAGCTCCGCGTTGGGGGTTCGGTGGATCAGTCCGAATAGTACCCGCAGTACCCGGCAAATGTACGTCGGAATTACAAATAGTTGCAGTCGCGCCTTATTTGCGCTTCTCGCGGTAGCCGTACCCGATCTTCTCAATGGAGACGAGCACGCCACCCTCGAACACTAGTCGGCGCATGAATTTTCGCGGGCCGAAGTTGTAGACATACTCGGTGACGACCACTTCCTGTCGAATAGCGCCGTAACCGGGGAAACGCTGCCCCGAAATACCGTGTCCATAGTGGCGCCGAATGGGCAGGTTGATATCGCGAACAGCGTATCCCAGGTGGCGCACAGTCGCAGGCTCGCCGCAGGCGCGGAGTACCTGCTGCTCATGCATGTTCTCGATGACGATTTTGTTGCCACACCGGAAGGCGTGAGCGGGCGTTGTTGCTGCCAGCAACAGTCCGAGCAGAATCCCGGACGCCGCGATCTGTCTAGTGCTGGTGTTCATTTTGCTGCTCGCAACTGGTGCTCACTCTCTCGTTTCCGTCTCCCGATACAGTATACCAGAAGGCGAAATGCAGGCTACGTAATGCCGGCAGCAATGTCCGCCATGCAAGGCTGCGTGCACACGTGCGAATACCAGACAGACGCGGATGCAGCGCTTATGGTAAAACAGCATGCGAGCCGAGGGTGGCGAACATATTCCAAAGGACAAGAATTGAAACAGGGTTTCGAAAGGCGCCTGGCAGCGATTGCTGCGGAAAGTAAAACTGTGTTGTCCGGCGGGTTAAAGGGCGTCGAAAAGGAATCGTTGCGTGTGACCCGCCAAGGAACGCTGTCGGAAAAACCACACCCGGCCGGCCTCGGCTCAGCGTTGACAAATCGGTACATCACCACGGACTTTTCGGAAGCGCTGCTCGAGTTCGTTACGCCGGCATTTCCGTCGACGTGGGAGGCGCTGCAGTGCCTCTGCGACATTCACCAGTTTACGCAGGCGCAACTGAGCGAGGAATTGCTGTGGTCGGAAAGTATGCCGTGCCGGATTCCGGATGAGGCAGGCATTCCGCTGGCACGATACGGATCGTCGAACGTGGGGCGCATGAAGACGATCTATCGTCGCGGCCTGGGCTATCGTTACGGCAGGCAGATGCAGGTCATCGCCGGCGTACATTTCAACTATTCGCTTCCGGAATCCTTCTGGCCCGTTTATCAACAGGTACTTGGCGTCGACCGTGCCACGAAAGACTTCCGCTCGGATCACTACCTCGGGCTCATTCGCAACTTCCGGCGCATGGGATGGCTTGTGCTGTATCTGTTCGGGGCATCTCCGGCATTGTGCCGCTCGTTTGCTGGCAGCGCGGACGCTGGCCTGCAACAACTCAATGCGGACACGTATTTCGAACCGCACGGCACGTCGCTGCGCATGAGCGATCTCGGCTACAACAATCAGAACCAGTCGCGCATCAGGATATCCCTCAATAGCCTCGATGAGTACGTGCGCGACCTGAGTAAAGCGATTTGTACGGTCGAACCGATGTACGAGGCTATCGGCGTCAAGGTCGATGGCGAATACAGGCAGCTCAATGCCAACCTGCTGCAAATCGAGAACGAATTCTATTCTCCGGTACGGCCGAAGCGAGTGGCGGCGAGCGGTGAGCAACCCACGGCAGCGCTGCGCCGCGACGGAATCGAGTATGTCGAAATTCGTTCTCTGGACATCAATCCGTTCGATCCCGCCGGGATCAACCAGAACACCATGCGCTTCGTTGAGGCGTTTCTCATCTACTGCTTGCTCGAAGACTGCCCGAAGATCGATAACGCCGAGTTGGATGAGATCGGAAACAACCACACGGGGACGGCGAAACACGGCCGCGACGACGCCTTTCGATTACAGAGGCGTGGCAAGCCGACAACCGTTAAGGAATGGGCCAGCGAGATACTGACCAATGTGCTCGCCGTCGCAGAAACGATCGACATCGTCGATGCAAGAGACGGTTACGCCGATTCCGTGCGGCTCATGCAGCAGCTCGTGGACGACCCGGAAGCGACCCCATCGGCGCGTGTGCTCGCCGACCTCGAGCAGACGCAAAGGAGCTTCTTCGAATTCGGGCAAACCCTGGCGCAATGCCACAGCGATTACTTCGCCTCCATTGCACCGCTCGAGGACGAGCGCGTCGAGGTTTTTCGTCAGGAGGCCACTGGCTCGTTGCGGCGCCAGCAGGAAATTGAGGCGGCCGACGACATCAGCCTCGACGAATACCTGCGCCGGTATTTCGCGAACTGCTGATCAGAAAGGCAGGGGCACGCCGTATTCGTAAGCGTACTCACGATGCAATTTCTGCAGGCGCATCGTCGTCGGGCCGGGCGAACCGTCGCCAATCTGTCGGCCGTCTGCTTCCAATACCGGCGTGAGTTCGCCCATCGTGCCGCTCGTAAAAACCTCATCGGCCGTATATACGTCCGTCAGCGAGAGATTCCGCTCTTCGGCAGGAATCGATTGCTCCGCACAGATTCTGAGGATCATTGCGCGCGTCAGACCCGGCAGGCAGCTGTCCGCGTGCGGGGTCAGCACCGTGCCGCCTCTCACCAGGAACAAATTCGTGTCGTTGGTTTCCGACACGAAACCCTGGACGTCGAGCATTATCGCGCTATCCATACCGGCGACATTGGCTTCGATCGAGGCCAGGATGTTGTTGAGAAGGTTGTTGTGGTGGATTTTCGAATCGAGGCATTGGGGTGTGTTGCGGCGCGTCGACGCCGTAATGACGCGAATGCCATCGTCCGGGTAGACTGGTGGCTTCCACTCTGCAAGCACGATCAGCGTACATCCTGACTGGTTGAAGCTCGGATTCATCCCGGATGTTGTTTTCTCACCGCGCGTCAGCGTCAGGCGAATATGCGCATCGTCGGTCATGCCATTTGCCTGCAAGGTCGCGAAGATCGCGTCGCGGACGTGCTCAGAGCCTGGAACATCTGTGAACGCCAATGCGCGGGCCGAATCCTGCAGTCGCTCGAGATGGCCGTCAAGCTCGGCGATACGTCCATTGTAAACACGCAGGCCTTCCCAGACTGCATCACCGCCCTGCACGACGCTGTCGAATACGGATACGGTCGCGTCCGCCCGCGGCCTCAGGACGCCGTTGACGTAAACGAGGATGTCGGCATTGCGGGGATCCGGAACGTTCAAAGGCTAGCCTCCGTGGGCATTTGGTGTCAGTGCGAATTCGAACAACTTGTCGTACCAGGGTTTGCATTCGGCAAGCAGACCTTCGAGTTGTTCGGGGAATGCATGTTTTTGGCGGTAGGGTGCGAACCCGGTGCTGCGATGCACGGCATGATACCAATGCGGGGCCCAAATCCCGTCTTCGGCAATCGGGGCGGCACGCCAACTCAACATGGCCGGATCGAAGTCGAGTCCGAGGTGCCCACACAATTGCGTCAGCACGCCTTCCGGGTCCAGCAACAACTCACGCGAATCGACGATCGCCGGTGCCTGGCCTGCGGTGCGCAAATCGTTGAACAGCTGCCACTGCCGTTGCAGGCCGGTATCGGCCAGTTGCGCGTGCGGTACCTGGATAGTCAGCGACGGCAACATTTCGCGCGGATCGCGAATCAGGAAGATGTTGCTGGTCTCCTGCAGAAAACCGAGATCCAGATCGACAAGGTGGTGTGCCATATGCTTGATAAACAGACGCAACGGCAGTTCCGTCCTTTGCCTCGCAATAAGCGCCCGCATAACTGCCGCCCCGTCGCAATTCATCGCGGCAATGACCTCGTCCCTGCCGGGATGGTCGGCACCGCTCGTCCGCAGGTAGTGGCCGTACAGCGGCTCATCAACGACCCGAACATCTTTGCGCTGGGCAAAGCTGTACATCAGGGCTGTTGATACGTTGCGTGGACCCGACCACAGGCAGATTGGCGTAGTCAATGTAGTGCGCTCCCGCCGTCCGTTTCGCCGGCCGCAGGATTGTAACGGCGTGGCGGGCGGGGCGAAAGCCCGCCCATGTGAGCGATTCTGCCTCAGGCGCGGCAATTGTTGTGCGGTCCGTCACAAAACGGGGTCTACCTGGTGTGACGCCCGGGCCAATTTAACTAAACTCAGCGCGTAAATCTGATTTTGCAGGCCTGTGCTTGCCGGATGGAAACGATTTGTTCAAGACGTTCATAACTGGAATCGTGCTTGGAGTTGCTGCGGCTGCCGGGGCACTGTACGCATTTCCCGCGGTCGATCAAATTCGCGAGGCGTCGATAGTTTCGGTTGCTGCCAACGGGGGCAATACCGAATCGTTTCATGTCAACGTGCCGATGGACCGGGTAATGGTAGGGGCGCCTGGACAGAAACAGCCTCTGCCAGTCGGGATGGAATGGCCGGCGGACGAGTTGCTCAGCGACGTCCGCGTCGAACTCTTCAAGGTGAGGAACGCGCGCGACACTGTCATCGGTGTCGCCTCGAGAACCGCAGCCAGGGACGGCGATGTCCAGATTATCGACTGGGTCCTGCACCTGCCCGCACGTGGCTCGGTATTTGTGAACATGCAGCCACAGGCGACTGCGGGCGGTTATCGCAAGGGCGAGTTGCGCGCCGGGTCGCGCGAGTTTGCGCCTTTGCACGGGCACATGACGGAGCGCTGGGTCCCGGACACCTCGGGCGATGAGGATGCGCCGGCCGGGCGCATCGAATTGCTGGCGACTTACGTTGGCAAACCGGAACCGGAAACGCTGTGATGAAGTACGTGATTGCATTGCTGCTCGGGTTGCTCGTTGGTGTGGTGGTGTTTGCCGCGGGCATGATCTACAACCCGTTCATTGTGGATCGCGGTCTGTCGCCGTTATCCGTGACCGACGCCAAGGTCATCACCCTGAACTACTCCGGCGTACCTGCTGATGCGATCGTGTTCACCAACGACGGCGAGTCCCGGCAGAGGCCGCATCCGGATAAAGTCCTGCAGTTGTGGGAGGCACCCATACGCCAGACCAGCGCGATGGCGACCGTGATGCGCGACGCACGCAGCCAGACCGCCGGTCTCGGTATCAAATTCTCGTCGCGATCGGAGCGCACGCGACTGCTGCACGGTGAGGCATTGACCGACAGTGTCTGGTACATCTATTTGCCGGGCCGCGGCAGCCTGTTCATCGAGCAGTCCGAAAACTACTGGCCGTTCCTGCGAGAGGTCGTATTTCCTGCCTATCGCAGTTCCGCGAACAAGTGGAAGGGCATGTGGCTGGGCGACACTACCGCGGGACCCGGCGCGCTGGGCACGGCCGCGGTAACCGGCGGGTCGGGTTCTTTGCGTGGACTCAAAATGAACGGCGTAGAGTCGCTGTCGGCGCGCGCCTACTCCGTCGATGAAGGGCCGATTTCCGTCGAAGGGCGCCTGCTCATCGAAATGCCCGAAGCCGAGTTGGCCGACGACGATCTCGAGGCTGCGGAGCTCGACGCGCGCGCATCCCGCGAATAGCCGTCGGGCTTTCTCAAAGCCCGGCGAACATCTCTTTCAGCGGCGTTTCGGTGTCCGCCAGGGTTTCAACCGGGATCACGGCATGTGCCGCGATCAGCGGTTTCGACTGCATGAATTCGCGCGGCGAATTAACGGCATCGCAGGCGATCAATTGCCCTTCTTTCAGGTACAGGCAGGCGAAAGATTTCTCGGCCGGATTGCCGCGTATCACGATGTCGTCGTACCCCTCCGACAGGCCGGCAATCTGCAGTTTCAGGTCGTACTGATCAGACCAGAACCAGGGTACCTGCGAATAATGCGCGTCTGTGCCGCACAGGTTGCTTGCCGCTGTTTTGGCCTGCTCGACGGCATTGTGCACGGATTCGAGCCGTAGTTGTCGCCCGAAGATCTCGTTCGGGTGCGACGTACAGTCGCCCACAGCGTAAATGTCGCTGTCCCCGGTTCGGCAATGGTCATCGACCAGTATACCGTTGCTGACTTCGAGACCGGCCTGCTCCGCCAGAGCCGTATTGGGAGTGATGCCGACGCCCACGACGACGAAGTCCGCCGGGATACTCTCGCCATCGGCGGTCTCGACGCTCTTCACGCGTTTCTTGCCGCGCAGTGCTGCGACTTCGGTCGAGAGCCGCAATTTTACGCCGTGATTGGCGTGTTCGATCTGGTAAAAATCGGAAATCTCAGGCGACACGGCGCGACTCATGACGCGATCCACCATTTCGACCACGGTTACGTCGAGACGCTGCGTACGTGCGACGGCGGCAACCTCCAGGCCGATGTAGCCACCGCCTATGACGACCAGCCTGCGGGCGATGTCCATTTCGTCACGGATACCCTCCACGTCCGCGATGTTGCGCAGGTAGTGCACGCCTTTCAGATCCATACCCTCGACCGGCAATTGCCTGACACTCGCTCCGAGTGCCAGTACCAGTTTGTCATAGGGAATGTCGTCGCCATCGTCGATCTCGAGGGTCTTCTTCTTCCGGTCGATTGCGGTGACCGTCGTCTGCAGCCGCAGCTCGATTCCAGGATCGTCATAGAAGCTCGCGGGTTTGACGTATAGGCGTTCCGGCGGCAACTCGCCGGCGAGGAATTTCTTCGAAAGCGGCGGCCGTTGATAGGGCAGGTGAGGTTCGTCGCCGACGAGAACGATCTGTCCGTCGAACTTTAGCTGGCGCAAGCTGACGACAACCTGGCCGGCGGCGTGTCCCGCGCCCGCGATTACGATTTTTTCCGTCACCCTGTCACTCCTCGCACGCCTGATTCTGTATCTATGAACATTCGAAGGAACTCACACGGCGGTCAACGGCCACATGATCGGCAGCAGTACCATGACCGTGATAAACACGACGATGGTGAGCGGAACGCCGAGCTTCAGGTAGTCGATGAAACGATAACCGCCCGGACCCATGACCAGGATATTGGCTGGATGCGAGATCGGGCTCGTGAAGCTCGCGGAGGCGGCCATCGCGACGGCCATCATTGCCGTCTCGGGGGAGAGGCCCATGTCCGACATTGCTGAAATCACGATAGGCGACATCAACACGACCAGTGCCGCCGTCGGAATGATCATCGTCGCCATAGCCGTCAGGACATAGAGGCCCATAATCACCGGCCACGGGCCGGCCTCGCCGAGGAGGTTCATTACCTGGCCCGCGAGGTACGTGGCGGCTCCGGTGTCCTGCATCGCCGTTCCGAGTGGCAGCATGCCGGCGATCAGGAATATCGCGCGCCAGTCGATCGAGCGATAGGCCTGTTCCATGTTGAGACAGCCGGTGAGCACCATGATCGTTCCGCCGATGACCGCCGAAATGGAGATGGGCGCATAACCGAGCATTACGGTGACCACGACGCCGAACATGATCGCAGCGGCAAGCGGTGCACGGCGCGTGTCCGGCGGTTCCTGACCAAGGGGCGTCAGGATCAGGAAATCCGAATCCGAGGACAATAGCTGCAGCCGATCGCGCGGGCCCAGCAGCAGCAACGCGTCGCCGACCTGCAGGCGTTCATCCGCGAGTTCCGTGCCTACCGTTTCACCTTCCCGCCATATCCCGGCCAGTTCGATGCCATAGCGCTCGCGGAAGTTGAGCTCACCGACGCTCCTGCCGGCGAGCGTGCTGCGCGGATCGAGCGTTGCGTCCATCAGCGTAAGTCGTTCGGATTCGAACGCGGACACGTTCGCCGGGACCTTGGTGTCGATATCGAGTTCCTGCAGACCTCGCAGAACGTCGAGGTCGCCGTGCTGTCCTTCGATCAGGAGCAGGTCGCCGCCCAGCAAAACCTCGTCGCCGCGCGGCATCACATTGAGTTCGCCGTCGCGGAAGATGGCGAGGATGCGAAAATCGAACACCTCCGCCAGGCGGCTTTTCTGCAGTGTCTCCTCGGCCAGGCCGCTGTGTTTCGGTAGCCGCACGACGAACATCCTTTCGTCGGCGTGATATTTCTCGGCCAGTTGCTCGGGCGTGAAAATCTCCACGCTGCTGAAGTCCGGGAATTTTTCGAGCTCTGCCACCGACTCGACCTCACCCTGCACCAGCACCCTGTCGCCGGCTTTGATAGGAATGTAGGCAAGATTGGTCAGTCGATATGCGTCCCGGCGCAGCAGTCCGACAACGGCGACGTCGAAGCGCGTGCGAAACGCTGCGTGCCGCACCAGTTCGGAGACCACCGGCGACCCGTCCGCGATCGTCACCGATGCGTACACGACTTTCGAGGCGACCATCGACTTGAGGACCGGCGCCTCGCGTTCGATGACGAGGTCGCTCCAGCGCCTGAGTTCACGGAACTGGTCGAGCCGGCCCTGCACCAGGATGCCGTCACCCGCGCGGATCACGGTTTGACGGCCCGGCAGCGTCTCACTGCGGCCATCACGAATCAGCGACAGGATGATCAGCCCCGTGGAGGCTCCAATGCGGCTTTCCGCGAGCGTCTTCCCGACCAGTATGGAATCGGTCGGAACACGCATCATGAAGGTGCGTTCCTGGAGTTTGTAACGCGCGCGAAGACTGCGCTGACTCACGTGCTTGCCACCTTTTTCGGCGCGCTTTTTCGGCAGCAAGAGTCGACCCAGCAACGCGACAAACAACACGCCGGTAACCATTACCGCGCCACCGAGCGGCGTGAAATCGAACAGCTCGAACGGCGGGATGCCGTTTTGCTGCATGGATTCGGCGATCAGCAGGTTGGGCGGCGTGCCGATCAGGGTCATCAGGCCGCCCAGCAGGGTCGAGTAAGCGAGCGGCATCAGCAGTCTCGATGCCGGAATCCGGGTTCGTCGTGCGACTCCGACCACGACGGGCAGCATGAGCGCGGCGACGCCGATGTTGTTCATGAATGCCGACAGCACGGCACCGGTAATCATGATGACCAGGATCATCGGCATTTCGCGCGCGCCGCCGATGCGCATTACCTGGCGGCCTATGATGTCGGCGATTCCGGTACGCGTGAGCCCTTCGCTCAGGATGAACATGGCCCAGACAGTAATGACGGCGCTGTTGCTAAAGCCCGCGAACGCCTCGGTCGAATCGACGAGGCCGAAAACCGCGAGCGCGCCCAGGACCAGCAATGCGACGAGGTCCATGCGAATGACCTCGCTGATAAAAAGTACCAGCGAAATGGCCAGGATGCCCAGGACCAGTGCAATCTCGAAGGTCATTCAGTCAATCTTCAGGTGGGTCGCGACGTAGTTGTTGAAATTCCTACCGTTTATACACGACCTTGGCTCAAAAGCGCAGCGCCGCGGGCGTTGCGCATGCAATGCCCGACAGACTTGTGCAAGTATTGCCGCCATGAACGCTGCGACGATTTACCGGCCGGAAGTGACCCGTGCAACGCGCGAATATTCCATTCGCGGCTCGACGTATTGCGTTTACGAGTGGGGCGACCCGGACGCGCCGCTGCTCATGTACTTGCATGGCTGGGGTGACACCGGGTCCACATTTCAGTTCGTTGTCGACGCGCTGAAGCGGGAATGGCGCATCGTCGCGCCGGACTGGCGCGGATTCGGCCGATCCTCCTGCGAATGTGCCAGCTACTGGTTTCCGGACTACCTGGCCGATCTGCACGCCCTGCTCGAAATCTACTCGCCGCAGGATCCGATCCGACTGATCGGTCACAGTATGGGCGCGAACGTCGCGTCGCTGTTCGGTGGGACTATGCCTGAGCGAGTGCGGGCGTTGGTCAACATAGAAGGATTCGGCCTCACCGACTCGGACCCGGCGGCAGCGCCCGAGCGTTATCGCACCTGGATCGAGATGGGCGCCAGCGGAACGAGTTTCTCCGAATATACGGACATCTCGGCGCTGGCACGGCGCATCGGCAAACGCCATCCCGGCATGGGCGTGGCTGAAGCCATGTTCGTCGCAGCAGAATGGGCGGAGGTGAGTTCCGACGGCGTCGTGCGGCTCCGCGCGGACCCGCGCCACAAGCTGCCGAACCCGGTGCTGTACCGGCGCGCGGAAGCGGAGGCCTGCTGGCGGGCGATACGCGCCGACACCCTGCTGGTCGCCGGCGCGGACAGCACGTTCTTCATCGACAACGAGGGCGAGGTGACCGCGATGTTCCCGGCCGCAAACTTACGTCTGATTGACGGCGCCGGTCATATGCCGCATTTCGAAGCACCCGCCGGGCTGGCCGCGGCCATCGAGGAATTTCTGCAAGCAACCTTGTAAATACATCCAGTACTGTATAAAAATACAGATTTGCGCAGGGAGGTTGCCGTGCAGCAGGCAGAGCAGGAAGTCGATCACCTGGCCGCGCTGAATCCCGCGCAGCGGCTGGCCGCCGCGTACGGTGAGTCCAGCGATGGCAAAAGGTTTCATGCCGGGCCCTTGCTCGTCATTGCGGGCGCCGGCACCGGCAAGACGATGACGCTCGCGCACCGCGTCGCGCATCTCCTGATCTCCGGCATCAGCCCTGAGCGCGTCCTGCTGCTCACCTTCACGCGCCGTGCGGCACAGGAGATGACACGTCGCGTCGAGGCGATCGTGCGGACGACGACGCGGGATTCACAGGCGCGGCCGCTGCCGTCAGGCGGGCTGCCATGGTCGGGCACGTTTCATTCCGTCGCGAATCGCCTGCTACGGCGTTACGCCCGCAACCTGGGCCTTGACCCGGGTTTTTCCGTATTGGACAGGGGCGATGCGGCGGACGTCATGGATGTCGTGCGCCACGAACGAAAATTGACGCGAACGGCGCGACGCTTTCCCAAAAAAGATACTTGCCTGGCGATTTATTCGCGCTGTGTGAACACGCAGAAATCCTTGAGCGATATCCTGCAAGACACTTATCCATGGTGTTCCGACTGGGCGGATGAGCTGTCGGAACTGTTCAGGTACTACGTGCTAAGGAAGCAACAGAGCCAGGCGCTCGATTATGACGACCTCCTGCTGTACTGGAGTCACCTGGTGGCCGAAGCGGAGTTTGCGTCCGAGATCGGGTCCTGGTTCGACCACGTGCTCGTTGACGAATACCAGGACACCAATCTCGTCCAGGCGCGGATTCTCAACGCTCTCAAGCCCGACGGCGCGGGTGTTACGGTCGTCGGCGACGACGCGCAATCGATCTACTCGTTTCGCGCAGCCGAAGTCGAGAACATCCTCGGTTTTCCCGACCAGTACATGCCATCCGCGCAGGTGATAACGCTCGAGCAGAATTATCGTTCGACGCAGCCGATACTCGACAGCGCGAACTGCCTGATCGCGGAAAGCGACCGGCAGTATCGTAAAAACCTGTTTTCGGACCGCAAGGACGGCGTGCGGCCCTGCTACGTCACCGTCGAGGACGGCGATGCGGAGGCCGAATACGTCGTCACCGAGATTTTGAAAAATCGCGAACTCGGTATCGAGCTGAAGCAACAGGCCGTGTTGTTTCGCGGCTCGCATCACAGCGACCGATTGGAAATCGAATTGCTGCGCCGGAATATCCCCTACGTCAAATACGGAGGTTTGAAATTTCTCGAGGCGGCGCATGTCAAGGACCTGTTGTCGGTCCTTAAATGGGCGGAGAATCCGAAAAACGAGGTTGCCGCGAATCGCGTCCTGAAGTTGCTTCCCGGGATGGGCCCGGCCAATGCCAGGCGATGCTTCGAACACGTTACGGCCGCCGGCTACGCGCTATCGTCTTTGCGCGAATTCCGGCCGCCAGCGGCGGCGGCACGGGAATGGTCCGATTTCTGCACGATGCTGGAATCCCTGTCTGCCGTGGAGGTCGCCGATCGCGGTTGGCAGACACAGGTGACACAGGTACGCCACTGGTACCAGCCACAGCTCGAGCGGCTTTATGACGGCGTCGATACGCGCGAGGCGGATCTCGAGCAGCTCGAACAGATCTCCGGTCGCTACCCGACACGCGAACGATTCCTCACCGAACTGACGCTCGACCCGCCGAGTGCCGCGGGCGATCTCGCCGGCGATCCTTTTCTGGACGAGGACTACCTGATTCTGTCAACTGTGCATTCGGCAAAAGGCCAGGAGTGGGATGCCGTCTTCGTGCTGAATGTATCGGATGGCAACTTCCCGTCCGAATTCGCGACCGGCAAGCCTGAGATGATCGAAGAAGAAAGGCGGCTGCTGTACGTAGCGATGACGCGGGCGAAGCAGTCCTTGTCGCTGCTCGCCCCGCTGCGTTACCACGTGACCCAGCAACGGTGACAAGCACGTCTACGGCGCCCGCAGCCGGTTTATGTCGGAGCCATTGCTGGCCACCATGAAGAAAGAATTTCGCGGCAGACCGGAGGCGGAGTCCGGGCGCTTTACCGTACGCTCGGACAAGCACATTGACGTAGGCGCGCGCATGCGGGAAATGTGGTGATGAAAAAAAGGCGGTGGCAATAGCCACCGCCAGTCGCTACGAAACAAACAGCATAAGGGATGGTTAGTTTGTTACGTCAACCTCTTTCCTGATGATCCGGACCTCGCGCACGCCGTGAACGCCGGCGACATCGTCGATATCAAATTCGTGGTCCGCGATGACCGTCACGTCGTCGGCGTCACCGGTCTTGATGATCCTGACTTTCTTTGCCGCGTCGACCACGACGACGTCGGATACTGCAGGGTCAATGTGTATCTCGTGCTCGCCATGCAGGCCTGCGATTTCATGCAGTTCTGCGAGTTCGATAGTCTTGCCGTCCAGGTCGAACTCGAATCCGCTCTCGGTGCGCGTCACGTTCGCCATATTGCCGTCGGCATCGGTCAGCGTCCGCACTTCCCCGACAGCCATGTCCTGCAGCTCGAATCCTTCGTCATGGCTGTCGAAGGTAAATGTTTGTTGCGTCGCTACCTGTCCGTCGCCGCTTTCGTCGACATCGATCGCGATGCGTGTCCGGTGCTGCTCACCGGCCATGGTGGCCGTTGCCAGCAGGCCCGCCCAAATCAAAACCACAAACTTGCTGAATGCCACGATTATTCCCCTGGGTTATTAGCTGATTTTCTGCATGTACGGATATTTGATGCGCCAGCTCGCGGAATGGTTGCAATCCAAAAGGAATAAGAGCCTGACACGTCAGGAAAGGAATATCGCGTAGGCCGGATTGTCGCTCTCTTCCCAGTGCGGGTAGCCGAGTTCCCGAAGATGCGCCTCGAGTTCGTCCGTTTCTTCCTGCGGTACGTCGATGCCGGCGAGAATGCGGCCGTGATCCGAGCCGTGGTTTCGATAGTGAAACAGGCTGATGTTCCAGTCGGTCCCGATTGCGTTCAGGAAGTCGAGCAATGCGCCGGGACGCTCCGGGAATTCGAAGCGAAACATGCGTTCGTTGCTCACGGCCGGCGAGCGTCCGCCGACCATGTGACGAACATGCAACTTGGCCATTTCGTTATCGCTCAGGTCCTCGACCGGGAAGCCCGCCTCGCGCAATTGCCCGATGAGTTCGATGCGTTCCGTCATTCCGTTGCTGAGCTGGATGCCGACAAATATATGAGCCTTTTTCTGATCCGCATAGCGGTAATTGAACTCGGTGATACCGCGGCGCCCGACAGCCTCGCAGAAGCGCCTGAAGCTGCCGGGTTCTTCCGGAATCTCTGCTGCGAGCAACATCTCGGTCTGCTCGCCAATGGCGGCGCGTTCGGCAATGTGCCGCAGACGGTCGAAGTTGACGTTGGCGCCGCAGCTGATCGTCACGAGGGTCTGCCCGACGATGCCGTTCTCGGCGACGTACTTTTTCGCTCCCGCCACGGCCAGGCCGCCGGCGGGTTCGACGATTGACCGCGTATCCTCGAAAATATCCTGGATACCGGCGCAAATCTGGTCGGTGTCGACGGTGATGATTTCATCGACGAATTGCCGGCACAGGCGAAACGTCTCATCGCCCACCCGGCGAACGGCCACGCCGTCGGCGAATATGCCGACGTGCTCGAGTGTCACGGGCTCGCCTGCAGCAAGAGACTCTTTCATCGCCGCCGAATCCTGCGGTTCGACTCCGACGATACGTATGCCGGGCCGATGATGCTTCACCCAGGTGGCGATGCCGGCGATCAGCCCGCCGCCGCCGATGGGTACGAAAATCGCATCGATGTCGCCGTCTTCCTGACGCAAAATCTCGGCGCCGATCGTGCCCTGTCCGGCGATCACGTAGGGGTCGTCGAACGGATGAATGAAAACCAGGCCTTCCTTTGCTGCCAACGCGCGCGCGTGCGCGTACGCGTCGTCGTAAGCGTCGCCATGCAGTACGACGTCGCCGCCCAGCGCCCGAACCGCGTCCGTCTTGATCGTGGGTGTGGTGACGGGCATCACGATTACCGCGCGCACCGCTCGCTCGCGTGCTGCCAGCGCGACACCCTGGGCGTGATTCCCGGCGGAGCTGCAGATGACACCGCGCGCAAGCTCGGCCGCTTCGAGGTTCGCGATCTTGTTGTACGCACCGCGCAACTTGAACGAAAACACGGGCTGCAGGTCTTCGCGTTTCATCAGGATACGGTTGTTCAGGCGGGCCGACAGGTTGACGGCCTGCTCCAGCGCCGACTCGACCGCGACGTCATAGACTTTCGCGTCACGAATCATTTCGAGGTATTCAGCAGGGTTCATTGCACAGCGATACGGTGGTCACGAGGTCGGTTATCGCACACCGCGCGGCCCGCCGCAAAGTGTGCTTGATGGTTGCCATGGTAATCAACGCCTGACCCTTTCATAATGCAGGCCACTTGTCGTACTGACGACGCGAATCGATGCAGAAGGGGCATGACCCGTTGAGCAGCTTGCTGATTACCAATGCACGCCTTGTGAATGAGGGACAGGTGCGCGATGTGGATGTGCTGGTCGAGGGTGCCAGGATCGCCCGCATCGGATCAGGCGTGACGGCCCCGGAAGGCGTGGACGTCATCGATGCCGCGGGCAAGTACCTGATGCCCGGCATGATCGACGACCAGGTGCATTTTCGCGAGCCGGGAATGACCCACAAGGGCGACCTTGCGACGGAATCGGCCGCGGCGGCCGCAGGCGGAATAACGAGCTTCATGGACATGCCGAACGTCAGTCCGCAGACGACGACACGGCAGGCGCTCGCCGACAAATATGGCATTGCGGAAGGTCGCTGCACGGCAAATTACGGGTTCTACTTCGGCGCGACCAACGGCAACATCGAGGAGGTCAAGGCGCTGCAGGTAGGTGAGGCCTGCGGTATCAAGGCATTCATGGGGGCCTCGACGGGCGACATGCTGGTCGACGATCCCGATGTACTGGAGAAGTTGTTCGAGCACGCGAGGGTCATGGTCGTCACGCATTGCGAGCACTCTCCCACGATCTGGGAAAACGAAGCGAAAGCGCGTGCCGAATTCGGGGAAGACGTGCCGTTTGCCGAGCACCCGAACATTCGGTCGGCGGCAGCCTGTATCGCGTCTTCGAAACTGGCCGTCGATCTCGCCACGCGCCACGACGCCCTGCTGCACATTCTTCACCTGACGACCGCCATCGAGATGGACCTGTTCTCGAGGGCACACCGTTCCGAAAAGCGCATTACCGCTGAGGTGTGCGTGCATCACCTGTGGTTCGACGAATCCCGCTACGAAGAGCTCGGGTCGAGAATCAAGTGCAATCCGGCAATCAAGAGCGCCAGAGACAGGCTAGCGTTGTTAGCGGCGCTGAACGACGGGCGAATCGACGTGATTGCAACGGACCATGCGCCGCACACAGCCGAGGAGAAGTCCGCCAGCTATTTCAAGGCGCCGGCCGGCCTGCCGCTCGTGCAACACGCCTTGCTGACCTTGTTCGATCTCGTCGCGGACGGCCAGATCAGTGTCGAGTTACTTGTCGATCGCGCGTGCCATGCGCCCGCGGACCTGTTTGGAGTGGGTCAGCGCGGGTACGTTCGTGAAGGTTGGTTCGCCGATCTCGTGCTTGTCGATCCGGGTACGCCTCACGCGGTTTCCAGGTCGAACCTGTTGAGCAAGTGCCAATGGTCACCCTTCGAGGGCCACGAGTTTTCGGCGACGATCGACACCACGATCATCAACGGCGAAGTTGTGTACCGCAACGGGCGTCTCCTCGGAAACACAGCCGGCCGGCGCCTGGAGTTTTCGCGCGCGCGCTGAGACCCGCCGAAACTGTTTACTTTCCCTCCGATCCCGTTATGCTAGCGCCCAATAACGGGACCCCAATGTATACCGGCCACCAGGGACCAGACCGGTCTGTCATCTGAATGAAGCCAACAGATACCAGCAACCCCGATTACTTCCACAAGGTCGTGGACTGCCAGTGGGGTTGTCCCGCTCACACCGATGTACCTGCGTATATACGCATGATCGCCCAGGGGCGCTTCAGCGATGCGTACATGGAGAATCGCAAATCGAATGTGTTCCCGGGGATTCTCGGCCGCGTCTGTGACCGTCCCTGTGAACCCGCCTGCCGACGTGGCCGCGTCGAGGAAAAGCCGGTTGCAATCTGCCGTCTCAAGCGCGTTGCTGCCGATCATCGCGACGACATAAGGGACCGGCTGCCCAGGGCCCCGGATAACAGCAACGGCAAGAAGATCGCGCTGATCGGCGCCGGATGCGCATCACTGACGGTCGCAAACGATCTGCGGCCACTCGGGTACGACGTTACGATCTTCGAGGCGCTCGACACCACGGGCGGCCTCATGCGCACAAATATTCCTCAGTTCCGCCTGCCGCCGAAGGTCCTGGACGAAGAAATCGACTACATCCTCGACATGGGCGTCGACCTGAAATTGAACCACCGCATCGAGAGTCTCAAAGCACTGCTCGATGATGGCTTCGATGCCGTTTTCGTCGGTACCGGAGCGCCGCGCGGGAAGAACCTGGAGATTCCGGGCCGCTACGATTCCGATCGCATACACATCGGCATCGACTGGCTGGAGTCCATAGCGTTCGAGCATACAAAGAGCGTCGGCAAGAACGTCCTTATCATCGGCGTCGGCAACACGGCGATGGACTGCTGCAGATCCTCGTTACGGCTCGGTGCCGAAAACGTCAAAGTCATGGCGCGTAAACCGCGCGGATTCTTCAAGGCGTCGGACTGGGAACTCCAAGATGCCGAAGAAGAAGAGGTGGAGATCCTCGTCAATCATTCGCCCAGGGAATTCGTCATCGAAGACGGCAAACTCGTCGGGATGCGATTCGAGTTGATGGAGTACAACGTCGACGAGAAGGGCCGAATCGACCGCGGCACGGTAACCGGCGAGAAGTTCATACCTTGCGACGATGTCGTACTGGCTATTGGACAAGACAATGCCTTCCCATGGATAGAGCGCAATATCGGCATCGAATTCAATGAATGGGATTGTCCTGTCGTCGATGAGACGACGATGATGTGTACGCGCAAGGGCGTGTTCTTCGGCGGCGATTCCGCGTTCGGCCCGAAGAATATCATCTGGGCCGTGGAACACGGCCACCAGGCAGCCATTTCGATACACAAACATTGCCACGACAAAGACATCGAAGATCGCCTGCCGATGGGGCTGAACCTCGCCAGCCAGAAAATGGGCATGCACGAGTGGAGTTTCTCCAACGATTACAATCCGGCGGCGCGGCGCCTGATGCCGCACGTCGATCTCAAGCAACGATTCAAGAAACTCAATATAGAAGTCGAACTCGGGTTCACCGTCGAGCAAACTATCGAAGAGGTGGAGCGCTGCCTGAATTGCGATATGCAGACGGTGTTTACCGAAAAGCTGTGTATCGAATGCGACGCCTGTGTCGACATTTGCCCGGTGAACTGCCTGACGATCACGGACAATGGCGAGGAATCGGAATTGCGCACGCGACTCTCAGCGCCTGCCGACAATCATGAACAGACGCTCTATGTTTCCGCCGGTTTGCCACAAACGTCCCGCGTGATGGTCAAGGATGAAGACCTGTGTGTGCATTGCAGCCTTTGCGCCGAGCGCTGCCCGACCGGCGCATGGGATATGCAGAAGTCCACGATTCTCATTCCGTACGCGAGCGACGAAGCGAGTGATGAGCAACCCACGACCGCCGCTGGCGGATCGGGCGCGTAGAGGACGCTGCCGTGGCCGCAGTAAACGACGTCGTCATTAAAATAGCCACGGTTAACGGAACCGGCTCCGCGAGCGCCAACGGCCTGCTGCGCAAGTCGATTTTTCGTATGGGCGTGCCGGTTGTCGGCAAGAACTATTTCCCGTCCAACATCCAGGGCTTGCCGACATGGTACGAAATCCGCGTTACGGGCGATGGTTACCATGCACGGTCCAATCGCGTGGACGTCATGGTTGCGATGAATGCCCAGACCTATGCGCGGGACATGGCTGAAGTTGTGCCGGGTGGCTGGTTGATCTATGACTCGACCTGGCCGCGGAGCGCATTGTTGAATCGCGACGACATTTCGGTGATCGGAATTCCGCTGTCGAGAATGTGCAACGAGCGCTTCGACGGGGCGCGAGCTCGAATCCTGATGAAGAACATTGCCTATGTCGGGGCGATCGCTGCGTTGCTCGATATCGATCTTGATGTCATTACGGCCCTGTTGGAGGAGACCTTTGCGGCGAAGGAACACCTGATCGCGTCGAACATGGAAGCGATCAGACTGGGTCACGATTACGCGAGAGAACACTTTGCCTGCCCGTTGCCCGTACACGTAGAGAGAATGGACGCGACGAAGGGGCATATAGTCATCGACGGCAACACGGCCGCAGGCCTGGGATGCGTTTACGCCGGGGCGACCGTCGGCGCCTGGTACCCGATCACGCCGTCGACGTCGTTGATGGACGCATTCCGCACCTACTGTTCCAAATATCGGGTAGACCCCGAAACCGAGAAGCGCACTTACTGCATCATTCAGGCGGAAGACGAATTGGCGGCCATCGGCATGGTGCTCGGAGCGAACTGGGTCGGTGCCCGATCGTTCACGCCCACGAGTGGTCCCGGTATCTCGCTGATGAGCGAGTTCATCGGATTCGCGTATTACGCCGAGATACCCGCCGTGATATTCAACGTGCAGCGAACCGGGCCGTCGACGGGCATGCCGACGCGCACGCAGCAATGCGACATCGTCAGCTGCGCCTATGCATCGCATGGTGACACCATGCACGTGTTGTTGTTTCCCGCAGATCCGGCGGAGTGTTTCTACATGGCACCCCTGGCATTCGACCTGTCGGAGCGCCTGCAGACGCCAATCATGGTGTTGTCGGACCTGGACATCGGCATGAACGACTGGATGGTGCCGGAGCTCGAATGGGACGAAAACTACGTACCGGATCGCGGCAAGGTGCTCGGCGCCGAAGAACTCGAACAGATGGACAAGTTCTACCGCTACCTCGACGTGGATGGTGACGGAATCACGTATCGCACGCTGCCGGGCGAGCACCCGAAGGGCGCTTATTTCACGCGCGGCTCCGGGCACAGCAAGCTGGGCGGGTACACGGAGGACTCCGACGAGTACCAGGAAGTAGTCGACCGCCTGCTGGTGAAGTGGGAGACGGCGCGCAACATGGTGCCGGAGGCCGAAATTCGCTACTCCAAGTTTAACAAGGCGGCGATCCTGACGTACGGTAGCGGCGACGGCGCATGCAAAGAGGCACTGGACCGCCTCGAGGCGCGGAATATCGGTCTGAACTACTGCCGTGTAAAGGCGTTTCCGTTTACCGAGGCGGTGCGCTCGTTTATCGAACAGCACGAGGTCGTTTACGTCGTCGAGCAGAACCGCGATGCACAATTCCGAACATTGCTGATCAACGACATCGACGCGGACCAGAACAAGCTGGTACCGCTGTTGCACTACAACGGCATGCCGATTAACGCGGGTTTCGTTGTCGAGAAAGTACTCGAGGAAATCGCCAAAGGGCGTGCGGCCTGAGACGGGGAAAACGACGATGACCTATATAGCAAAACCCAGGGTTTCTCATCCCGGCCTGCCGAAAAACGAACTCGGACTGACGTCGCGCGACTACGAGGGCGCCGTTTCCACCTTGTGCGCGGGATGCGGTCATGACTCGGTCACGGCCGCAATCATACAGGCGGTCTTCGAACTGAACGTCGAACCTCACATGCTGGCGAAAATGAGCGGCATCGGTTGTTCGTCGAAAACGCCCGCTTACTTTGTCAGCCAGTCCCACGGCTTCAACTCCGTGCACGGCCGCATGCCATCGGTGACCACGGGCGCAAACGCCGGAAACAGGGACCTCATGTACATCGGGGTGTCGGGCGACGGCGATTCGCTGTCCATCGGCGTCGGCCAATTCGTGCACGCCATTCGCCGCAATCTGAACATGTGCTATGTCATCGAGAACAACGGCGTCTACGGGCTGACCAAGGGGCAGTTCTCGGCATCGGCCGACATCGGTTCCCTGCCCAAGAAGGGCATGCCGAATCAGCAGGAACCGATCGATCCCGTCAGCACCGCGCTGAGCCTGGGCGCCACCTACATCGCGCGCAGTTTCTCCGGCGACAAGGAGCAGCTCGTGCCCCTGCTGAAGGGCGCGCTGCTGCACAGCGGCTTTTCACTGGTGGATATCATCAGCCCCTGCGTGACGTTCAACGATCACGAAGGTTCGACCAAGAGCTACGCGCATACACGAGAGTTCTACCACCACGTCGTGAATATCGATTACGTGCATCCGTCAGAGGAAATAAAGGCTGCCTACGCCGAGGGTGAGGCAATGCCGATACATCTGCACGGCGGCGATACGATCGTGCTCCGAAAAGTCGACGAGGGCTACGATCCAACGAGCAGGGCGTCCGCGTTCAAATTCCTGCGTGACCGATTCAATGCGGGCGAAATCACCACCGGCCTGTTGTACGTGAACGAGTCGCGCGAAGAAATGCATGAGCTCATGCACAACGCCGACACGCCGCTTTCAAAATTGAAGTTCGAAGACCTGAATCCGGGTGCCGCGGAGCTCGAGAAGCTGCAGCGCCGTTTTCGCTGATCGCGGCAAAAACAGTGCGCACGCACAGTGCGCCCGGCCTGGCCACGAGCAATAGTGCGGCATTGCAGCCCGGGTCTAGACCGTCACCAGGTATTCGAGCGCGGGCGCGCTGCTGCTGTCCGGAAAAACAGTGCGCTCGACAAAGCCGGCGGGCAGTTCGAGGTGTTCCTGGAGCACTGCTTTGAAGACGCTGCGGACGTCCGTCGTCGGCATCAGGTCACGACCGGCGAGGAGATTTTTTCGCGCCAGTCCCGGCCAGTCGGAGATGACACGTCCGCCGTTGACGGCTCCTCCGACAAGGACGGCCGCCGTCGCCGTACCGTGGTCCGTACCGCGGGTACCGTTCACGTGGACAGTTCGGCCGAACTCCGTGACGACCGCGACCACGGTATCGTCCCAGGTCGTGCCGAGGCCCTCTCGCAAATACGCGATGCCATTGTCCAGCGCCTCGAAACGATTTGCGAGCGCGCCGCTGGTATTACCCTGGTTCGCGTGCGTATCCCAGCCGCCCAGTTCGAGGACGCCTATGCGGGGCCCGTCGGGCGCCGTCAGGAATCTGGCGGCCGAGCGCATCAGTTCGCCGAATTGCTGTGCCTCGTTGCCGCGTGGCCGGGTATCCGCCATGCTGCCCATGCCGCCGGCAATTTGCTGTGAGTTCAGGGCCTGCTCGAGGCGCTTTGCGAAGAATTCGTCGTCGGCATACAGCCGCTGCAGGCGAGCGATCGTGCTGTCATCCGCGTCGGGCAGCCTCGACGGCGCCCAGCTGGTTACGGACTGATCGCCACGCAATACAAGGGGCGTGTTCTGCGCCAGCGCAATGGCGAGTTCCGTATCTCCGGCGATCGGCGCGAGGGCGCGGTTCAGCCAGCCGTCGCGTAGCGCGCCGACGCTTGCGGCGCCATTCTCGAGAATGTCCTGGCCATCGAAATGCGACCGCTCTCGATAGGGGCTCGCCGTTGCGTGAACAACGAGCGCCTCGTTCTTTCGGTAGCGCTCGTAGAGCCCGGCAAGCGACGGATGCAGCCCGAACAGGCCGTCCAGTGCAAGCAGACCGCCGGCCTTTCCCGGTCGCGGTATCGCGAGTTCGCCGCGAACGCGTTCGTAGTCCGGGTCCGCGTAGGGGGCCGCAAGCGCCAGTCCGTCGACCGCACCGCGCAAAACGACAAGTACGAAACGAGCGTCTGTCTCTGCCGCCGCAAACGCCAGCCGCGGCATGCAGGCTGCGGCGGTTGTGACGCCGAACAGCTTGAACATGTCTCTGCGATTCAACATGCTCATCTCCTTTGAAAGTCAGGTGACGCGAGGAACAGCGTGATGCCCTGTGTCAGGCTCTCGGCGCGCGATACCGCCTTGCGAGTTTTCGGATTGAACGACGATCCGAGAACCGCGTCGCCCAGTTGCACCGGGTTGACACGAGACCCGACGACACGCGCCACGGTATTGGACCACTCGATTCGCTTGTACAGCGCGTCTGCTCCCCCCCATTGCTGCGCCGTATCCGGCCAACCCGCCGGCGATCCGGGGCGGTAAGGTGTCTGCCCCATGAGGTCGAGCGCGCCGACGATGAACTGCGGTCGTTCCGGCACGTGGTCGAAAGCGCGCAGCGTCGAAATGACGAAGTCGTGTGGCGTCTTGTACTTGGCCCGTGTCGTGGACCAGGCTTCGTCGTCGCCCAGCAGAGTTTCGTAAACGGCCGCCAGGTCTCCGCCGCTGCGCAGATAGCTTTCCGTCAGGGTGTCGATGAGGATGGCCGGCGGCTCGTCCGAAACGAAGTGACGAGCCAGCTTGCTGCACAGGAAGCGGGCGGTGGAGGGATGCACCGCGAGGTCCCGCAGCACGGCCTCGCCCTGCCCGACGCCGGACTGCGCGTATTTGCGGCCCAGGACCGTGCGTGCACCCGGCTCGTGAATTATGTCACGGAACTCGAACCTGCCCGGATCGCCGTCAGCGAAACGGCCGCGATCGTTGGCGCCGCCGATCGACCAGCCGGTAATCACCTGTGCGAATGTCGTGACGTCCTGTTGCGTGTACCCGCCGTCGACACCCAGCGTGTGCAATTCGAGAATCTCGCGTGCGAGGTTCTCGTTGAGGCCGAACTGCTGGTCTTTGCGCCGCCGGTTCGCGCGCTTGCCGAGTGTCGAATTCGGTCCTATCGACCGCTGGTTGTCGAGGTATACGATCATGGCGGGGTGTTTTTCGACGGCAAGCAACAGGTCGGCGAACTTGCCGCTCACGTTGGGCCGTATCGCCTCGTTCTCGTACAGGCCGGCAATGGCCGGCATCGGCTGTTTGTCCGCCGAGACCGCAAAGTGGTTCGACCAGAAATGCACGAGCCGCTCGTGAAACGGCGTATCCGATCGGGCCGCCGTGCGATAGCGTGCTGCAGTCTGATCGAGATAGTGCCTGCGCATCACTCGCCCGTACTTTTCGACGATATCGGGAGCGGGATCGTCGCCGTCCTTCTTCATCTGACGCTGATTGCGACGAACGTCCCGAACTTCAACGAGTACGCTTGCCGAATCCGGTAATGCACGGATCTCGGCCGGCAGCCGCGACGGTCCCGACAGCTGGTCCAGCAACCAGGCCTCCGGGTTACGCGCGGCTCGCTCGAGATCGCCGGGACGCGCGCCGAGCCCGAAGCGGTTGGCGGCAATGACAGCTTTTTTCATACTCACGCTGGCTCCTTGCGATAGTCTGATGGCAGCTCACAACAGTTACAACGCCGCCTCTTCTGCTTGGTTGACCGCCAACGCCTCTCATATGACCGGCAGGTGCTGCAGTTATTGAGTCCAACGCTATATTTATATCAATAAAAACATGAGTTTATTTTGTTGCATCCAATTCGGCCTCGCGCGTCATCTACAGGGTGAAGACTGCTGATGCAGACGATGAACAAACTGGAGACAAGATCGTGACAGGTGAGTGGATAGGATTTGCGGCCGTTATCGGGCCAGTCATTCTGGTAGCTGTTTTCTTCTGGTTCCGATACCGGGGAAGAAGCGACATGCAGGAGACCATTCGGCATGCGCTGGACAAGGGACAGGAGCTGAGCCCGGAGATCATTGACCGGCTCGGCAACCCGAAAGCGCCCAAGGACAAGGACTTCAGGCTGGGTGTCATCTGGCTTGCTATTGCAGTAGGCCTCGCGATGATCGGCTTCGCGATACCGGAGCCCGAGGCGCTGCGGGGCACACTGGCGGGTGCTGCCTTTCCGTTTGCGATCGGCGTGGCGTACATGATCCTGCACCGCTTCGCGGATCGGGACTAGCCGGCCGCCGACGTTGACACGGAGCGAAGATCATCAGCTCGTCGCCAGAGCGGTAGCCAGGCAGGATGCGGCCGCCTTCGGCGAGCTGGTGCGTCGCCACCAGTCGCAGGTGCGGAATTTCCTGCGCAAGCTGACGGGCGACATTGCGACCGCGGACGACATGTCGCAGGACTGTTTCATGCATGCCTGGGACAAACTGCATACTTTTTCGGGCCGGGGATCGTTTATCGGCTGGCTGCTGAAGGTCGCTTACACGACGTTCCTGCAGTCGAAACGGAAGTCGAAACGTTATGCAGAGATCCTGGAACAGGTTGGGCACGTGTCCGAGGCGGAGTCACGCACTTACACCGTCCAGTCACACGAGGTCAGCGACCTGGACAAGTTGCTGGCGGTGCTGACCGAGGAGGAGCGGGCGATCATGATTATGTCCTACGCCTGCGGGCTGTCACATCGCGAGATCAGCGACGCGACGGAAATGCCGGTCGGCACGGTGAAATCCGTGATATTTCGTGGTAAAGAAAAGATCAGGACGAGTTTTGACATCAAAGATCATCAACATGGCTGAGAGAATCAAAGACGCACAGGACCGGCTTCTCGAGTCGATGTTTGACGCAGCGCCTATTGCTGACGACGGGTTCAGTGAACGGGTGGTGCGACGAATCAGGCGCAAGCTTTTGATTCGGCGACTTACGTTGCCTGCCGCCGTCATCGCAGGAGGTGTGGTTGCATTCAAACCCGCTGCGGAATTGCTGGCTGCGGCTTACAAGGTGTTGCTGGGTATGCCTGACGATCTCGTGGCTGCAGCGACCGGCAATCTGCCTTCGTTACAGCTGATCGTGACCGGCGGCGTGATTCTTCTTGCGACACTCCTGTCGCTCAATATGCTCGAAGAGTAGGGCGTTCTCGTTGTTTTGAAGGGATCGCTCGGTTACATTCGGGCTATGACCCTGCGCGAAAAAGTCGAGACCTTGTTGCCGAACTGGGAACGCTGGTATCCCAGTTTGTTCGATGCCGCGAACGACCTTGGCATTATCAGGGCCAACGTTTGTGACCCGAATTCCCTCCTGCTGTCACGCAGGCATGCGAAGGTCAGGCAGCGCGCAGAAGACGCGCACCGCGAGAAGTGGGGCGGAAAACCACAGGACTAATTCATGCAATTCGATCTCGAATCGGTACGCTCCCGGTTTCCGGGGCTGGCGATCACGGATGGCGGTGTTCGTCGCATCTACCTCGATAATCCGGCCGGCACGCAGGTGCCAGCCAGCGTCGCCGACGCGATGTCCGATTGCCTGTTGTACAAGAGCGCCAATCTCGGCGGCGGCTTCGCGTCTTCCGAGGCTGCCGGCCAGGTCGTCGACTCCGCCCGCGTCGCCATGGCCGATTTCCTGAATGCGCCTTCGCCCGAGGAGATCGTATTCAGTCAGAACATGACGACGATCACGCTGCACATTTCGCGCTCGATCGGCCGTCTGTTCGAACCTGGTGACGAAATCGTATTGTCGAGGATGGATCACGACGCCAATGTCTGGCCCTGGGTACTGCTTGCGCGGGACCTCGGTCTGGAAGTCAGGTGGCTGCCGTTCAATACGGAAACCTTCGAGTTCGATCTCGAAGACGTCGACGCGGTGCTGAGCGACAAGACGCGGCTGCTTTGCGTTGGCGGCGCGAGCAACCTTACCGGGACGATCAATGACGTCGCTACTATCTGCGAGAAGGCGCGCGACGCCGGGGCAATCACCTATATCGACGCGGTGCAGTCCGCGCCGCACCTTGCAACCGATGTGCAACAGATCGGCTGCGACTTCCTGGTTTGCTCGGCGTACAAGTTCTTTGGACCGCACCAGGGCATACTCTGGGGCCGCCGCGAGATCATGGAGCAGCTCGAGCCGTACAAGGTCCGGCCGGCGCCGAGCGAGATTCCCGGCAGTTTCGAGACCGGTACCCAGAGCCACGAGGATTTCGCGGGCGTAGCGGCTGCGATCGACTACTTTGCATGGATCGGCGAGACGATGGCGGACGGGCATCTGGATAGCTGGTCGCATCTCGACGGTCGGCGCCGAACGTTGCATGCGGCAATGGACTTTCTTTTCGAGTATGAGAAGTCGGTGGCGGAACACCTGATCGGTGGGCTAATGCAGCTGGACGGCGTCACGGTGCAGGGCATCACGGCAACGGATGCAATGCATCGGCGCGTGCCGACGGTGTCGTTCACGCACGCCCGAGTCGCTCCGGCCAGCATTGCGCAAGCCCTGGCGCAGCAAAATATCTTCGTGTGGAACGGTCACAACTACGCGGTCGAAGTCGTGAAGAGCCTCGGGTTGTACGAGACCGGCGGGGCGGTTCGCGTCGGGCCCGTACACTACAACAGCATCGCAGAGATCGATGAACTTCTGCGCGCACTCGCTGAAATGCTCTAGTCCCCGTCTCGCTGCGGGCAGTGACGGATCGGCTATACTGATGTGCATCCGGCCCGAGACCGGGCGGTGGAGACAATCCTGGGGGGATAACAAAATGAAAAATGCTCCTGCAATACCGCTTGCCGTGACTGTCTTGCTCGGAATGACGAGCGCATGGGCACAGGAAGAGAGCGCAGCGCCCGTCGTTTATCCGGTCGAAACCTATACCTGCAAGTACAACGACGGCCAGGGTCCGGCCGATCTCGACAAGGCTATCGCCAGCTGGAACGAGTACATGGACGAGCAGGACGACCATACTTACTTCGCCATGACCATCACTCCGAACTACTTCGGGGGCGAGACGTTCCAGGTGGGCTGGCTCGGCTCAACGGCGACGGCCGAAGCGATGGGAGCAGGCCACGACAACTGGAGGATCGACGGGGGTGAAAACGCGGCCGCATTCGCCAGGGTTCTGACCTGCGACAGCCACAGTAATTTCGCCACGATGCAGGTCAAGGCGCCCGCTGAAAACGAAGCGACCGACAACCTGGTGCTGACGTTTACGGATTGCAAGGTCAGGGAAGGCAAGGGAATGGATGAAGTCTTCACCGCCATCGATGCCTGGACGGCATACACGGTGGAGCAGGGATACCACAATAGTGCGTGGGTGATGTTCCCGGCGTATGGCGTTGACGATGCGGATTACAATTTCAAGATGGTCAATGCCTACAACAGTCACACCGACATGGGAAAGGACTACGACCTTTACGCGAACGGCGGCGGCTACCAGAAGCACGGAGAACTGCTGAGTGAACTGCTCAGTTGCGACGTGAGTCGTGTATACGACGGTGTTGTGCACCGGCGCCCGGCAAGCGAAGAGGAGTAGTCCCGGAAACAAAGAAAGCCGCATTGCTGCGGCTTTCCGTGAGATTCTGTATCTGAAAAGGAGGGTTAGCGACGTGTGCAGCGGTGCTCCATCTTTCGCGTCAGACCCAACGGCTTCCTAGATACCTTTGTTATCCCACGAGACATGGATCACCTCCTTTCATTTGTTTGCCCACGGCAAATATGTCTCGTAAACCGATAAATTACAAGGAAAAATTTACTCTCAAAAACGCCTTCAAATCAGCCGGAATAGTAGGTTATTATTGTTGGCCCACTTAGGGACCGACGAATGGCCCGGCGCTTGCCTGGCCATGAATCCGTCAGTTAATGCCGTGTATACTTCGGTGCTTGCCTGCGACGTGGGAACCGCAGCCACAAAACAAAACCAAGAGTGAGAACAAAATGGCGATCGCAGATCTCAAGTACGTATTGTCTATCTTCGGCGGCTCGGAAGTCAGCGAAGAGCATCAGAACGAACTTTTCAAGGAAGTGCTACTGATGACGCTTGCGAGAGCGGCGGACGCCGATATCAATATCCAGGCGGCTGAAGTAGAGCGAATCCAGGAAATCCTCAAACAGCATACCGGTGACGATTTCAGCTCGGCGGACATTCGCGTAGCGGCGCGCGCCGAGCTTTACGCCGAAGCGACCCTGGTCAAGTACCTCAACAGTGTTTACAAGAAGATGTCCGATGCGCACCGGGCCGAGACTATCCAGGCGCTGGCGGACGTGTTCCGCAGCGATCAGTCGGTCAGCGTGCTCGAGGTCGATTTTTTCGACAAGGTTGCAGAGGCATTGCATGTAACCCCGGCGCAGGTCGCTGGACTTGTCGCTGGAGACGTCAACTAGCCAACTGGTCTATTTGGCGTCATTTCTTTCGCAGCTGTGTCGTTGCTGCGGTAAACGACGAACAGGCCGGAAGCGATGATGATCATCGCGCCGACCACAACCCAGCGGTCCGGTACCTCGTTCCAGAATACGTAACCGGCGATTGCTCCGCCGACGAGCCCGGTGTATTCGAGCGGCGCGAGCAGGGCGGGCGATGCAGCACGGTAGCCGTTTACGAAGCCGACCCAGGCCAGCACTGAGCAGGCCCCCGCGCCGGTCAGCAGAATCCAGCCGATCGCATCCGGATCAAGCCAGTCGTAATTGCCGACGAGCCCCAATGACACGATCATGGGACCCAACAGGACGTATAAGGACAACGCCAGCGTCGATTCGCTGGACGACAGTTTGCGCGCGGTAATCGCCTGGCAGGCATAACAGAATGCCGCAATGAGTACCGCGAGCGCCGGGAAGCTGAACTCGCCCCCGCCCGGCCGTAGCATGATCAGTACGCCGACAAAGCCCAGCCCGACCGCTCCCCAGCGGCGCCACCCGACATGCTCCTTGAGAAACACCGCTGACAGCGCCGTCATCATGAGCGGCGCCGTGTAGCCGAGGGTAAACGCATTGACGAGCGGCATTTTCGACAGCCCGTAGAAGAACCCGAACATCGCCCCGACAGCGAGCACCGTCCTTAGAAGGTGCCACGCCTTCTGCTGCGTGCGGAGCGATCTGAAGCCGCCGAAGCGCGGTGCGATGGCCAGCAATATCGCAATCGAGATCAGGCTGCGCAGCAATATGAATTGTTGCAGGGCATAAGTACGCAGCAATTCCTTCGCGCACAGGTCGAGAAACAGGCCCGCGGTGATGCCGAGCATCAGCCACGCGACGGCTTTGCCGGCATGTTCGTCGGTAGATTTCTGAACCGCTGATGAACGCATGGGTGGCTTTTTTGAACGCAAGCTGAACATGTTCGCACGCGCGCCGTTCGATGCCCACAGGTTCAGCATCGATTCAGTGTCCCGGGCTTCTAATGACACTGTAAGCAAACAGAGGGTAGGGACATGCGTAAATTCAAATGGACAAACAAGCCGCTTTTCGTTGCAACGATGTTGCTGCTTGCAGCAGCAACTCAGGCGCAAACAACCGCTGACGACGAGACTCGAATCAGTATCACGTCGCAGGGCGTTGCGGGGCCGAGTGGCGCGATAGCGGAAAGGAAGACCACACGCAACGAGCACAAGGCGCTTACGCTGACAGGTAACCGCGGCAAGCCCATACGCAGCAAGGAGCAGCAAGAATCTGCCGCGAAGAGTTCGAGTACGGCAAGTACTGCGAATACGCCGAATACGGATTTCTGGTTCTATACGGCCGACGTCGAACTGTTCTCGGATTTCGACCGCGACGGTTTCTTCTCCGGCATCGACCTGCTGTTCGACGTTGATACCGTGTACGCTGTCGCCGACGTGTATGCCGTCGTGTATCTAAGTTACGAATACGGGCCGTGGAACGAATACGCGGAAACCGAGGACTTCACGATTTTCGGTACCTCTGCCAACGATGAGTACGTGATAGAGACGGAGCTGGTCTCGGGGTACCCCACCGGCAACTACGACATCCTGATCGAACTCTACGATACGTTCGACAATTCTCTCGTTGCGATCATCGGGCCTGAGGATACGTCCGAGCTGTCCGTATTGCCGCTCGAGGACATCAACAGGGACTCGGTCGCTCCGGGCACGACGCAGGTCGTCGTGAACTCCGGCGGCGGTGGCTCGCTGAGCTGGTTCCTGCTGCTGGGACTCGCCGGAGTCGTCACGCTCGCGCGTAAGGACTAGATCGCGCCGGGAGCCTCTGCCTCATGCGCACGGCGAGCCGTGCGCATGACCTTGCGGCCCCAGGCCGCGAGACTGTCGAAGTAAAGATACAGCGCGGGCACCACCAGCAAAGAGACGACGGTGGAGAATGCCAGGCCGCCGATGATGGCCCTCGCCATCGGATAATACGGCGGGCCATCGCCGCCAACCTGCGTCGTGCCCATCGCTAGCGGCGTCAGTCCGACGATGGTGGTGGCAACCGTCATCAGGATCGGCCGCAACCGGTCGCGGCCGGCAATGACGATGGCTTTCTCGCGCGGCATGCCTTCCTGGCGCAGGTTGTTGACGTGGTCGACGAGCACAATGCCATTGTTCACGACGACGCCGATCAGGATCATGATGCCGATCATTGCCATGAAGGAAAACGTCGTTCCGGTTGCGGCGAAAAACAGGAATACGCCAAGAATCGAAAAGACGATCGAGCCGAGAATGATCGAGAATGGCAGCAGCAACGACTCGAACAACGCCGCCATCACCAGGAAGATGCAGGCGACGCCGAGCACGATATTCGTGACCATCATGCCTGCCGTTTCGTCCTGGCGTTCGAAGCCGCGGCCTTCTTTCCAGCTGTAGCCGGGCGGGAGTTCTATCTGATCCATCAAGCTGTTCACGCGGTCCCGCACGTCATCCGATGAGACATCTTCCTCGAGATTGGCTGACAGAATCACCGCGGTCTGGCGATCCGTGCGTCGAATCGTATCCGGCGATCGTCCGATGTGAAGTGACGCCACACTGCCAAGCGTAATGCGCCGCCCGTCCGGCGTGTACAGGGGCAAATCGGCGAGTTGTTCGACACTTTGCTTGTCGTCGTCGCGAAACGCCAGGCGCACCTCGATCTCACCGGTCTCGCCGCGGAATTCGCGCAGGTTCTCGCCGCGCATCGCGATACTCACCGATTGCGCAATATCGAACGTCGTCAGGCCCGCCGCCGCGGCTCGCGCCCTGTCGATGGTTACACGTACTTCCTTGTCACCGGACTCGGCGTCGCTGCGCACGTCCTTCAGCCCTTCGACGGTTGCAAGCGCCCGCACGATGTCCACGCTCAGCTCATTCAGGATCTCGGTGGAGTCGCCGCTGATCTGCACGGTAAAGCCCTCACCGCCACCCTGGCGGTCGAACTGGAAACTCGGCTCGCCGATCGCGATATCCGGCAGGTCCTTCTCGATCCTCTCAATGATTTCCTTGGTCGAGAGCGTCGCTTCGTCCTCGTCGGTGAGCAGCAGTGTGGATTCCGCGCGACCCTGGTCGTAATAGCTGTAGATCGAGCGGATGTTGAATTCCTCCTGTCGCGAGAAGAGGTATTCCTCGATCGTATCGACGGTCGCCTCGACGCGCTCCAGCGAGTGTTGTCCCTCGACGTGATAGGGCATGAAGAGGCGCCGGCCGACGTCCTGCGGGAACATATCGAACTTCACGAGACCGAGTATCATCGGCAGCACGCCGACGACGCAAACCAGGAAGATGCCCAGGGCCGTCCACCAGCGGTGGCTGATGATCCAGTCGAGACTACGGACATATCGTTTGGTCAGTCGCGTCATCCAGGCGCCCGGTTTCGGCCGCGGCGGAACGGCCACGCGTGCTGCCAGCATCGGCACGAGCGTCTGGGCAATCAGCAGCGACGCAAGCAGCGCCACGATGATCGTAATCGCCACGTGCGTCAGGAAGATCGTGATGTCGACCTTGGTGCCGAATATGATCGGCGCGAATACGATGATCGTCGTCGCGGTTCCGGCGATAACGGCAAGCCCGACTTCGTTGACGCCCGACAATGTCGAGGCGACCGCGTCGCCGGGTTTCTCGCTGCGATGCCGGAATATGCTCTCGGTAATCACCACGGCATTGTCGACCAGCATCCCGACCGCCAGCATGAGTCCCATCATCGACAGGATATTCAGGGTCAGGCCTGCGAAATACAGGGCGCCCAGCGTGATCATGAGCGAGAAGGGCACCGACGCAGTAACGATCAGCGTCGTCGTGACCTGCCGCAGGAACAGGTAAAGAACGATGACGGCAAGCAGGCCGCCGAAGCCGCCGGCCTTGAGCAGGTCGGCAAGGGACTCGCGCACGCTGTCGCCCTGGTTGTCCAGCGAGAAGATGTTGATGCCCTGCATCTGCGGCAGCTCGCCGATCTTCTCAACTTCGGCGATTACCCGGTCTGTGACATCGACGAGATTCGACCCGGTCGTTTTGTTGATGGCGACGCCGATCGCGTAATCGCGATCCAGGTGTCGTCCATAATTGCGCTCCGGCGTTCGCAACTCGACATCGGCAATGTCCCTGAGCCGCAAACCCGTTTGGTTGACCGTGAGTTCGCGGATTTCTTCCACCGATTTGAATTCGCCACTCGGGCGAACGCTGAATCGCTGGTCTCCCGCGGTAATCTTGCCCGCGCTGACTGCGAAGTTGCTGCTTACCAGCAGGTCGCGCACGGACGCGATGTCGACACCGTGCGCCGCGAGCAGGTCCGGCTTCATCAGGATGCGAATCTCGCGCGGATCCACGCCGTGCAAATCGACGCGAGATACGCCGTCGATGCGCTCCAGCCGCCGCGTCAGCAAGCGATCGAGCAGATCCCAACTATCGGACAGGTCGCGTTCGCTGGATATGCGCAATTGCAGCACGGGCTGGTCGCCGAGCGAACCTGTGAAAACGAATATCCGGCGGACGTCGTCCGGCAGCAGGTGGCGGATGCCGTCGACCTTGGCACGAGCCTCGATGCCTTTGGCGCCCATGCTCTGGTCCCAGCCGAATCGCAGGAAGATCTCCGCCTGCCCTTCGCTGGAACTCGAGAACATCTGTTCGACGCCGGACAGGGTCGCCAGCGCCTCCTCGACCGGTCGGGTGATGAGTCGCTCCACTTCCTCGGGCGTCGATCCCGGGTAGGGAATCTGCACGAATATCCCCGGGAACTCGATGTCCGGGAATTTCTCCAGCGGCAGCAGCCGGGACGCGATGAGGCCGACGAGCGCCAGTGCGACGAATACGACGACGGTCGTGATCGGGCGACGCAATGCAAGTCGGGTATGCTTCATCGGGCTACCTGGGGATCGGCCGCCGCGGCCATTGCGGGCCAACGTTTGCGATCCATGAGCGAATAGACGACCGGAATGACGACCAGCGTCAACAGCGTCGATACCACCAGTCCGCCAATGACGGCGATTGCCATCGGCGTCCTGACTTCCGAGCCTTCGCCGAAGCCCACCGCCATCGGCAGCAGCCCGAGTGCGGTAGTCAGCGACGTCATCAGTATGGGCCGCAGGCGCGCAACGCCGGCTTCCATGATGGCTTCGAAACGATCCTTACCCTGTGCGCGCAGCTGGTTGATCAGGTCGACCAGCACGATTGCGTTGTTGACGACGATACCCGCGAGCATGATGACGCCGATAAAGGCGACGATATTGACGGTTGTACCTGTAATAAAGAGAGCGAGGACGGCGCCGACAAGAGCCAGCGGAATTGTGAACAATATTACGAACGGGTGTATCAATGACTCGAACTGCGAGGCCATGACGAGATAGACGAGGAAGATGGCGAGCACCAGCGCGAATTGCATCGATTCGAACGATTCCTGCATCTCCTCGCTCTGCCCGGTTACCAGGGCCGTTATGCCGCTCGGCAGGGGGATTTTGCTGACGATATCGCCGGCCGCCAGTGCAGCGCTTCCGAGGTCGCCGTACGCGATGTTCGCGGTGATGATCGCTACGCGCTCCTGCGCAACGCGACGGATCTCCGCGGGTCCGTGGGATATCGACACCTCGGCGACCGCGTCCAGAGTGACAGGCTTGTCGGAAGTCGGATTCACGATCAGGCGACGGATTTCCTCGATGCTCGACTCGCGTGTGTCGACACTGCGAACCAGCACGTCGATCTTCTTGTCGCGCCACGTATATCGGGTAGCCAGTTCACCACGCACATTCGCGACGACGCGATTGGCAATATCGCGAACAGCGAGCCCCAGTTTGGCGGCGCGCTCCTGGTCGAACACGATCTGGATTTCGGGGTTGCCGCGTTCCACCGTCGTCCTGATGTCGGAGAAGCGGTCCGAGGCCGACATCGCGTCCAAGACGGCACCGCTCACGCGCGCGAGTCCGTCGAGGTCGTAACCGGAGATCTCGACCTGCAACGGGCTGGAAAACGACAGCAGGGCCGGACGGGTGAATTCGTACTGCACGCCAGGCAAACGGGCAAGTTGCTCGCGCATTGCGTGCATTGTGCGATTCTCGGCCTGCCGCCCGGCGCCGCGTTCCAGCGATATGCTCAGCGTGCCCGTGTTGTCGCCGGCATCGACCGGATTGGCATCCAGGCGATTTCCCGTGCCGGCAACCGAGTAATTCAGCGCGACGGCCTCGATTCCGGCGGCAACGCGTTGCGTCGCCTGGATGGCGCGGTCGGTTTCGGACAACGGTGCGCCCGGGGGAAGCCGCAGGTCGACGTTAAATTCGCCCTGCGAGAATTGCGGAATCAACTCCGTACCGAGGCGTGGCACCAGTGACATCGTCAGACCGAATATGACCGCAGCAGCGGCAACGACGAGCCAACGATGCCTCAGCGACCAGCGCAGGATTGACGGGTAGACGGCAGCGACCGCGCCGTACAGGCGCTGCAGTAACCAGGTCGGCACCCACAAAATGAAATAGAACAGCCAGCGAATGCCGACAAACACGATGCCGAACACGCGTACGATGGAGGCGATCGCGCGTGTAAACCACCCCGCCGGCTTGCCATCGCCACCGTCGTCATAGCGGCTGCGTGCACCCAGTGACGCCAGCATCGGAATAAGCGTGAGGGCGACGATCAGCGAGAACGTGAGCGCGAAAGTGACCGTGAGCGCCTGGTCGCGGAACAGTTGCCCCGCGACGCCACTGATGAAAACCATCGGGAAAAACACGGCGATGGTGGTCAGGGTCGCCGCTACAACAGCCGAGCCGACTTCAACGGTGCCGTTTTGTGCCGCCTCCACAATGCCCTGGCCCTGTTCTTTCTTGCGCACGATGTTTTCGAGCACGACGATCGAGTTGTCGACCAGCATGCCGACGGCGAGTGCGATGCCACCCAGCGACATGATATTCAGCGAAATATCGTTCGTGTACATGAGCAGGAAGGTGCCGATGACCGAGACGGGGATTGCGATGCCGACAATCGTCGTCGCACGCGAGTCCTTCAGGAAACCGTACAGGACGAATATCGCTATGAGGCCGCCGAGAATCGCGGCGGTTCGGACGTCGTCGACTGCCGACGAGATAAAGGTCGACTGGTCGTGAATCTTCTCCAGTTCGATATTGTCGGGCAGCGATTCACGCAATCGTTCGACGCGCTGCCCGATGCGCCGGGCGATCTGCACGGTATTCGCGTCGCCCTCTTTGTAAACCGCGAGTTCGACGGATTCGCGGCCTTTGACTCGCGTTATGGCCTCACGCTCCTTGTGGCCGCGTTCGACGGTGGCAACGTCCCTCAGGTATACCGGCCGGTCCGAAACGTAGGCGACAATAGCGCCACGAAACTCGTCGACGCTCTGGAATTCGTTCAGCGTCCGGACGAGAAAACGCTGGTCGCCTTCCTCCAGGCGGCCGCCCGAGAGGTTTACGTTCTCCGCTCGGATCCTGCTGGCCACCTGTTCGATGCTGATGCCAAGCTGCGAGAGCTTCTGCTGATCGACGCGGATTTGAATCTCATCCTGCAGTCCGCCGCTGACTTTGACGGCAGCCGTGCCTTCTTCGGCCTCGAGATCGGTCTTGATGCGGTCTTCCGCGAGCCTGCGCAGCGATTTCAGCCGCAGTTCCGGCGAATCCGCGTCGGCGCTTGCGTCGTTCGTGTAAAGAAGGCCCAGCCTCACGATTGGTTCGGACGAAGGATCGAATCGCAGCAGCAATGGGCGCTCGGCTTCCAGCGGCAGGGCCAGCACGTCGAGCTTCTCGCGTACGTCGACGCCCGCAATGTCCATGTCCGTGCCCCAGAGGAACTCGATGGTCACATCGGACTGTCCGGAGCGTGAGACCGAGCGCACGAGAGTGCGGACGGTCACAGTAGGGTAGGAGATATCGGGAAGCAGGTTGAGTTTCAGGCGCGACAGCGACACCATTCCGAACAGCACGATGGCGACCATCATCATTACGATGGTGACGCGCCGCTCGGTTGCCAGCTCGATCAGTCGGCGCATCAGTCTTCACCGTCGGCAACGATTTCACCGGCCGCCGTATCGTCGTCAGCCGGTTCTTCCGTTGCATTGATTACCGTTACGTCAGCGTCCGGTTTGAGACCAACCTGGCCGACGGTGATGACGTTGTCGTCGTCGTCGAGGCCGCTGGTAATCTCGATCATTCCGTCGCCGCTGAAACCCGTTTCCACCGGCCTGCGAATCGCAACGTTGTCCTCGACGACGAAAACGCTCGTCGTGCTCAGTTCCTCGACGATCGCGCTGCGCGGAATCTGCAACGCATTCTCGTGCCTGTCGTAGACGACGTTCATGCGAGCGAACATGCCCGGCTTGATACGTCGTTCGCTGTCGTTGATCTCGATCGTGATCTTGAACGTACCTGTGTCAGGGTCGACGATCGGGCTGACGCGGGTGATAGCCGCAAGCACGGGCTCGCCGGCGAGCGCGTCGATGTCTATCGCTACCGGCTGCCCCGCGGATATCTGTCGATACTCGCGTTCCGGCACGTGCAGGTAAGCGACGAGCGGGTCGAAATTCGTTACTCGAAACAGCGCCTCGCCTACGGCGATGGTGTTGCCGAGCTTGATGTAGCGTTCGGACACGACGCCGCTGATCGGAGCCCTGACCTGGGTGTAGTCGAGTTCGAGACTCGCGAGGTTGTAGGATGCCTGCAGCGCCTCCAGGTCGTACTGGATCTTTTCGAAGTCGCCCTCGCTTATCAGGCCTTTTTCTTTCAGATCCGTGTTACGTTCGAAATCTCGCTGCAACTTGCGCAGCCTTGCCTGCGATTCGTTGAGTTCCAGCCGTAGCCGGTCACCGTCCAGGCGCGCCAGAACCTGGCCCTCTGCAACATCGTCGCCCTCTTCGACGAGTACCTTTTTAACTTCGCCTGCCACTTTCGCGATAACGTCGGCTTCGGCGAACGCTTCGATGGGTGCCGTGCCTGAATAGACGGCGTATATGTCGCCGCGCACCGGCAGGCTGGTCTCCACGGGAATGGGAGGAGACTCCTCTTCGTCCTCATCAGCTGCGTTGTCCCCAATATCGCACGCAGAGAGCAGCATGGCGCAGGCGACAGCGGCCGAGCCGATTCGGTATAGCTTCATTATTTCCTCCCCTGTGCATCCGCGGCGCACTGGCGCCGCGCGACGCCTGTACGCCGGGCAATCGGTCAGCCGGTGAAGCTGTCCGGAAGCGTTTTACTGGCGAGCACCTTGCTGCCGTCGCGCAGTCCGGAGTGACCGACAACCACGACCTGCTCGTCTTCGGTCAATCCGCCGAGTATTTCAATCTTGCCGCCGTTTACTATACCCGTCTCGACAACGCGCCTGACGACCTGATCATCGCTGACGACGTAGACGCTCGCCTGCTCATCTTCGTCCAGCAGCGCCTGTGCCGAGATGACGAGGGCGTTCGGGTGTTTTTCGTAGGCGACGGTGAAACGACCGAACATTCCGGGCGCAAGATCGCCATTCGGATTGCGGATCAGGGCTGTCGCCCTGAAGGTACCGTTGCGAGTATCTATCGTCGGGCTGATGCGAATGATATTCGCGGGAAAATCGACCTCCGGCATGGAGGCGACATTGACCGTGGCCGTGTGGCCCGCCTGGAATTTCGGCAATTGGGCCTGCGGAATCTGCAGATAGGCGACGAGTTCCGCCGTATCCGTGATTCGGAACACGACATCGTTGACCTTGACGTTCTGCCCCCGCTTCACTTCGCGGCCGGAAACGACACCCGCGATCGGGGCACGGATGTTCGAGTAGCCGTAATTCAGCTTCTTGAGTTCGTAGGTGGCCTCGAGAGCCGCCAGGTCGTACTTGAGACCTTCGAACATCGAGGCGCTGATCAGGCCGCGCTCGTGCAGGTCGACGTTGCGTTCGTATTCCTTCTGCGCCTGTTCCAGGTTGGCTTTGGCGGCGAGCATCTCGAGGCGCAGTCGCTGCCCGTCAAGGCGTGCGAGGACCTGGCCGGATGACACGCGATCGCCTTCCTCGACCAGCAGTTCAACCACGTCACCTGCGACGCGCGCGAGCACCGGGGCGTCCGCATCCGAGGTAATCGTGGCGGTCGCGTCGTAAGTGGCGAAAATATCCGCCCGCACGGGCAGCGCAACCTCCACGGGCACGGCCGCAGCGGCCTCCGGCGTGGCGTTCGCGGCGACGCTGGCTTCGCCGGTGCCGCAGCCCGGAAGGCTGACCAGGCCAGCGAGCGTGAGCGTTGTGATTATTGATGTCGTCGGTTTCATTGTTCCCGGACCATCTTATTTAGTGTTGTAGTTAAGTATAACACTAGTTCGGTATAACGCAATACCCGGGTACCAGCGTTATTTTGCCACTGAATCGACTATTAGATGCACGAAAGCCCTATTTGGATTGCGATGGCGGCAGAAAGTTTCCGCGCCGTCGCGGCGCGGCGGATCAGGGCGCCAGCGTGGGCGAGGTGCCTGAATGCAGGCTGCGCCGGTCTTTCCAGCGCGACAGCACATTGGCCTGGATCATCAGCAGGCTCGGCGTGAGCAACAGTGTGAGCAGGGTTGCGAAGGCGAGCCCGCCGGCGACGGACGAGGCGAGTTGCGTCCACCACTGCGAACTGGGCGCGCCGACCGATACTTCCCGGTCTATGAGGTTGATATTGACGCCGAGCACCATGGGCATAAGACCGACGATCGTCGTCACCGTGGTCAGCAAGACGGGCCGCAAGCGTATGGCGCAGGTTCTCAGGATTGCGTCGTACGCGACTTCACCACGGCTGCGCAGCACGTTGTACGTATCGATGAATACAATATTGTTGTTGACGACGATGCCGGCAAGCGTGATGACGCCGACACTGCTCATGATGATGCCAAACGGTTTCCCCATGACGAGGTGACCGAGCAGTACGCCACCCGTGGAGAACAGCACCGCCGTCAGAATCAGGCCTGCCTGGTAAATGCTGTTGAATTGGGTGACGAGGATGATGGCCATAATCGCCAGCGCCATCATCATCGCGCGCGCGAGAAACGCCATGTCCTCTTCCTGGTCCTCGGTGCTGCCGCCGAATGTGGCGTTGACACGTGGATCGATCTCCAGGTCGGGCATCGACTTGCGAAGCTCGGCAACAACGTCCGCCACGAGGAAGTCGCTCGCAACGTCCGCGTCGATGGACACGGTCCGGCGCATGTCTATGCGCCGGATCGTGCTGACTTTCTGCGCCGGCACGCGCTCGATGAACGTGCTGATGGGCACGAGTCCCTGTTCGCTCGGTATCCTGAGTTCATCAATCTGCGACAGGCTGCGGCTGCCCTCCGGGTATCGTACGCGGATGTCGATCTCGTCATCGCTGTCGTCGGGACGATACTCGCCGATTTTTATGCCGTTGGTGACGAGCTGCACCATGGCGCCAACCAGCGAAATATCGGCACCGAATCGAGCTGCTTCGGCCCGGTCGACCTTGATCTGCCATTCGATACCGGGCAGCGGCAGGCTGTCCTCGATGTTGACGATTCCTCCGTGCCGTTGCATCACGCCGCGCATCATCGTCACGGTCTGGTCGAGTAAATCGGGAAAGCGCGAGGAGAATTCGATGCGTATCGGTTTTCCCTGCGGCGGACCGGCATCGGGCTTGCGTGTCTCGATTTGTATCCCGACCAGGTCACTGGTCCTGTCACGAATCTCGGCGAGGATTTCGTCAGACGGGCGGCGCAGATTCCAGTCGATGTAATTCAGGGTCAGCGAGCCGATCTGGTCTTCCGCTCCCCGGTCGCTGTTGCCGGTTTTCGCATACAGGAATTCGATTTCAGGCATGCCCAGCAACCGGCTCTCGACCTGCGAGACGAGGAAGTCGCGTTCTTCGGTCGACATGTCGCCCCGGGCCCGAATATCGACCATGCCGAACGGTTGCTCGACGTCGGGGAAATATTCCACGCCCTTGCCGAGCGTGAAGAAGGCGACGTAGACAGTAATCAACAGTGTGGATACCGCTGCCACGCTGCGCCACGGGTGTGTCAGGGAGCGCTTCAGGAACTGCACGTAACGGCCCGTGAATCCGCTGACGGTATCGAGGTCGCCGGTCTCGGCGGCGCTGAGGTTGCGCCTTGCTTCTTCGGTGTTGGCGCCCGTCCTGCCGAATATCGATCCGAGCGTCGGCACGAACAGCAACGCCATGATCAATGACGCCGACAATACGGCTATCAGCGTTATCGGCAGGTACTTCATGAATTCACCGGACATGCCCGGCCACAACGCGAGCGGCACGAAAGCAGCCAGCGTGGTACAGGTCGACGCGATAATCGGCCAGGACATGCGAATGGCGGCACGTGAGTACGCGTCGTGGCGCGTCTCGCCCTCTGCCATGCGCCGGTCCGCCATCTCGGTCACCACGATGGCGCCGTCAACGAGCATGCCGACGGCCATGATCAGGGCGAACAACACCATCATGTTGATCGTGATACCGAAGGAACCGATGATCAGGATGCCCATCAGGAAGCTGCCGGGAATCGCCACGCCAACCAGTAGTGCGGAGCGTATGCCGAGGATGCCGATGATAACGACAAAAACCAGCAACACCGCGGCAATCACATTGTTCTGCAATTCGGTGAGCATGTCATTGACGTCTTCCGACTTGTCTCGCGATGCGACTATCTCGAGTTCGGCCGGCCAGTAGGCGCGCTCTTCCTCTATGACATCCTTGACCTCGGCAATCGTATCGATGACGTTGGCGCCGGCACGTTGCACGACTTCGATCGCAAGGGCGGGTTTCCCGTTCAGTCGCGCGATGCTCTCTGCATCCTTGTATGTGCGGCGCACTTGGGCGATGTCCTTGAAATGGACGATCCGCTCGCCGACTGCCTTTATCGGCATGTTGAGCACATCGTCGGCACTCTCGAAGACCCCGGGTACCTTGACCGGAAAACGGCCCTCGTCGGAATGCAGCGCGCCGGCGGCGACGAGGCGATTATTGCGGCTGATGAAACTGATGATCTGCGCCTGGTCGAGACTGTAACTTTCCATCGAGAGCGGGTCGACGACGACTTCCATGAGTTCTTCGCGCGTACCGACCAGGTTGACTTCGAGAACGCCCCCGAGCGCTTCGATTTTTTCCTTCAGGTCCTTGGCAATCGTGGTGAGCGTTCGTTCCGGAACGTTGCCGGCCAGGTTCAGCACCAGCATCGGGTCGAAGCGCGACATCTTCACTTCGTTGATGGTCGGTTCGTCCGATTCGCCTGGCAGCTTCGCCTTCGCCATATCGACCTTTTCACGGACATCCTGCAGCGCCTGCTTGGTGTCGATGCCGGCGTCGAACTCGAGCCGCACATTGGCGCCGCCCTCGTAAGCACTGGCGTTCATTTCCTTGATGCCCTCGATCGAGCGAACTTCCTGCTCCACCGGCCGCACGAGCAGGCGCTCGGAATCTTCGGGAGAAATGCCGTCGTGCTCGATGCTGATATAGATCACGGGGATTTCTATATCCGGCTCGGCTTCCTTGGGAATCGTGACGTAAGTGACGATGCCGCCCACCAGTACGACGAGCAACGACAGGATTACGGTACGCGACCGCAACATTGCGAGCTCGATAATTTCCATCAGTCGGCGTTTCCGGCGCCCGCCTTGATGGCGACAGCCGTTTTGGCATCGTCCTCGGGCACCGCGTCGACGACTGAACCATTGGCAACGTATCCCTGGCCGACCGTAATAATGGTTGCCGTTTCAGGGAGTCCAGCAAGCCAGACGCCATCGCTGGTGGACAGTGCGATGTCGGCCAGGACGAATTCCACCGTGCCGTCTGCATTGACGATTTTCACGCCCACGTTGCCGGCGTCGTCGAGGGTCAGCAAGGAAGGAGCGACACGATGCGCGAAAACTTCTTCGGCGGGAATGTGTAGTTCTGCCGTGCCGCCAATACGAAGCGCGCCATCTGTGTTGTCCACCTCGAGTTCGACGGCAAACGTGCGCGTGGCCTCGTCGGCGACAGGGGCGACGTAACGAATCCGGCCCTGTACCGTTTCGCCGGTCGCGAGACTTGCCTCGGCAGCATCGCCCACGTCAACGAAGCGTGCGTCGAACTCCGACAGGTTCGCGGAAACGACGATGGTCCGGTTGTCGACAAACGTGGCAACCGGGTCGCCGCGCTTGACGAAGTCGCCGATCTCGACGCTGCGCGCCTGCAAAGCGCCGGCGAACGGTGCGCGAACGACCATGTATTCGAGATCGAGCTGTGCGCGTACCAATTCCGCTCTTGCGGTTTCCAGCATCGCGACCGCTTCCTGGAGCTGCGCCTCGGACACGTAACTTTCGGACTTCAGCTTCAGTCGTCCTTCGTATTCGACCTCGCGCTGCCGTACCGTCGCCTCGGCCTGCTGGAGGCGCGCTGATCGATCGCGTTCGTCCAGGCGCACGATGATCCCTCCACGCTCGAGGCTGGCGCCACGATCGGCGCCGACGTACTCGATGCGGCCGTCCGTCTCGGCGGCCAATTGAACGATTCGTGCAGGGGCCGTCTTGCCGTTGACCGTGATTGTGCGCACGACCGGCTCGGCCGATTGCGTGCGCACGCGAACGGCATTGCGGGTGCCGGCGGCGGCCGTATCGGCTAAGGCATCGTCCGCTGCGCGCTCATCGGCGCCGATCTGGCCCGAGGCCAGCCACGCCGTAACGACAAACACGATGCCGACGGAAATCAGCCATGATTTGTAACGATTGAACTTGCCCAGTTCCATCCGCTTCTCACTTAATTTTCATGCTCGCAGCGACTAAGCCGATGCGGACTGCTTTTGCGTCTCTTCGAGCAACAGGTAACGGTTTTCGCAAATGTATTTTTCCATTGCAGCTGATACGGCCTTGCCGAAGCCCAGCACGAACTTCATGCCGCCCGGCCATTCGTGCATGCAGTTGGCCTCAATGTCTGCGAACATTTTCTTGAAGCGCTCGATGTCATCGAGGCGACTGTTCAGCACTGTCTCGACGCTCTCGGGCTGCATGAGATGGGCAAAGCACATCATGGCGAGAAATTCCGATCGCACCTTGTGGCACGGCGCTGGATTCTCCAACGCCTTGAGCAGGTAACGCCGGCCTTCTGCCGTGATTTCGTAGACTTTCCGATCCGGCTTACCCTGCTGCGGAATCTCCTGGCAGCTCACGAGACCCTGTTCGGCGAGAGACGAAAGCGCCGGGTAGATCGAGCCGAATCCGGCGGCGAAAAAATGGGCGAAACTCGATTCGAATTGCTTCTTCAGGTCATAGCCCGAGGCCTTGCCGTCATTCAGCATCCCTAGACAAACGGTTTTTACATCCATTGAGAATCACGCGCGGCGTTCAGCACCGCCATATATCGGGGCGATGCATAATATCAGTCCGATATATAAATGCCAGCGATTTCGTTTATGTAATCGTGTCAATGAAAATGGTTTTTAAAATCAGACCATTTAGAGTGGGTAACAGGTGATGAGGCGTGCTCGAGGCACAGAAGACGCCAGGATGCTGCGCAATATATGCGCTTTTCAACCCAAACCGTGGCGCTTGCTTACTTGAAGTTTTGCGCCAGATAGGGGTTCAGGAGACGGTTTTCCGGGTCCAGTTGTGTGCGGATCTTGCGGAAGAAGTCCAGGCGGGTCGAATAGGTACGCCCGGCGTACTCGGCACGAAAACCGCGCGACTGGCTGAACAACGGCGTCCCGCCCCAGTTCTCGGCGAACTGCGCCAGGTCGATGACGAAATCGTCCCAGCCGCGAGATTGGGTCGACGATGTCTGCAAGGCGATGATCGGCTCGTCGAAGGACGGGGACAGCAACGCCGACGGGTCCCTGTTGACCCGGAATCCGACCGCCGGCATGTCGCAGCGGTAGCCGGATTGGCGAAGCGTCTCCTGGCAGAATTCCGTGTACGCCTTGATCACGACTGAGAAATCGGCGGCCGGGAAACACCAGGTAGAGTACAGGAGACTGCGCGGCTTCGTGCGGCGCCGCCGGCCGGAAGCCGTGACGTTGTTGCCGTTCTTGACGAGGCGCGAATTGACCATGCCGTGCGTCGCGGCACTGATACTGTCGATGAGCTGATAGCGGACCGACGGAATAGGCATGACCCTGTTCAGCGACTTGAAGACGTGCGGCAAAACCGTGCTTTCGCCCCAGTCCTTGAGTTTCCATGGCGTCTCGTAAGCGTTGCCCGGCTCTGACTCGTAACGCCGCAGGTCGAGATACACCCTGTTCCTGTGCGGCAGCACGTAGAACTTCAATCCGACGTCGGCGCCTGAGAGACGATCCGCAACGTCGGAGAAGGTGTCGATGTCGAGGCTCCGGTGGCTCGCTGTGAAGGTCGATATCGGACGTACCTTGAGCGTTGCCTCGTAGATAATGCCGAGCAGGCCGTAGCTCATGCGAAAAGCGTTCAGGAGGTTCTGTTGTTCGTGTGACACCTTCATCACTTTGCCGCTGGCCATGACGACTTTCGCGCTGACGAGCTGGCTCGACAGGTACGCTGCCTGGTTGCCGATACCCGGCCCCATGCACGGAGAGGCCAGGGCACCGCCCAGGGTCCGCTCCATCTGGTCGTGGCTGCCGATCAATTCGAGACCCTGCTGCGCCAGTGCAGAAACCAGCGTACCGAGGCGTACGCCGGCTTCGGCGGTCACGGTGTGGTTGTAGTTGTCGATCGCGACGATCCTGTCAAGCCTGGCCGTTCGAATGACGGTCCCGGTCGGGCACTGGTTGCAGTCGGTGGCGGCGCTGGCGGAGCCCTGCACCCTGATCGGCAGAGCGATATTGGTCTGCGGTTCGAGGGAGCGCATGAGTTTCGCCAGGCTGTCGGGTGCGTAAACGCCCGGTTGCGCCGGGCGCCTGACAAACCTGCCTGTATCTCGAAATCCCGGTGCTTGCATAGCGGTCTCCAGCAAAAAATTCACAGTTGCCAAAGACACCGAATGACCTCATTTCGATCGCGATGAGGTATCGTGTTGGTAACCCCGCTGTCGTAGGTTGGACCCTTAGACCGGTAGCTTTGCGACGCTGTCTTTCGACAGGTGTGCCTTTGTCAAACGAGGAGCCATCGTTGCACAGTGTGACGGGCCTTGCAATGACATGAGGCAACAGAAAAATATATTGTTAAATGCCTGTTGCACGCCTTGCTGCAACGCTCGCGAGAGGATGGAAACGACAGCCGCATGGGAATGCTAACGACACTGGTCGGCAGCCGTTTGCCGCCGAAATACCAACGATTTTTCAAACTGCCCGAGCGCGAGGTTTCGTGGAAATCCGGTGACACGCACGACACGCTCCTCGGCCGTGCCACGTCGCGCTGGCTCAACGAGCATTCGGCCTCCAGCGGCGTATACCGGCTCGATTCGGGGCTCGACGCGCTCGGCGTGCGCCTCGGCCTGATAGACAGGGCGGAGTGCACCATCGACATCCAGAGTTACCTGGTTCGTGACGACCTCAGTGGCAACCTGATCGCGTTGCGTCTCGCGGCGGCCGCGGATCGGGGAGTGCGCGTGCGGTTGCTGATGGACGACGCGCTGACACACGAAATCGACGCCGGCTTGTTGTCGCTCAACGGCCACGACAACATTGAAGTTCGCGTATTCAACCCATTTCCAAGGCGCCGTTCCCGATTGATCAGCTTTATCGCGAACTTCAATATCCTGAATCGCCGCATGCACAACAAGTCCTTCACGCTCGACAACCGGGTCACGATCGTCGGCGGGCGCAATCTCGCAGACGAATATTTCCTGACCGGCGGCGCGACGGAATTCATCGACGAGGATCTGCTGGCCATCGGCAATGTCGTCGATGACGTTTCCGACGGCTTCGACGAGTACTGGAACTCGCCGGAGGCGATCCCGATCGGGACTTTCAACGCGATGATCGCTCACAGCCCCGTTACCGAGTCCGCAGCGGAAGGACGCAAATACCTGGAGCAGCATCGGCGCGGGGGGATTCTGGAGGACGTGAAAGACGACCTCGCCGCACAGCTCGAAGCAGGCGACCTCGATCTGGTCGCCGCCGACACCGAGGTCGTCATCGACTACCCTGGCAAGATTCGCAAACTGTTGCCGCGATCTTCGAGCATCACGAGCGGTTTCCTGCAACAGATGGTGTTTGCTGCCAAAACCGAAGTGATCGTCGTATCGCCGTATTTCGTGCCGCAGAAACAGGGCGTCGATTTTTTCTCCCAGCTCGTGAAGAAGGGTGTTCGCGTGGTCGTAATCAGCAATTCCCTGGCCTCGACGAACCATTCCAGCGTGCACGCCGTGTACGCGCGATACCGCAAGCCGTTGTTGCGAAACGGCGTCGAGTTGTACGAACTGCGGCCCCGAATCGAGAACATGCAGACGGAAACGACATTGACGCTGCACTCCAAGGTTGCCACGGTGGATCGGCAGAAGCTGTTCGTTGGTTCGTTTAATCTCGATCCGCGATCGCTGTATCTGAACACGGAAATGGGCATGGCCGTGGATTCCGCCGAACTGGCGGAATCGATGGCGTCGAGCATCCTGGAGTCGCTGCCGGTGTCCGCTTACCGATTGAAACTGTCGGAATCGGGCCGTTTGCAGTGGTTGCTGCAGACGGCAGGCGTCGAGGAGATCATTACGACCGAGCCGCATACCAGTTTGTGGCGCCGCTTCAAGACGCGCCTGATGAGTTTCCTGCCGATCGAAGGGCAGATGTAATCAGAGGCTCCTGAGGGCCATATTTGTCAAGTCGGCCGCAAATATCTGACAATACCCGGCCTCTATCACCTGGAGCATGCGATGCGGTGGCGCGGCGGAAGACGCAGTACGAATATTGAAGACAGGCGCGGTCAACGGGCTGCACCCAGGCTGCTCGGCGGCGGTATCGGCACCCTCGTCCTGATACTGGTCGCGATGTACTTCGGCATCGACCCGACGCCCCTTCTGCAGGGCGGCGGCCAGGTCGCGTCGAGCAGCGGCAGCCGGCCGACAACGCAGGATCGTCGCGACGATTCGCTTGCCGACATGGTCAAATTCGTCGTCGGCGACACCGAGGATGTCTGGAACGCCATATTCGCGAGCCAGGGCAGGCGGTACAGGGAACCGACGCTCGTCATGTTCAGCGGCACGACATCTTCGGCCTGCGGCATGGGCCAGGCTGCGATGGGGCCCTTCTATTGCCCTGCGGATCATAAAGCCTACATCGACCTCAGCTTTTACGAGCAGATGCGGACCCGCTACCAGGCGCCCGGGGACTTCGCGCAGGCCTACGTCATCGCCCACGAAATCGGCCATCATGTGCAGAACCTGCTCGGAATATCCGGCCAGGTGCACTCGATGAAGCAGAAATTGGGCCAGGCCGAGGGAAATGCCCTGTCCGTGCGCCTCGAATTGCAGGCCGATTGCCTGGCCGGCGTCTGGGCAAATCACGCGGATCGTGCGCGCAATATTCTCGAGGCCGGCGACGTTGAGGAGGCGCTCAACGCGGCCAGCGCGATCGGTGACGACACGCTGCAGCGCCAGAGTCGCGGTACGGTCGTCCCCGAGTCGTTTACTCACGGGACGGCGGCGCAGCGGCAGCGCTGGTTCCGGACCGGCCTGCACAGCGGCGATCCCGATAGCTGCGACACGTTCAATGCCGAAGGGATCTGAGCAAGCCGACGCTGTCGAACAGGTCGCAGATCGGGCCTTCGAGGCGGCCGAGCGGATTCGAGGGCTCGTCGTCGAGACGCCGCTGGTTCGTTCGGAGGCATTCAGCGCGGACCTCGAGGCCGAGGTCTGGTTCAAGCTCGAAAATCGGCAGACCACCGGCTCGTTCAAGCTGCGTGGCGCGACGAATCGAATCCTGACACTGACCGATGAGCAACGCGACAGAGGCTGCGTCGCGGCATCGAGCGGCAATCACGGCGCAGCTGTTGCCTGTGCGTTGCAGAAGCTCGGCGCGAGCGGAATCATTTTCGTGCCCGAACAGACCTCATCGGCAAAAGTCGACGCGATTCGCGCCTACGGCGGCGAGGTTCGCTTTTTCGGAACCGACGGGCTCGACACGGAACAATACGCACGACGCTACGCCCGCGAAAGGCAAATGACCTACCTGTCGCCCTACAACGATGGGCAGGTTATCGCGGGGCAAGGCACTTGTGGCGTCGAGATTGCGGCGCAACTACCGGCGCTCGACGCGTTGTTTATTGCCGTCGGCGGTGGCGGCCTGCTTGCGGGTGTCGGCAGCGTGCTGAAATCGAAGCACCCGAAACTGCGTGTGTTTGCGTGCCAGCCGGAGGCCTCGCCGGTAATGGCGCGCTCCGCCGCGGCGGGCTACGTAGTAGAAATGGCGAGCGAGCCTACGCTGTCCGACGGCACGGCCGGCGGCATCGAGGCTGGTGCGATCACATTGCCGTTGAACCAATCGCTGGTCGATGAGTTCGTACTTGTTACGGAAGACGAAATCGCGTCGGCGATGCGCCTCTTCATGGAGCGCGAAAAAGACCGCGTAGAGGGCGCTGCAGGTGTCGCTGTTGCGGCATTGCTGGCGCGGCGCGAGGCGATACGGGGCTGCCGGATTGCGGTTATTATCTGCGGTGGCAATATCAGTGCCGAGAAACTCGAGTGGGTAAGGCGCGGGGGGCAGCAGGGTTCATTATGAGAATAGTCGCGCATCGCATGATTCCCGCCTTGATCGCATTGCTGGCGGCGCAGCTGTCGCTCGCTGAAACGACGGCGTTCGTGAATGTGAACGTGTTAACGATGTCGACCGACGCAGTGCTCCGCGCGCAAACCGTGCTCGTCAAGGACGGCATCGTAGCGGCCATCGGCAACGTCGACGACGTTCGTATTCCGCCGGAGGCGGAAGCCGTCGACGGCACGGACCGATATCTCATGCCGGGCCTCGCCGAGATGCACGCGCATGTCCCGGATGCGGATTCGGACAATCTCGATCGGGATTTCAGCCTGTTCGTGGCCAATGGCATCACTACTGTTCGCGGTATGCTCGGCCGGCCTTCCCATCTGCGCTTGCGGCAGCGCCTGGAGGATGGCGAGGTGTTCGGGCCGCGCCTGTTCACATCAGGGCCCTCGCTCAATGGCCGCAGCGTCTCCGGTCCGCGCGATGCACGCCGCCAGGTGCGGGACCAGACAGCGGCAGGCTATGACTTCGTCAAGGTGCATCCGGGCCTGAGTTCGGATGAATTCGAGGCGCTGGCGGAAACGGCCAATGAACTCGGCATACCGTATGCCGGGCACGTGCCCGTTGCGTCCGGCTTGAGTACCGCGTTGCGGCTCAACATGGCGACGATCGACCATCTCGACGGCTATTTCGTGGCCTTGTTGCCACCGGGCAGTCATCGCTCGGGCGGCTACGGCGGCTTCTTCGACGTCATGCTTGCGGCGGAACTGGAGTCTGAGCGTATCGCCGAAATTGCGAAAGCGACGGCCGTGTCCGGTACGTGGAACGTGCCGACCCAGACCCTGGTGGAGCAGCGCATATCCGACGTGCCCGCCGACGATCTTCGCAACCTGCCGGAAATGAAGTACATGCCCCGAGAGCGTGTTCGTGCCTGGGTATCGAGAAAGGAGGCGACGCTTGCCGAACGCGGTTTCGATCCCGAGATCGCGGCGCTCGCCGTCGAACTCAGGCGCAAGCTGATCCTGGCGCTGCACGAGGCGGGCGCAGGCCTGTTGCTGGGATCCGACGCGCCACAGGTCTTCAACGTGCCCGGTTTCTCGGCGCACAGGGAGCTTGATGCCCTCGTGGCTTCGGGGCTTACACCCTTCGAGGCGTTGCAGACAGGCACGACGGCAGTCGCCGATTTCCTCGGTACGAACACAGGCCGTCTGGAAGTCGGCAAAGACGCCGATCTCGTTTTGCTCGATGACAACCCGTTCGACGATATCCGCAACAGCCGCAGAATCCATGGCGTGATGCTGCGCGGACAATGGCATTCAGCCAGCCAACTCGCGGAGCGGCTCGAGCGTTACGATTCCAGCCGGGACGCCACCTGATTCGGCCGGCTTGCAACCAAAACCGCACGGCCGGCGTCTAAGCTGTACGACGCAGAATCAAACCAGAGGGGAATCACTCATGCGCAGCTTCATCGTGATGGCCATGTTTATTGCCAGTATCGCCAACGCGGACTGGAAGGATTACTCGGAGACGAAAGAACTCAGCATCGATGCCGGCGGCATCGAGCAGCTCAGGATCGAGGCCGGTGCGGGCAGCTTGGACGTAAAGGGCGTGGCCGGGCTCGACGACATCGCCGTAACCGCGACGATAGTCGTAAAGGGCGCCGACGAAGAAGAAGCAAGATCGCTCATCGACAAGAGAATGACCTTGACGCTGGACGCCGAGGGTGACCGAGCGCAGCTCATGTCGATCATGAAAGACGGGTTCCTGGGAATCGGGCCGAATGCACGTATCGATCTTGAAGTCAGGGTGCCCGCCGGAACGGCCATCGATATCCGCGACAGTTCGGGGTCCATCGATCTCTACGATGTCGAAGCGGATGTGAAGATCGACGATGGCTCCGGTTCCATAGACGTTCACAATGTGGCCGGCGTGACCATTGACGACGGCTCCGGGTCTATCGACGTGTCCGATGCGGCAGGCGACGTGTCCATTGTCGACGGTTCCGGCAGCATCAGCGTGCAGTCGGTGCAGGGCAGCGTCACGATCGACGATGGCTCAGGCGGCATCAAGGTCAGCGACGTTGAAAAGGACCTGGTTATCGTCGATGACGGCAGTGGCGGCGTCAAATACTCAGACGTGCGAGGCGTAGTCGACCAGCAATCCTGACGGCCCGGTATCGATCGTAACCAACTGAAATAAATAGAAAAAATTCGCTCAACCCGACGCAGGCGGCCGCGCCGCGCCCGGAGCATTGTCCGTGCTGCTACTATTCCCTGAAACGGCGGAGTTTTCGCCGGGAGCAGAACAGGGAGGCAGAATGAAACTCGTCAGGCATTTGCTCGATTCAAAGGGCCGGGAAATCATATCGATCGTGCAAGAGGCATCCGTGCTCGACGCGATCAAACTCATGGCCGATCGTGGGATCGGGTCGCTGCTGGTCATGGACGGCAGTGCACTCAAGGGTATCGTCACGGAACGAGACTACGCGCGCAAGGTCATCATCAAGGGACGCTCATCGGAATCCACGCAGGTCGGGGAAATCATGACGTCCGAGGTCTTCACGGCCAGCACCGACCAGACCGTAAAGGACTGCATGAAGACCATGACGGAACGGCGCATTCGCCACCTGCCGGTCGTCGAGGCCGACGAGGTCGTCGGGATGATATCGATCGGCGATCTCGTGCAGGCGATCATCGCCGAACAGCAGGAAGAGATCGAGCAGCTCGAGCAGTACATCAGTGGCTGAACGGGATTCGATGAGATGACGGACAAACCGAGAATCGACCAGCGAGTCATGCGGCTATTCGACGGCTACGTTCATGGCCAGGTAACACGGCGTCAGTTCCTGGATCGCGCGGCGGCATTCACCGCGTCGGGCGTTGGCGCGGCGGCATTGCTGGCCAGCCTCAGCCCGGATTATGCCCTGGCGCAACAGGTGGATCCCGACGACAAGTCGATCCTCGCGAGTTACAAGAAGTACGCGTCGCCCAAGGGGGCCAAGGTGATGCAGGGCTACTTCGTGCGCCCTGTGGTCATCCGGCACAAACTGCCTGCCGTCGTCGTAATTCACGAAAACCGCGGCCTCAATCCTTACATCGAGGACGTGGCGCGCCGCCTTGCAGTGGCGGGTTTCGTGGCGTTCGCTCCCGATGCGCTGACACCGCTCGGCGGGTATCCCGGCAACGACGACGATGGCCGCAGTCTGCAACGACAGCGCGACCGCGATGAAATGACCGAGGATTTCGTCGCGGCCGTAGGCTTCCTGCAAAAACACCCGGACTGTACGGGCAAGGTAGGTGCCGTCGGGTTTTGTTTTGGCGGTGGAATGTCCATGCGCCTTGCGGTACGGCTACCCGAACTCAGCGCGGCGGTGGCGTTTTACGGCAGGCATCCCGCGGCCGGGGACGCAGCGTCCATCGAGGCGCCGCTGATGTTACATCACGCCGCGCTCGACGAGCGCGTCAACGCAAGCTGGCCGGACTTTGAAGCGGCCTTGAAGGCCGCCGGGCGCGACTACGAGAATTACGAGTACGCCGACGTCAATCACGGATTCCACAACGACACGACGCCTCGATACGATAAAGAGGCTGCTGACCTGGCGTGGCAACGGACCGTCGGCTTCTTTGCCAGGCATTTGAAGCTGGAAACCTGAGCGAGGAGGCACTGTCTAACAGGTCGTCGAGAAAAGATGACTGTCGAATCAAAAAATTACTGGCGCATGACCCTGGCGGCGCTCCTCCTGGTGGCTGCAGATTCGGTTCTGCCCGAGGAATCGAAGACAGTCATAGGGCCGAGCAACATCTACCTTTACGACGGTGCCAACGCGCTCAGGGCCGGGGACGGCGCCGAAGGGGTTCGACTCACATTGCTCGGCCTGCGATCCGCGCAAGGGACCAGGGAGGAGAAGATCGCACATGCGAATCTCTGCGCCGGATACCTGCTCATCGACAGGCCGGAGACGGCGCTCGAGCACTGCAACTGGGTCCTGGATCTCGATGACGCGCACTGGCGCACATACAACAATCGAGCGCTGGTATACCTGCAACTGGAGCGATTCGAGGAATCCGAAGCGGACATTCGCCGCGGCCAGGAGCTGAAACCGCAATCGACCAACCTGAAAATCGTCAAAGGCATGCTGCTCGACGAGACGGAGCCCGTGACAACCAGGATCGAGGCCGACGATCGCCGCGATGCGGTGGACCGCAAAGGCAGCGAAACGGATCGTGAATCCGACAATTAGTCACGCATTGCTTGTTGCTGCGCTATTCGCAGTGACGGACACATTGCCCGCCTATGCCTCCGAGGATGCGGCCAGCACGGTCGAACTGGCGGCGGATCACGAGCGTTTGCCCTTGCACACTGTCATGCCCGACTACCCGAAGATTGCGCGCCGCGATCGCATAGAGGGCGAGGTTCAAGTCTGCTTCGAAGTCACGCGCGACGGCCGTACGCGGCGCATTGCCGTCAGGAGAAGCACCAACCGCGTTTTTGAAAAGCCTGCCATTCGCGCCGTGCGCGCATCCAGTTACGCGCCGTTGCCGAAAGATGCACCAATGTCGGGAATCAAGGCCTGCCGGACCTTTCGCTTCACGCTGGAGCCCGTGGTTGTCGAATCCGGCGACTAGACGCCTTGCGAAGCATCGCAAAGCTCGAGTACACGTGTCGCGGCCTGTTCCAGCGTATCGCCGAAGCTGACGATACCTTCCTCGTGCCCCGCCATAACCGCGAGCCGCGTTTCCCGGAACGCCGTGTCCCTGTAGAGCCTGCGGAACTCGTTTGCCATCTCCGGAGTGCCATACGCGACGCCGGCGTCCGTTGTCGGCAGCTTGTGCAACAACTCTCGCCACAGCGCCTGGCTATGGACGTGCACGATCGCGCCGATATTCATGTCCAGACCGTAGATCGCTGCGTGGGTCATTGCTTCTGACGAAGCCTGTACCGGACCGACACAGCATACGATGTTGGAATGTATGTTGTACGAGGTGACCAGCGCGTAGTGCGTCTTATCCGTGTTTGCGACGTGGCCCGTCTGCGTGCCGCTGATGAGGAACTGGCCAGGTTCGCCACTGCGGACGCTGATGTTGCCGTAACTGATGCCGAGTTCCTCGTATTCGCCGATGAGGCCGGCAGCCTTCAGCGGCCGGCGCCAGGCTTCGAGTTCTTCTGTGGTGGCGGCGTTGGGCACCGGCGCTTTGGTCCAGTAACTGACGTACTTGACGTAGCCTTCGTCGATGGTCATGCCGCGTCCATTTCGGGAAACAAGCCGATCAGGCCGGCTTCGCTGGCTTCGCAGATTCCTCTCTCGGTGATCAGCCCGGTGATGAGCCTGGACGGTGTGACGTCGAAGGCGAAATTGCTGATGGGCGTGTCCGCCGCGGTCGTGCGCACGTATTGCCGGCGGCCGTCGCAAACGCCGTAGACGTCGCTGACCTCTCCGGGATCGCGTTGCTCGATCGGTATTTCTTTCAGGCCGTCGCGACTCTCCCAGTCGATCGTCGTCGACGGCAGCGCGATGTAGAACGGCACCGAGTTGTCGTGTGCCGCGAGCGCCTTCAGGTAGGTGCCGATCTTGTTGGCGACGTCCCCGCATCGCGTCGTGCGATCGGTTCCCGTGATGACGATATCGACGGCACCATGCTGCATGAGATGGCCGCCGGCGTTGTCGACGATCAGGGTATGCGGCACGCCGTTGGCTGCGAGCTCCCAGGCCGTGAGCTGCGAGCCCTGGTTGCGTGGCCGCGTCTCATCGACCCACACGTGCACGTCGATGCCACGCTGATGCGCAAAGTATATCGGCGCCGTTGCTGTACCCCAATTGATCGTAGCCAGCGATCCTGCGTTGCAATGCGTGAGGATGTTGACCGTGCCACTGGATTTTCGCCGCGAGATGGCTTCCAGCAGGGCGGCGCCGTGCGTGCCGATTCCGCGGCTAATCTCGATGTCCTCGTCACAGATGGCCTGTGCGTCGGCACGCAGCAACTCGACGACATCCGCATCGGGTCCGGCCCGTTCCAGCAGCGCGAGGATGCGATTGACCGCCCAGCGCAGGTTTACAGCCGTAGGCCGCGATTCCAGCAAGGCTGTCGCGGCCTCGCGAACTTCGGCCGCAGGATTCGCACTCGTCAGCGCGGCGAGGTAGAGACTCCACGCGGCGGTCGCGCCGATCAATGGCGCGCCGCGCACGTACATTTCGGCGATGGCAACCACGCCATCCTGCCACGAACGAAGATCGTGTACCCGGTACTCGTGCGGCAACAGGCGCTGGTCGATGATCTGCACCACAGAAGGGTCGTCCGGCTTCTGCCAGATAGTGCGAAAGTCTTCGCCGCTTTGTGCCATTTTGTCGTCCTTGAGATCAATGCGGGGCATTCTACGTCGTATTGTGGTTTGAGCGCATTGTCACGCCCTCGGCAGTGGGTTAGAAGTGGGCGGTGCGACGGGAGGATTGGCAATGGGTCCACTGGAAGGCAAACGAATCATCGAAATCGGCGGGCTCGGCCCGGGCCCCTTCTGCGGCATGATGCTCGCGGACATGGGTGCCGAAGTCATCCTCGTCGAGCGACGGGAAGATGCCGGGACTGCGCCGGAGTCGGCGGCAAATTCGACGTACATGACGCTCAATCGTGGCAAGAAGTCCATTGCCCTGGATCTCAAACAAGCCGACGCAACGGATATCGTACTGCGTCTCGTCAAAGACGCCGACGGCCTGATCGAGGGATTTCGCCCGGGCGTCATGGAACGCCTGGGGCTGGGCCCCGAAGTCTGCCTGGAGGCTAACCCGGGGCTGGTCTACGGCCGCATTACCGGTTGGGGGCAGCATGGGCCCTTGTCCCAGGCAGCCGGTCACGATCTGAACTACATTGCACTGTCGGGCGCACTCCATTACGGCGGGCGGTCGGATGCGCCGCCGAGCGCGCCGCCGACGATAGTCGGCGACATTGGCGGTGGCGCGATGGTGCTGGCGATCGGCATGCTCGGCGCCATGATCAATGCGCAGTCGACCGGCAGAGGGCAGGTCATCGACGCTGCCATCACGGACGGGTCGGCACTCGAAACGGCCATCATGTACGCAATGTACGAGGCCGGACACTGGAATGGCGCCCGCCAGTCGAATCTGCTCGACGGCGCGACGCACTGGTACGATTGCTACGAGTGTGCGGATGGAAAGTACGTTTCGGTGGGCGCGATCGAGCCCAGATTCTACGCGCTGCTGCTTAAGAAGCTGGGTCTCGAGGACGACGAGGACTTTGCGCGGCAATACGATGCCGACAGCTGGCCCGGACTCAAGAAACGTTTCGTCGAGATCTTCAAATCAAGACCGCGCAAGGACTGGTGCGAGCTGCTGGAAGGCAGCGACGCCTGTTTCGCGCCGGTGCTCGATTTCGACGAAGCGCCGCAGCATCCGCACAACATGGAACGGGGCACGTTTACGTCAATAGCGGGCGTGACTCAGCCGGCGCCCGCACCACGATTCAGCAAAACGCCATCGGAAATCTCGGGGCCTCCGCCGTCGAACGGGCAGGACACCGACGACGTATTGCGCGTTGCAGGGTATTCTGACGATGACCTCGCCGCATTCAGAGAGAGGGCCGTGATAGGCCCATGAGGGCCTTTTTCGAATACTTGAACGTATCGATCGTCGTACTGTAGCTGACGATCACGTACTTTTGCTCGACTGACACCAGCGATATCTGGACGAGTTCGAGTTGATCGGGCTTTTCGTACGTCTCGTAGATCAGGAGAGCAAGACGATCTGCGACTTCCTTGCGTTGCTCTGCAGGCTGGTCGTTGAGTTCCGAATTGATCAGTTCGACGTGCAGGCGCCGCTCGTTACTCAGCGATATATCGACTTCGTCGGTATCGACAACATCGATTATCGATTTCCTGATTTCGAGCAGGTTCTGTAACGAATCGACGACAGGCAGGTCGCAGCCTGCCAGCGCGAAGAGCAGGCAGAAGAGTGTGATCGCGCGATGCATGGCAGAGTCAGCCACGGCTACCTCGAATAACCCGGCGAAACAGCAGCGTCATTGTCGTAGGCGACAAGTAAGTGTGCAATCAGCGTTTGCACTTTAGTGAATCGAGTCATGATCGATTACCGTTTCGCGTCCTGACGACTGATCGCACAATACAACAGGTTCTTATCCTCGTCATCAATCACCGCAAACGCCCTCTTTGCCGATGGGTTCTTTCCAGTCGGGCTTTCTGTATGCGGCAAGCTAGCACGGACACGGGACAAGAGACTTGAACTCGGCTTTTGAATGTCTACGGGGGCGCTGGTGGTTCTAATGGGGATGGTCCATGCGCCGACGATTTATGCGGACGAGCAGTCTGTTATTGGGATGGCTTACGCACGTGAGTTTTACGGGCGGGCAATTGTCATTGGTTTCGTTTGCTTTGACATCGGGCGAGACGATTGTCTGGAATGCGGCGTTTTCTCTTGCGGTGATTGGGATTGTCGTTTCACTGGTGATACGGAATAAGGACTTGATGAATCGCTGATGGAATAGTCTGATCACCCCGAGCGCGCCCATCCGATTGTGGGTCAGTGACCCGATCTGACCAGCTTGAGCCCTGAACAATCGCGATGGTGATGCTGCGGTGGCCACAGGTGTCGCGGCCAGGAACGACAGCCCTTACCAGTCTTCGATGTGTGTCTTGCCGGACATCCAGCTCCACTCCACGTCGGTCATGAACCAGGTGTAGGCCTCGAGATCGCTGACGCCCCAGTCCTGGAAAGCCCGGACCCGCTCGAACAGCGCGGTGGCGTGGTCGCCGCAAGGCTCATTGAGCAAGTCATTGAAGCATGCCATCAGGTCATTGGGCTTCTCGGGCGCCGATTCCAGGGCCCTGGGCATCCACTTGTGGTAGGGGAAGAGCTTGCGGTTGTGTGCCAGGATCAAACGACCGGTGAAAAGTGCGAGCTGACTGGCCGAGCGGATCAGCGTGTAGCGGTTGCCGTGGCGTTCGGCCTCGTGGAACAACCAATGTTGCATGAACGCCATGCAGTAGAAGGCTCTGACACGCGCATCGTGCCCGGCCTCGGGATAGACAGGGATACGTTGCAACAAGGCATCGAGGTCGGAGACGTGCGAATACGCGACGAAGGCGCCCTCGAATGCGGCGCGGGAAGGTTCATTACCCTTTTCAGCCAGGTCTGTGAGGAACGCGAGGTCGATGATCTTGCCGTCGACGAAACCGCCGTCATAGTCACAGAGGTCCCTGCGGTTGATAAACAGGTCGCGAGCGGCCCGGCGCTGCTCGAACGCTTCATCGGTTGCGATGATGAGGAAGTCGACATCCGAGTCCTCGCGGGCGCACCCCTTGGCGACAGAGCCTCCTATGATCAGCCCGCGGAAGCTCGGGTCGTCGCGGTAGGCGTCGGCCAGGCGGTCGATGGCTCGCTGGTGGTGGTCGCGGATCTGCAAGCTCGCAGTATAACGCTCGCGCGCGGATCTTCGCGAATCCGCTCGGCCCATTGCGCCAGTACCGGTTTCATTCCGGCCGGGGACGACAACGGTAGGTCGCAATCAACAGGACCAGGGCGGCCACCAGCAACAGGGGAGAGGAATAGACGCCCGGCATCAGCTGCCCCCAGTAAACAGAGATGCCGATATGAGCGACGGCGTTTGCGACCATCAGGACCCCCAGAAAATACGAGACAGGCCGAAGCGCTCGGCTGCCCGCAAACGCCAGGGGAGACAGCGCCAGTAGTAACAGCACGCCGAGGCTCAGTCCGGTGATCCAGACCGGGAACGTGAAGGTCGGCAGCGGTATCCAGGAGTAGGAGTCTCTGAGCGAAAGAACGACAGAGTTGTACATCGGAAGAAAACCCGTCAGGGCTTCGTCGGCGACATGCACGGCGATCGTGACTGTAAGGAAGACCCAGGCCATCCCCCATCTTTTCGCCGTGCCCGGGCTACCTGTCATGTCGTTCGCCCGGCGTCGAACCAGAACTCGATCTCGGCAGTCTCGGTCTCGAACCTTGCCGAGTGCGTCCTCCCGGCCGGCAGGTGATACCAATCGCCGGGTCCGTAACGTGTTTCCTTGCCGTCGACGGTCAACAGCAACTCCCCGCGCGTAATCACACCGCAGTTCTCGGTTTCATGCGTATGCGGTTCGATTTCGGTTCCTGCCGGGTAGGACGCGAACAGCACTTCGCAATTGGACGCGCTGAGCCGGTGAGCATCGAAAGGGCCGCTGAATGGCGGGAGCGCCTTGATCAGGTCTGGAAAATGTTCATTGTCGGCCATCGATTCTCCTTCCGGTGGTCGAACTAGGGAGCATCGGGATCCGCGGGCTTGTCGGGGCGATAGATGCGCAGCATGCTCGTTTTTCCGCAACTTGAGCATTTACCCAGTCGGCGGACCGTACCCCTCGCCTTGTATCGAATACCGCCCGCATCCCAAACTGAAATCTCATGGTCGCATTTCTGGCACTGGATCATCCACTCGCGCGAGTCTTTTTCGAAGCGCGACGCCAACGTAGGAAAGAATCGGATGATGAGCCTGCGAAGCATGGATTGCCTATGGAATCGTGCTACCTGAGCGGGACTGTCAGCCTTCGAGCCCGGCTGCAAGGCGCGCCGAGCGCAGTGTGTTGAACATGAGCATCGTGATCGTCATGGGGCCTACGCCGCCCGGGACCGGCGTCACCGCGCTTGCAACCGTGGAGGCATCGTCGTAATCGACGTCACCCGTCAAGCGGTACTTTGTTTCCCCATCGATGGTCTTCTCTACGCGGTTGATGCCCACGTCGATGATTACGGCCCCCGGTTTGATCCAGTCGGCCTTGACCATGTTCGGGCGGCCGACCGCGGCGACCAGGATGTCCGCTCTCTTCACGACGCCCGGCAGGTCGTTCGTCCGGCTGTGCGTGATGGTCACAGTCGCATTTCGTTGCATCAACAGGCTTGCCATCGGTTTGCCGACGATATTGGAGCGGCCGATGATTACGGCGGTCTTTCCCGACAAGTCTTTGCCCAGCTCATCTTCGATCATGAGCATGCAGCCGGCCGGCGTGCAGGGAATGAATGCGTCGGACGTGTGGCCTGCCGTCAGCTTGCCGATATTGACGAAGTGAAAGCCGTCGACGTCTTTCGAGGGCGAGATCGACTGCGGCGGCAGCTGCACGAGGATACCGTGAATGGCGTCGTCATTGTTGAGCTCGTCGACCAGTTTCAGCACATCTTCCTGTGACGTGTCTTCGGCCAGGGTGTGCTGCACGGAATAAAAACCGCAGGACTCCGCGCGTCGCTTCTTGTTGCGCACGTATACCTGGCTGGCCGGGTCCTCGCCGATGATGACCACGGCCAGACCCGGCTTGATGCCGTGCTCGCTCAGTAGTGCAGCAGTTTGCTCTGTAATGGACTCGGCGAGTTGCTCGGCCTTAGCCTTGCCGTCGATGCGTTTTGCAGTGCTCATCTGTTGCTTTCCGTGGATTCGTGAGTGCGGGCCGCATGGTAACGCCGTCGCATGAGGCCGTAAAGCAGGCTTGCTGGAGCGAGCGACGCGGCCACGTGTTTGAGTGAATGGCCGCTCACGATGGCGCCGGCCGAATACACCGCGCTGTCGAAATATTCCAGTAGCTTAGCGGTGAAATAGAACCCGATCATCCATCCGATATACGGTCCAAGATCGCTGCGCGAGCGCAATGCGAGAACGACGAACGGGATCGCGAGCATGGGCAGGAATTGCACGATCGCGTAGGGTCGCAGGTCGCCGGCACCAAGGGCCTCCGTGTGAGCCCAGTAGAAAACGGACGCAGCGCCCAGCAGTAGCAATGGCAGCAAGGCCGCCCTGGCCTCGCGAACGGACAGGTACTCGGCGATCACGATGGCAACAAAACTCATGAAACCGATGGTCATGGGCAGTCGGTCCCAGACCAGCGTGTCGTTACCGGGCGCAAAGTGGTAGTAGCCCGAGCCGAAAGCGGTCAGGAAAACGCCACCGAAGAATACCAGCCAGGCCGCTCGCGTGCCGGCCACTACGTCCGCGCCGAAACGGACGACGAAAGCGATGCCCCAGGCACCGACGATCACGAACGGCAAGTTGCTCATGACGTTCAGGAAATTGGGCATTCCGAGAAACCCGCGCCGGTCGACGAACGCGTGGTACGCCGGATCCTGCGGAATGGGATCGACGAATAATGCGACGGCAACGATGACGGCGACGATCAGGAGTAACGCCACTGCTTGCCAGGAAACGTGCGGCTTCATCGCACCAAGTTACTGCAGGCGTGTATGCGCAGCAAGCCCGCCGATATCGCACCACGTTTTGGGAAATCAGGCTAGAATGCGATTCCGATTTCGCCGATGACACACTCTTGACTGCACTATTTCGCCAAATTCGCGGCATCGTCGTTTTCTCCGGTTTTACGATCAACACGATCTTCTGGTTCATACCGATCCTGTTGTTCGCGATCGTAAAACTCGCCGTTCCGAATGCGCCTTTCCGACGCGGCATTACGCGCGTGCTGATGGCGTTCGGTGAATACTGGGTCAGCATCAATTCGTTACTGCTGCAAACAATGGGGTCGATCGACTGGCAGGCGCGCGGTCTCGAGAACCTGCGCAGGGACGAATGGTACCTCGTCATGTCGAATCACCAGACCTGGGTCGACATACTCGTGCTGCAGAAGGTCTTCAATCGACGCATTCCGTTCCTGAAGTTCTTCATCAAGCAGCAGCTGGTCTGGTTTCCGCTACTCGGCGTGGCCTGGTGGGCAATGGACATGCCGTTCATGAAGCGCTACTCGCCATCGTATATTGCGAAGAATCCGCACATGAAAGGTCGGGATCTCGCAACGACAAGGAAGGCCTGTGAGAAATTCCGCCACATACCGACGTCCGTTATCAATTTTGTCGAGGGCACGCGCTTCAGCGAGGAAAAGCGCAAAGCCAGGAATTCGCCTTATCGGCACCTGTTGACGCCGCGCGCAGGGGGGTTCGCGGTGGCAATGTCCGCAATGGGCGAGCTTTTCGGGGCCATTGTCGACGTCACGCTCGTATATCCGAAGGGGCCGGCGGCGTTTTGGGACATGTGTTGCGGCGGCCACGTGCCGGTGATCATCGACGTTCGCGAAAGACCAATCGACGATTGGCTGGTGGCCGGTGACTACGAGAATGACCGGGAATTCCGTCGCAGTGTGCACCGCTGGATTGGCGATATTTGGCAAGAGAAGGACGAACTGATACAACAGACTCTTGACGACACGAGAGTCCAATGACTGATACCCGTCACTACGATACCGTCGCATTCGATGTGCGCGACAATGCAACGATGCTGTTTTTCGCCAAAACTTCGGACGAAGGCGACATAAAGGACTACCTGCTCCTGATGCGCACCGTGGAAGAGGACTTCGATGAGTCGATCTATATCGAAATCAACGAACAGCAATTCGGCGGCCACGACCTTATCCGGGAGGCGGCCATGACAGGCAACGTTTTGACGCTGCGCCTGCACGAACCGGCGCCTACGCTCGGTGGCGCCGAAGAAATCGTCCTGTCGTACGCGGAAACCACTGAAAACCTCGAAAGCATCGAGGCGGGCGCATTCCGCGTGTTCGGCGACACCCTGGTCGGCGGCAACGCCTGAGCGTGAACGAGGCGGTTTTCAGCCTGTACATCGTTCGATGCTCGGATAATTCGCTGTATACCGGAATAGCCGCCGACGTCGCGCGGCGGATCACCGAGCACCAATCGGGCCAGCGCGGCGCCAAGTACCTGAGAGGAAAAGGACCCTTGCAGCTCGAATTCGTCGAGGTGGTTGGCGATCGCGCGGCGGCGCAGCAACTGGAGTATAGCGTCAAGCAATTGAGCCGCGCCCGGAAAGAAGCGTTGATCAGCGGGCGAAGCTCACTGGACGAGCTGCGGCGAGATCATTCCGCTGCCACGGGTTGTTCGTAGATAGCCATCGGCTTGCCGAATTCGGGTACGAACAAAGCCGTATCGTTGTCCCATTGCTCGCGAAACTTCTCGAACCAGCGGGCGGTTTGGGCAAAATCGCCGATAAAGCTCGGGCCCGCATCGATTTCCCCAAACGGCCGTGTGAAGTCGTCGAAGTGAATCGGGTACACGCCGCGCGCCCCGGTGGCCGTAACCAGGCTTTGCCAGTACTGCTCGGCAAAGTTATTACCCAGGGTCTCGAGGCCCCCGACGCCCAGCATGACGACGTCCGCGGGAATATCGCCCAACGACGCGTCGGGGAGTCCGGCGCTGCCCTGCACGATTGCAGTTCCCTGCGGGTGCGCAATGACGATCGTGTAGCTGCCGCCCTCGCGCCATGCGCTCACCGGCTGCGGCAGTTCCAGTGGCGTTTCGATGACGCCCGTGAGCGGCACGGAACCGCGCCATCCTATCGGCGCGTGCATCGACGGCAACAGCATGACCTCGAACTGGCCGAATTCGTAACGCTGCTTCACGGTAACAAGCGTGATCTGATCCTCGGGTACGCCCGCGCCGCGTGCAATCTGCGTGGTCGATTCGGAGCCGAGTACCGAGGCACTGGTACGGTTTGCGATCGCACCGACGTCCATCGCGTGATCGAAGTGCGAGTGCACCGGGATGATCGCTGCAAGCCTGCGCATGCGGTACTCATCAAGGGCATAGTTGATCATTGCCGCATCGTTCTCCACCGGGCGGTCGAACAGGACGTCCGCAAGCGATGGCCGGGAGAAGAAACCGTCAATCAGGATCTGCGTCTCGCCATCGTCGAAAAGCAGGGTCGTTACGCCGAGCCAGGTCACGGTCACGGTGTCGGTACTGGACGCCGATGCGACGGCCGGCGTCGGCCAGTCGATGTTGTCGAGATCCGGACGGTCTCGCCACAGCCACACCAGGATAGCTGCGACAACCGCCAGGACCGCGGCTGCAATAATCGCCGCGCGTTTCGCCCGTTGCTGCCACATTGCTATTGCCCCGCTGCGATTCTCGCCAACTGGCCGGTCAGGGGCGCAAGGTAGTTGCCGAGCGCGTAACCCAGCAAGGCCATCAGGATGGAGGCCGGAACCAGGTTCGGGCGATGGTGCGCGGCGACGATCGGTGCGGACGCCGCAGCGCCGATGTTGGCTGCGGATGCGATGGCGACACTATGCACATCCACGCGGAACAGCCAGGCACCGACGACGCAGAACAGGCCATGAATGAAAATCCAGATGAACGCGCCGAACACGAATGCGGGCGCCTCGGCAAGACCGGCGACGGATGCGCGGGCGCCCATACCGGCCACGAATATGTACACGAGCGCGGTTCCTATCGCCGTTGAATTCGGCAACTTCGATGCGGCGGTGGCGGACAAAATCAGCGCCAGCGTCGTGACGAGCAGTATGCGCGTGGTCGTTTCCGAGAAAACGTCGGCGAGCATCGGGGAGGTCGAGGCAATCCAGTCCGCCGCGCTCGGCGCGGCCGCGTGGCCGATCGCCGCAACACCGAAAACGACGGCCGCCAGGTACAGGTATTGCGGCATGGTCGGTGCTTCGTCGTCTTCCGCGTGCAGATCGGCTGCAGCATCCATAGCCTGCAGGCGGTCCTCCGGCACGCGCGCCCACTTGTTGAACTTGTCCGCGAAGTCGCGCGACATCAGCAACAATGGCAGCCAGACGATATAGATGACGTTGTCGGCGATGACGGCCAGTCCCAGCTGCGCTTCCGAGGCGCCGAGCATTTCCTTGGTTGCGAGCATATTGGCCGTGCCGCCGATCCAGCTTCCCGCGAGGGCACCGAATCCTTTCCATGCATCGTCGGACAACCAGTTATGCACTGCAAGGTATGCGATGACGCCGCCTACCACGACACCCGCGGTACCCATGAGCATGACGAGCACGCCCTTGCCCATGACGCGAACGACGGCGGGTACATTGACCTTGATCAGCATCAGCACGATGAACACGGGCAGGGCGAACTGGCTCAGCCCGGTGTAGATCACCGAACTGCTCGGGATGACGTCGAAATTATTGAGAAACACCGGTGTTGCGTAGATAAACAGCAACGGCGGAATGTAATTGAACAGTTTTGCCTGGCTCACCTGTGCCAGCAAAAAGAAAAACGCAGCAACTGCACACAGTACCGCAAGGACACCGATCGGTGACGAAATCAGAACTTCAGTGGTTTCCATTCAGGGTGCCTCAGGCCGGATGATCGCGATCGAGTATAAATCATCGGCCGGGGCGCCGCGTGTTGTCGCGCGTCAGGTGAAGCTTAGTTGAGCCTGCAGGTCCTTGCGCGAATCGGCATCGGTCAGCGCGGCGGACTTGACCGTCAACCAGACCGCATCCCAGTCTTCGACTTTGCTGGGGCCGAAAACGAACTTGGCGATAAAGCTCTCGAGGTCGCGGACATGAATCACGTTAGGCGGTGGCGGTGAGGTGAATTCAACGGAGCCCGTGAAAATCACCAGGTTCGCGACCGGCACATCGGGTACGACTTTGCGCAACGCTCGTGCCCGACCTTCGTTCTGGATGAGCGGATTGAGAAAACGGCGCCGCCGGATGCCGTCGACGTTGGTCCACTGCGCCTCGTCCTTACCGCCGAAGACGATGCCGTTGTAGTGCTTCGTCTGGATGCAGAGTATGCCGCCCGCTGTGAGAATGGCGTGATCGAGCTTGGCCAGGCCACCGTAGGCGCCCGGCAGTATGAAGTCGTGCAGGACTTCGGGTCCGCGCTTGTCGAGTGCCGTCCTGATGCGCCACTGGCCGATGCGCGCGGTGACGAATCGCGCCACGTGGTTGGCGGTCGAGCGAAATATCAGCGTCAGCAACAGTGCGCCCGCTATCGTGAAGATGAACATGGCGGGGCCGACACCCGTGATTCCAGTCTGCGTTTCGGCCTCGGCAGCAAGCGACGGTAGCGCCACGAGCGGCGTGCTGGTGAGAATTGTCCGTGCCGTCTTCAACATAAGTCACAGCTTAGGCCCGGCGGGCCACGCATGTATCGTAGCAGGTCACGTTTTTCGCATCTTTACCCCGGATACGCGAGAAAATAGCCGTCGACTTCGGCCACCCGGACGGCAGCGCCGTACACGGCGCTCAATTGCTCCGCATTCAGAACCTCGCGCTTCGGGCCGTCTGCCGCGATTCGCCCTTCCTGCAGAAGAACAACGCGGTCGACGCCAGGCGGGATCTCGTTCAAATGATGCGTAACGACGACGATGTTGCGTCCCTCCCGGGCAAGCGCCTCGATGCGGGCGAGGTAGTCGAAGCTCGCCGCAAAATCGAGTCCTGCGGTCGGTTCGTCGAGAATCAGCGTCGCCGGGCGGTGCACCAGCGCCCGTGCCAGCAGGCAGCGACGCTGTTGTCCCGTGGACATGGACTTCAGCGCAGTGCCTTTCAGCACCTCGATGCCGAGCTCGCGCATCGTATCGACGGCCGCATCGCGTTGCTCCTTGTTGACGAGACCGGAAAGCGTCCCCTGCACGCCGATACTCGAATAGAAGCCCGACACGACAACCTCCAGCGCGGTCGTCGCGGGCGTATATCGCTGGTGCAGGTCGTGCGATACGACGCCGATGTGGCGCCGGAGTTCCCAGACGTTCCAGGTTTCCCGACCCAGGACGCGCACCCAGCTGTCCGGCTTTACGACCGGATACAGCTCGCGATTGATCGTTCGCAGCAGCGTCGTCTTGCCGGAGCCGTTCGGGCCGAGTATCGCGACGCGCTCGTGTTGTTCTATCGCGAGGTTCAGATCCTCGAAAACACGGGTCGTTCCGCGCCAGATCGTAGCGTTACGAATGTCGAGCAGTCGCGGTTCACGCGGCATGGTGTTTCCAGTTTCCACGCCGGAACACTATCACGCTGAGGACGGTAAGCAGCGACTCGGACACCACGATCGCGACGAAAGCGCCATTGGGCCCGAGAGGCGTTTTTGTGGCCAGCAGGTACGCGAGTGGAATCTGCACGATCCAGAAGCAGATGAGGTTGAGAGTGGCGGGAGTTGCCGTGTCGCCGGCGCCGTTCATCGACTGGATGACGACCATGCCGATTGCGTACATGGGAAAACCCAGTCCGAGGATCTGCAGGCAACTCGTCCCCCACCGCAATACGTCCGGTTCGCTGGTGAACAGCCCCGTAATTCCCTGCGCGAAGACGAGCAGCAACAAGCCTGCAACCGTCATGAATGCCGTGTTGTACTTCGTTGCCTTCCAGGCCGACGCTTCGGCGCGCTCGGCTTGGCCGGCGCCGAGATTCTGGCCGACAAGCGTGGCGGCCGCGTTGCCGAGACCCCAGGCCGGCAGGAACGTGAATTCCATCATACGCAATGCGATTGTGTAGGCGGCTATAGCGGCGCTGCCGTAAACTGCCACGATACGCATTACGCCTATCCAACTCGCCGTCGCGATCAGGAACTGCCCGATGCCGCCGATGGAGATTCGAACCAGGCGCGCAGCCAGGGCGGGCACAAGTCGCAAATGACGCAATCGAAACGCAATTCGTCCGCGACCGCCCAACAGGTACCAGAGCTGGTAGACGACACCGATGCCGCGGCCGATCGTGGTCGCGACCGCTGCTCCGGTCACGCCCATTTCGGGGAAAGGGCCGAGGCCGAAAAGGTAGATGATGCTGAAAGATCCACCGAGCAGTACCGCGGTGAAGCCGTGGCCCTGATCGATGACGCCGTCGGACGCACCCATTATCTGTAGCATGTCCCGTGCGTAGGCAACCCCTGCAATGCCTATGACGATCGACAGAATCGCACCGACCCAGATGGACTGACCCGTAACGCGGGCGGCCGCCTCGGCGTCCTTCGCCCCGATTCGGCGCGCCACCATCGCGGTCAGCGCCATCCCGAGCCCGATCGCGATCCCGTACAGAACGCTGATCAGGGCTTCGGTGATTCCGACCGCGGCAACGGCGTCGGTGCCGAGTCGCGAGACGAACGCAATGTCGACCACGGCGAAGACAGACTCCATCGCCATTTCCAGCATCATGGGGATAGCCAGCAGCCCGAGCGCGCGGCCAATCGGGCCGCTCGTGAAATCCTCATCGTTATCGCGCAATGCCTCCTGCGTGAACAACGTGAAGCGCCGCCAGGTGGATTTTCGCGAATTGCTGTCGTTCATGTCCCGGTCGCCTTTGCGGGTGCTAAGCTTGGTGCACTGGACTTCGCGAGACCGCCTCCATGCCCGATGGCCTGATATTCCTGTTGGTAATGATCGCGCTGATCATCGTTTATACGATCGCAAAGGTCGTGCAATACGTTCGGCTGAGCCAGAAACAATGGGAGGAGGTCGACAAGAGCAAGCTCAGGGAGTGGGATGACGACGATGACTGGTAGTCACGTGCCCGCGTCCTGGCGCAACAGCGTTTCGAGTTCGTCGGCCGAGTCTCTCACCGACTGAATCAGCTTCTCCTCGGAATCGTGAATGGCGTGCTGCTCGATGAGCAGCTTCGAGTCCTTCTCGCAGAATGCGCCGACAATTTGTTTCGCTTCGTCACGGGACTGACCGAGATTGGTCAACACCAGCTCCGACATGGCGAGACTCGACAGCAGGGTCTCACGAAAGATGTGTTCGATGCCGATGTCCATCAGCTTGTGCGCGTGGCGCCGGTTGCGCGCACGCGCAATGATCTTGAGGTGCGGGAAATGACGTTTTACGGCCTCTCCGATGCGAATCGATTCCTCGAGGTCGGGGATCGCGAGCACGAAGACTTTCGCATGTTCGGCGCCGGCTGCCCGCAACAGGTCCGGGCGCGACGCATCGCCGTAATGCACGGTTGCGCCGTAGCGGCGCACGAAATCGACCTGGGCAGAGTCACTTTCAAGCGCCGTGAATGATTTGCCGACGATGGTGAGCAAGCGCCCGACAATCTGGCCAACCCGGCCGAAACCGGCGATGAGTACTTCGTCGTGGTGTTCCTCGGGCATATCGTCGAAGTCGCGCTGGTCCGGCGGCTCGAGCTTGCCGCTGGCCCATTCCGTCAAGGCATAAACGAATGGCGTCAGCATCATTGAAACCGCGACAGCGAGTATCATCTCGTCGATGAGCGCTGGCGCCAGCGCGCCTTCCGCGGCGGCGATACCGAACAGGACGAATGCGAATTCGCCGCCTTGCGACAGCACGGCCGCCAGCTTCATCCCGGCGCGCGGATCGCACATGCCGAACAGGCGCGCGAGCGGGTAAATCACCGCCGCTTTGGCGGCCATCAGCAATGCGGCGATGACCAGCACTCTCCCCGGTGTCTCGAGCAGCAGGCCAATGTTGACGGACATACCGACCGCGATGAAAAACAGGCCCAGCAGCAATCCCTTGAAAGGCGCAATATCGGCTTCGAGCTGATGACGATATTCGGAATCCGCCAGCAGCATGCCGGCAATGAACGCGCCCAGTACCATCGACATGCCCGCGACCTGCATCAACAGCGCGCTTCCGATGACGACGAGCAGCGTCGTTGCCGTGAATATTTCCGGAATGCCGGAGTGTGCCGCTATTCGCAGTACCGGTCTGAGCAGCAGCCGGCCGCCGACGATCAGTCCACCGACCGTGGCGATCATCAGGCCGATCTTCATGAAGTTTATGCCGTCGTCGAAAGACGCGTTACTGCCGAGCAGCGGCAACATGGCGATCAGTGGAATGGCGGCAAGATCCTGGAAAAGCAGTATCGAAAACGCGGCACGGCCATGCGATGTCGTCAGCTGCTTTTTTTCCGCGAGCATTTGCAGCACAAACGCCGTTGACGACAACGCGAGTATCAACCCGACGACCATCGCTCCGTTGCCGTGCATGCCGAAGGCCCAGGCGATAAGTGCGATAAGCAATGCGCTGACGAACACCTGCGCGGCACCGAGGCCGAAAACCATGCGGCGCATCACCCACAGGCGGGACGGTTTGAGTTCGAGTCCCACGATGAACAGGAGGAAAACGACCCCCAGTTCGGCAAAGTGCAGGATGTGCTCAGCGTCCGCCACGAACGCGAAACCGAATGGGCCGATGATGATGCCCGCTGCGAGATAACCGAGCACCGATCCGAAGCCGAGACGTCGGCTGATGGGCACACTGATGACGGCGGCAAGCAGGTATATCAGTGTTTCGGCAAGCAAGCTCATATTGCGTCCTTGTAGGCGTTTTGGATTACACTGGCGCAATCCAGAATACTGCAGGTCAGGCGTATGTTGACAGTGGGTTCCCGAAAGGCCGGGTATATGGCGACATTTTTCGCCGGTGCCCTGATGCTTGGTGCATGCGGGTCGGAGGAACCGGGCTCGACTGAGGAGGAAATGGCAGCGGCACGCGAAAATGTCGATGCCATGTCAAAGGAGCACGCGGACGATTCCACGGTACCGAGTCCGGGCGTCGAAATCGAACCGTCGCGTGCGGTCGTCTCGGAGAACATGCCGTATGCGGAAATAGGCGACGAACTCGCGTATGGCTACTTTGTCGCACCGGAGGACATGTTCGAACCGCTGCCCGCAGTCATCATGATTCACGAGTGGTGGGGCCTGAACGACAATATTCGGGCAATGGCCGATCGCCTTGCGGCTGAAGGATACATTGTACTCGCGGTCGACCTGTATGGAGGCAAGTCGGCCGAGACGCCGAAGGAGGCGCGCGACCTGATGCTGTCGGTCGTGGAAAACCCGAAAGCCGCCAACGACAATATCCGCAGCGCCTACGAATTCGTCAGCGAGAAAGCCGGCGCGCCGAAAGTTGCCTCGGTGGGCTGGTGCTTCGGCGGAGGGTGGTCGCTCAACACCGCGCAGCTGTTCCCGGACGATCTCGATGCAAGCGTCATCTATTACGGGCAGGTGACCGACGATCTGGATAAGCTCGGTCCGATCAAGAGCCCGATTCTGGGGCTGTTCGCTGCCGAAGATACCGGCATCAAACTATCCTCGGTTGAGGCGTTTTCTGACGCACTGAAGCGGCTGCAAAAGGAGCACGAAATTCACATCTACAGGGGCGTTGGCCACGCGTTCGCGAATCCCAGCGGCAACAACTACAACGAAGAAGCTGCTGACGATGCCTGGAATCGGACAGTGGATTTCCTTGCGCGTCACCTTGCAGTCGACGAATCCTGATCGTTTTCATCGACACAAATCAACCGTAATGGCAGCGCCGCACTGCTGAAATAGACCGAGGAACCGTTTTCGGTGCCACAACGTAAGGAAGCCTGTGCCGTGGCGACACCGGGCAGCAGCAGCTCCTCGCGGCCCTGTACCGATGCTCCGGCCACGCAAAAGCCGGCCGCCGTTACCGGCGCGAGTTGTCCTGCCGGCACGCTGATTACTGCTTCCACTGTCGGCGCATCGGCGAGCGCGTCCGGGCCAAGGCGAGTATGCGCATCGGCCACGGAGATGGTGACGGAAACGGGTTCAGCCTCCGCCGGGCAGTTGATTTCGGCGACAACAGACAATTCGAGTGGCGGCAATTGGATTCGCTCCTGCCCCTGTTCGCGCATTTCGATTTGTGCGCTGGCCTCATTCGCGTGTACCGTCAAATGCAGGTCAGCGAGGGCGCTCGCCAGCGCAGGACCGACCGCGAAAACGAGTAGAATTTGAACTTGGCGGCGTTTCATCGCACTAAGGCTACGGTAAGGCGCTGAAAAATCAAGAATATCGGTAACGGGTTTTGATCAAGAAAGTCGTGCACCTGACCTACAAGGTCGCCCGCCGCATCACTGTCGTCGTCGTCGGCGCGACGGTGCTACTGCTGGGCGTTGTCATGATCGTCACGCCAGGCCCCGCGCTGGTCGTGATCCCCGTGGGTCTCGCGATCCTGAGCATAGAGTTCGCCTGGGCGCGACTCTGGCTGCGGCGTTTGCGCGAGTCGATCAGCAATCTTAATTCGAGGGACCTCGATGAACGCGCCGAGGCACACCGGCGGCGTACGATCGACTAGGGAACGCGGAAAAAAAGAAAAGGCGCCGGAGAACTGAATTCAGAAGCTGAACCAGCGGGCCGCTCCGACACGGAGAGGTCCCCGGCGCCCCAGGTGTTACGGCAGGGGGGATTGCCGCCGGACCGTCCTGGTCCGTAATACCGAATCTCCGATCCGGCGTTTTCCGGTGCAGCCGGCCAGGTGTCAGGGGGGGGAGAGAAACCTGGCCAGCACGCCACCGAAGGGGGTAGCAGCAGGCGTTAATCTGCGCCTGCGAGTAATGTTGATGTGCGGACGGCGAGGTCGATATCAAGGTCAACGCCGTTCTTGATCGCGATTGCTTCGGCCGCTGCCCTTGCTGACTGGGCATTGGCCTTGCGAGCGCCGATAACCGTTGTATCGGCAATATTGTCGGCAACTACAGTCTTGCGGTCGGGCCGCGCAACTTCTGCGGCGAACGCCGACGTGGCGGCGGAGGATACGGCGATCAGGACGATGATTGCCCCGACGACAGCGAGTCTGTTTTCAATTTTCCGTGGGTTCATGATGTTATCCCTAAGCGATTCGTGCAGCGCTTGCTGCAGCGGTATGTTCAAAAATCCTGTGGCTAAAGTGCCTGTTACTGCCATCCTCAATGCACAAGCCGTGCCAACTTGAAAATTACATATAAAACAATCGCTTGCTGTCTCTCGCGTATTTACGAAAAATCGTGAATTACGAAAAATCGTGACACTATTTACGGAATTTCGTATATGATGCTGCGATGATCACCCAGGACGACTATCAATGGCTGTTTCGCAAGGCGCCGGTGATGGCGACCTCGATCGCCGACGAGGGTGTTTTCCTCGACGTCAACGACGCGATGCTCGAACGCCTCGGCTACGCCCGCGACGAGATGGTGGGGCACAGACCCGAGGAGTTTGCGACGCCGGAGAGTGCCGAGCGCATCGAACAGGAACTGCGCCCGGCACTGCGCCGCGCCGGCAAGCTCGAAGACAAGCCGGTCGGACTGGTCTCCAGTAATGGCGAAATTGTCGATTGCCTCACGAACGCATTCGTCGAGTACGACCGGGAAGGTCAGTTCTTGCGGACCATTGCGATCTACACCGAGTTCTCCGACCAGGCGAAAGCGAATTTCAAGTATCGAACGCTGTATCGGTCGACGCCGGCTATGCTGCATACGGTCGATGGCGACGGCCTGATCGTCACAGTGACGGATCACTGGTTGCAGAAACTCGGTTTCTCTCGCGACGAGGTTCTGGGCCGCCCGATTACCGATTTCTTCAGCAAGGCCGATCGAGAAACCTACGCGGACGGGCGGCTGAAGCAGTTGATCAGCGAAGGTGACTTCAAGAATGTCAAGCGCCAGATGGTGCGCAAGGATGGCCGGGCCATCGACCTGGTCATGTCGGCGATTTCGCACCGCGACGAACACGGCAAAGTCGACCGTATGCTGGTGGCATCGAAGGATGTGACGGAACGCAACCGCGTGGAGCGGGAGTTACGTCGAACCGTCGCGGAAAACGCCCGATTGCGCGAGGAGCTCGAGCGCGAACGCGACTATCTCCGCGAGGAGGTCAATGTCGCGATGAACTTCGGCCGCATCGTCGGAACGAGCCCGGCGCTGCGCCGCATGCTCAAGCATGCTCAAGCGCGTCGAGGCGGTGGCCGAGACGCCGGCCAGCGTACTGGTGCAGGGCGAGTCGGGCGTCGGCAAGGAACTGGTCGCGCACGCGATTCACATGCGATCGCCGCGCGCCGACGGTCCGCTGGTCAAAGTCAACTGCGCCTCGATTCCGAAAGAGTTGTTCGAAAGCGAATTCTTCGGACACGTCAAAGGCGCGTTCACCGGCGCTCATCGCGACCGAATTGGGCGGTTCCAGCTCGCGGACGGGGGAACGATTTTTCTCGACGAGGTCGGTGAGATTCCGCTCGAACTGCAAAGCAAGTTGCTGCGCGTGTTGCAGGAGAGCGAGTTCGAAAGGGTCGGCGACGATGTAACGCGTTCGGTGGACGTGCGCGTCATCGCGGCGACCAACAGGGATCTCGAGCAGTTGATCGTCGACGGCAAGTTCAGGGAAGATCTTTTCTACCGGCTGAGCGTTTTTCCAGTCGATGTGCCGCCGCTGCGCGAGCGAGGTGATGACGTCGTGCAACTGGCGCAGGAGTTCCTGGAGCAGACCTGCAAGGACTTCGGGCGTGATATCCTGACGCTCACGCGCGCGCAGGCCGCGCATATTCGGGCCTACGACTGGCCGGGCAATGTGCGGGAACTCAAGAATGTCATTGAGCGCGCGGTCATACTATCCGCAGGAAAGGTTCTCCGGCTCGATTTGTCGATGCCTGCCTTCCACGCGGAGCCGACTACCGAGGTCAGGCAAGTGCCGCGCGACGACGAGGTCATGACCGAGCGGGAATTGAAGGAGTTCCAAAAGTCGAACCTGATCAAGGCTCTGGAACAGGCGAACTGGCGAGTGTCGGGCAAAGGTGGCGCCGCCGAGATCCTCGGCGTCCGGCCAACCACGCTCGCAGATCGCGTGCGCACGTTCAAAATCAAACGCCCTTCCCGATAGCGGCAATATCGGCGTAACCATGAGTCGACTCGTCCTGAATCGAATTGCGCTGGCCGCGGTATTCATTGCGCTCGTATATAGCCTGTACGTTCTGCCATTCGCCGAGTGGGTCGGCTTCGTCGTCGACTGGGCAGGGCAACACCCGATCGCCGGCCCGATTACCTACGTCGTCTGTATTGTCGTAGCCACGATACTGTTCGTGCCGGGCTCGGTGTCGATGATGATTGCCGGCTTCCTTTTCGGCCTCGTCCCGGGGTTCCTGTTTGCAGCGGTCGGCATCTCAGCGGGCGCACAGGGCGCGTTCCTTGCGGCGAGACTGTGGGCGCGACGATGGGTCGAGAAAAAGGTCGCGGACAATCAACGCCTCGCTGCGATCGAGAAGGGACTGCGCGAAGAGGCATTCCTGATCGTGGCGTTGACCCGCCTGTCGCTGATCATCCCGTTCAACCTGCTCAATTACGCGTACGGCGTCACGTCGGTGCGCACCAGGACGCACCTCGTCGCGACGACCGTCGGCATGCTGCCGGCTGTAGCTCTATACGTTTATCTCGGCACTCTCGCGCGCGACCTCGGTCAGATTCTCTCGGGCGAGGCGACGCCGTCGGACCTGGGCTACTGGCTTGCGGCTGCCGGCATTGCGGTTATCGTCATATTGACCTGGGTCATTCATCGCGCCGCCAGCCGCGCGCTGGAACGACACCTGGCACCACTGGATTCGGACAATGCATAAACTCGATCGACGGAACCAAGCATGCTCGTAAGACACCTGTGCGCAACGCTTTTGTTGTGCCTCATTGCCACAACGCAGGCGCTCGGCGCCGACGACGAACTGCCGGTCGGTGTTCGCAGCGTGCTCGAGCTGCGGCAACTGCCGCCCGAGACTCTGAGTATTTACGTCGAAGACGTCGACACCGGGGAAACTGTACTGACATGGCTGGATGAGGAGTCGAGAAACCCGGCGTCGACGATCAAGCTTCTGACGACACTGGTATCTCTCGACCTGCTGGGGCCGGCGTACCGCTGGAAGACGGACGTCTACGCCGTCGGCACAATCGAAGGCGACAAACTGGACGGCGATCTGCTGCTCAAGGGTTACGGCGATCCATTCCTGGTCACCGAGCGCGTCTGGCAGTTGCTGCGGCGCATACGCCAGGCGGGCATCCGCGAAATCGGCGGCGACCTGCTCATAGACGACAGCTATTTCGACGTCGGCGACTACGACCCGGCGGCTTTCGACAGGCAACCCCTGCGGGCGTACAACGTCGCACCCAATGCGCTGCTGATGAACTTCAAAGTCGTTCGTTACTGGTTCGAACCCGATCATGAATCCAGGGCCGTCAAGGTGCGGCTGGACCCGCGACTCGACAACCTTCGAGTCGAGAACCGTCTCGGGCTGGCCTCCGGGCGTTGCCGCGGCTATCAGCGCGGCATCACGATCAGCACGAACGGCAATGCCGACGAGGTGACCTTTTCCGGCCAGTTTCCGGACGGCTGCGAGCGTTACGCCATGGATCGAACGGCTCTGTCACACAACGAATTCGTATACGGCCTGTTTCGTTCGCTGTGGCTCGAGTCGGGTGGCGCAATCGACGGCGGATGGAAGAACGCTGTCGCCGATGCGGAGGCCGAACCCCTGCTGTCGTTCCGGTCGTTGCCGCTGTCGGAGATGATTGCCCGGGTGAACAAGCACAGCAACAACGTCATGGCGAGACAGCTGCTGTACACCCTGTCGGCCGAGGTAAACGGCGAGCCCGGTACCGAGGCCGGCGGACGCCAGGTGATCTCGAACTGGTTGACGGAAAACAAGCTCGAATCGTGCAAGCTGGCTATCGATAACGGTGCGGGACTGTCGCGCACTTCGCGCATAACGGCGGCCGGCATGGCGTCGCTGCTGCGGTATGCGTGGCGGCAGCCCTACATGCCCGAGTATCTTGCATCGATGTCGCTGACGGGCCTCGACGGTACGCTGTCAAGGCGCTTCCGGGACGCGACACTGACCGGCAAGGCACATCTGAAGACGGGCTCGATGGATCACGTGGCGGCAATTGCCGGATACCTGCAGGCACGCTCGGGCCGGCGCTTCCTGCTGGTCGCAATGCAGAATCATACGGGCGTCCACCGCGGAACCGGGGAGGAGGTCCAGGAGGCATTGCTGCGCTGGCTATATGAGCAGTAGTGCAGGTCGCTTTATCGGCCGCGTGTAGTACACTCGCGGCGGGCAACGGAGAGATCGACAATGCGTCTGGCAATTGGGTTTCTGGCATTGCTGCCGATGCTTGCGGCAGCCGAGACAGCGTACGTAACCGACAATCTCAGGCTTGGTTTGCACCAGGCGGCGGACACGAGTGACCGCGCGTTTCGCATGCTCGAGAGCGGGCAGTCCTTCGAAATCATTTCGCGCGACCGGAACTACGCGAACGTGCGGCTCCCCGACGGCGTCGAGGGCTACGTCAAAGCGGCGTATCTCGTCGACGACAAGCCAGCGAAACTGATTGTTGCCGAAACGATTGCCGAAAGAGACGCGCTCATCGCGGAACTCGAGGAGACCAGGCAGGCATTTGCCGCACCCGCGGAAACCATCAGGAAACTCGAGGGCGAGGCAGTCGGCCTCACGGCGAAACTGCAGAGCGCCGAGGCACAGATTGCCGAACTGCAAAGCGAAAACGCCGGCATCCAGGGTTTGAAAGACCGCTACAAGGGCAGCCTGCCGTTGAGCTGGGTAGGCGCGGCGATCGGCGTTTGCCTGGTTGGCGGATTCCTGCTGGGTTTGTGGTGGGTCGACTATCGCGTGCGCAAACGCCATGGCGGCATTCGCATTTATTGATCGTCCGCATGACCGGGCCGGCGCTCGCGATTTATGCCGGCGCGTTATATCGCAATAACAAACAAAACGTTCACGCTCGCGAGGCGCCTCCCTAAGGTAACTCCGACCTGACGCACCGGTTTCGCGTCGCGCCAGGTCGATCAGGGAGTTGCCATGAACACAATTGCCTCCGGTGCACTGCCGCTGGACGACAACGAGATCGGCCGTTTCAATACCGCGGTGGCGGCCTCGCAGCTGACGGTTCTCTATGGCTCGCAGACCGGCAACGGCGAAGCGGTGGCGGAAGATCTCGGGCGGCGTGCAGCCGAGCAGGGTTACGCGGTAACGTCGCAGAGCCTGGCGGATTTCAAGCCGGCCAGGCTCAAACGCGAGGCGCTGGTCACTTTCGTCGTCAGTACGCACGGCGAAGGCGATCCGCCCGATGACGCGGAGTTGTTCCACGAATTCCTGATGTCGGACCAGGCGCCCGCGCTCACCGGGCTTCGCTACTCGGTACTCGCGCTTGGCGACAGCAGCTACGTCAATTTCTGCCGGACCGGCAGGGAGTTCGACGCCCGGCTCGCCGCGCTCGGCGCTGAGCGCTTCGAACCGCTTATCGAATGCGATCTCGACTACGAAGACATGGCCGCGGGCTGGTCAACACGCATACTGGCGAGATTGCCCGAGGTTGCGGGTGCCGCGGGCGCAGCACCTCGCCTGCACGCGGTCGAAACGGCCTGCGTGTACGACAGGAAGAACCCGTACCTGGCACCCGTATTGCTCAATCAGAAGATCACTGGAAGGCACTCGACCAAGGATGTGCGGCACATTGAATTGTCGCTCGAGGATTCGGGGCTGCCTTACGAACCCGGCGATTCGCTCGCGGTTATAGTCGAGAACCCTCCGCAACTCGTCGACGAGATCATCGCTGCCCTGTCATTCCAGCCGGAGGCGAGCGTTACAGTGCAGGGCGAGGCGATGACATTGCGTGAGGCGCTATCGAGCAGGCTTGAAGTGACCGCGCCGAACCTGGGGTTCCTGCGGGCGTGGTCGACTCTCGGCCGCAGCAACGAACTGGGCGCGCTACTCGACGACGGCGGGCAACACGCTTTGTCGACGTTCCTCGAGCGCCACCAGATAATCGACATCGTGCGCAGGTACCCGGCAGCGGTCAGCGCGCAGGAATTCACGGACTCACTGCGCAAGCTGAGTCCCCGTTCATACTCGATTGCATCGAGTCCGAACGCCAATCCGGGCGAGGTGCACCTGACCGTCGCTGCCGTGCGCTACGAGGCATTCGGCACGCCGCACTGGGGTGCTGCGTCGACGCACCTCGCCGACCGGCTCGGCGCAGGAGACCGTGTCGCCGTCTATCCCGAGCCGAACAAGCGATTCCGCCTCCCAGAGGCCGATCAGCCAATCGTCATGATCGGCCCCGGTACCGGCATTGCGCCGTTCCGCGCGTTCATCGAGGAGCGCATCGAGCAGGGCGCGCCAGGCAGAAACTGGCTGTTCTTCGGCGATCGCAACAGGGATAGCGACTTCCTGTACCAGCTCGAGTGGCAGCGTTACCTGAAGCAGGGCCACCTGCACCGGATCGACGTGGCTTTCTCGCGCGATCAGCGACGAAAATGTTACGTGCAGCACCGCCTGGCCGAAAGAGCCGCGGATCTGTATCGCTGGATAAGGGACGGTGCCGTTATCTACGTCTGCGGCGACGCCAAAAAAATGGCGAGTGACGTGCACGAGGCGCTGCTCGACGTACTGCAATCGCAGGCTCGGCTCACGAGAGACGCCGCGGCGGAGCGACTCAGGGAGTTACGCCGCGACGGGCGATACCAAAGGGACGTGTACTGATGGACAAGACCACCGTCACCGATGTGGAGGTGATCAAGTCCGGCAGCGGCCATCTTCGCGGCACGCTGGGCGAGAGCCTCGTCGATCCGTTGAGCGGTGCCATTGCCGAATCGGACACCCAGCTGTCGAAGTTTCACGGTATCTACCAGCAGGACGATCGTGACATTCGCAGCGAACGCAAGCGGCAAAAACTCGAGTCGGCCTACAGTTTCATGATCAGGGCGAGAATTCCGGGTGGGCTCGTGACCACGGCGCAGTGGCTGGCGATGGACAGCATCGCGACCGAATTTGCCAACGGTTCGATCCGGCTGACGACGCGCCAGGCCATACAGTTTCACGGCGTGATCAAGCGCCAGCTCAAGGAGACCATTGCCGCGATCAACCGCTCGATGCTCGATACCATTGCGGCCTGCGGCGACGTCAACCGGAATGTAATGGCGCCGCCGCTGCCGGCGTTGTCGTCGGTGCACGGCACCGTGCAGGAGCACGCGGCAGCGCTTTCCGCGCATCTCATGCCTGCAAGCCGCGCGTATCACGAGATCTGGCTGGACGGAATGAAGCTGGCGGCCACGGATAGCGAGGTCGAACCTGTTTACGGCAGCACTTACCTGCCGCGCAAGTTCAAGGCCACCTTCGCCGTGCCACCGCAGAACGACGTCGACATCTACTCGCAGGACCTCGGCTTCATCGCAATCGTCGAGAACGGCGCCATCGCGGGATTCAACGTGACGGTGGGTGGCGGCATGGGTATGACGCACGGCGATGCCGCCACCTACCCGCGGCTCGCGGACGTTCTCGGCTTCTGCGAGCCCGGCCAGGTGCTCGCAGTTGCGGAGGCGGTGGTCACAACGCAACGGGACTTCGGTGACCGCAGTAACCGGCGGCATGCAAGACTCAAGTACACGATCGAGGACCGTGGCCTGCCGTGGTTTCGATCGGAAGTCGAAAGACGCTCGGGCGTCGTCCTGCAGGAAGCGCGGGAGTTTCGCTTCGTCGGAAATGGCGATGTCTATGGCTGGCAGCGCGACGATGCCGGCACCTGGCATTACACCTTGTTCGTGCAAAATGGCCGGGTCGCCGATGTCGGCGAGCGACGTTTGCTGAGCGGCATGCGCGCCATTGCGGCGGCTCATGACGGTGAATTCCGCCTTACGCCGAACCAGAACCTGATCATCAGCGGAGTCGCAGAAAGTGACAAACAGGCAGTTGACGGATTACTGCGCGAATACCGGATTGAGAATGAACTGCAGGCAACGCCGCTCAGGCGGAACTCGATGGCCTGCGTTGCTTTTCCGACCTGCGGCCTGGCAATGGCCGAGAGCGAAAGGTATTTGCCGACGCTGATCGACAAGCTCGAAGCCGGGATGCGTGACGCAGGCCTCGCCGACGATGCCATAACCGTCAGGATGACCGGCTGCGCCAACGGCTGTGCGCGCCCGTACATTGCCGAGATCGGGCTGGTCGGCAAGGGGCCCGGCCACTACTCACTGTTCCTCGGCGCGGGATTCGCCGGCGATCGGCTTGGTGCCCTGTACCTCGATAATGCTGACGAAAGCGAAATACTGGCAGCACTGCAGTCGCTCTTCGAAGGCTATGCGAAGGGCCGAAGTAATGGCGAGCACTTCGGCGACTATCTCGTGCGCTCAGGCGCGGTTCGTCGCATCAGGGTGGGGAAGGACATTCATGAACGCTGAAGAGCGGGTCGCCTGGGCCCTGGACAAGCTGCCCGGCCGCCATATCCTGACGTCCAGTTTCGGCGCACAGTCGGCCGTCATGCTGCACCTGGTTACGCGGCAACGGCCCGACATTCCCGTCGTGTTGATCGACACGGGCTACCTGTTTCCCGAAACCTATGCATTCATCGACGAGCTGACGGAACGCCTCGACCTGAACCTGAAGGTGTACAGGCCTGAAATGTCCGCCGCGTGGCAGGAAGCGCGTTTCGGCGAACGCTGGAAGCAGGGACTGGAAGGGCTCGAAGCCTACAATCGGGACAACAAGGTCCGGCCCATGGAACGCGCCCTCGAAGAGCTCGATGCGGGAACCTGGTTTGCCGGTTTGCGCCGTGCCGCGTCGGACAGCCGCGCCGAGACGCCCTTTGCAGACACCCGGGGCTCGCGCTGGAAGGTGCACCCGATTGCCGACTGGACCGACAGGGATGTGCATCGGTACCTGACACGATACGAATTGCCATACCACCCGCTTTGGGAAAAGGGATTCGTATCGATCGGCGACGTGCACACGACGCGGTCACTTGCGGACGCTGGTTCTATCGAGGAAACACGGTTCTTCGGCCTGAAACGGGAATGCGGGTTGCACGAGCGCAACGTCGGCGCGCCCGCCGAGCGGACCGGGACGGCCTGATCAGGCTGCTTCGATGATGCCGTCGGCGCAGCCGCCTCGCAGCGGCAGCTCCGCATCCTTGAAAAGTTCGTCGATCTCGGTCTGCGATCGCGCCCGGCGCACGTCCTCGAGCAACCGGGCCGACACATGGGGGGCAAAGAGTCGCACGAAGTCGAACATGTAGCGGCGCAGTACAGAATCTTTGCGAAATCCGATCCACGTCGTGCTGCGGGGAAACAGGCCTTCGCCATCGATGACCTGAAGGTCCTTCTTGTCCGCGCAATCGGCGGCCATGCTGGCGACGATGCCGACGCCGAGGCCCATGCGAACGTAGGTCTTGATCACGTCGGCATCTCTCGCGGTGAATACGACGTCCGGATCCAGGCCTTCTTCGGCGAACGCGCGCTTCAGCGACGATTGCCCGCCGAAGCTGAACACGTACGTGACGAGCGGATACTTTGCCAGGTCATGCAGCGTCACTCTCCGATCCAGTTGCGTGAGCTCGTGGCCCTTGGGAACGATAATCGAACGGTCCCAGTGATAGCTGGGCACGAGCATCAGGTCCCCGAACAGGTCTTTCGAACCCGTCGCAATCGCGAAATCGATGTCGTTCGCCGCGACCATGTCTGCTATTTGCTCCGAGGTGCCCTGGTGCAGGTTGAGCCCGACTTTTGGAAATCGCTCGCGAAATTCGCCAATAATGTCCGGCAGCACGTAACGCGCCTGGGTGTGCGTCGTCGCAATGGACAGCGAACCTTCTTCCTCCTGGAAATAGTCCGATGCCAGGCTGCGGATATTGTCGACTTCCTGCATAATGATGCGGGCGCGCTCGATGACTTTTTCGCCGGCCGCCGTAACGCCGCCGAGGCTCTTGCCCTTGCGCGTGAACAACTGCAGGCCCAGTTCTTCCTCCAGCAACTTCAGTTGTTTGCTGACGCCGGGCTGCGACGTGTACAGACGATCGGCCGCCGCGGTGATGTTCAGGCCGTTGTCGACAATCGCAAGCAGGTATTTTAGTTGTTGCAGTTTCATCCGACCGATTGCGCTTTGCTGTTCAGGTATGTGACCACAGATCACGGGCTCAGGTTCAATTCGAGGTGTTCGAGCTTTCGCCTACGTATAACAGATTCATATAACACAAGGCTATAACGGCAGAAACCAAGCGTCTTTTTCGCCGCCAGGGGTGCTGGCTATAGTGAGCGTCCACTCACGGCGAGACAGCGCTATGGACTACTTCCCGGCTTTTCTCAATGTGCGCGGCCGCTCCTGCCTGGTCGTCGGCGGCGGCGACGTCGCATTGCGCAAGGCGCGCCTCCTGTTGTCGGCCGGCGCCGACCTTACAGTTGTTGCGCCTGAAACCTGTTTCTCGTTCGCGAACTTCATCGATGACAACGGCCTCTGGACGTTGCGCCGGCGTTTTCGCGATTCGGACATCGACGGCCACTGGCTGGTTGTGAGCGCGACAGGACAGCCTGCCGTCGAGCGCGCGGTTTACGAAGCAGCGACGGCAGCCGGCGTCTTCTGCAACAGCGTAGACGACAAGGGCAACTGCAGCTACATCACACCCGCGATCGTCGATCGCAGCCCGCTCGTCGTTGCCGTCTCTTCGGGTGGCGCCGCCCCCGTGCTCGCGCGAAAACTGCGGGCGAAGATCGAGACACTGCTGCCGGCCGGCTTCGGCCGACTCGCAAAGCTCGCCGACAAATGGCGCGTCCGCGTTGCCGAACGCATCGACGATCTGCGCGGTCGCCGCCGTTTCTGGGAAGCCGTCTTCGGCGGACCGGCATCCGGGTATGCGATCGGCGGACGCGTTGACGAGGCCGAGCGGGAAATGGCCAGGTTGCTCGCCGATTTCGAAAATTCGCCTGCAACGGCAGGCGAGGCCTGGCTGGTCGGCGCCGGACCCGGCGATCCGGACTTGCTGACGATAAAGGCTCTCCAGGTCATGCAGGTTGCCGACGTTATCCTGCACGACCGCCTCGTATCCGACCAAATCCTGTCGCTCGCGCGCCGCGATGCGGACCTGGTGTCCGTTGGCAAATCGCCGGGGTGCCCCGCCAACAGCCAGCAGGAGATCAACCGCTTGCTGGTGTCGCTCGTCAAGGCGGGCAAGCGTGTCTGCAGGCTCAAGGGCGGCGATCCGTTCGTCTTCGCGCGCGGTGGCGAGGAGTACGAAGCCCTGGTAGCCGCGGACCTGCCCTGCGAGGTCGTGCCGGGCATCACGGCAGCCGCCGGCTGTGCCGCGTACGCAGGCATTCCACTCACTCATCGAGACGTGTCACAGTCGGTCGCGTTCGTCGCCGCGCAAGGTAAGGACTCCGTCGATCGGCTGGACTGGGCGTCGCTGGCGCGGGATCGGCAAACGCTGGTGTTCTATATGGCCGTGAAGCGTTTTCCCGAACTCATGCAGGAATTGATATCGCATGGACGTCCGGCAAGCACACCCGTTGCGATCATCGAGCGCGGTACGCAGCCCGACCAGCGAGTGGTGCGCGGCAAGCTCGGGCAACTGGCATTGCTGGGAGAGGCGCACCGCATCAAGGCGCCGGCGATACTGATTGTCGGGGAGGTTGCCGCAATGGGTGCGTCGGCAATCCCACACGCTACGGATTGCGCCGACGTGCCCGGGACGCAAAGCGACGTGATTTATGCTAAACAACGACCATGATCTGACAATCAGGAAAAGAAAATGATCTACAACAGTATTCTCGAGACCATTGGCAACACACCGGTCGTTCGCCTCAATCGCATGGCACCCGATCACGTGGAGATCTACGTTAAGGTCGAATCGTTCAATCCGATGGCCTCGGTCAAGGATCGGCTCGCGTTCGCGATTGTCAACGACGCCGAGACGCGCGGTACGCTGAAACCGGGGCAGACCGTGGTCGAGGCGACCTCGGGAAATACGGGCATTGCCCTTGCGATGGTATGTGCGGCCAAGGGTCATCCGTTTGTCGCAACGATGGCCGACTCGTTTTCCGTTGAACGGCGCAAGGTCATGCGCGGGCTCGGCGCCAAGGTAATCCTGACGCCGGCGGCCGAACGCGGCACAGGCATGGTCCGGAAAGCCGAAGAGCTGGCGGAAAAGCACGGTTGGTTCCTTGCGCGGCAATTCGAGAACCCGGCCAACCCTGAATTTCATCGCCAGACGACCGGGCCGGAGATCCTCTCCGACTTCGCGGGCAGGCGACTCGATTACTGGGTCACGGGCTACGGTACCGGCGGCACGATGACCGGTGTCGGCGAGGTGCTGAAGACGGCGCGACCCGAGGTCACGATCGTCGCGACCGAGCCCGCCGTTGCGTCGCTGCTCGCCGGCAAAGAATGGAGCCCGCACAAGATCCAGGGTTGGACGCCGGACTTCATACCCGAGGTTCTGAATCGCGAAGTCTTCGATGAACTGGTGCCTGTCAGCGATGACCGGGCGATCGAGGTCTCGAGAGAACTCGCGGCAACGGAAGGGATATTCACGGGAATATCGGCAGGAGCAACGCTCGCCGCCGCGCTCGAGACGGCAAAGAAAGCCCCCGCAGGGTCGGTCATCCTGGCGATGCTCCCGGATACCGGTGAGCGCTACCTGAGTACGCCGCTGTTCGAAGGTGTCAATGAAGGCTCTGACGAAGATTGGCTCGCAGGACTTTAAATGTGGTCAAAAAAACTCGTAATTGGCTGAATCGGCACGGAAAACTGCGCATAGCTGAGACCTGAGTCACAGCGTTCGGGGGCTTTGGCTGTCATTGTTGCGCATCGAGTGTGGCGATCGATGCACGGAGCAATGATGCCGGTGGACCAGGACAGGCCGACAACGCGCGACAATATCGGCAAGGCTGCCGGCCTGTTGCACTCGCTGGTGCCGAGAGCGCAGGTTTTCTGCTTCTACAATCTCGAACGTGACTGCGTCTGGAGCAGTGACAGCGCGGACGATTTCGAAATCGACAATTTCGTCGCTGAACTCCCCGACGAAATCATCGTCGGCCTCTCCGACAGGGAGGAGATACTCAAACGAACCTTGTCTTCTGCGAGGACCGTGCTGGTCCTGCCCGTGCACAGCGACGAACGGGAGATGCTCGGCATTCTCGTCGCATTGTTTTCCAAGAACGCCGGCAAATCGTCGTCCTTCAATCCGAGCATGCTGAAAAGCATACTCGAGCCCGCAGTTGATCTCATCGGCGAAAGCCTGCGCCTGAGCCGTAAGCTGGCGGAGGTCGAAGGCGGCCTGGAGGACGTCGAGAAAGAGCTGTCGCTCGTCTACCAGGTCGACGAGAAGATTCACGGGCCGTCGAAACGTCATTCCAGCCTGGCGCAGCTCGTCGGTCAAAGCGGGCGCTATCTCGGCATCAACTACAGTGTGCTGTTGATTCCATCGAAACGCATTCGCATCAGCGCAACTCACTCGAGCTGGAAAAACGTCAAACGCAAAGTACTCGACCGCTATCTCATCGACCAGTTATTGCCGAAGCTGGAAGGGCAACGGCAGCCGCTCGTCTACGAGATTCCAGCCGTGGAGGGGTCCGAAAACGCCGCGGAACAGGGTTACCAGACGCTATTGAGCCCGTTGCTCGACAAGCAAGGCAATGTGGAAGGCGTGTTTGCGCAATTGGGTCGGGTAGACAAGCGCGAGTTCACGCGCAGCGACCGCCGCTTCATGTCACACATCGTGCGCAAGGTCGAATACGTCATCGAAAAGTCGTTCGATTCGATGACCGGCCTCATGAATCGCGCCGGATTCGAGGCGCAGCTGCATGAGTCCTGGAAGACTCTGAAATCGACCGGAGACGCTCACCGCCTCATCTACTTCGACCTCGACAACCTGCAACTCGTGAACGATAGTTTCGGCCGCAAGGCCGGCGATGACGTCATCATGCGGTTCGCCCGATTGCTGGAGGACGACCTGCCCAAGAGTGCCGTCCTGTCACGACTGACGGGCGACGACTTCTGCATGTTGCTGACTCATGCGAGCGCCGACGAGGCGCTCGAGTACGCGAACATGGTGCGCGAGAATAGCTCGGGTCTGCGCTACCTGGAAGGCGACAAATCGCTGCAGGTGACGATCAGCATCGGCATTGCCGAGTTTTCTCGCTCGAACAATGACGAGGGCAGCGCACTGACGACGGCGCGCATGGCCTGCGAAGCGGCCAAGGACCACGGCCGGGATCGCATCGAGGTCTACGACGACTGCAATCACAGCATTATCCGCCGCTATGACGACATGCAACTGGTCGCGGAAATCCAGAGGGCGCTCGACGGCGACGAGTTCGAATTGCGGGCGCAGCCGATCGAGAGCCTCAACGGTTCGGACAATCGTTCTCGTTTTGAAGTCCTGTTGCGCATGGCCGATACGGACGGCAATCGAGTGTCTACCGATGCATTGTTTTCGGCGGCCGAGCGCTACCACATGATGCCGCAAATCGACCGCTGGGTCGTGTCGACGACCATCGCACAACTGGCGGAGTACGGCGATGCCATCGAGGGTAATGGCGCCATTTTCTCGATCAACCTGTCCGGGCAGTCGCTGGGCGATGACGACATTTTCGAATTCATCGAGGAGGAGATTCGCCACAGTGGATTACCGGCCTCGTCGCTGTGCTTCGAGATTACCGAATCCGCAGCTGTCTCGAATCTGACCAAGGCGCAGACGTTCATCAACCGGCTCAAGGAAGAGGGTTGTACGATATCGCTCGATGACTTCGGCGCCGGCCTGAGTTCATTCGCGTACCTGAAGAACTTTAACGTCGATATTCTCAAGATCGACGGCAGTTTTATTCGCGACATCACCGACAACCGGATTTCGGAATCGATGGTCGCGGCCATCACGCAGGTCGCCCAGGTGATGGAGCTGCAAACCGTGGCGGAATACGTCGAATCCGAGAAAACGCGAAAACTCATCACCAAGCTGGGTGTCGACTTCGCCCAGGGCCACGTCACGGGCAAACCCGAGGCGCTCGAGACGGTCCTGTCGGAATTCGCGGATTTGAAGCGCTCATCGGCCGTGTAAGCGACCGGCGCAACGCGCGACGGTGACTAGAATACGCCGGCCTCGAGTCCCGCGGCCATCGTCAATCCCAGCTCTTCGCAATCGGCGAGCCTGGCCTCGTCGAATTCGCCCTTGATCAGCAGCGGTTCCTGCACTTCCTTGACAGCGAGCCCGGTCAGAATGCGCCGCACGCTGGAGATCGCACCGCTGCCGTCATTGCCCGCCCTGACGAACAATGCCCATGGGCGGCCGTTGATTTTGTTCTCGCACGGGTAGTAGACGCGGTCGAGAAAGTACTTCATCGCGCCACTCATGTATCCGAAGTTCTCCGGTGTGCCGAGAATAAAGCCATCCGCCCAGAGCAGGTCTTCGGCATCGGCGTCGAGCGCCTTTTTCACGCGCACCGCGACGCCATTGATGTCGGCGTGATTCGCACCGCGAATCACGGCCTCTGCCATGCGAGTCGTCGTACCGGATTGCGAGTGGTACACAATAAGCAGGTGTTTGTCCGGCATGCAGCGAATACTGCCGGAGTCAACGCGGTTTTTCGATAGACTTCGGGCAATGGGAAGCAGCGCCGATATCCAGGTACACGCAGCAGTGGACGCATTGCCGCAGGAACTCAGAGCCGCGGCCGGTCGCTGGTTCGAGCGCCTGGGCGATCGGCACGGGTTGTCGGAACTCAACCGCGACCTTGTCGAACCGCTGGCGCGGCTCGTTGCCTGTAGTGAATTCGCAGGCAACAACCTGTTGCGACACTGGGACTGGTTTGTCGCGAACGTGGCGTCATTCGCGAGTGCGGATGAGCTGCACGCCGACGCCCTGGACGAGATCGAGTCCGGCGAGCCAACGGTCGACGAGGTCAAGTCCCGCCTGCGAGTGCTGCGGCACCGTCGCATGCTGCGCATTCTGTGGCGTGAGGTCTTCGCACTGGCGGATCTGGATGAAACCCTGCGCGAACTCTCGGGCCTGGCGGATGCCACGCTCGACGCGGCGACGCGATTTGCCGAACGGTCGCTCGAGCCGCGGTACGGTCGGGTCCGCGATGCAGCGGGACAGCCGGTACCGCTCGTCATACTCGGCATGGGCAAGCTCGGCGGACGCGAACTCAATTTCTCGTCGGACATAGACCTGATTTTTCTGTACACCGAGGACGGCGATACGGATGGCGCCAGGCGCGTGAGTGCACAGGAGTATTTCGGGCGCCTGGCGCGCCAGGTAATCGCATTGATCGATGAGTCGACAGCTGACGGATTTGCCTTCCGCATCGATACGAGATTGCGGCCGTTCGGTGACAGCGGACCGCCGGTCGTGAGTTTTGCCGCGCTCGAGTCTTATCTGCTGCAGCATGGCCGCGACTGGGAACGTTATGCATACGTCAAGGCGCGCGTCGTCGTTCCTCGCCCGCCTGCGCAGACAATCGACGACCTCAACAACGACGTTATCCGGCCGTTCGTTTACCGTCGCTACCTCGATTACGGCGTCTTCGAGTCCTTGCGCGAGATGCACGCGATGATCGCCGCGGAGGTTCGACGCCGCGAACTCAGGGACAACGTCAAGCTGGGTCCGGGCGGTATTCGCGAAGCGGAGTTCGTCGTGCAGTCCCTGCAACTGGTTCGCGGCGGCAGCGACCCGTCATTGCAGGGCGCCGAATTTCAGGAGGTACTGCCCAGGCTGGTCGGCAGCCGCGGTTTGTCAGCGGCGGGTGTCGAACGGCTCCGTCAGGCATACCGGTTCCTGAGACGAGTCGAAAACTTCATACAGGCGATGCGAGATCAACAGAGCCACGACCTGCCGGCGACCGCCGTCGACCGTGCGCGGCTTTGCCTTGCGATGGGCTACGAGGAATGGGAAGACCTGCATGCGGACCTGGTCAGGCACCGGGCGGCGATTTCCGAGCAATTCGAACAGGTAGCCATTCGTGGCGGCGATGACGATTCGCCGTTTCGCCAGCGCGTATCCAGGGCCTGGGAAGCGGGCGCCAGCGAGGCTCAATGGACGGAGCTGCTGCAGGAATTCGATAGCCCGGATGCGGCGGCGATTGCAGCATGTATCGTGCGTTTCTCCTCGACGGCAGCGGCGCAGCAGATCGATACCGTCGCCGCCGCCCGACTGCGGCGCTTTATACCCGGACTGGTCGCGAAGGCGATGCCGTCGAAAAAGCCGCTGTCCGCCCTGGCCAGGACGTTGACGGTCGTCGAAAGCACATTGCGTCGCAGCGCTTATCTTGCGCTGCTGAACGAAAATGAGGCGGCGCTCGCGCGACTGGTCGACCTGTGCGGGCGCAGCCGCTACATTGCCGACCAGATTGCTCGCTACCCGGTATTGCTCGACGAGCTTCTGGACCCGCGAATCTACACCGAGAAGGTCGGCAAGGAAGATCTGCGCAGCGAATTCCGACAGCGTCTCGACGGTGTGTCAGCGGACGACAGCGAAGCGCAAATGCAGGTCATCGCTCAGCACCAGCGAGCGACGATGTTTCGCATAGCGGTCGCCGATTTCAACGACAGCCTGCCCATCATGAAGGTCAGTGACGGGCTGACGTGGCTTGCGGAAACGGTGCTCGACGAGTGTCTGCGCGTCGCCTGGCGCGATCTGACGGACCGCCATGGCGTACCGTGCTACGTCGTGCACGGTGAACGCCGCGAAGCAGGCTTTGGCATCGTTGGCTACGGCAAGCTCGGCGGTCTCGAACTCTCTTACGGTTCCGATCTCGATATCGTATTCCTGCACGACTCCCGCGGCAGCAGGCGGGTGACGGACGGCCCGAAGTCACTCGACAACGGCCTGTTTTTCGGCCGGCTCGTGCGTCGGCTGGTGCATTTCCTGACAACGCAGACAGGGTCCGGCGAGCTTTATGAAATCGACACCCGGTTGCGGCCAGACGGTCGCTCCGGCTTGCTCGTAACGAGCACGGAGGCATTCGAGCGCTACCAGCAAGACCACGCCTGGACCTGGGAACACCAGGCGTTGCTGCGGGCGCGCGCCGTCGCCGGGAGCACGGCGGTTGCAGGCGAATTCGAGCGTATCCGGCAAGACACGCTAACCTCGCTCGTGAAACGCGACACGCTGCGCGATGACGTGATCTCGATGCGCCGGCGCATGCGCGAGAATCTCGACAGGAGCTCTGCGACGGAATTCGACCTGAAACACGGGCAGGGCGGTATCGGCGACATCGAGTTCCTCGTGCAGTACCTCGTGCTGGATCACGCCGCGGAGCATCCTGACGTCATCGTCTATTCCGACAATATTCGTCAGCTCGATGCGTTGGTTGCGGCAGGCTGCATGGAAGAATCCTGTGGAGGCCGTTTGCAGGATTGCTACCGCGCGTACCGCTTGCGGCAACACCACCTGGTGCTGGACGACCTGCAGCCACTTGCGGAAGCGGGGGAATTCCGGCAAGAGCGCGATTTCGTGGCGCGTACCTGGGACGAATGGCTCGGCTGAGCATGGCCGCGGCGGCACTCAGCCTCTATAATCCGCCGATCACAAGTAACGAGAAGAGAAGGCCCGTGGCAGCCAAGGCAGGAACCGTCGACCAGAACCTGATTCCGGCGAATGCACAACACAAATACGGCGTTCGTCCGAGGGATCTGCCGCTGAGCTGTCCGATGCCGGGTATGTACCTCTGGAACTCTCACCCGAAAGTCTACCTGCCGATCGAGGCAGCGGGCGAGGTAAAGTGCCCGTATTGCGGCGCCCGTTTCCACATGACCAACGACGACGAATAGCGGGCTGACGAGCGTAACTGGGAAGGACGGCATGCACATCGTTACCGGCGGAGCCGGATTCATTGGCAGCAACCTGGCACGTGCGCTGGCCGATCGGGGCCACGACGATATCGTCGTCGTCGACGATCTCGAAGACGGCCACAAGTTCGTGAACATCTCCGACCTGCCCATTGCCGACTATCTCGACAAGGACGATTTCCTCGAGATGCTCGTGTCTGACAAGGGCTTTTCGGCGGGAATCTCGGCTGTTTTTCACCAGGGCGCCTGCTCCGAGACGACGGAGTGGAACGGCCGCTACATGATGAAGAACAACTACACGTATTCGCAGCGGCTGCTGCATTTCTGCCTGCAACATAGCGTGCCGTTCATTTATGCGTCGTCAGCCGCGGTGTACGGTGGCGCAAAGACGTTCGTCGAAGACCCGCTGTTCGAGAACCCGTTGAACGTGTACGGGTATTCCAAGCTGCAATTCGACCGCTACGTGCGGCGTGTCGCGAGCAAGCCCGAGAGCCAGGTTGTCGGCCTGCGCTATTTCAATGTTTACGGTCCTTGCGAACAACACAAAGGCTCGATGGCCAGCGTGGCCTTTCATTTGCACAACCAGGTAATGGAAGATGGCGAAGCGCGCCTGTTCGCCGGAAATGACGGTTACGGGGACGGCGAACAGTTGCGCGATTTCGTGTACGTTGATGACGTATGCGACGTTAACCTGTGGTTTCTGGATAACCCCGGCGTGTCGGGAGTATTCAATACGGGTTCGGGATCCGCCCAGAGTTTCAACGATGTGGCCAATGCGGTGATCAAATGGCACGGCAAAGGCAAGATTTGTTACATACCTTTTCCGGATCATCTGAAAGGCGCGTACCAGAGTTTCACCCAGGCAGATCTTACGCAGCTCCGGGCCGCCGGCTGCGGCCTCGAATTCCGGCCCGTTGAAAAAGGCGTAAAGGATTACCTGGACCAGCTTTGCAACCACCAGACACCCTAGAAACGGAGTTGCCGAGTCCGGCGACGCTGATAATCGGGCCTTCCTGGGTTGGCGACATGGTCATGGCCCAGGCACTCTTCAAGATCCTCAAGACACGTGAGCCGGAGCGCTCCCTCGATGTCCTCGCACCGGCCTGGTCCCTGCCGATCGTCGCACGCATGCCGGAAGTACGGCGCGGTATCGCCGCCGAGACGGGTCACGGCGAGCTCGGTCTGGCCAAGCGCTGGCGCATCGCGAAGTCGCTCAAAGTCGCGGCCTACGATCGCGCCATCGTCATGCCGAGGTCGATGAAATCGGCGCTGATCCCCTGGTTCGCCGGCATCGCCAGGCGAACGGGCTTTCGGGGCGAGTCGCGGTTCGGACTCATCAACGACGTCAGGCCCTTCGATCGCGACGTACTGGATCAGACCGTCAAACGATTCGTGGCGCTCGGCACGGGGGATGCCAAAACGCTGCCCCCGATTCCCAATCCGCAACTCTCGATCCACAAGGATCGCCAGCGGGCATTGATCGATGAGTTGTCGCTCGACGGCGGCCGTCCCGTTGTTGCAATGATGCCCGGTGCGGAGTACGGCTCTGCCAAGTGCTGGCCATTGCCGTATTTCGCCGAGCTGGCGAGGCTGCTCCGTGATGCGGGTTACGCGGTCTGGGTGATGGGGTCTGACAAGGACGCGGCCGCGGGGCAACGGATCGCCGCTGCGAGCGACGCAATAAACCTGTGCGGCAAGACCTCACTGGCGGACGTGATCGACCTGCTCGGCTACTGCGACCAGGCCGTAAGCAACGATTCGGGATTGATGCACATGGCGGCGGCCGTGGGCATCCACGTGCACGGTGTCTACGGATCCTCCTCGCCTTTCTTCACGCCGCCTCTGACGGCGAAAGCCCACGTGCATTATCTCGCCATCGACTGCAGCCCCTGTTTCGAGCGCGAGTGCCCGCTCGAGCACCTGAACTGCCTGCAAGGCATCCGGCCGCAAGCCGTATTCGGCGCCATACAGGCGGCAACGGAACGATCGGCGTAGTTCGGTGCCATTGGCTGCAAAATATGCCTATTTTGCGAAAAAGTGATCGATTTTGCTGCGAACGTCGTCGAACGTGATCAGATCCATCGCGCTTTTATGGCGCACCCGCTGACCCCATCGCAATTCAACGGGCGCTTTACCCAGGAATTTCAGCGCTGCATCGGGGTAGCGATCGACGGTGAGGTCACGCGAGACGTATGGGCCGGTGCGTGCCGGGTTGGAGGTGGCGTAGAGCCCGATGACCGGCGTGCCAACGGCGGTCGCGATATGCGCCGGACCCGAATCGGGACAAATCACGAGGTCCGCCGCATCGATCAGGGCGGCGAGTTCCTTGAGCGAGGTCTTGTTCACACGGTTTTCGAGCCCGTTGTCGGCCGCTTCCGAGAGACGCCGGCCGTATTCCTGCTCGACGCCCGAGGGGCCGCCTGTCAGTACGATGCTGCAGCCGTGTACCTTGCGCAAGTGGTCTATCGTCTGTGCGTAATTCTCGACGCTCCAGTTGCGGTAGTTTCGCTGGCGCTGGCTGCTGCAGGGGCTGATCACGACCAGGGGCTGTTTCCCGCTGGCGAACTGCGCCGCGAATTGCCTGGCGGCGCCCGGTATCGGAATGTCCCAGCGCAGGTCGCGTTCTTGTGCGCCCAACGCGGTCGCAAACGACATCATCGCGTCCATCGCATGCTCTTTTTCCGCCGCCGTTATTCGGCGGTCTGTAAACAGCCACTGCAATTCGCGCGCCCGCGCCTTGTCAAAACCCAACCGCATGTCCGCGGGGACCGACCGACAAAGCAGATTGGCGCGCAGAGATGCGTGCATGCACAAGGCGACTTCAAAATGCCTGCCGTGCAGTCGGGCACGAACGTCTTTGTAGGCATGCCGTCCTGAAGATTTGTCGAAAATGATAAACTCGATGTCCGCAATGTCGGACATGAGCGCGGCCTCCGTGCGCCCGATAATCCATGTGATGCGTGCGGCTGGCCAGTTGTCCTGCATGCGTCGAATGACCGCGAGGGCATGACAGGTGTCGCCGATTGCGGAGAGGCGGATCACACAAATGTTTTCCGGCTTCGATTGAACGGCTATTTCAGGCATCATCAAATCAGACAAGTCGACAACAAAGGACGGGGAGTTTGACCGAAACCGTCGAGAAAACCGCGGCCGGCGCCATCCTATACGATAAGGCCATCATCAACCAGATATCAGACGAGCGATTCACACCAGGCGGCTGGTTGCACGCCGAAACGCTCGAGGGCCCACTGCGTTCCGCCGGGCGTGGCAATACCATGTTCGTCGGCAACGTGCCGCGGCAGTTCGTGTTGCGTCACTACATGCGGGGTGGCCTGGTCGGCAAACTGGTGCGCGATTCCTACGTGTTCTCCGGCGCGGACAGTACACGTTCGTTCGTGGAATGGCGCTTGCTGGACAAGTTATCGTCGAACAATCTGCGCGTACCGCGGCCGGCGGCGGCGCGATACCTGCGCCGTGGCACTTTCTATACGGCCGATCTCATCACCGTACGTATACCTGACGTGATGCCGCTGTCGCAGTACATTGCCGTGCACGACCCGGACGAGGCTTTCTGGAATTCCATGGGTGCGGAAATTTACGAGTTTCATGCGGCGGGTGTTCATCACGCGGACATGAACGCCTATAACCTGCAGATCGACAAGGCCGGGCAACTGTGGATGCTCGATTTCGACAAGGGTTCGCTGAAGTCGCCGGGACCCTGGCAGCAACAAACGTTGAGACGACTGCACCGCTCGTTGCAGAAGATAACGGGACTGGATCCGAAACTGCATTTTCGCGCCCACAACTGGGAGCAGATTCTCGAAGGTTATTTTAGTGCGTCGAGATCCGCGTAGTAGTCGGGATAGCCGTCCGGCAGGTCCTTGAATTTTCGATGTACCCAGAAATACTGTTCGGGACAGGTGCGGATGTGTCGTTCCAGGAGTGCGATATAGCGTTTCGTATCGGCAACCGGATCCTCGCTCGGGAAATCCTCGAGTGCCGGCAGTAAGGTCAGCTCGTAGGTCGAATCCTCGAGCCTGCGTGTAAAGAACGGTATGACGGCTGCGTTACCGAGGCGCGCCAGTGTCGACGTCGCCGTGGTGTGCATGGCCGGTACGCCGAAGAATGGAATGACCTCGGAACCTTTGCGGTTATAACTCTGATCGGGCGCGTACCACACCGCCCGCTGCTTGCGCAGGCTGCGCACCATTTTCTTGATGTCGCGCTTTTCGATCGTCGAATCAGCCGAGCGTTCCCGCCCGGTGCGCTGTAATTCCGTCATGAATTCACTGCGGTTGCGCCGATACACGGCGTCGAACGGCGGTATGCGCAACGACAGTTCACGCCCCATCATTTCGAGCGTCGTAAAGTGTGCACACAGGAGGATAACGCCCTTACCCTCGGCCTGGGCTTTGTGCACGTGTTCGACGCCCTCGAGCGTGGCGATGGACAGCAGGTGTTTGTCGCTGGCCCAGCGCGCAATTCCCATCTCTATGACCATCGTACCGAGCGCCCTGAAATGATCGAAAGCCAGCGCGTCGCGTTCGGCGGGAGACAGGTCGGGAAAGCACAGCTCGATGTTGCGGCGTACGACGGCGAGGCGCGAGCCTGCGAAACGATGCGCGATACGGCCGAGGAGCCGACCGACTGCGAGCGCTGCACGGTGCGGCAACAGGCAAACCAGCCGCAGGAGTCCCATACCGACCCACACGGGCCAGTAACGTGGCGTCCAGAAACTGGACAAGGATTTGCGCTCGCCGCTCATCGTGCACCTTGCATGGGGAACGCAGTTTACTCGGACATGCCGTCTACGTAACCACCATTGCCGGGTTTCACGGCGATGTCGACAGGATCGTCATCGACGATGACGTCGTCTGCTTCGATGCCCACGTGAAAGGCCGCAAAACCGGGCATGACGACCTGGTTGCGCGCCATACCTATAATGCGCCCTGAATAGGGCGAATAGAGCTCGGTGCGGGCATTGCTCATCGGATCGGTGATCGTGCCGAGAATGTCGCCCTTGCGAACCGTGCTGCCAAGACTGACGTCGGCGAGCAGGATGCCGCCATTGTCGGCGCGCACCCATGAAGAGCGGTAGTAAACGGGCTCGGGATCGCCCCAGAAACGTATTTTCCTGACCATCCCCAGGGTCGTGAGCAGCGTCTCGATTCCCTTGACGCCATGCTTGACCTCTGCCAGCTCGAGTTCAGACGGCCCGCCGGCCTCGACGGTGACCGCGGGTATCCCGGCCAGCGTCGCGGCGTGCCGCAAGGTGCCGACGGTTGGTTTGCTGTGCAATACGACCATGGAGCCGAATCCCTGCGTCAGCGTTACGACGTCCGGGTTTCTCAGATCGGCGCGGATCTGCGGCAGGTTGGCGCGTTCGAACGAACCGGTGTGAAGATCGACAAGTGCGTCACAGTGGGCGATAACTTCCTTGAACAGCGCGTGAGCGATGCGGGCCGCCGCGCTGCCATTGGGGTTGCCCGGGAAGTAACGATTCAGGTCACGGCGATCCGGCAGGTAGCGGGAACCCCGGCGGAAACCCTGCACGTTCACAATAGGCACGCCGATTACGGCCCCCGAGAGTTTTTTCGGTTCGATCTCATGCAGCACGCGCCGTACCATCTCGATGCCGTTGAGTTCGTCGCCGTGCACGGCGGCGGTCAGGCAGAGAGTGGGGCCGGGCATTTTGCCGTTGACGATCAAAACGGGCGTCGAAACCGGCACGCCCTCGAACAGTTCCGTGGCGGACCAGGACAGCCTGTGCGCGGTCCCCGGCAGTATTTCGGTGCCGAGCAGTACCAGCGGTGCCGACTGGCCCGCCGCCGTTGTCACGGCATCCGCCAGCGGCACGAGGTGCTCGTGTGCAGGAACGGCCTCGACGAGATTCTCGGCAGCCGCGGAAGTTTCGCTGGAACGTGAGTCGGTATCGAGGGTCGTATCCTGAAGCAGGTCCACACCGTTGTCGGATGGCTCGACGGCGGCCTCACCCGCCAGTGCCGACGAGAAGCTCAAAAGCGCGGCCACGCAGGCGAGATAGCGGCGAGCGCTGCGGTATTTGTCAGGTTGTCGTGATAAAACGCACATACATACGCCAAAAGTACGGCAAAATACCGGTTTTTTCTGTGAACCATTGAAGAATTCGCGATTGAAACTTGAATCGATCCAAATGACAAGTATTCGCCAAATTGTGTTGATATTCATGGTGTTCGCGGCTGCCACCGCGAATGCTGATGAAATCTTCCCGCAACCCCCCGAGCTGCAGCCGGACGTCGACTTCTGGGTGTCGATTTTCACGCAGTATTCGACCGACGAAGGTGTTTTGCACGACAATCGCAATCTCGCGATAGTCTATGCCCGCCTGGATATGCCTGCAAAGCTGTCGCGGCGGGAACGGCAGCGGCGTGCCGAAGCGCGTCGCAAGAAATTGCGCGCCGTATTGCGCACGCTGGCGTCCGGCAAGCGCGACAACCTGAGTGCGGAAGAGGAGCGGGTCCTCGCGCTGTGGCCCGAGGACGTCAGCAACCAGGAGCTGGCGGCCGCCGCGAAACGCATTCGCTACCAGCAGGGACTGCGTGATCGCTTCCGGGAGGGGCTGGAGCGCTCGGGACGCTGGCGCGATTTTGTCAATAAAGAGTTCACCGCCCTCGGCGTTCCGATCGAGATCGCGGCCCTGCCGCACGTCGAGTCATCCTACAACCCGGCCGCGCGTTCGCATGTTGGCGCATCCGGCATCTGGCAGTTTACGCGCAGCACGGGACGGCGTTTCATGCGCGTCGACCACGTCGTCGACGAGCGCAACGACCCGTTTTCGGCCACGCGCGCGGCGGGCCGGCTCATGGCGTACAACTACTCGATCACGGGCAACTGGCCGATGGCCATCACGGCCTACAATCACGGCCTCAGTGGTGTGCGCCGCGCCATGAGGAAGCACGGGGACACCGCTTACGTCGAGATATTGCGCAAGTACAAGGGCCGGACATTCGGGTTCGCGTCACGTAATTTCTACGTTGCGTTCCTGGCAGCGAAGGAGGTCGATCAGAACGTCGAAAAGTATTTCCCCGGGCTGGTCTTCGAGAAACCCGTCGACTACTCGGTCGCAAAGCTGCCGACCTATGTTTCGGTGTCGGGCCTGACCAAAGCACTGGGCGTGTCCGCGGCGAAACTCGCGCAGCACAATCCTGGCCTGCAGGCGACGATCTGGCAGGGCAGCAAGTATCTGCCCAAAGGCTACGACCTGCGCATGCCGGCCAACAGCGTGACTCAGCCGCTTGCAACGCTGCTCGCGTCACTGCCGGCGGACAGTGTTTTCGCAAAGCAGTTACCGGACATGTTCCACACCGTCGTTCGTGGCGACACGCTCTCGCAAATCGCTGCAACCTATGACACCCGCGTCTCAACGCTGGTCGCACTCAATGCCCTCAGCAGCAGCCATCGCATTCGCGCCGGGCAGCGATTGAGGCTCCCCGCTGCCGGTCCGGCGCCGGTCGTCGTGGCTGCCGCGGCACCTGCGCAAGCCCCGATAGAGGCGCCGGTCGTCGTCGAGCCCGCCGCCCTCGAGCCGGCTGTTGTTGCGAGTATTGCCGGTGTCGGTGGGGAGGCGCCCGTGGATGAAATGGTGCCGGGCCCGTTGGCAGGCGATTTTGCGGCGCCCGTGACTGGACCCATACAGACGGCGTTACTTTCGGATCCCAGCGATTACAGCGTTGCCGCGGACAACACGATCGAGATCCAGCCACTGGAGACGCTGGGTCATTACGGCGACTGGCTCGAAATCAAGACTCAGAGGCTACGCGACATAAACGGCCTGGCATTTCGCGCACACGTCGAGGTCGGCCGACGCATACGCCTGGACCTCGACACAGTGGATGCGAAGACGTTTGAGGCGCGCCGCATCGCTTATCATCGCGCTCAACAGGACAATTTCTTCCGCCGCCATGTCATCACCGGCGTAACCGATTACACGATTCGCAGAGGTGACTCGATCTGGATCCTTGCGCTGCGTAAATACAATGTGCCGGTCTGGCTGTTTCGTCAGTACAACCCCGGCCTCGATCTGCAAAAGGTGCGGCCCGGGACAACGGTGCAGTTTCCCGTACTGAGCGACGCCGGCAGCGGTTAGTGAACGCCCGCCAGAAGTTCACGCTACTCAGGTTGCTGCCCGTCCTGCTGGTGACGGCTGCGGCTGCATTCTGGTTTGCCGACGTGCAGGGGGGCGGTCCGTACTGGTTGCGAAACGTGCTGCCGCTTGCCGTCCTGGTGCTGCTTGCCTGGCTGACGTTGAATCGCGGCGACGGCAAATGGTCCGGTTCGGGTATGCGCCTGCCGCTGGGCACGCTGGGTTTTGCAATACCCGCCCTCGGCCTCTCCGCGTACCTGCATTATGCTTACTCGATCAACCTGAACGACATGTTCTCCGATGCAGCGTATCCCGGCCGCGTGTTCCGCTACCTGCCGGCCTATACGCTGGTTGCCGGAGGTATCGGTTTTGCGATCGGCTGGATAGTCGGACGCAACGTCTGAAACGGCCCCGAGTGTGATGCCGGCCGTTTTCCGTCGCCGCGAGGTTTGCTACGCTTGCCGCTGGATCTTCGAGCACCCCGACCTATGACGCAGAGCCCGCCCGCCAAATCGCTGCCACTGAAGCTGTGCCTCGCCTTGCTGCCATTGCTTTCGCCGGCAATCCCGCAGGCGGGTGAGTTTCCGGTCGCGGACAAGGTCGTCATCGAGAAAGCGGCACGCAAACTGCACCTGTTTCAGAAAGGCAAGGCATTTCGTACCTTCAAGATCGCGCTGGGTATCAGGCCGCTGGGTGATAAAAAGCGGGAGGGCGACTTCAGGACGCCGGAAGGCAGGTATGTGCTGGATACGCGCAATTCCGACAGCGAATATTTTCTGTCGATCCGCGTCTCGTACCCGAATTCGGCCGACCGGCGCGAGGCCAGCGCACTGGGCGTGGACCCGGGTGGCGCGATAATGATCCACGGTCAGCCGAATGAGCCGACACGTTCGGAGGCCTATTACCGCACGCAGGACTGGACGAACGGCTGCATCGCTGTGTCCAATTCCGACATGATCGACATTTGGCTCATGACTGGCGATAACACGCCGATCGAAATTCGCCCTTAGCCATGCCGCGTTGAGCTGATGAGCGCGGTAATGGAGTTCGTCGACGCGGAGGTGTGGCCCGAAGGCAGCCTCGAAGTCCTCTCCCAGTTCGAAGTAGACCAGCTCAAAAGCAAGGGTGCCGGCGGCCTGTATCCGCTGCTCCGCCGCTGCATGCTCGCCGTACTGAATTCCGACAGTGGCACCGATGACGCAGCCGAGTTGCTCGAAACCTACAGGAACTTCGAAGTCGGGTTCATTCAGCAGGATCGCGGCCTCAAGGTGTCGCTCAAGAGTGCGCCCGATAACGCATTCGTCGACGGCAAGATGATCCGCGGCACGCGCGAACTCCTTTTCGCAGTACTGCGAGACATTGTTTTTACCCGCAACGATATCGTCGACAGCGGTCGCTTCGACCTGACGGCATCCGACGGCATCACGAACGCGGTCTTTCATATCGTTCGCAATGCGCGCCTGCTTACGCTTCCGGCATTCGTGAACCTGGTCGTTTGCTGGGGTGGCCACGCAATCGATCGATTCGAGTACGACTACTCGAAGAAAATCGGGTATGAGCTCGGATTGCGGGGACTGAATGTCTGCACGGGTTGCGGCCCGGGCGCCATGAAAGGCCCCATGAAGGGGGCCGCAATCGGGCATGCCAAGCAGCGAATTGGCGGCGGCCGCTACGTAGGCATAACCGAACCAGGCATCATCGCCGCTGAATCGCCGAATCCCATCGTCAATTCGCTCGTGATCATGCCCGATATGGAAAAGCGCCTCGAGGCATTCGTGCGCCTCGGGCATGGCATTATTGTGTTTCCCGGCGGCGTGGGAACGGCCGAGGAAATACTCTATCTGCTGGGCGTGATGTTGCATCCGGACAACCAGGGTCAGCCATTGCCATGGATCATGACCGGGCCTGCTTCGGCGGAACTGTATTTCAGGCAGATTGACGAGTTCATTGCCGCGACGCTGGGGGACGATGCACGCAGCCGCTACCAGATCGTCATTGACGATCCGCGCGAAGTTGCGCGACACATGCATGCGCGCCTGGCGGACGTCCTCGACTTCCGAAAAAAACACGGCGACGCGTTTTACTTCAACTGGCGCCTGCAGATCGACCGAGAATTCCAGCAGCCATTCGTCGCAACGCATGAATCGATGCTTGCACTGGAAATCAGCGAGGACCTGCCACGGCATGTTCTCGCCGCGAATCTGCGGCGCGTGTTTTCGGGAATAGTCTCCGGGAACGTGCGCGAAGATACCGCGGCATTGATCGAACGTGACGGTCCGTTCGAAATCCGGGGATCGCAACGGATCATGGACTTGCTCGACAGGTTACTGGACGGCTTTGTCACACAGGAACGCATGAAGATTTCCAAGGGCGAATACAAGCCGTGCTACGTTATTAAGTAAAACCGGAGCCTAAGTTGCTGAAAAACAAATAAAAAACGACCTCGAGCATTGTGATCCAGTTCCTGTGAATCAGGCGCCATGAGATTTAACATTTGTTCAAAGGATTGACCGAGCAAACTCAATGCCAGACAGCAAACACATGAGATGGGTCGATAGCTTGCGTACGGATGCCGAGCCCGATCCCAAAGCAGAGGACGCTACCCTGGACAGCGCCGAACCGGCTGCGAACGATGCCGACGGTTGGCAGCAATATCGCCGCTGGATTTCGAAGGCGCCGGCTCCAAAAGGCCGCCGCGCCGGTATCGATCCCTCTCTCTACACATGGAAGGGCTATCGTGACTGGACCGACCAGGTGAAACGCAACTGGTTGAAGAACTCCGACAACGACTGAATGCGCCTATTTGACTTTTTCCCGGACGCCGACTTTTTGTCGGCGTTTTGCGTTGCCGGGAATTCGTTTTCCTTGCACGGTTTCACTTGTGATCTGCGACATGGGGAAAGACGGAACTGCGTCTTGTTTCCGAACATTTTTCGGTCCGAAACCGGGGCAGTGCTGCAAGCTGTGATCTGTCTCACGGCTGTAACAAATATCGCGTCCTATAGTCGCACTTACTGATTGAACAACCCTTGTATTCGACAATGTCAAATAAGCACCAGAAAACTGAATCGTCCATCGACGCGCTAACGAGTGAGTCCGCTCGCCAGCGATGGGAGCTGTTCCACCGCGCTATCGCGTATGCGAAAGAATCCAACAACGCCTCGATGGTCGAAATGGACACGCACAGCGGCGAATCCGACGGCGCCGGCCCGCTGCTGTCCATAATCAGGTAAGCGGCTCGATGGAACGACTGCTTCAGTACATGGACGATATCGATGACCTGTACGGTGTGGTCGGTCTCGTTTACGAACGGCTGCGCAGGCTGGTTTTCGCGGTACTGACGCTCGGTGTCGGCGCCCTCAATGTGGGCCTCGGTATCTGGTTGGCGCACTTCAGCCCGCCCATCGCACTGGCCACAACCATAATCCTGTTCGTGACCCTCTTGTACCGCGCGGTGACCACACCGTCGCGACCGTGGGCGCAGCCAGTCTGAGCACCCCCCTGCCGATCGCCCGGCGGGCTTGAATTTAGCCGATTAGCCCTTATCGTGTCTGACTTTGGTCAGGAGATATTCGGCGTGTCGGAAAATTCAAAGCGGGAGACCCTCGGTTTTCAGACGGAGGTGCGTCAGCTGCTGCAGCTGATGATCCATTCCCTGTACAGCAACAAGGAGATCTTCCTCCGCGAGTTGATTTCCAATGCATCGGACGCGGCCGACAAATTGCGCTTCGAAGCGTTGGCCAGCCCGGATCTGCTCGGCGATGACACCGAGCTGTCCGTGCTGATCGAAGTCGACAAGGATAAACGGACGCTATCGGTCGTCGATAACGGCATCGGCATGTCGCGCGAAGAGCTCGTCGACAATCTCGGCACCATCGCCCGGTCGGGCACGTCCGAATTCCTCGAACAGATGACGGGCGACAAGAAGCACGACGCGCAGCTCATAGGGCAGTTCGGCGTCGGTTTCTATTCGAGTTTCATCGTTGCGGACCAGGTGACCGTCGAAACCCGCCGCGCGGGATCTCCGAGCGAGGAATCGGTGCGCTGGGAGTCGGACGGCAAGGGCGAGTTCTCGATCGAGACGATCGACCGCGCGGAGCGCGGCACGCGTGTGACGCTGCACCTCAAGGAAGACGAGACCGAGTTCGCGGAGTCGTTTCGTATCGAATCGTTGATCCGAAAATATTCGGACCACATCGCATTCCCGGTTTCTCTGACCGCGGAAGGTGACGACGACAAGGAGCCAAAGGTCGTGAACTCGGCGACGGCGCTCTGGAGGCGGCCGCGTAGCGAAGTATCCGACGACGAATACAAGGAATTCTACAAATACCTCACGCACGATTTCGCCGACCCGCTCGACTGGAGTCACAATCGTGTGGAGGGCAGGAAGGAATACACCAGTCTGCTCTTCATTCCGGCGGCGGCGCCTTTCGATCTGTGGAACCGCGATGCGCCAAGAGGATTGAAACTCTACGTACAGCGGGTCTTCATCATGGATGAGGCTGAGCAGTTTCTGCCGCTGTATTTGCGCTTCGTAAAAGGCGTCGTGGACTCATCCGACCTGCCGTTGAACGTGTCACGCGAGCTGCTGCAACAAAACCCCGAACTCGTTTCGATGCGAACCGCGCTGACGCGTCGCGTACTGGACATGCTGGCCAAAATGGCGGCTTCAGGCACGGACGATTACAAGACGTTCTGGGGCCAGTTCGGACAGGTACTGAAGGAAGGCGTCGTCGAAGACCATGCCAACAAGGACAAGCTGGCGAAGTTGCTGCGCTTCGCGACGACGCATGGCGGCACGGACGCGCAGGACCAGTCGCTCGAAGACTATGTCGGGCGGGCTGCTCCGGAGCAGGACAAGATCTACTACATTCTCGCTGAAAATTACGCGACGGCGGTTGCGAGCCCGCACCTCGAGAAATTGCGGGAACGCGGCCTCGAAGTGCTGCTGCTGACCGATCGAATCGACCCCTGGCTCGTCGACGGCCTTGCCGAGTACGAGGGCAAGGCGCTGGTCGACGTCGCCCGGACCGGACTTGATCTTCCGGCAGGCGAGGACGCGGCGGATCAGGAGAAAATCAATGAGGAACACAAGTCACTGCTGGAGAAGATCAAGGGTGCACTCAGCGAGCGGGTAGACGATGTCAGTGTCAGCCGGCGGCTCGTCGATTCCCCTGCGTGCGTGGTATCGGCGGATAATGACCTGAGCCCGCAACTTCGGCGCATGCTTGAGGCGAGCGGTCAGCAGATTCCGGACGCCAAGCCGATCCTGGAGATCAACGTTGGCCATCCCCTGGTCACTCGCCTGTCGGCGGAGTCCGACGAGGGTCGTTTCGACGACCTGTCGAACATCGTTCTGGATCACGCGCTGCTGGCGGAGGGTACGCAACTGGACAGTCCGGCGGAATATGTGCAGCGCATGAACAAGCTGCTGCTCGAAATCGATTCGGGAGAGATCAATGAGTAATGACGGTCAATCGGCAGACAGGAGTCTGCGCGACAAACTTACGGAGGAGCAGTACCGGGTCACCCAGCAGGCAGGCACGGAACGCGCTTTTACCGGGAAGTACGTCGATCACAAGGGAGACGGTAGCTACCGATGCGTCTGTTGCGATGCGCCGCTGTTCAGCTCCGAGCACAAGTACGACTCCGGGTCGGGCTGGCCGAGTTTCTGGTTGCCGCTCGCCGGGGATGCGGTGCGCGTCAACAAGGACGCATCGCACGGCATGATTCGCCAGGAAGTCGTCTGCAGCAATTGCGACGCGCACCTCGGTCACGTGTTCGAGGATGGCCCGCAGCCGACGGGTTTGAGATACTGCATCAACTCAGCGTCGCTGGACTTCGAAGGCTCGGAAAAATGAAGGAACGCTACCTCGTATCGGCGATCTCTGCTGTAACGTTGCTTGCCGGTTGCGGCCAATCCGGGCAGGAATCGACAGCGGGCGGCGAAACGCCGAAACCCGTGGTCGTTTCGGTAGAGTGCCCGCCGGCTAACGACGACGGGATTATCGAGATGCAGGAAGGACTGTCTGCGAAAGTAATGAGCAACGGCTACGGTCGTGTCGCGGAGGACGGGGACCTGGTCGGCGTGCATGCCGACTTGTGGGTGTACGACGACACGCAACCCGAGAACAAGGGCGCTAAAGTCTGGTCGTCCGGCGGCGTCGATCCTTTCGAATTTCAGCTCGGCGCCGATGGCTTTATCAAAGGGTGGAGCCCGGGTATCACGTGTATGCACCTCGGTGAGAAGCGCGAGCTCGTTATCGCCCCGGCGCTGGCGTACGGCGAGCGCGGCAATCCGCCAGTGCCGCCAAATGCGACCCTCCTGTACGAACTCGAACTCGTCACTCTGCAGAGCCCGTAGCAGCAGCGCCGGCGGCGCGCAGATCCACGTCGATGCGTCTGTTCAGGCTGCGCCCGTAGCGGGTGCCATTGTCTGCGACCGGTAGTGACGATCCCGCGCCCGCGACGATGAGGCGCGTGCGGTCGATACCGCGCTCTGCAAGGTAGTCGGCGACGACGCCGGCCCTGGCCAGGCTCAGCTGCTGATTCCATACCTCGTTACCTGTCGAATCCGTATGGCCGGTTATCGCGATCGTCGAGTCACGGCACGCATCCGCAAGCGCCACGATTCCGTCGAGTACCGCGTAGGCTGAAGTGCGAAACACCGTTCCGGATTCCTCGAAAATGATTGGGCCGGGATCGTATGACCCGATTGCCCTCGCACACAGATCGATGGCGGCGATGCCGGGGTCGGGGACGATGACGTCGAGGTCCAGCGCGAGCGTCCGTGGCAGCGCCTCCCGGAGCACAGCGACCCGATCATGCCAGTCTCCTTGCGCTACGCCGCGAATGGTCATCGTGTTCCCGTCAAGGACGGCCTGCGCGGACCTTGTAGCAACGACGGCATCGAGCATCGACGTTGTAGCCCGTCCCCAGTGACCGGGCGCGACACCGAGCGGCTTGAATATCGTTGTCGTATCAGCCGCGGCAAAGGACTGCGCAGCAGTTTGCAGCAACAAGCGTTCGTGCCGGGCCGATACAGTGTGGCCGTCGACGCGCAGTTGACCGCCCGCAACCGTGATCTCGAACCTCGCCGGATCGATCGCCGAATATTCGGCCGTGGTAGGGGATAGCTCGTTGTGGCCGGTGTCCAGCGAAAGCGCCAGGAAGGTCCCGCACGCGAGCAGCAGACCGGCGATACCGATGCGCAGGCAGCCCACTAGCCGCGCGCGTTCCGATCGTTGAGCGCGCGCGCCTGCCCGATCCAGTCCTCGCGGTAGATTCGGCTGTGGAAGCCCTTGAGTCGCTTGGCGACGCGATCGATGTCGTATTCGCTCATGTCGGCGATCTGTTGAAAGCGGAAGATGCCCATCTCGTTCAGTGTCTTCTCGATGGCGGGCCCGACACCTTTGATCTTCTTGAGATTGTCCCTGAGGCTCCTGATGTCGTGCGCATTGGCAAGTGGTTCGTCTATCGTATCGTTCGACGCATCGCGGCCGTCGGTGAGCGCGTCGGGATCGCGCACGGGTTCGATGCGTGTCTGGCCTACGTCACGCGCGCTCTCCAGTTGGTCGATGCGATCACGCGCCTCCCCGAGTTCGGCCTCGAGCTGCCTGGCTTCCTCGTCGCGGACTTTGTACCGTTCGATCAGTGGCGGCAGGCGGTTCTGCCAGTTCTCGAGGTCGCGTTTGAGCTGCGCTATTCTTTCGTCCTTCTGTTTCGATTCCTGGAACTCGTCGGAGCGCGCCGCCATGTCGGTTTCCAGCTTGTCGCGCTGCGTGACGGCGGCCTCGAGATTGCTGCGAATGTCCTTGATCTCCCGTTGCAGCTCGTCGCGCCTCTCGTAGGCTTCCTGCGCCGACGCCGACAACTCTTTCGCCCGGTTCTTGGCGTCCACGCTCGAGGCCCGGAACTGGTTGACTTGCTCCATCAGGCCCTTGTTCTGTTCGACGAGTCGATCGTGCTCCGTCCGTTGTGCCTCCAATTGCTGTTGCCACCCGGAATTCACCGCGGCTTTTTCATCGAACGCTTGCCGCGAATCACCCAACCCACGACCATGCCGAATATGGTCGCCAGAGCTAGCAGTGAAATGTGTACGACGGTGAATTCCGGCATTCATGATCTCCTTCGTGGTGTCGTCACGACGCAAGTGGTACCTGGTCGACGTCGTCAACGACGCTGCGAATCTGTTCTACGGCCCAGTCGATTTCCGCCTTGCCAATGACCAGCGGCGGCGCAAGTCGCACCACGGTCGCGTGCGTCTCCTTGCTGAGCAGCCCGCGCTCCATGAGCGCTTCGCAGACGGTTCTGGCACTTGTGCGTGCCGGCTCAATCTCGACGCCGACGAACAGTCCCTTGCCACGTATGTCCCGAATGACCGGACTATCCAGTTCGCGCAGCCGTTCGATGAGGTAGTCGCCCATCTCGGCGCTGTTCGCGGCCAGGTCTTCCTCGACGAGAATCTCCAGGGCTTCGAGACCTGCCGCCGCGGCCAGGGGATTGCCGCCGAAGGTACTGCCGTGATCGCCGGGCGTGAAAACATCCATGACGTCGCGTCGAGCGAGGAACATCGATACGGGGAGAATGCCGCCGCCCAGTGCCTTGCCGAGTATCAGTCCGTCCGGTTTCACGCCCTCGTGATCGCAGGCGAGAAACTTGCCGGTACGGCCGAGGCCGGTCTGTATCTCGTCAACGATCAGCAGCACATTGTTTTCGCGGCACAGGCGCGCGGCGTCCTGCAGGTAACCGCGAGGCGGTATCACGATGCCGCCTTCGCCCTGGATCGGCTCGACGATAAAAGCGGCCGTGTTCGGATTGATCGCTGCCGCCAAAGCGTCGATGTTGCCGTACTCGACGTTCAGGAAGCCGGGCGGGAACGGACCGAATCCCTGCTGGTATTGTGGTTCGTCGGACATCGCGACCGCCGCGATGGTGCGGCCGTGGAAGTTGCCGTCGCAGCCGATGATTTCGGCCTGGTTTTCGGCGACGCCCTTGACCGTGTACGCCCACTTGCGAGCGGCCTTGATCGCCGTTTCCACGGCTTCCGCGCCCGTGTTCATCGGCAACGCCATATCCTGTCCGGTCAGTTCGCAGACGCGTGCGAGGAACGGACCGAGCGTATCCGAGTGGAAGGCGCGCGAAACGATCGTGAGGCGCGCGGCCTGTTCCTGGACGGCCTTGACGAGTCGCGGATGGGCATGTCCGTGACTGACCGCCGAATAGGCGCTCATCATGTCGAGGTATTTCTTGCCGGCAACGTCCCAGACAAACACGCCCTCGCCGCGCGCGAGAACGACGGGCAACGGATGGTAGTTATGTGCACAATACTGTGTCTCGAGGTCCAGGCTGGAATCCATGTCGTTACCGGTTCGTGTCGCCGAGGCCGCCCGACGAGCGGCCTGAATTGCATAAGGTCATAATTTTACAGTAATAACCACGAAGCAAGCCACTCGCCCGGTGGCGACAATGGAGAACTCCATGGCAAAAACACCCAGATCCGAGAGGCTGTTTATCGACGGTCCGGTCGGGCGACTCGAGGCGATCTTCGAATTACCGGCGGAGGCGGAACCGTCGGGTGCGGTCGTGGTTTGTCATCCACACCCGCAACACGGGGGTACGATGCACAACAAGGTCGCACATTCACTCGCGCGTGCCTTTGTGCACATGGGGTTTGGCGCGTTGCGCTTTAATTTTCGTGGCACGGAGCTGAGCGAAGGACGCTTCGACGAAGGCGTCGGTGAACTTGACGACGCACTCGCCGCAATCGACTGGTTGGCGGCGAGGCTGCCCGGACCGTCGCTGTGGCTTGCCGGCTTTTCTTTCGGCGCAGCAATCGCCATCCGCGCCGCTGTAACGACGGGCATCGACGGCCTGGTCAGCGTGGCGCCGGCTGTATCGCGATTTGCCGGCGGGCTCGCGGCGCAGCCGGAGTGTCCGTGGCTTGTCGTGCAGGGCGACGAAGACGAACTGGTGAGCGTCGCAGAGACGATTGACTGGCTCAACGGCCTGGAGCCCGGCCCCGAGCTGCTGATCATGTCGGGTGCCGAGCACTTTTTTCACGGCCGCCTGATCGATCTGCGGCAAGCGGTGACCGATTTCGTCACTGACGCCCGGGAGACGCAAGCGCAGCCATAAAAAAAGCCGGGGCATGCCCGGCTTTTTCGATCTGTTCGTTAAAGAGCGGCTTCGACGGTCAGGAAGACCTGATGTCGCGGAGCACATGGATGTGCCAGAGCGACGCGCCGCGATCGAACAAATCAGACCATGTCTTTCAGGCCCTTCAGGGCAGAAACCTTGACGACTTTCGTTGCAGGCTTGGCCTTGAACATCATCTCCTCGCCCGTGAACGGATTCACGCCCTTGCGAGCTTTTCGGGCCGGTTTTTTCACGACGCGCATTTTCAGGAGACCGGGAACCGTGAACATGCCCGCGGCGCCACGACCGCCCAGGTTCTTCTTGATCTGACCGTTGAGCGATTCGAAAACTGCCGCAACGTCTTTGCGCGTAAGCCCGGTGTCGTCGACGATCTTGGCGTAGATTTCGGACTTGGTTGGTGGCTTTTTGGTATTTGCTGCCATGAAAAACTGACTCCTCAGATAAAGAAAAACGAGCAAGGGCTCGCGCCAAAACGGGCAGTGCCCGCGTCAAAAGCAGCGCGACGATAACACATGTTTTGCAGGTGCGTAAGCGTAAACACGCCTTTTTCCCGGGTTTTTTAAGGGCGATGTCGTGGGGCGAAAAAAACGGGCGCGATGGCGCCCGTCGTATGCCCAATTTGCGGCACGCTCAGTCGGTGTAGAACTGCCGTTTGAATCGAACGTCGGCGGCCTTCTCCTCTCCGTCGGGTCGAACCCTGATATCGAATATCAGGGTTTCGCGATTCGCGACGGCCGTTTCGCCAATGTAGTAGATCGCGACCACGTCACCGGGCTCTTCGATTTTTCGCATGGTGACGTTCTTGAGTTGTCCGGTCAGGTTCACCGTCTTGACGGTGACCTCCGCAGTTACCGGCATGCTGTCGGACTTCCTGATAACCGACACATTGAGCATCGCGCGGTTCTTACTGCGCAGGATGTCGTAGTTGCGCGCGACCTCAGGCGGCAGCTGGTCGGTGGATTGGGCGCTGAAATGAATGACGTGAGCGCCGATGTCCGCGGACGTGGCGCCTGCCGGCTGTGCCTCCGGTACATTCGCGGAGTCGCCGGCACCACCGCAGGCCGATAAAAATGCGAGCAACGACAAAGAGATAATCGTTCTTGTGATCGTCATGAAACTTGCCCCCTTTTTCGCCACTATAAACCATTCGCAGCCGCGAAATAACTCATCAGAGGTTCCCTAGATGCTCAGCGGCTTGAAACCGTTGACGACAATCGTCGCGGCAAGCAGCAGGATGATCGCAAATATCGGTGAAATATCGAAACCGCCGAGCGGCGGAATAATTCGTCGGAACGGCCTCAGGACCGGCTCGGTCAGCGTGGCGATGATCGCCGTTGCCGGATTGTAGGTCCCCTGGGCCACCCAGCTCAGGATTATGCGAATGATAATTGCGTAAACGAACAGATTGATGGACAAGACGACCAGCTTCACGATCGCGGTGACGGCAATCGGAACGATCCCGGCGCTATGCCCGACGATGACGAGCAACAGCAGGACCGTCAGGTACTGGATGATGAATGCGACCAGTACCGTCGCAGTGTCCAGGCGCCCGAATGACGGCACGATACGGCGAACGGGAATGACAACGGGCGACGTGAATCGAAGAATGCCCTGCGCGAGCGGATTGCGGAAATCCGCCTGCAGCCAGGGCAACCAGAAGCGCAGCAGCAGCACGAGCAGGTAAAGGCTCGTCACTGCATTGACGATGAACACGATTGCGGATGAGATATTCGATGGCATGCGTCAGTCCTGGTGGCTGGCCTCGTGCGCCTTGTCGGCGAGTTCGACCGCGCGATCGCGGGCGGCGGTAACGGCAGCGCTGAAGATATCACGAAAGTTCGTGCCGTCGAGGTAGTCGAACGCGGCCGCTGTAGTGCCGCCGGGGGAGCGAACGCGTGCGATGAGCGAGTCCATGGTTTCGCCGGATTGTTCGGCCATCTCGCCGGCGCCGCGAGCCGTTTCGAGCACCAGCGCCAGCGCCGAATCGTGATCGAGCCCCATGTCCTCGGCGACCTTCACCAGCATGTCGACAAGCAGGTAGAAATAGGCGGGGCCGGTTCCGGAGACAGCAGTGACGGTGTCGATGTCTTCTTCGGTCGGCACTGTAATGACGGGTCCGGTCGTGGAAACGATGTTATTTGCCGCCCGGCGTTGTTCCTTGGTCGTCCGTGCGTTGGCAAACATGCCCGAAATGCCCAGGCGCAGCAGCGCGGCCTGGTTGGGCATGACGCGCACGACGGAAAGGCCGCCGCCGAGCCATGAATCGATGTCGCTGCTGCGCACGCCGGCCGCGATCGAAATGACCAGCGGCTTCGTTCGCTGCACCACAGCGGCCAGTGGTTTGCAGACATCGGACAGGATCTGCGGTTTGACCGCGAGCACGACGCATTCGGCTTCGCGGACGACCTCTTCATTGTGTTCGCGGATGGTCGTTCCCGGCAGCTCGTTGGCGAGACTTTCACGGTGCGCCGCGAGCGGTTCCGAGATCAGGATATGGCGCGCCTCGTATCCGGCGGCGAGCATGCCGCCTACCAAAGCCCGGGCCATGTTGCCGCCGCCTACAAATGCTACCTTTCCGTAATCCATGCGTTTCCCGTTCCCTACTGTCGCTCGCCAAACACGGCGGTACCGATACGCACAATCGTTGCGCCCTCGAAAATCGCCGCCCGGAAATCCTCGCTCATGCCCATCGACAGGGTGTCGATGGCAATGCCGTCGTCGCGGAGCGCCTCCGCCAGTTTCCGGAGGGTCGCGAAGGGTATCCGCTGCGCTTCGAATTCGTGTCGAATCGCCGGCAGGCACATCAGCCCGCGAAGCCGGATGTTCGGCAGGTCCCTGCAGGCTGCCGCAAGCTCGGGCAATGCGTCAACGGCGACGCCGGACTTCCCCGGCTCGTTGTCGACGTTCACCTGCAGGCAGACGTTTAGCGGCTCGAGCTCATCCGGCCGCTGCCGGCTGAGCCGCGTTGCGGTCTTCGGTTTGTCGATAGTGTGCACCCAGTCAAAGTATTCGGCCACGGCGCGTGTTTTATTGCTCTGGAGGTGGCCGATGAAGTGCCAGGTCAGGCCTTTGGCGGCCGTGGCCTGGATCTTGTCGAGCCCCTCCTGGACGAAGCTTTCGCCGAAATCGCGTTGGCCGGCAGACGCCGCCGCCAGAATGCTCTCGACCGGCTGTTTTTTGCTCACCGCGAGCAATTGGACTGTATCCGGCTCGCGTTCTGCCTGGACGGCTGTAATCGCCAGCAAATCGCGGATTTTTCGCAGGTTTTCCGTGACTCTAATCACGTTTTGGTCCGGGTGCTTCGCTATACTAGGCTCAATTCGTTCCGGGTTATGGTAAGTCCGGAACTCCACACTGAGGGAGAAACATGGCCGTAGACGTTGCCCAGCTTTTGTCGTTCACGGTAAAAAACAACGCCTCTGACCTGCATTTGTCGGGTGGTGTACCGCCCATGATCCGCGTTGATGGCGACATCAAACGTATCAACATGCCGGCGCTCACTCACAAAGACGTCAATAGCATGGTGTACGACATCATGAATGACAAGCAGCGCAAGGACTACGAGGAGTTCCTCGAGACCGACTTTTCCTTCGAAATTCCGAAGCTCGCCCGTTTTCGCGTCAATGCGTTCAACCAGAACCGCGGCTCCGCGGCCGTGTTTCGAACCATTCCCTCGGAAATCCTGACGCTCGATGATCTGGGCGCGCCTGCGATTTTCAAGGACGTATCGATGCACCCGCGCGGCATCGTACTGGTTACCGGCCCGACCGGCTCGGGCAAGTCGACGACGCTGGCGGCGATGGTCGACTACATCAACGAAAACAAGCCCGACCACATTCTGACGATCGAGGATCCGATCGAGTTCGTGCACGAATCGAAGAAATCGCTCATCAACCAGCGTGAAGTCCATCGTGACACGCTGGGCTTCAACGAAGCTTTGCGTTCTGCGTTGCGCGAAGACCCGGACGTGGTGCTGGTGGGCGAGTTGCGTGACCTCGAAACCATTCGCCTGGCCTTGACGGCCGCCGAGACAGGTCACCTCGTATTCGGGACGCTGCATACGAGTTCGGCTGCGAAAACGATCGACCGTATTGTCGACGTATTCCCGGCGGCCGAAAAAGAGATGGTTCGCGCCATGCTCTCGGAGTCACTGCGCGCCGTCATATCGCAAACACTTCTGAAGAAAGTCGGCGGCGGTCGTATTGCCGCCCACGAGATCATGATCGGCACGCCCGCAATTCGTAACCTGATTCGCGAAGGCAAGATCGCGCAAATGTACTCCGCAATTCAGACTGGCCAGGGTGCGGGCATGCATACACTGGATCAGAACCTGTCCGACTTATTGAAGAAAGGGCTGATCAACAAGGAAGAGGCTCGTTTCAGGGCGGTCAGCAAGGAAAATTTCTAGGGTCGGCAACGGTCGCCGGCCTGCAGGGAGACGAGGACAATGGAACGCGAACAAGCAGTAAGACTGACACAGAATCTGCTGCGCAAGATGGTGGAGCGAGAGGGCTCCGACCTATTCCTTACGGCGGCTTTTCCGCCGGCAATCAAAGTCGACGGCACCATTCACAAGGCAACCGACACGCCGTTGTCTCCGGACCAGGCTGCAATGATGGTGCGTTCGATCATGAACGACAAGCAGATCAAGGAGTTCGACGCCACCAAGGAATGCAACTTCGCGATCGCCCCGCAGGGCATAGGCCGCTTCCGCGTGAGTGCGTTCATCCAGCAGGGCATGGTTGGCGCCGTCCTGCGAACGATTACCACCGAGATTCCCACGCTGGAAGACCTGGATTTGCCGCCGATCCTGAAGGACATCGTGATGAACAAGCGCGGCCTGTGCATCGTCGTGGGCGGCACGGGTTCGGGTAAGTCGACCACGCTGGCGGCAATGATCGGGCATCGCAACGAGAGTTCGCGCGGCCATATTATTTCCATCGAAGATCCGGTCGAGTACGTTCATCCCCACAAAGGCTGCGTGATTACCCAACGCGAGGTCGGTGTCGACACCGAGACCTGGCATGCGGCTCTGAAAAACACGCTGCGCCAGGCACCGGACGTCATTCTTATCGGCGAGATCCGTGACAAGGAGACGATGGAATACGGCATCCAGTTTGCCGAAACCGGTCATCTCTGCCTTGCGACCCTGCATGCCAACAGCGCGAACCAGGCGCTCGATCGCATCATCAACTTTTTCCCGGAAGAGCGCCGCCAGCAGCTGCTGATGGACCTGTCGCTCAATACCAAGGCATTCGTGTCGCAGCGTCTCGTGCCACGCGAGGGCGGCATCGGTCGCGTCGCCGCAATGGAGATCATGCTCAATACGCCGCTGGTACAGGATCTGATCTTCAAGGGCGAGGTCGGGCAGATCAAGGAGATCATGGCCAAGTCGACACGGCTCGGCATGCAGACCTTCGACCAGGCGCTGTTCTACCTGTATGAGGAGGGCACGATTTCCTACGAGGAAGCCATGCGCAACGCCGACTCGAAGAACGAGCTCAGGCTGCGTATCAAGCTAGAGAGCAAGCGCGACTCCTCGATTGCGGACCAGCAATCGGAGAGCCTCAGGATCATGGAAGAAGATACCGCTCAAACCTTCTGAGCGGCGCAGGGACTACTCATCGATGAACGTCAAACCGCTATTCAAACTGATGGTTGAGAAAAAGGCGTCCGACCTTTTCTTCGCGCCATTCACGCCGGCCAAGATCAAGATCGAAGGCAAGATCATGCCGGTCAACAAGCTCGAGATGACACCGAAAATGGTGAAGCAGGCTGCGCTCGAACTGATGACCGAAGATCAGATGGAACAGTTCAACAAGGACCTCGAGATCGACTTCGCGTTGTCGGAGCAGGGGCTGGGACGTTTTCGCGTCAACGTTTTCCACCAGCGCGGCAGTGTCGCGATGGTATTGCGTTACATCACGTCCGAGCTGCCGTCGCTCGACGAGCTCGGCATGCCCGAGCAGCTCAAGGAACTGGTCATGCTGCGTCGCGGCCTGATACTCATGGTGGGCGCAACCGGCGCCGGTAAATCGACGACACTTGCCGCGATGGTTAATCATCGCAATGAAAAGACGTCGTCGCACATTATCACGATCGAGGACCCGATCGAGTTCCTGCATCCCAACAAGCAGTCCATCGTAAATCAACGCGAAGTCGGCCTGGACACCAAGTCCTACGCACGCGCGCTCAAGAGTGCGGTGCGAGCCGCACCGGACGTCATCCAGATCGGCGAGATTCGCGATCTCGAATCGATGCGCGCCGCACTGGATATGGCCGGTACGGGCCACCTGGTGCTTGCCACCGTGCATTCGAACAACTCCGCGGAGACGCTGGACAGGATCATCAACCTGTTTCCGCAGGAACAGCATTCGCAGGTGTTCATGGATCTCGCCCACTACCTGCGCGCCATACTGTCGCAACGACTCGTTCGCGCGCGCAACGGCAAACGCGTTGCCGCCGTCGAATTACTGCTCAATACGCCGCACATCAAAGACCTGATTCTGAAGGGCGATATTTCGGCCGTGAAAGAGGCTCATAAGGACAGCGGCGAAGCCGGCATGCAGAACTTCGATGACGCGTTGCTCGATCTTTACAAGAACGGCACGATCACGATGGAAGAGGCCATGTCACACGCCGATTCGCGCGCGAACCTCGAAGCCAAGGTCAACTTCGGCGGCTGAACCCCACTCCAACTTACCCCACCAACGATCATGGCGTGGCATTTGGCCCGCGCCGGCGATCACGGGGCATGTCCCAGTCGCTCGGACAATCTGCGATAACTCGCTTTGTGTGACACACCCCGCACTCGCCGGCGCTGTTCGCGCCATGCGCTGCAGGCAAGGGGACGAGATGTTTGTTGGCAGGACATAAAGCGAGCGCACGTCGGTCCCATCCGACGGACGCGAGACAGTCCGCCAACAAAGCATGTCGTCCCCTTGCCACAATCGCTGCTGCCGCTCTTGGAAAGATCGTTGGTGGGGGAACTGGGGTGGTGGGGGTTCGCCAATACCCGTAGAATTGCCCCGCCATGATCGCCAGCACCGAATCGATGCCCCTTCGGCCCGAGGCCGAAGTGCAGCTAGACGCCAACGGAAACCTGCGTCACCTGTTGACTCTCAAGGGTCTCGACAAGGCGCTTTTGACTGAAATCCTGGACGATTCCGAGCAATACCTGACGGCCCCGGGCAGCCTGCCGGCACGCAGCCAGTCACTGGCCGGACGGACTGTGGGCAACCTCTTTTTCGAGCCCAGCACCCGCACCAGGGCCTCTTTCGACCTCGCCGGAAAACGCCTCGGCGCCGACGTGCTCAACCTCGACGTGAACACATCTTCTCGCAAGAAAGGCGAGAGCATCCTTGACACCATCTACACGCTCGAAGCCATGCAGGTAGACGTCATGGTCGTACGCGATGCGAGTGCCGGCGTTCCGGCCTATATCGCGCGCAATGTGGACGACCATGTGAGTATTCTGAACGCCGGCGAAGCCGACGTCTCGCATCCGACCCAGGGCTTGCTGGACCTGCTGACCATCCGCCAGCACAAAGGCGCTTTCGACGAGCTGACGGTCGCGATCGTGGGTGACATACGCCACTCGCGTGTCGCCATGTCGGCATCGCAGGGTCTTGCGACTCTCGGGGTCGGTGAATTGCGCCTGATATCGCCGCCGGCACTGGCTCCGGACCCCGAAGCCGTACCAGAAGCGCGTATCGTCGATAATCTTCGCGACGGTCTGGACGGCGCCGACGTCGTCATGGCCCTGCGTATCCAGCGAGAGCGCATCGGGAATCTCGATGGCATTCCGGGCATCGACGAGTACTTCGCCAATTACGGCGTCAGCAATGAGCGCCTCGAATTAGCGAAGCCGGATGCCATCGTGATGCATCCTGGCCCGATGAATCGCGGCATCGAAATCGAAAGCGCGGTCGCGGACGGGCCAAGATCGGTAATAACGCAACAGGTGACCAACGGTGTGGCCGTGCGCATGGCCGTACTCGAACGCGTCGGCAGGACGATGTCGGCAAAGTGACGACCGCAGCGCAGAAAAAGGCCCAGCAGAATCGCGATACGATCTTTGTTGAAGATGGCGAGGTAATCTCGATCGAGTCGTTTCCAGGCGAGCAGTTCATCATGAGGATCCGCGCGCCACTATGCGCTGCGGCTGCCGGCCCCGGCAGTTTCGTACATGTCCGATGCGATGAGACACGGCCAATGCGGCGTCCGCTGTCGATAATGCGGGTCGACGATGACTGGATCGAGGTGCTCTACAAAATTGTGGGCGACGGTTTACGTCTCCTGTCTCACAAGGCGCCCGGCGACCTGGTCAGCGTTCTCGGCCCGATTGGCGAGCCGTTCAAGCCGTCCGCGGATCGACCGAACGCGCTGTTGATCGGCGGCGGTGTTGGCATTCCGCCCATGGTCTTCGTCGCCGACTACCTGCGGCGGCAGGGCGGTAACTGGAAGCCGATTGCCATACTGGGCTCCGAATTGCCGTTTCCCTTCGATGAAGCGACCTCTGGTCTCGAGACTCCATGGCTCGATGACGAAATTAACCGTTCGATGCCCCTGCTCGAAAGTTGGGGCATACCGAGCCGGCTGGCGACATTGGCGGGATTCGAGGGCTGCTTCGATGGCTACGTTACTGACCTGGCAGACCGATTATTGTCGACCCTCGAAGAAGGGCAGCTGGCGGATACGGAGATCTTCGCGTGCGGGCCGACGCCGATGCTCAAGGCAGTTGCGGCGCTTGCCGAACGTCACGGGGTGCCCTGCCAGGTGTCTCTGGAGGAGTTCATGGCTTGCGCGGTCGGTGGTTGCGCCGGATGCGCCGTGAAAATCGAGACGCCGGACGGACCGGCGATGAAACGGGTGTGTGTCGACGGTCCCGTCTTCGACGCCAGCACCGTCGTCTGGGAATCCTGACCCCCCACCACCCACCATTCGGTGCCGGCAATCGTCCGACATGCATGGCGTGGAAGGCGGCGGCGAGTGTGGGGTGTGTCACACAAAGCGAGTTATCGCAGATTGTCCGAGCGACTGGGACATGCCCCGCGATCGCCGCCGCCATCTCCAGGGAGAGGTGGGGGGTGGGGGGTCAGGCCCCTCCGAGGTATCGTTCGGCGATGAATACCGCCGCGGCGGCATCGATCATGTCCTTCGAGATACGCCCGCGCGTTCCCGCAGCCCGCGCCTCCTTCAATACGCGCTCGGCTTCCACTGACGTATATCGTTCATCCACAGTCTCGATCGGCAACTCGTAGCGCCGCAATTCCTCGATGAACGCGCTGACCGGGGCTTGCATATCACTTGCCGAGCCATCGGCGTGAGCAGGCATTCCGACGACCAGGCCCGTCGGCCGCCACTCCTCGATCAGCGCAGCGATGCTCACATGGTCCACGCCATCGGCCCGGTTCGCTATGACACCGAGCGGGCTCGCCGAACCGGTGACGTCCTGACCGACTGCGACGCCGATGCGACGCAACCCGAAGTCGAAGGAAAGGATGGTCCTGGGATGCGACAAATCAGGCGTGGCCCGCATCCGGGGAAAGCCGCGCGATGTCGACGCCGAGCGTGCGCGCCGCCGAGTCCCAGCGATCGGCAAACGGCGTGTCGAACACGAGCTCCGGAGTGGCGGGGACACATAGCCAGGAATTGGCGAGCATTTCGACTTCGAGCTGGCCTGCCTCCCAGCCCGCGTAGCCGAGCGCGACCAGCGACTTGTCCGGTCCCTCACCGATTGCCATCGCGTCGATAACGTCACGCGAGAGGGTCAACTGGATGTCGTCGGATACCGGCAGCGTATTTTCGTAGCTGTGGTCCGGGTCGTGCAGGACGAAGCCGCGTTCGGTGCCGACAGGGCCGCCGGACAACACCGGATCGGATGCGGCGACCGGATCCGGGTCGTCAACAGAGAGTTGCTCGAACAGGCCGGAGAGGCGCAGCGTCAGGGGTCGGTTGATAATGATGCCGAGGGCGCCATCGTCGTTATGTTCACAGATCAGGGTGACTGTGGTGCTGAAATTGGGGTCAACCATGCCAGGCATGGCGATAAGTAGTTGATTTGTTAATGAACTGTCAGGTTCCATAGTCACAGTATCGGCGCAAGCGGCGCCCGGTACAAGACCGGGAAGTCGCAAGCCGAAACAGTGCTAGTCGTTGGCCGATGCCGTGGATATGAGCTGCTCGGCGAACAGCCACTTGTACTCGAAGCGAACGGTGTCGTATTCCGCCGCGATTTCGGGCGGAAACGCATTGAACGGAGACGATCGCTGCAGGATATCCAGAGCCGCCAGGTCGAGAACGGTCGAGCCGCTGCTCTTGCGGATTACCGCTTCGTCGAGATCGCCCGATGCATTGATGCTCACCATCAGCGTCGGGCTGCCCGAGATACCGCCGAAGTCGCCGAGTTCAGGCAGGTACGATGCACCGACGGCTTCGACGCGGCGCTTCCAGCTGTCGAGGTACGCGGCGACCACGGACTCGCGGGTGTCGGCGCTAACGATGAGTTGCCGCGGTTCGTCGTCGTGTATCAGCATCGTCGCGCGCTCTTCCTGGGGCAACGGCAAGGTCACCTCGCTGCCTGCCTCCATGGCGATCGCCATGCTGTTCGCGGGCTGCGGTTCTGAGCGCGGGTCAATCGTCACCTGCCGGTTGCTATCGTCCGCCGATGCCAGGATCTCGTCGGCCGAGCGTTCATGGGCGGTGGCGTCGACCAGCCCGGTGCCATCCTCGTGGCCCGGGTTGTCCACCGGCATGGCACTCTGCAGAGGAGCGGCCGGGCGTACCTGCTCGGTCGTGTTGCCGCCGCCTTTCTGGCTTGCCTGTGCGAGGTAGGCCGCGTCGTCGGGAGCGTCGATCTGCTGATCAGGATCGGCGACGATAGTGACGTCCAGCGAAATCGCGTCGGCAAACTGGCCCGGAAGGTCAGAATTGAAGGTAACGCCAATAATCAGGATGCCGTGGAACAGGGCCGCGAGAAACAACATGGCCGGGAGCCGGTCGGGTACGGCCGGAGCGACGAGACGCAGCTCGTCGAGAGGATCGGTCTTGAGGGCCAGAGTTGCCATATTCGCGCGAATGTTCCGCCATTTAGTTTACATAAACAAGCGATTGGACGCTCACGGCCAGTGTATCGGGTTGCCTGGTGGCGGATTGAGAACTGCGTCACCGCTTCTCGATGGCGTCGAACAGGATGCCGGCAATATTGATATCGAATTGCCGGTCGAGTTCCCGGATGCCGGTGGGGCTGGTGACGTTGACCTCGGTGAGGTAATCGCCAATGACGTCGATACCCGCAAAAAGCACGCCCGAGTCCCGCAGCACGGGCCCGACCTGCTCGCAAATCCAGCGGTCGCGGTCCGACAGGTCCTGCCCCGTGGCCACGGCGCCCGCGACGATGTTGCCGCGATAGTCATCGCCGGAGGGAACGCGGGCCAGCGCATGCGGCACGGGCTCGCCGTCGATCAGCAGAATGCGTTTGTCGCCGAGGCTGATCTCGTCGATGAAGACCTGGGCCATCGCGAAACGGCGGCCGTAGCCGGTGAGGGTCTCGAAAATGACGTTGGCGTTGTTATCACCCTGCCGCACCACGAATATGGAGCGTCCGCCCATGCCGTCGAGTGGCTTTACGACGATCTGCCCGTGTTGGCGCAGAAAATCTTTCATCTCGCTCATCGAGCGGGTGATCAGCGTCTCCGGGGTGCACTCCGGAAACCACGCGGTATAGGCCTTCTCGTTCATGTCCCTGAGTGCCTGCGGGTCGTTGACGATCAGCGCGCCGGCCTGTTGCGCGCGATCCAGTATGTACGTCGTATAAACGTACTCCATGTCGAAGGGCGGGTCTTTGCGCATGAGCACGGCGTCGAGCTCCCCCAGCTCGATTTCCTGCTGTTCGCCGAATTGGTACCAGTCGTCATAGTCGTCCCGGACGCTGAGACGCGTCGAGTGGCCGATGGCTGTGCCCGACAACAGGCGCAGGTCCGCCTGTTCGAAATAGTGAATGTCGGCGCCGCGGCGCTCGGCTTCGAGCAACATCGCGAAGGAACTGTCTTTCTTCGGCACAATGGACCCAATGGGGTCCATCACGATACCGATCTTGAGTGGGTTGGCTGCCATCTCTACCTGTTCTTCCGGAGTGTTGGGCACGACGCGGCCAACTATACAACCAAATCCCGCGTAAGCGCCGGATTTCCGGCGATTTTGAGGATCGTGGCGAGCGTCGTAGCGGGACTTATGTCAATATGGTAAAAGTCGCTTTTCAACGTGGGGAAATTCGGTGTCAAGTAACCCATCAAGAAGCCTCAACGGGCTCAAGATCCTTGTCGTGGACGATAGCAAGACAATCCGGCGAACGGCCGAGACCTTGTTGTCCAAGGAAGGTTGCCAGGTGTTCACGGCAATCGACGGCTTCGATGCGTTATCAAAAATTGCCGATCACCAGCCAGACCTGATTTTCGTGGACATCATGATGCCGCGACTCGACGGCTATGAAACCTGCTCGTTGATCAAGCACAACAAGATCTACAAGGAAACGCCAGTCATTATGTTGTCCAGCAAGGACGGGCTGTTCGATCGTGCTCGCGGCCGCATCGTCGGCTCGGAACAGTACCTGACCAAGCCGTTCACCAAGGATGAACTACTCGGCGCCATATCAAACCAGATCAACTAAGGAAGGATAGGATGGCAGTTGTTCTTATCATTGATGATTCGCCAACTGAGCTGCATTTGTTTCAGAATATGCTCGAGAAAGCGGGCTTCGACACGCTCGTCGCGGACAGCGGCGAGGAAGGCCTGAAGGTCGCCACGACGGCGCGGCCGGATTGTATTCTCATGGACGTCGTCATGCCCGGCATGAATGGATTCCAGGCGACCCGGAGATTGACCAAGGACCCGGCCACCGCCGGCATCCCGGTCATCATAATCACGACCAAGGACCAGGAGACCGACAAGATCTGGGGTATGCGCCAGGGCGCCGTCGAATACATGGTCAAACCGATTGTCGACAAGGAGCTTGTCGCAATGATCAATTCGGTGATGGCAGCCTGAATGAGTGGCGCCACCGATCTTGCGGCATTGGTCGAACAGCCATTTGCGCTGCTGCAGGAGATGGAGCACCGCAGTCGTTCCGCGCACGCGGGGCACGGCGCCGGGTCGATGCCGGCGGAGTGGGTCGGCGTCGGGTTTCGCATCGGCGAAGAACAATTCGTCGCCAATCGCGACCAGGTTCGTGAGGTCCTGATGATGCCCGATGCGGTGACCCGGGTACCCGGCGCGAACCGCTGGTTGCTGGGCATCGCCAATCTGCGTGGTCACCTGTTGCCGCTCATCGACGTGAAGCTGCTGTTGGGCAGCGGCAGAACATCCTTGCGACGCACGACCCGCGTGATTTCGGTCAATCATCGTGAAGTCCCGGCCGGCCTCGTCGTTGACGAGGTTCTTGGCTTTCGTCGCTTTATGGCTCACGAATTCGTCGACGAGACAGCCCAGACGATTGTGCGCTGTGAGAGTTTCCTGGGCGGCACCTACAAGAGGGGCGAAGATTCCTGGCCCGTCTTCAACTTGTTCGATCTAGTCGAAAGCAACATGTTCCTGCAGGCAGCTGCAGAGTAAAAGGTCCGTAAAACCATGGCCAAAAAAACCGATAACACGTCTGCATTCCGAATCGTCGCCGGCCTGGCTGCGTTGTTCCTGGTCGCCGCGGCTGCGCTGGTTTACCTGCAGGCAGGGCAGGGAAGCTCGTCCGCTCCGGAGCTCGCCGCCCTGTCGCAGGCTGTTCCTGCACAGGCAGCCCGGTCGCTTGCGGGCCGCGATGGTGCGTTTGACGAGCTCGATGCGAGCATCCGGAAGATCGCGACCCTGCGGCGCAGCGCGCCGCTGGGACGGTCATCGAACTGGCAGGAACTCGAATCCGGCGCGTCGGCGATACTGGCGAGGCGCAGCGAAGTCGAGGCGGCGCAAGCGGCCCTGAGTCAAATAGGTGCGGACGCGACCAGCCTTCTTGAACTCTCGAACGAGCTGCTCGACAGGTCGGGATCGACGGCTATCGTCCAGGAATTCCAGCAACGCGCCGACCGTATCCGCGAATCGGCCGCCACATTCGCAATCGGCGGCGATAACGATACCGCCGCTGTCGCTGCTGACGTCGCATTCCTGAGAAACGTCACCAACGCCCTCGCGGGCGAGGCCTCCGATCTGGACATGCGTCCGCTGCCTGCTGCGGATCGCGAAGCCGCACTCGCACCGGTCCAGGCAAGCGTCGCGAGCCTCGAAGAGCAATCTGCCGCGCTGGCGTCGAATTCGGGCCAGGTTGGCGATCTTGCCGCGACGCAGGCAGGGCTTGGCGCCGCGGCCGATCGGCTGCTTGCGGAGACATTCAGCAGCGCCGACGGCGGTAATCCGCTGCTCGCCTACCTGCAGATTGCCTGGCTGCCGATTGGCGCAATTGGCGTGGCGCTCCTGCTGGTGCTGGTGCTGCTTGCGCTGCAGTCGAAGAGTTCGGTCTTCGAGAAGAGGGCCAAAGAACAAGCGGAACAGAACGAGCGCAATCAACAGGCGATTCTGCGCCTGCTCGATGAGATGGGCAGTCTCGCCGACGGTGACCTCACTGTCGAAGCGACGGTTACCGAGGACATCACGGGGACCATCGCCGACTCGTTCAATTTCGCGATCGAAGAACTTCGCAAGCTGGTGGCGACCGTTAACGACACGGCGCTCATGGTGGACACGGCAACCAAGCAGACCGAGAACACGGCCGCGCACCTCGCGAAAGCAGCGGACAACCAGGCGAAAGAGATCAACGCCGCTACGGAATCGATCGTATCGATGGCCGCGTCTATTGAAGAGGTATCCGGCAACGCCGAACGCTCCTCGGACGTGGCACGTCATTCTGTAGAAGTTGCGCATAAGGGGGGCGAGGCCGTACGCCGCACGATCGACGGCATGAACGCCATCCGCGAGACGATTCAGGAAACCTCGAAACGGATCAAGCGACTCGGGGAGAGCTCGCAGGAGATTGGCAACATCATCGAGCTCATCAATGACATTGCCGAGCAAACGAATATTCTCGCCCTCAATGCGTCGATCCAGGCATCGATGGCCGGTGAAGCAGGCCGCGGTTTCGCTGTCGTTGCCGATGAGGTGCAGCGATTGGCCGAGCGATCGACGAATGCCACCAAGCAGATCGAAGTGCTCGTGAGAACCATCCAGGCCGATACCAACGAGGCGGTCATTTCGATGGAGCGCAGCACCACCGACGTGGTTGGAGGCGCGCTGCTGGCCGAAAATGCCGGTGCCGCGCTCGATGAAATCGAGCAGGTGTCGAACCAGATCGCCAGCCTCGTACAGAACATCTCGAGTTCCGCGCGGCAGCAGGCGGGATCTGCGGCGGACGTTACCCGCCGAACGACGCGTTTGCGTGAAATCGGCGATCAAACCGGCAAGGCGACGACGGCGACGGCGGCTTCGATCTCGAAACTCTCCGAACTCGCGACGCAGCTCCGGAAAACAGTCGAAGGGTTCGCGTTGCCGGCCGATATGATACATACCAGCGCGCTGGCAAGGACGAGCGCGAATACCGCAGTGCCGCCCGCGGCACCGGCCAAACCCCAGGCGAAGACAGGTTAGAGCGAAGCGATTGCGGATATTCGCGGGCGACACGGACGACTAGATGACGGGCGACACGGGCATTCATGAGCAGGTGATCGAGGACGATGACGACCGGGGTGTCGTTCGTGGCCTTACGATTATCAGCAATGAACTCATGGAGACGATCCGCAGTGCGCACCTGGCACTGGAAGACTGCGTCGACGGCCGGGGAGGCACGGCTGCCCTGACACGGACGGGCGAGTTGTTACACCAGGCGCGAGGCGCGCTCGTACTTAGTGAGACTTACGGTGCGGCTCTGCTCGTCGAGGAGATGGAGCTGGCCTGCAAATACCTGTCGGGTGTGCGCGCCGGCGCGGGCCGTGAGGAGGGCCTCGATTCGCTGACGCGCGCGATGGTGCAGGTGCCGGTTTACATTGAGAGACTGCTCGGTGGCGGCCGCGATATCGCGCTCGTGTTGTTGCCGATGCTGAACGACCTGCGCGCGGCGCGCGGCGAGCCGTTGCTGTCCGAAGGCACGCTGCTGCTGCTCAACCTTTCGCCGAGTCGCGCCGGCAAGCGGGTCGAGGATCGCGAAGGCAGCGGCGACGACCCGGTACTGGTGGCGAAGCGGCTGCGGCCGAAATTCCAGCTTGCACTGCTTGGCTGGATCAAGGGTGGCAACGTCAAGCGGGATCTCGACACGCTGGGCAAGGTTGCGGCAGCCCTCGAGAACTCTGCAACCCGCGACGACATGTACCAGCTCTGGTGGGTCGTGGGCGGTGTGCTCGAATCGCTGCAAAACGGAGGCCTGGAAACCTCTATTGCGATCAAGCGATTACTGGGCCAGACCGACCGGCAACTGAAGTTCGTCATCGACGAAGGATTGCTGGCGTACGACCGGCATCCGATCGACGATTTACTGAACAACCTGCTGTACTACGTCGCGCGTTCCAGCACGGCGGGCCAAAAGATCAGCGAAATCCGCGCGGCCTTCAACCTCGAGGAACTGCTGCCGGGTGACGAGCAGGTCGAACACGCGCGCGAGGCGCTGTCGGCACCAAGCGCCAAGCTCATGGAGACGGTCGGTTCGGCTATCAGGGAAGACCTGGGTCGGGTCAAGGACGTTCTGGATATCTTCGTGCGCACCGGCATGAACAACTCCTCCGAACTCGTACCGCAACTCGAATTGCTGAAGAAAATCAGCGACACGCTGGGCGTTCTCGGACTCGGCGAGCTGCGTGGCGACATAGAGGGCGAAATCGACCGCCTCAAGGCCGTGGTCGAACGCGGCGGCGTTGCCAACGACCAGATCATCCTCGATATCGCATCGACCCTGTTGCGAGTCGAGGACCGGCTCGACCAGCAGTTGTTGCGCCTGACGATGCCGCAGGTCGGCGAGGCCGACGACGAAGCACCCGAGGACGATGCCGACTTCCGCCAGGTAGCCGAGTCCGTTATGCGCGAGTGCATTATCAATCTGGCGCGCATCAAGGAGACCATCAGCCAGAGCATTAACACGAACGCACCGTCCCAGGGGCTGGATAGCGTCCCGGCGCTCATCAGGGGCATCAAAGCGGGCCTGCAGATGCTCAGCAAACCGCGCGCGATGGAGGTTGTCGAGCGCATAGGCAGCCTGATTACCGCCATGTTGAACAGTAGTGGGCTGGCCCAGCTCACGCAAAAAGAGACCGACCGGCTCGCGGATGCGATCGTCAGTATCGAGTACTACATGGAGACCGTTAAAGCGGGACGCAGCGAGCCCTGGTACATGCTCGATAACGCGGAAGCGTGCCTGGCCGTGCTGCGTGAAGCAGAGCAGCGAATCGTGCAGACGCAGCCTGCGGCCGCCGAGGAACGGGCACAGACAATGAAAATGTCCGTCGCCGAAATCGAGGCGCAGATCGTACCGACGGATACGCAAGTGCAGGCCACCGAAATCATTTCGCTGCCCGTCGTTTCTGCGGACGCAGAGCACATGGACCCGGAGTTGCTCGAACTCTTCATCGAGGAAGCCAAGGAAGAAATTGCATCGATAAAAAGGCACTTGCCAGGCTGGGTCAGTTCACCGGACGACATGGAGACGCTCATTACCGTGCGGCGTTCTTTCCATACGCTGAAAGGCAGCGGCAGGATGGTTGGCGCCGAGCGCATCGGCGAGTACTGCTGGGCGGTGGAAAGCCTGCTGAATCGATTGATAAACCGCACGATGGTACGCACGCCGCCGATGGTCGAGTTCGTCGTGCGGGCAGCCGCGGCCGTCCCGCAGCTCATCGAGCAGCTTGAAGTCGGAACCGAACCCGAGGCAGACATCAGTCTTCTGATCGCGCGCGCCACGGCATTCGCCGAGGGCGACCCGAATGCAGCGGTACTGACATTGCAGCGGCCCGAGGAAGAACTGCCGTTCGAAGAGAAGCGGGCACTCGAAATGGACCCGGTTCTCTACGACATCTTCTCGCAAGAGACGGCGGGGCACCTGAAGGTCATCACCGATTACCTCGCGGCGTGCGAAGGGCACCACGCGCCTTTCGAGGTGACGGACAAGCTACACCGGGCCTGCCACACCCTGCACGGCAGCGCCAACATGGCCAACGTCGAGCGCGGCGTCGCGGTAGCGGGCGCACTGAATCGATTCGTGCGGCGCGTCTTCGACCACAAAGTCGGTTTCGAACAGTCGGGACTCGACGCACTGCGCGCCGCCGCCGGCGCGATCGCGATGATCGTTGGCGATATCAACAAGCCGGAAAGAGAGCGGGCGGATTACACGTCACTGATCGAACACATATCGAAGCTCGCCGACATGGTAAGCCCGCCCGAGGCGACGCAGGCACCCGACGCCGAAGCGGCGAGTGAGGCAGCGACCGAAACGGCAGTTTCGGTCGAACCGGCTGCCGAACCTCCCGAGATCGCGGAAGCCGTCAGCGACGAGCCCGAGTACGACGCCGAAATCGCATCGATTTTCACTGAAGAATCCGCCGAGTTGCTCGAGTCGGCGGATAAGGCGTTCATCGACTGGGTGCGCGAGCGGTCGGCACAGCCGATGGACGAACTCAGGCGCCACCTGCACACGCTGAAGGGCGGTGCCCGGATGGCCGGCATTACGGCGATGGGCAATCTGAGCCACGAGATCGAGGCGCTGCTGATCTCCATCGACGACGGGCGCGTCAAAGCGACACCGGCGGTCGAAGACCTGATGCAGCGGAGCATAGACGAGCTGCATCGCATGCGGGACCTGGTGATTGCCGGGAAACCGGTGCGCGCGGCCGCGGCACTCGAGCAGCGCATCCATCAGGCCAATGCCGGCTTCGAAATCGCGGACGATTCCGAAGTCGAGATGGCGCCGGAGGATGAGAGTGTCGAGGAGGCACCGTCCGCCGAGTTCACGATCGAACCGGAAGACACGGTGAGTATGGTCATTGTCGATTCGCCCCTAGCCGACGAACTGTCCGAGCTTCGCAAGGAAAGGCCGCCGGAACCGCCGCTCGTCGAGGCACCGCCGCCCGAACCCGAGCCGGAACCAGAACCGGAACCCGAGCCCGAGCCGGAACCTGAGCCGGAACCCGAGCCCGAGCGGGAAGTCGAGGCCGAGGCCGAGCCCGAGCCCGAGGCGAAACCGGAAACAGAGGCGGAGCCGCCGGTGGCTGCAGAGGTGAGAGCGTTGCGCTCGCCTGCCGAGCGCCAGGAATTCGCGCGCGTCGATGCAGACCTGCTCGAAGACCTTCTCAACGCGGCCGGTGAAATCAGCATCTATCACTCGCGCCTGAACCAGCAGGTGAATTCCTTCCAGTTCCACGTCGACGAACTGGAGCAGACGGTTTCGCGCCTGAAGGAACAGTTACGCAAACTCGAGATCGAAACCGAAGCGCAGATCATGCACAGTCACCAGGACACGATGGTGGCAAGGGACTTCGACCCGCTGGAGCTGGATCGCTATTCGAATATTCAGCAGCTGTCGCGCGCACTGGCGGAATCGGCAAGCGACCTCGGCAGTCTCAAGGATCTCCTGGAGTCGGTTACGACGGAGGCCGAAGGCCTGCTGATCCAGCAGTCCCGCGTGACCGCCGAGTTGCAGGACGGCCTCATGCGCACGCGCATGGTGCCCTTCGAGCGGCACGTTCCGCGACTGACACGCCTCGTGCGACAGGCCGCGCAGGAAGTCGGCAAACGCGCCGAGCTGGCCGCCGAGGGCGCATCGGGCGAGCTCGACCGGCAGGTACTCGACAAGATGTTGCCGCCGTTCGAGCATATGTTGCGCAATGCAATCGTGCACGGGATCGAAGACCCGGGCGAGCGTCAGCAGGCCGGTAAGCCCGCGACAGGACGCATCACCATTCGCCTGCACCGCGAAGGCGCAGAAATGGTCATTGACGTATCGGACGACGGCAAAGGCCTCGACGTCGACGCCATTCGGCGCAAGGCGTATGAACTCGACTTGCTGAAGCCGGAAAGCAAGGTGACCGACGAAGAGATCATGGACCTGATCCTGACGCCGGGGTTCACCACCGCCGGCGCCGTAACGCAATCGGCCGGGCGTGGTGTCGGTATGGACGTTGTCGCGAACGAGGTCAAGAAGCTCGGCGGCTCACTCAGGATTTCTTCAGTTACCGGCCAGGGCACCAATTTCACCGTGCGCCTGCCGTTCACGCTCGCGATTACGCAGGCACTGATCGTGCGCACGGGCGATGAGGTCTACGCATTGCCGCTGCCCACCGTTGAGGGTGTCGCGCGCATCCCGCGCCGTGAACTCGAGACACTGCTCAGCCAGAGCGAACCGAGTTACCAGTACGGCGAAGAGTCTTACAAGTTTCGCCATCTCGGTATGTACCTAGGCGGCCAGGCTGCCAAGCTGCCCGAGGAGGAGGCGTCGGTGCCGGTAATACTGGTGCGCGCAGGCGAGTATTCGGCCGCGCTGCTCGTGGACGAGATGCTGACCAGCCGCGAAATCGTCGTCAAGGCCGTGGGCCCTCAACTCGCGAGTATTCGAGGCATTTCGGGCGCAACCATACTCGGTGACGGTCGTATCATCCTCATCCTCGACATTCACAGCCTCGTGCGTACCGGCGCGCCCGTGGTCGAACTCAAGAAAGCGGCGCCGACACCGGCGGACGATCGCCCGCTCGCGCTCGTCGTCGACGACTCGATCACGGTGCGCCGCGTGACCGAACGCTTCCTTCACAGGAACGGCATGCGCGTTGCCACTGCCAAGGACGGGCTGGACGCGATCAGCGTAATGCAGGAGCACAAGCCGGATGTCATCCTGCTCGACATCGAGATGCCGCGCATGGACGGCTACGAGTTCGCCTCGCATGTTCGCAATGACGAACGCGTCGCGGATGTTCCGATCATCATGATTACGTCGCGCGTCGGCGACAAGCACCGTGCACGCGCGATCGAACTCGGCGTCAACGACTATCTCGGCAAGCCGTACCAGGACTCGAAGCTGCTCGAGGCGATTCGGCGGCAGCTGGAGGACAGGGGGATACTACTGACATGAGCGCCGCAGCCGACGAACTCTACAGCCTGCTCGTGCCTCTGTCGGAAGACCGCCTGATCGTGCCGCGGGCCTGCGTCGCGGAGGTGGTTCGTTATTCCGCGCCGGAGCACGACGCGGGCGCGCATAACTGGATGTTGGGCAACGTCAACTGGAACGGCCGAGCGCTACCGGTCGTGTCATTCGAAGGGGCGTTGGGCAAGGACCTTCCGGCGACGACCGGTCGTACTCGGGTCGTCGTATTCTACGCGAGTACGGGAAAATTGAAGGTCGGCTATTTCGGTGTGTTGACGCAAGGCTTTCCGCAGCTCGTGCGCGTCAACAGCGACGTGCTCAAGTTAGAGGCTAAAGACGGCTGGCCGGACGACGCGCCGGTGCTGTGCCGCGTGCGCATGATCAACGAATACCCGTTGATCCCCAATCTCGAGAAGCTCGAGGAAATGCTCGCGCGCGAATCCGTTCAGGCCTGAATCCCCGCGCCCAGGTCACCCCAGAGCGATTGCAGAATCGCGAGCGCCGCGATTGCGGCCGTTTCGGTTCGCAATACCCTGGGACCGAGCGACACGGCCTGAAACCCGGCGCACTCGGCATCTTCGTACTCGATTTCGCTGAAGCCTCCCTCGGGCCCGATCAACAGACAGACCTTGGTGTTCGGCGCGCCGACCCCGGACATCAACGCTTTTGCTCCAGGTTTCAATATGAGTTGCTTGTCTGTCTCCGCGGGTTGGTCACCAAACCATTTTTTCAGCGTTATCGGCGTGTCGACGAGCGGCAAGCGTGTCCTGCCCGACTGTTCACAGGCACTGGCGGCGACCTTTTGCCAGTGATCGCGTCGTTTCGCGGCACGCGCCTCGTCCAGTTTAACCACTCCGTACTCCGTCAGGACCGGCGTAATACGCTTCACGCCCAGCTCAGTGGCCTTCTGCACCGCGAAGTCCATGCGTTCGCCACGGGATATTCCCTGCACCAGGTGCAGGCGCAGACTCGATTCGGTCTCAGTGGATTGCTTATTCCCGACCTCGAGGGTCGCGCTCGACTTCTGCAGCTCTGCAATCGTGGCGGCGTATTCGCTTCCCTCTCCGTCGAAGACGCGCAAGTCGTCACCAATGTGCATTCGCAATACGCGGCCGAGATATCGCGATCTTTCGGCGTCCAGCGGCAGCAGCGTCCCGGTCGTGTACGGTCCGGCAATGTGGAGTCTGGTTCGATGCATGGTTTACTATCGTCGTTCCGCTGAGTTGAAGCAACCGTACAGACGCGAGCAGGACATGCAAACGAACTTCGAGGTTTCCCCGAGCACCGGACAGGTGCGGCCGGCGACTCAGTGCCACAGCCCGAACCAGGACGAACGCCCGCAGGGCTGCGCGCCAACCATGGTCGTCATTCACGGCATCAGCCTGCCGCCCGGACAATTCGGCGGTCCGGAAATCGAAGCGTTGTTCACCAACACGCTCGATTTCGATGCGCACCCGTACTTCAGGGAGATCGAGGGACTCGAGGTCTCGGCGCACCTCCTGATTCGTCGCGACGGAAGAGTAACCCAGTTCGTGCCATTGACGTCACGTGCCTGGCACGCAGGGGAATCATGTTTTCGCGGCCAGCGCAGCTGCAATGACTTTTCCATCGGCATCGAACTCGAAGGCGAAGACGAGACGCCCTACGATGATCGGCAGTACGAGGTGCTCACCGCCGTGTTGAAGGCTATAAGTGCCGCCTATCCTGCGATTTCCGCACGCAACATCGCGGGTCATTGTGACATCGCGCCCGGACGCAAAAGCGATCCAGGCACTGCTTTCGACTGGCTGCGATTGTATGATGGGCTGGGCGCAGAATCGTGATCCGCTTGCGGCGGCACCCAATGACTGGCAACAGAGCTGAAAACTTATGAACCTGATTGCACTGCTTATAGGACTGGTTATCGAACGACTCGCGACGCAGTTGTTTCACTGGCGCCGCATGCGCTGGCTCGACCGGATAATTGATTTCGGTTTTCGGCAAGCTGAGCGCGTTGCAACCTGGCCGGCGATCATTCCGGTTATTTTGCTGGCCATCGTTCTCGTGCTGCCGGTATTCGCGGTTATATTCATTCTTGGCGGCACGCTGAAGGGATTCGCCTACCTGATCCTGGCCGTTGTGGTTTTGTTTTTCTCCCTGGGGCCGCGAGATATCGGCGAGGAGGTCGGCGAGTATTGCAAGGCGCTGGAGTCGGAGGACGATGAAAGCATCCAGCATGCCGCCAAGGCGATCGTCGAGAGCGACGTGCCGGAGGAACCGCGCGAGCGCATTACCTGCGTCGAAGAAGCCGTATGCGTACAGGCGAACAATCGGCTGTTTGCCATCGTATTCTGGTTCGTTGTTCTCGGGCCTCTGGCTGCATGGACCTATCGCGTTACCGACCTGATTCGGCGCAAAGCCGTATTCAACGCGTCCCGCGACAATGAGGCGGACGGCAATGCCGCGCTGATGCGCGACGCCGCCGTCATGCTGCACGGCCTGTTGGCGTGGATTCCGGCGCGCCTCACCGCCGTCGGTTATGCGACGGCCGGGCATTTCGATGAAGCCATTGCCGCCATGCGGGTTCCCACGGATCAGCGCGACGCATCCTTGTCGGAACACAGTGAAAACCTTCTTGCACGCGTCGGAGTTGCCGCACTTGCGTTACAGGACAAGGCCGATGAATCGATAACAGAGCGCGGTGTGCGCGGCGCGACGGCGGCTAATCGTCTCGTGTTCCGCCTGCTCCTCATCTGGGCGGTCGTAATTTCCGCAATGACGTTGTATGGCCTGACGCGGTGACCCGGGCGCTGGCCCTGGCGCTATGTACCGTTTTGCTGTGCGCATGCCCGGACCCTGAGCGCGATACAGCATCGCCGGACAATTACACGCGTATCGTAACGCTTGCGCCGAACCTCACGGAGTTGGTGTTCGCCGTCGGCTCCGGCGAATTCCTGGTTGGTGTCAGCGCCTGGTCGGATTTTCCGCCAGCAGCGCTCGACCTGCCCATCGTCGGCGACGCGTTCAACGTCGATCAGGAACAGCTCGCATTACTGGATCCGGACTTGTTGCTGGTCTGGGAGAGCGGCACCCCGAGGCACACGGTCGATGAACTGCGCCGCACGGGTTACGCCGTCGAAACCATTCGGACGCGCGGCCTCGATGATGTGAGTGCCGCGATGCTGCGCATCGGAGAATTGACCGGCAAGTCGACGGAGGCGGAACTGGCGGCAAAAGAATTCCGCACCGAATTGCAGGCATTGCGAGCGGCACACCAGGATGCGCCGACTATCAGCGTGTTCTACCAGGTCTCCGCACGGCCGCTCTACACCATCAATCGCGAACATTATGTGAGTGAGCTGATCGAGATCTGTGGCGGCAGTAATATCTTTGACGATCTTGATGAGTTGGCGCCGGCGATATCGGTGGAAGCCGTCGTGGAGCGCAGACCCGAAGTCATGCTTGCAAGCACCGATGCGGGCGACGACGGTTTTTCGGAGTGGCAGCGTTGGCCCGCCATACCGGCGAACCTCTATGGCAATCAATTCCTGTTGCCGGCCGACGAATTGGCGCGAGCGACGCCACGGCTGATCGTCGCGGGCGGAGCCATGTGCCTCGCACTGCAGCGGGCACGCTTCAACCGTGATGCATTCGCCGGAAAATAGGTTTCGCAATGGAGATTCGACCCGCAACCGCCCATGACCTGCCTGCCGCAATCGACTTGTTGCGCTCGGCCGGGCTGCCGGTCGAGGACCTGACGGCAGGGCATCTTGCACTCGCGGCAACAGACGAGGGCGGCGTGCTCGGGCTCATTGGCCTCGAAAGATTCGGCAAGCTCGGGTTGCTGCGCTCGCTGGTGGTTGCGCCCCGATCACGTGGCGAGGGCATCGGTCGCCTGCTGGTGGACGCGCTGGAGAAAGCGGCGCACGGCGAAGGTGTGAGCGAACTCTGGTTGCTGACCATCGACGCCGATTCGTTTTTCGCGAATCTCGGCTACGAGGCTCGCGACCGCGCGGATGCTCCGGCAGCGATCCGGGGCAGCAGAGAGTTCTCGAGCCTGTGCCCGGGAGACGCGGTATTGATGAGCAAGTCCCTGGCCTGATCACCGCTCCTGCGGTCGATCGCGATCCCAGAGAACCTCACTACCGGACTCGGCGCGAGCCAGCACGCGTGCGACAACAAACAGCAGGTCGGAGAGGCGATTCAGGTACCTGATCACTTGCGGCCTTACTTCCTCGATACCGGCGAGCGAGGTGCTGCGGCGCTCGGCGCGCCGCACGATGGTGCGTGCAAGGTGGCAGGCAGCGGCCGCCTGACCGCCGCCGGGCAGGATGAATTCCTTGAGCCGCGGCAGGTCGGTGTTGAATGCGTCGAGTTCCGTTTCCAGGCGATCGACGTACGCGTCCGTTACCGCGCTGTGGCCGGGTATGCAAAGCTCGCCGCCGAGTTCGAACAGGTCGTGCTGTACTTCGGTAAGACAGCGCCGGACCTCGTCGGGCACCGATTCAAAAGCGAGCACGGCACCAATAGCACTGTTCGCCTCGTCGACCGTGCCGTAGGCCTCGACACGGGCACTGTCCTTGGGTGTGCGACTGCCATCGCCGAGGCCCGTGGTGCCATCGTCGCCGGTACGCGTATAGATTTTGCTCAATCGGTTTCCCATGCGTTGCTCCGTTTCATTACCGGCGGTATTTCAGCTCGAGAAAAGCGCTGCGTTCCTGCATGCGATAGCTTGCGGCCGTCTGGTATGCCGTATCCAACAGGTTTTCAATGCGCGCGTTTAGCTGCCACTCGTCGTTGAGGCGCAATTGCCCCGTCAGGTTAGCGACCACATAACCTGCAAGCCCGACCCCACCGAAGTCTCTCCGATCGCCGTTGGCGAGTACCGAGAGGCCCACGCGATGCTCGCCGATGTTGCGCGTATAGCTGATCGTCGCGGACTGTTCGGCGCGGCGCAGAAGTCGGCTGCCGGTGCTGGCGTTGTCTGCCTCCTGGCGGACTACGTCCAGGCGGAACAATGCGTTCTCGCCACGGTATTCGTAGCCTGCCTGCAAGCCGCGAATTCTCGCCTTGTCGATGTTCTGCAACGTAAAGGACTGCAGGTCGAATTCGATCAGGTCTTCGATTTCGTTCGCGTAGTACTCGAGGTCGACACGATGCCGGCCACCGGGTGCGTAGCGCAGGCCGAACTGTAACTCATCGGCGAGTTCGGGTTGCAGGTCCGGACTGCCGCCGAAACCGTAGCGATCGCTGGCGTCGGGAGCACGAAACGCGTGGCCGAGCCCGGCGTTGATCGTCCAGGCATCGCTGAGTTCGAATGCGTATTCGGCGTTCCAGGTTGTGTGGCGGCCGAAGGATTCATGATCGCTCAGGCGCAGTGCGGCGAAACCCTTGTGCCGCCCGCGCGAGACCTGCTCCTGGACGAATACGGCACGGACATGGGTATCCTCGTCGAAACCGGAGCCGAACGATAGGGTTTTCGCGTCTTCCTGAACGGCGTACAGGCCGCCCGTAAACGTATGGTTTTCGAATGCGTGGCTGTATTGCCAGTCGAGGCTGAGTCGTCCGGATTCGACGAAATCGGGCGACTGTCGCTGGCGAACTTCGTCCTGCATGAAGGCCACGATCAGCTTGCTGTTGCCGCTTGCCGCGACTTTCGAGTCCAGCCCGAGCGCGGTTACGGCATTGACGAAATCCTGCTCCACGGGGCTCAGGAAGAAGTCGAGATACTCGGCGGTGCCTTCGCCACGCCAGTGTCGAACGCTGATCTCGTGGGCGCCGAATTGCCGCGCTGCGTAGAAATTCGCCGCGAGGTTGTCGAAGCCGCGCTCCAGGTCCGAATCGATGCGTGGCGCGTAACCATCGGTGCTTTGCCAGTCGAGCGTTACGCCGAATTCGCCGGCGCTGCCTCGATTACCCGCCGAAACGTGCCCGGCCTGCGACGACAAATCGCCTGCGCCGAGTCCGGCCTCGAAATAGCCCGAGTCCGCGCGCCTTGTGATGATGTTGATAACCCCGCCGATGGCATCCGTGCCGAACAACGCGGATCTTGCGCCTTTCACAATTTCGACACGCTCGATGACTTCCGGCGAAATGTTCTGAATCGCTGCACCACCGATGGTACCCGGGTTCATGCGAACGCCGTCGACGAGCACCAGCGTGTGATTACTTTCGGTACCGCGAAGAAAGACCGAGGTCGCCTGGCCCGGGCCACCGTTGCGCCCGATGTCGATGCCGGCTTCGAATCGCAGCAACTCCGCGAGGTCGGATGCCAGCGACAATTCGATGTCTTCGCGCGTGATTATGCTGACGGGTACCGTCGCATCGGACAACGGGATTTCAGTGCGCGTTGCGGTAACGACGATCGTGTCGCCGGCGCCGATATCCGCCGCCGTCGACAGGATGGGCGCCGACAGGAACACTGCCATCGCCATCGAAAAGGGAGCTTTCATTCCGCGTTTCTCCTGCGTGCCGCCCGCACGCCGTTCATTCTTATTGATGAATGCTGCGGTGGGAGCCGGGACGGCAGGAGCGCCGGTCCGAATCTGCGCCCGCCGCGCCATTCGCGTAATCACCGGGCCGGTCTCCGGGCTGACGAGCGGATTGCTCCTGCCGTAGCGCCTTCCCGCGAACTCGCATGGTTCGCAGTGGCTCTGTGCCGGCGACCGCTGGCTGAAAAGACATCAATCGACGATACAGGGGCTACGGTTTAACTCGATCACCGTTGCGGGGGCAGCACCGGAATAGCGCAGTCGAACTGACAATCGACGTGGCGACACCGGCTTCCCGTTCACCCGAAACAAGCCATTTCGGGTTCACCTGATGAAGCGCCGACGATAGGCAGGTGACGTAGGGCTGTCAAGTGCGCCTGGTCGGAAGCTCCCTTGTTTATTGATTCACTTGCGGCCATAGTGGCGCCGTTTACCCGAGACGGCAGGGCACGTTGTGGAGAGTTACCCCGAGGAAAGCGCCTCCGGCGAGATGCGCGTCGCGATGGCGGCCGCGCGAGAGGCGGCCGAAATCAGCCGCAGCTATTATGCCGGTAATTTCACGGTTACGACCAAAGCCGATTTGACGCCGGTGACGCAGGCGGATGTCGAGTGCGAGCAGGCGATCCGCAAGACGATACTCGAGCGCTTTCCGGAGCACGGATTCTACGGCGAGGAAACCGGACGCACGCGCGAGGATGCCGATTACCTGTGGCTCGTGGATCCGATTGATGGCACCAAGGGCTTCGTTCGCCAGTACCCGTTTTTTTCCACGCAGATCGCGCTGATGCACAAGGGCGAGATCGTTCTTGGAGTATCCAGCGGTACGATGATGGACGAACTCGCCTGGGCAGAGAAAGGCAGGGGTGCGTGGCTCAACGGCAAACGTCTGTCGATCAGTGCCATCGATGACCCCGATTGCGCGGCGGTGTCCGTCGGCAACCTGAAATCGCTCGCCGGCAGCGAGGGATGGGCATCGCTGGGCGGCATCGTCGAACGCGCCGACCGTATCCGCGGTTACGGCGACTTCTATCACTATCATCTGCTTGCCGCGGGCAAGATCGAAGCCGTCATCGAGTCGGACGTGAACATCCTGGATATCGCCGCGCTGTCGATCATCGTGACCGAAGCCGGGGGCGTGTTCACCGACCTCAACGGCGCACGGCCGCAGCTCGGCATTCGCTCGGTGCTCGCGTCGAACCCGTCGCTGCACCGCCAGTATCTAGAGGTCTTGCGAGGCCACGTCGCCTGATGCAATGAACAGTTTGTGCGATCGCCACGGCACCGCTTCCATCGGTGTCGAGTACAGCGCGCTCAGGCGCTCCGCATCCAGGATGTCGCCGGTCGCGCCGAGGTCCCAGCGGCCGTCACCGTACAGTAGCAGGCAGCGGTCGGCATAGCGCACCGCAAGATTGACGTCGTGCAGGCTGGCGATCACGATTGCACCCTCATCCGCCATGTCACGGAATAACTGCAGTGCATCGAGCTGGTGCTGCGGGTCGAGGTGGTTGGTCGGTTCGTCGAGCAGGTAGACATCCGGTTGTTGCGTCAGCACCTGGGCGATCGCAAGCCGCCGTCGTTCGCCGCCGGACAGGGTCAGGACATCGCGATTCGCCAGGCCCTGCAGGCCGACTGACGCCAGTGCCATGGTCGCCGCCGCGTAATCGTGTTCCGACTCCCAGCTCAGGCGTCCGATATGCGGATGCCGGCCGATCATCGCCGTATCGAGCACCGTCGCCGGGAAAATATCGTCGACGTGCTGCGGCAGCAGCGCGAGATGCCTGGCGATCTCCTGGCGTCGGGTCGCGGCGACGTCATTGCCGTTGACCGAGACCTCTCCCATGTCCCTGTCGCGCAAGCCGGCCAGCGTGTGCATGGTCAGCGATTTCCCGGAACCGTTTTGCCCGAGTATGGCGAGCAGCTCGCCGCCGCTGACCTGCAACGCCAGTTCGTCCACGAGCAGGCGGCCGGCAACGCTCACGCGGAGATTGCGGCAGTAAAACGTCGATGTGTCGGCGCGGTGCATCGGCCGAGCGTAGCTCACGGCGCCGCGCAGAAAAAGCCGGGTTAGTCGGCCAGGTTGATTTCACGCGCCGTCAGCGGCCCGATGACGGCGTACTTGAGGCTCTTCGGGATGACCGAGTCGTCGGCGGCAAGTGCGATACGGCCGCCCATGATCTCGGCGTAGCGCTGCGGGTACAGCGGCTTTCGATCGGGTTCTGCGAGGCCGTCGGGTCCGATCGGATGCCCGTCGTATGGGCTGTACTTGTCGGTCGCACCAAGCGTATGCAGGAATTCGTGCGCGATGATGACGTTGTTCGTGCCGCGCTGGCGCCGGCTCGCGTAGGCATTGACGATACCGACCATACCTTTCTGCAGGCCCACCGAGTTTTCCAGCATGATGGTCGAGTCCGGCGCGTGGTAGCGCACGAATATGCGGACGTCGGGGTCGATGCGATCCTGCTCGTCCGTGACGCCGCTCGCCCACCAGCGCATTTTCAGTGACCACCACATCACCGACATGACGTTCGGGCTGCCGGGGAGTTCGGGCGGCTGCTCCCTGACCGGCTGCCCCAGTTCGACCCGAACCGGTCTTGGCACACTGCTGGAATAGCGTTCCGTCTCCCGCGTGATAAAGGCTTCGATGGCCTCGAAGTCACGTAGCTTGAGATCCTCGATGTACTTGGCCGATTTGGCGCTGCCGTCGCCGTTGATCGGATAGACCTTGACCCAGAGGCTGTTGTTCCAGTCAGTGCTGCGGGCCTGTGTCAGCCAGGTGCTGACCGCCACGAAGAACAGTACGAATAGCAGGATCGATATGCGAACAGCTTTGAACATCAGGTATACCCTGTGTTGTCAGAGATCGGGCGCGCGTCGTGCCCCCACAGCTTGCTCAAACGCATAGGCAATCTCTATGAGCTGTTTCTCATTCCAGGCTTTTCCGATGAATGAAACGCCGATCGGGAGCCCTGAGACGAAGCCGGCGGGCACGGTAATGCTCGGGTAGCCGGAAATCGCCGCCAGGGACGAGCTGCCGATGCCGTAGTTGTCGCCGTTGACGTGATCGATCATCCACGCAGGCCCGTTCGTCGGGACTATCAGCGCATCGAGCCCGTGCTCGTTCATGGCATCGTCAATAGCGCTTCTCGCGATGCGTCGGCTGGATTCCAGGGCTTCGTCGTAGGTCGGGTCGCTCAACGGTCCCATAGCCGCGGCCATCTCGAATATCTCCTGGCCAAAAATCGGCATGACCGTTTCGGCGTGCGCCTCGTTGAACGCGATAAGGTCGGCAAGACTCTCGACCGGCGCCGCCGAGGTCTCCAGGTAAGCGTTCAGGTCCGCCTTGAATTCGTACTTGAGAACCTCGAACTCCGCGTCGCGCAGGTCGTCCGATTCGTATTCGATGTCGTCGACGGTCTCGGCGCCCTGTTCCTTGAGCGCCGCCACGCTCGCTTCGAAAATGGCCTCGACATGTGGGTTGGATTCGGCCCCGTGGTATGAGCGCAATATGCCGATGCGTTTGCCCCGCAGTCCGTCAGCCGTGAGGTTCGACGAGTAGTCATGATGTATTTCCGCGCCTGCCGTTGCCGGGTCCTCGGCATCGACACCCGTCATTGCCGTCAGCAGCATCGCGGCGTCGCGCACCGAACGTGCCATGGGCCCGGCCGTATCCTGGCTGTGGGCGATCGGGATGATGCCGCTGCGGCTGACCAGCCCGAGCGTCGGTTTGATGCCAACGATCCCGTTGACGCCGGCCGGACAGACGACCGAGCCGTCCGTCTCCGTGCCGACCGCAACCACGGTCAGGTTCGCGGACACGGCGACGGCGGAGCCGCTTGATGAACCGCAGGGAGAGCGCGCCGGATCGTAAGGATTACGCGTTTGTCCACCGACGCTGCTCCATCCGCTGGACGACCGCGTCGAGCGGAAGTTGGCCCACTCGCTGAGATTCGCTTTTCCGAGGATGACTGCGCCGGCATCGCGCAGACGCTTTACGATGAAGGCGTCGCCGGACGGTGCATGCTCGGCCAGCGCGAGCGAGCCGGCGCTCGTGTACATCTGGTCCGCCGTGTCGATGTTGGCTTTTAGCACGACAGGGATGCCGTGCAGCGGTCCGCGTGGACCCGAATTGTGCCACTCCGCGTCGAGCGAGCGCGCAATGCTCAGGGCATCCGGGTTGATTTCGATGATCGAATTGAGCTCCGGCCCGGCGTTATCGATGGCCTCGATCCGCTGGATATACCAGCGGATCAGCGACTCGGAGCTCAGTTCGCCGCGCTGCAGCCGGTCATGCAGGTCCGCAATGTACGCTTCCTCCAGGTCGCGAGCACCGCCGGAGCAGGCGGCGATCGCCACAAGGCACAGCGCGAGCCACGCTTTGTACATGCGTGACTACGACTTCTTGAAGCGCATTACGAAGCGGTCGGTTTTGCCGCGCACCTCGGGATCGAACACAAGCTTGCTGTGATCGTCATCGGGGTTACGCAGCAGGTCGCTTTGGGCATCGAGTTCGAAGCCGGCGGCCTGCATCTCCGCGATGACGATCGCCGGGTCGATGCGGTGTACCGTATTGCCCGTCTCGGAAGATGCGCCTGCCGCCGCGTAATGGTCGACGACGCCGACGATGCCACCGGGTTTGACGCCTTCGTACAGTTCGGCGAGGAACGGCCCGACCTCGATCTTCGGCCAGCCGCGATCCGGCGCCTCGTAATACAGGTCATGGAAGGACAGCACTAGCATAATGGCGTCGAACGACTCGGGTTCCAGGGACAGTTCGTTATTCTCGGCCATGAGTACACTCGCGTTTGCGAGCCTGTCGTTCGCGTAGCGGTCGTGGAATTCATCGCCGACGAATTGCAGGTAGGCCTCGTTTGAGTGCGCCACGACGGAACCGCCGTCACCGACGACCGAGGCGATGATTTCCGTGTAATAACCGCCGCCCGAGAACATGTCCAGCACATGCATGTTTTGCCTGATACCGAGGAATTCGAGCACCTTGGCCGGCTTGCGCCCGGCGTCGCGGGCGCGGTCCGCCTCCGGTCGCGCCTCGTTTGCGACAGCCGCGAGGTACAACGATGAATCCGGCTCGCTGGTAGTACCGGTCGCGGGTTCACCCGCCTGTTCGGCGGCCGGTGATTCGTGATGTTCGCTCGATTGCTGGTTGCAGGCCGCCAGGAATATGGCGAACAGGATCATCGTAATGCTGCGCATGGTATATCGCCCTTCTTGTTTTGACGTGTAGTCCGACTCAATGGGCACGCATTAGTGCCCGGTGCTACATTCTGCCAAAGAAAAAGCCCCGCGGCGTGAGCGGCGGGGCTAAATTCTCTTTTTCATCAAAAGAGGTAACTGTTCTTTAGTAACCGGTGACAGAGCTTTTTTTATTGTTATTGGATCTGGATCTTATTGTTTTTGTAGTTGTTTTTCTTCTGGCGTCTAAATCCTGTACCTGACCGTTTGAGTTACCGAAGACAGTTACACTTCGCTTGGGCAGGATATTAAAAGCAAGACCTGTGCCAACAGACCCCGGGGGCGCCAGAATTCAAGCATTTGGGGCCCGCGCGACTCCAGGCGCTGTCAGTCTCGGGGCGCTTTTGTAAAAAACCCCGACGAATTCGGGCTCTTGGTGTCAAGCGTTAACATAAGACCCTGCGACAAGCCGATGAAGAATATAGAAAAAAAACGGTGACCAAGACTCCGGTCCCCGATATGGTCATCCTGTCACTATTTGGATTATGTCCAATAATTGGCCGGGCGCGACAATTCGCGATTTTTTCGCGCATTTTGTCAAGTTATTCGACACTTTCGGCCGTTTGTGCGCGTTCGATGAGTCCGGACACGCTAAAAAACCGTCCGTTGCGAACCACGGCGATGACGTTGAGCGCGTCATCGACGTTGCCGAGCGGGTCGCCGTCGACGAACACGAGGTCCGCGACGGCGCCCACCGCGATTCGTCCCAGGAATGGGTCCACACGCAGCGCGGCGGCGGCATTGGCGCCGGCTGCACGCAAGGCCTGTTCCGGCTTCAGGCGGGCAGCGACCAACGCCCGTAATTCTGCATGCAGCGCGATGCCCGCGGGCAGGCCATTCGCCTTGCTGCCGAGCACCACGGAACTCGCGCCGGCATCGATGACGGGCGTATCGGCGAATCGGCGTGCGACGGGCATCCGGTGGCCAATCAGATCTGCCTGGCGGGATTGCAGCAATGCGTCCAGACGCGGGGTCATGGAGTCGGCGAGCCCGGATACCGGGCCGCTGTCGCCGTCGGCGGCGCGCATCAGCCTTGGCCCGGGCGTCATCTTGCCCGACCAGAGCGTGTTCAGGCGATCGATATCGGCGTGCCTGGTGACCAGTGTTGTGACACCGGTCGTCAACAGCAGCGGGCCGAATCCGTCATCGGGTCGCTCCGGCAGGCTGGCCGCCGCATCGATGTAGCCGGGCATGACGGTCAGGCCGTCCATGCGGATCACGATCGAGCCGGGCCGATCGTGATGCGGCTCGACCGCGGCGATGCGGCCGCGATCGATCACAATGTCTACGTCTGTCCGGTAGCCATCTCCGAGCCCGTCGAACATTCGCGACGCGTGAATGACGAGAGTGCCGGGAGGTTCGTCGATGCGCGCAAGCTGCCGGCGCTCGCGAGGATCGGGCGCGGTAGCCGCCTGTGTGCGAATCGTCGCGCGAAACGGTACCGGGGTCGACGTCCAGGAGTCGAACTGGCGCCTGCGGATTTCGCCGTTCGCCGTATAGAACATTCGATGCCTGTCGAGCCAGCTGAGCGGCGCCAGGACGAATTCCTCGTCACTCGCATAGGCACGTATCAAACGCGGTTGCGACAGGATGATCATCTCGATGCTGGTGCCCGAGTCGTCCTGCCGGTAGTAGGTGATCAGGCTGCCGTCCGGCCGCCACGACGGGCCTGCAAGCCGGTCGCTGGTGGACAGGAGTACCTCTTCCGCCCGCCCATGTTTGCGCAGGACGAGCGACCATTGCCCAGCCAGCCGGTGAACGTAAACGAGGTCGCGACCGTCGGCCGACCACGCCGGGTCCGTTTCGTCGCCGGGCCGATGACTCAGGCGCCAGTGCAGGCCGGTCGGCAAATCGACCTCCCAAAGATCGAAACCGCTGCCGGTGCGATCGGATGCGTACACGAGTCGCTCGTTGTCCGGGTGCCAGGCGGGATGGAGGTCGAAATACGAGCCACGGCTGACCGGGCTTGCCTGCCTGGTCGCGATATCGTAAACCCAGAGCCCCTGCGAAACTCCGCCAACGGCCTGGTATGCGATGCGGCGCGCGTCGGGCGACCAGCGGGGGCGCTGTGCGGATTTCAGCTTGCTCGTAACGGGCTGCGCTTCGCCGCCGTTACCCGGCACCACCCATATATCGCCGGCCAGGTCGAAGGCGAGCCGCCCGTCTTTGGCGACATCGACCGAGATGTTCCCTCCGCGCGTGATGGTTTCGTCGGCCATAGCCGTAGCGATGGCGAGTACCGGGAAAGCAATGAGCGCGACTGCGACGAATCGCATCGTTACTGTGCACCCGGAACGAAAACACCGCCTTCGCGCCGCGGATCGGCGGCAGCTTCGAAGCCGGTTTCACTGTCGTACACGGCGGCGCCGACGCCACCGAAGTACATGCTAATTTCGGGGAATATCGTTGTCGGCAGGTCGACCTCCGGCAGATCGAGCCCCGGTTCCGCCATCAGTTTGACGACGTCGCCGCTCGTATCAACGTGCACGCGCGGATGGCCTATGGCATCGCGCAGTGGCATCTCGAATTGCAGGTAGTTGATCATGAACTGTTGCAGCGCTGTCGTGATCCGGTCGGCGCCCGGGGACCCCGCGGCAAGCACGGCCCCGCGTCGCCTGGCCACACTCGGCGCCATGTTCGACGGCAGTCTCGAACCCGGCGGCCCGGCGTCGAGCCCACGCCGGTTCAATTCGATTTCCCCGAGGCAGTTATTCAGCCACAAGCCGGTACCCGCCGGCATCTCACCCGAACCGTAGCCGGACGACGCGGTGATGGCGCAAGCGGTGCCCTCGTTATCGACAACCGACGTGTGCACTGTCGACGCTGAACTCCAGCGCGCGAGCAAGCGGCCGCTCCGTGCCGACTCGACCAGTCGCGCGGCTTCTGCGGCGACATCGTCCGCGAGGTCGAGGCGTCGTTTGCGAAAGTCCAGGCATGCGCGCTGCGATTCCACGAGTTGCGCCAGCGCATCACTGCTCCAGTGTTTGTGCGGCAGGGTTGCACACGCAAGCAACATCGCTGCGAGCATGCTGCCGCCAACGGCTGGGGGCGGGTTGCTGGCGATCTGCCAGTCGCCGATGTTGGCGATTAGAGGTGCGCGCTCTACTGCGCGGTAACTGCTGAGATCTTCGGCTGTGAGCATGCCGTCGCCGCCACGGCAGTGGCTCGTGATAGCTGCGGCAATATCGCCCTCGTAGAACACACGCGCCCCGTCTTCCGCGATGAGGGACAGGCTGTCCGCGAGATGCGGAACGACCACGTTGTCGCCCGCGTTGAGCAAAGTACCGTCCGCATGGTGCAGGGCGTCGACGCCGTCCCGGCTGCGCCCGAAGATGCAGTTGCCGGAATAACCCAGGTAGTAGCGGCAGGCCGCCGAGAGCGCGAAGCCGTTTCGGCACGCGCGTATGGTCGGTTCGAATACCGCGGCCCAGGCTGCACTGCCGTATTTCTTCCAGGCATGTTCCAGTGCCGCGAGTGTCCCGGGGACTGCCACGGAGCCCGGCCCGACCAGCGTTGTTACGCCGCCGCCATAGTCGAACGTGACGTCCACCGCACCGTGGCGGCGCTCGTCGTCGGCGAGGCCTTTGCCGGGAACCGCGACATTGCCGTCGATCGTTACCGGATTGCCGTCAGCACGCCAGATCGTAACGAAAGCGCTGCCGCCGAGCGCGCAGACGCCGGGTTCCGTGTTGATCGTCAGCAGTGCCGCGGCGAGTGCGCAGTCGACGGCGTTGCCGCCTGCTGCGGCAACTTCCTGCGCCGCATCGGCAGCCAGCTGCGATGTTGTAGCAACAGCAATGTTACGCAAGGGTGTTCCGGGTTTCGCTGTCAGGGGCCTTAAGCTTCAGAAGTGAATGACGGAGCGTATGCTCTTGCCTTCATGCATCAGGTCGAACGCCTTGTTGATGTCGTCCAGCGGCATCGTGAAGGTGATGAACTCGTCAATCTTGATGTCTCCGTTCATGTATTGCTCGACCATGCCGGGCAATTGTGAGCGACCCTTACAACCGCCGAAGGCCGTGCCGCGCCAGACGCGACCCGTGACCAGCTGGAAAGGCCGGGTCGATATTTCCTGGCCCGCGCCGGCGACACCGACGATGACCGATTCGCCCCAACCCTTGTGGCAGCACTCCAGGGCAGATCGCATCAGGTTGGTATTGCCGACACATTCGAAAGAGTAGTCGACGCCGCCACCGGTCAATTCGACGATCACATCCTGGATGGGCGCGTCATGGTCGTTCGGGTTTACCGTATCGGTCGCGCCGAGTTGCGTCGCCAGCTCGAACTTGTCGGCATTAACGTCGATCGCGACAATTCGACTCGCTTTGGCCATTGTGGCGCCCTGGATGGCACTCAGCCCGACCCCGCCCAGGCCGAACACCGCGACGGTCGCACCAGGTTCGACTTTTGCCGTGTTGAGCACGGCGCCGATGCCGGTCGTAATGCCACAGCCGAGCAGGCAGACTTTTTCCAGTGGTGCTTCCTTGCTGACTTTTGCGACGGCTATTTCCGGTAGCACCGTGTATTCGCTGAACGTCGACGTACCCATGTAGTGATAGAGAGTCTTGCCGTTGAGCGAAAATCGCGATGTGCCGTCCGGCATGAGGCCCTGGCCCTGGGTCGCACGAATCGCCTGGCAAAGATTGGTCTTGCCGGACGTACAGAAACCGCATTCGCCGCATTCCGGCGTATAAAGAGGAATGACGTGGTCGCCGACTGCTACGGTAGTGACGCCCTCGCCGATTTCCTCGACGACGGCGCCGCCCTCATGTCCGAGCACGGCAGGAAAGATACCCTCCGGGTCCTCGCCCGAAAGCGTGAACGCATCCGTATGACATACACCGGTTGCGACGTTTCTCAGCAGGACCTCGCCGGCCTTGGGTCCTTCAAGGTCGAGCATCTCGACTTCGAGAGGCTTGCCGGCTTCCCAGGCAACTGCAGCACGAGTCTTCATTGGTAGTTCACCCTTGTCACGGTTGTTATTACTTGTGCGCGCATATTCGCATGATTGCGGGTCCTGCGACAGTCAACCCTGGCCCGGCTCTGAAGGGGTGTTCATGTGGTGTTCATAAAATTAATAAAAACAAAGAGTTGTATTCATTCTCGGTTCATGCGCCCGAACCTACTCTGGAGGCGCATTAGGAGAGTAACCGGAGATTGATATGAACAAGATACTGACCATAGCCCTGATTGCCGGTGGCCTGCTGCTTCTGGAATCTCCTGAGGCCGCAGCTCACAAAGAGATACGCAACGTGTACCCGCCATCGTTCCATTATCGCGTGGAGTCGCGGCGTGCGAAACACATGCCCCACTGGCTGCACCACAAGAAGTCGTTTCGACGGTGGTACAGGAACTCGCGACTGCGACACAATCGGCGCCTGTCCTGGAATCGGCTGTTCGACATTTATCGCTGGGAGCGCTATCAGGCGAAGGTGCATCGTCGCAGCCATCGACACCGCGATTGGTATGCCGACGATTACGGCTACAAACGTCACCGCAACTGGTATGACGACGATTACGGCAACAAACGTCACCGTGACAGCGGCGATGAGCGACGCCGCGGCCGTAACGGCGAGGGCAAGCATGGCGGAGGGCGCGGACATTAAAGACGCCGTCCGCGGCCTTTAACAAACAGCCGGCCCGAAAGTTACCGGGCCGGCTTTCACTGTGGTCGAGTCTGCTGTAAAACAGGATTCATTGAGGCACTCCTGTATTCCAGATTCACGCTATGACACTCGACGAATTACGCAAGAACCTGTCTGACGTTGATCGACGCCTCGTTGAACTCATTGCCGAGCGCCAGCGAATTGTTGCAGAAGTCGGTAAGAGCAAGCTGACGACCGGCACAGGCACGCGCGATTACGCCCGCGAAAAGGACGTGCTCGATGCGGGTCGCGAACAGGCCGAGGCGCTCGGTGTCGATCCGGATGTTGTCGAAGGCCTCCTGCGCCAGCTCATTCGCACCTCACTCGAAACCCAGGAGCGCGATCGCGTCATTGCCGAGGGTAAGGGTGACGGCCGGCAGGCGCTGGTCATCGGCGGCGCAGGCAAGATGGGTCGCTGGTTTGTCGATTTTTTCGCATCGCAGGGATTCGCCACGAGCGTCGCCGATACGTCCCTGGAAGACGGTCCGGGCCGGTTCAGGAACTGGACCGACGCCGGCGTGGATTACGACGTCATCGTCGTTGCTACGCCGCTCGCTGTCTCCGGCAGGATTCTCGCGCAACTTGCGGTCCTGAATCCTAAAGGCCTGATATTCGACATCGGCTCGCTGAAGTCGCCGCTAATCGACGGTTTGCATGAGCTTCGGTCCGCAGGCTGTCGCGTCACGTCGCTGCATCCGATGTACGGTCCCGATACACGCCTGCTGTCCGGCCGGCACCTGATCTTCTGCGATGTCGGGAACGAAGAGGCGACGGCGGCCGCCAAGGAGCTGTTTGCGGCGACGATGGTCGAGCAGCTCGATATGGGCCTGGACGATCACGATCGACTGATCGCATACGTCCTGGGCCTGTCGCATGCACTGAACATCGCGTTTTTCACGGCGCTCGCCGAAAGTGGCGAGGCTGCTCCCGCGCTCGCGAAAATGTCGTCGACGACCTTCGATTCGCAACTGCTTGTTTCACAGGCGGTCGCCCAGGACAATCCACACTTGTATTTCGAGATCCAGAACCTCAATAAGTTCGGGTTGGGGCCGCTGGACGCACTTTGCGATGCGGCCGGGAGAATCCGCGAGACTGTCGCGGGTGGAGACGAGCAGGCTTTCGTAGAACTGATGCAAAAGGGCCGTGACTACCTCGCATTGCGGAGCTGAACCGATGTCGAAAGTCGACGAACTTACAGCGCAGTTGAACGCCACCCGGCGCCAGCTCGATGAAGTCAAGGCCGAGGTCCATCGCAATGACGAGATCTTGCGCCGCACGCAGCGGCGAGAAGTACAGATGTTGCAGGCGGAGAGCCTCGATGCGTTGATCACAGCATTGATCGACGGCCTTCGCATCAGCTTTGGCGTCGAATACGTGAGTCTCGTGCTGTGTGACCCGGATTACGACATACGCCACTTGCTGCTCGCAAATGGAACACCCGCCGAAGAGTTCGACAACCTGCTGATGGTGGAGTCCATAGCGGGGCTCGCGCCGCAGTACATCGCGTTGCGACAGCCATGGCTCGGTACCTACGCCGCTTGCGATCACCAGCTGATTTGCCCGGGCGCGACGGGCATGAGAAGCATCGCCATGATTCCGTTGACCTTCCGCCACAAGCTGCTGGGCAGTATCAACCTGTGCAGCGTGGACGCCATGCGGTTTACACGCGCACACGCGAGCGACTTTCTCGCGCACCTCGGCGTCATCGCCTCATTTTGTGTCGAGAACGTCGTCAACCGCGCCCGCCTGTTGCGCAGCGGATTCACGGACGTCCTTACCGGCTGGCACAATCGCCGCTACCTCACCGTGCGCCTCAGCGAGGAACTGGCGCGTGCGCGGCGCGATAGCACGACGCTGGTCTGCCTGATGCTCGATGTCGATCACTTCAAACGTGTGAACGATAACTGGGGACACGCGGCAGGCGATGCCGTACTTCGTGAACTGGCGCAGCGCATCGAATCGCAGGTGCGGGCAAGTGACGTTGCGGCGCGCTATGGCGGCGAGGAATTCGTCGTGCTGCTGCCGAATACCGACGTTGCGTCGGCGCAATTGCTGGCCGAACGCATCCGGAAGGCCGTGTCCGCTGCGCCGGTCGACCTGCCGAACGGAGAGTCCGTGACAATTACGGCGTCGATCGGCATTGCGGAGGTGAGGCCGGCGCCGGAGGCCGATGACCTGAAGACGGTTGGCGATTCCCTGATCGCGCGCGCGGACGTGGCGCTGTATGCCGCCAAATCCGCCGGGCGCGATCGCGTGATGGTGGAGGAGGGTTGATGCGATACAAGGTACACCTGTGTTTGCTTGCAGCGGTGGCGCTGCTTTCTGCTTGCGAATCGAAAACCGGATCGCAGGACGCACCGCAGGAACCCGTGGTCGTCTACGCGGCGCACGCAGCGGAAAGTTATCTGCAGGATTATCTGTCGGGCTTCACTGACGAGACCGGTATCCCGGTCAATATCCGATTCGGCGAGCCACTGCAAAATCTCAACGAGGTCATCGCGAATCGCGGCTCGCCGCCTGCAGACGTACTGCTGACCACCAGCGTTGCGGAAATCTGGCAAGCGGCGGATGAAGGTGCACTTCGGCCGATAAAGGGCCCCGCTGTGGCGGAGGTGCCGGACGTGTTGAGGGATCCGGACGGGTTCTGGGCGGCATTCGACGTGCGCTACTCGGCCATAGGCGTATCGCCCAAGGTGACCGTACCGGTCGTCAACAGCTATGAGAGCCTGGCGAGTTCGGAGGTGCATGGCAAGGTGTGCCTGTCGTCGTCGGCCTTGCCGGTCAATCGCGCGCTTATCGCGATGTTGATCGAGGACAAGGGTCCGCGGCAGGCGGAAATCCTGGTGCGCGGCTGGGTCAGGAACCTCGCGTTGCCACCGTTCGAAAAAGAGGAGGACCTCATCGAGGCGCTGCGGTCCGGCACCTGTCACTACGGCGTATTATCGAGCTCCGTTGCCAGCGATCGCGTCAAGTCCATCGGGCCGGTGCCGTTATACATCGATATTGATGGCGTCGGCGTTGCTCGCCACGCGCGTTATCCCGAGTCGGCTGACAAACTGGTCAACTGGATGCTGCAACAACAGTCCTTGCAGCAACCTGCTTCGTCCAACGGACGCAACATCGGCCTGGCCGGCTGGCGGGACGAGGACGCAGTTCTGCTGGCGGAGAGGGCCGGCTACCGGTAACGATCGGCCCGGACACGGCTCATCAGTACCAGGAACAGCGGTACGCCGATTGCGGCCGTGAGGGCACCGACCGGCAACTGCCGCGGCGCCATGACGGTGCGCGCCAGGGTATCGGCCACTACCAGCAATGCCCCGCCCGCCAGTGCAGACGCCGGCAGGACCACCCGATGATCGCTGCCCGCGACCAGCCTGACGAGATGCGGAATCACGAGGCCGATAAAGCCGATTACGCCGACGGTGGTCACGGCCAGTGCCGTGGCAAGCGCCGAGGCGGCGAAGATGAGATAGCGAAATCCGCGCACCGGAAGGCCGACGATGGCTGCCTGCAATTCGCCGCGCGACAACACGTTCAGGTGGCGTGCACCCAGTGTGCCGAGCACCACGAGAACACCCAGCAGCCACAAGGTCCTGGCGGGCTCGAAGGCGAAGCTCAGATCGCCCATCAGCCAGAACAGCATGCCGCGGAGATTCTGGTCGGGGCTCAGCGCAAGTAGCAGCGTCGTTGCGGCGCTGAAGCCGGCCGCGAGGACGACCCCCGTCAGCAGCAAGCGGGCCGGCGTCCAACTGCCCGTGCCGTGGGCAATCGAGAATACGAGCAGCGTTGCAGCCATCGCGCCGCCGAACGCCGACAGGTCAACCACGGCGCTGCCCATCCCGATCATCATCGCCAGCAAAGCCGCAACGGCCGCGCCGCCCGAACTGCCCAGTATGTAGGGTTCGGCCAACGGGTTTCTCAGCAGGACCTGCATCAGAACGCCCGCGACGGCCAGCAGTCCGCCGACCGCAAATGCGGTCAATGCGCGCGGCAAACGCAACTCGATGACGAGCGAGCGGACCTGTTCCGTGCCGCTGCCGCGGAGCGCCTGCAGCGTTTCAGGAAGGCTGACGTCAGCGCTGCCGGTTGCCAGCGCCACGGCGAAAGACGCTGCGACGACGAGCAGCAATCCGGCGAACAGGATTCCGTTCCGGCCTGTGAACAACGACAATCTCCTGGGGCGGGGGGCGACGGATAGTGTAAAGTAATCGGCAGTCAGATTTTTAGTACGGTTGCTATGGGCAACGATTGGATTGACGCCGAAGGGTTTCGCGCGAACGTCGGTATTATCCTTGCGAACTTCGACAACAAGCTGTTGCTTGGCGGTCGTATAGGTGCCAGGGGCTGGCAATTTCCGCAAGGTGGCATGCTGGAGGGCGAGGAGCCCATCGATGCGATGTTTCGTGAGCTGCACGAAGAGGTCGGTCTCGACGAGGACGACGTCGAAGTGCTGGGCGTTACGCGCGACTGGCTGCGTTACCGCCTGCCGGACAAGTTCATCCGCCGCCACAGCGAGCCGCTTTGCATAGGGCAAAAACAGCGCTGGTTCATTTTGCGGCTGATCTCGGACGCGGAAAGAGTCCGCTTCGACCGCTCTGAGAAACCCGAATTCGATCGAATCCGCTGGGTCAATTTCTGGCGGCCCGTCAACGAGGTCATCTATTTCAAGCGGCGGGTCTATGCGTGCGCCCTGCACGAACTCGGGCCGATCGTGCACCCGGACGGCCTGCCGCAGCGGCCTCGCTGGTGGCCGAAACGCTGGCGTGCCGCGTTCGACAAGGACATCGCGCGCATGGAGAAAGCGGCGGCCGAGCTGTCCATTCCGTGACGGGGTGCACTTCTGTTTGCCCGGGGCACCGCGTAACATAACGTCCTTTGCGTGATATCCGAGACCTCGATCAAAGTGGCCAGAAAGCCCCATATACAAATGCACGGCACCGGCCGCACCTGGGTGGTGCGTGCGCTGCTCGCGGGCCTGGTCGTCATGAGCGGCTACCTGATCTACGAGTTCGGGCGCATCAAGGCCGGCTATGACATCGTCGACACGGCGAGAGACCGCCAGGCCTATGAAGACCGAATCACGCTGCTGGACGATGAGATTGTCGCGCTCAAGCAGGAAGTGGCGCTCCTGGAAACGCACCGGGAAGTCGATCGCGAGGCGTACATGGAAGTCGAGGCCAGCCTGGCCTCGTTACAGGCCAAGATCCAGGAACAGCGTGACGAGATCGCCTTTTATCGCGGCATCGTGTCGCCTGCCGACGGCAATTCGGGCCTGCGTGTTCAGGATCTCAAGTTGACGCGTGGCAAGGCCGAGCGGGAATTCAACCTGCGCCTGGTACTGGTGCAGGCCATGCAGCACGATCGCAAGGTCACGGGTGACGTGAACCTGAGCGTGGAAGGCAACCAGGACGGAGTACAGACGAGTTACACGTTTTCGCAGCTAATTCCGGAGAATGCGGACAAGGCCTGGGCATTTTCATTCCGTTACTTCCAGGATTTCGATCGCCAGCTGGTCTTGCCGGATGGTTTCACACCGGAGCGCATTCATGTTGAAGTGCGCTCGAAGACACGCTCGATTTCGAGTATTGAAGAAAGTTTCGCCTGGGCCGCGAGCCAGGGCTGATATTGTACGGCCACCGCTGGGGGCCATATGGAGAACCCGATGTTCGGTAAGAAACAACGCAGGCATACAGTCGTCGAGACGCTGGTCGGATCCAACAGCAAGGTAAACGGCGACGTGCATTTCAAGGGAGGCTGCCACATTGACGGCACGGTCAATGGCAGTGTATCGGCAGACCCGGACACCGAGTCCGCGCTGAGCATCAGCGACATCGGCAACGTCGACGGCGGTGTCACGGTTCCCTACGTCGTGTTGAACGGCATCGTTCGTGGCGACGTTTTCGCGAGCCAGCGCGTGGAACTCGGGCCGACCGCGCGGGTCATTGGCAATGTGTATTACAATCTCATCGAAATGGCGATAGGCGCGGAAATCAACGGCAAGCTCGTGCACCAGCCCGAGGGTCAGGTACCATTGCTCGAGCAAACCACGCGTATCGACGAATCAGCGGCTGCGGCGACCGGGTCGTAGGTCGCACAGCAAATCGGGTACAGGAATTATGGATATATCGGAAACAGGCATCCCGCAATCGGCACCGCCGCCGCCACCGAGCGTCGTCTTCACGGACGCCGCGGCGACCAAGGTGGGTGAGCTTATCGCCGAGGAAGACAACCCCAATCTGAAGCTCAGGGTGTTCATATCCGGCGGCGGATGTTCGGGTTTTCAGTATGGCTTCACGTTCGATGAGGAAATCGAGGACGGCGACAGCCAGGTGCAAAACCAGGGCGTGACGTTGTTGATCGATCCGATGAGCGTCCAGTACCTCATGGGCGCGGAAATCGACTACAAGGAAGATCTGCAGGGAGCGCAGTTCATCATCCGGAATCCGAATGCACAAACAACCTGCGGCTGCGGGTCGTCCTTTACCGTCTGAGTCCGGCCAATCGGCCGATCAATCGGCCAATCAATCCGAGATCATTGCCGCTGTCGATCTCGGCTCAAACAGCTTTCACATGATTGTAGGCGAGCTGCGCCACGGGCAGCTCGCCATCCTCGATCGGATACGCGAAACAGTCAGGCTTGCAGAGGGCCTGTCGGCGAAAGGCGATATCTCGGACGAGGCGCGCAAACGTGCGCTGGATTGCCTGTCGCGTTTTGGTGAGCGACTCCGCGAAATGCACGCCGGCAGTGTTCGCGCTGCGGGCACCAGTACGATCCGGCGTGCCCGCGAAGACACATCGTTCATGGCCGAGGCCGAGGCGCGCCTTGGTCATCCCATCGAGGTCATTTCCGGTATCGAGGAAGCGCGTCTTGTTTACAACGGCGTGACGCACAGCCTGCCGCCGAGGGACGGCATGCGCCTGGTCACCGATATCGGCGGCGGCAGCACCGAGGTCATTCTCGGCCAGGCGGCGAAACCGCGCGCCATGGAAAGCCTGCACCTGGGATGCGTGTCCATGACGGAACGCTGTTTCCCGAACGGCGAGATCACGCGCGCGGGATTCGACAAGGCGCGCACCGCGGCTCGACTGGAGCTGCGGCCCGTGAAAGCCTTCTTCCGCGATGTGACCGACATCGAGGCGATAGGTACATCCGGGACGATACGCGCGACCGACGTAGTGGCGCATGAGCTGGGCCTTGTCGATACTGGCCTGACGTTGGCTGCCATCGAGGAACTCATCGACAGGGTAATGACGTTCGACAACACGGCGGAGCTCGCCATCGGCGGCCTTTCCGAGAGGCGTGCCCAGGTCTGGCCTGGCGGCCTGTCGATACTGGCGGAATTGTTCGTCGCGCTGCGTATCGACGAAATGCGGGTTTCCGACGGTGCTCTCCGCGAGGGCCTGCTTTACGACCTCCTGGGTCGGCTGCGGCACGAAGATGCACGCGAGCGCACGGTGCGCGCCATGTCGTCGCGCTACCAGGTGGATTCGGAGCAGGCAAGGCGCGTAACGGCCACGGCGGCCGACCTGTTCGCGCAGTGCAGGGACGCCTGGGGCCTGCAGCACGAGATTACGAGCAAGATGCTCGACTGGGCTGCGCGCCTGCATGAAATCGGCCTGGACATTTCTCATGACGGCTATCAGCGGCACGGCGCCTACATTGCCGAACACGCGGACATGCCGGGTTTTCCGCGCGCCGAACAACGGTTCCTGGCCGTGCTCATCGGCGCACAGCGGCACCGCATCGAAATGTCGAAGCTTGAGGTGCTGCCGCGATCATGGCGTGAATCCGCGTTGCGGCTGGTGATGATCCTGCGTCTCGCGGTCCTGTTGCATCGCAGCCGCAAGGGCAAGGAGCGGCCGCCCGTCACGATCGACGTCGGCGCGGACAGCGTATCGATGGCTTTCGATGCCGACTGGCTCGCTGACAATCCGCTGACCATTGCCGACCTGGAGAGGGAGCAGGATTTCCTGAAGCAGGTCGGGTATCGCCTGGCGATCGCCTGAACCGATTGCAGCGGCGCGCGCGACGCTGCAAGCTGCCGGCTAGCTATCCGCGGACAGGTACTCGAGAAAGGTCTCCTGCGCGGAAACGCGTTCCTTCTTGCCAGGAGATTGCCGCTTGTAGCGGCCATCGGCGTTCAGTACCCAGGCCTGGCAATTGTCCGCGAGGAACAGTTCGAGGTGCGCGCGTAGCTGTTCCTTCATCGCTTTCTGCCGGATTTCGAAGCACGACTCGTTGCGGCGGAACATGTTGCGCTCCATCCAGTCGGCGCTCGAGCAGTAGAACTCTTCTTCGCCGTCGTTGAGGAAATAGTAGACGCGCGAGTGCTCCAGGAAACGGCCCACTATCGAGCGTACGTGGACATTTTCGGAAAAGCCCTTCACGCCGGGACGCAGAGAACAAATGCCGCGGATAATCAGGTCGATTTTCACGCCGGCCTGCGACGCCTCGCACAGCGCATCGATTATCTGCGGCTCATTGAGCGAATTGACCTTGGCGATGATGCGCGCATCCTTGCCGGCCTTCGCATTCTCTGTTTCCCGCTTGATCTTGTCGATCAACGCGTCAAACAGCGTGAACGGCGAGGCGAGCATGCGGGTCATACCGCGTGCCTCGGTGAGGCTGGTGAGCTGCAGGAACAGTTTGTGTACATCTTCGCCGAGGCGCTGGCTGCTGCTCAGGTAGCCGTAGTCCGTGTAGACCGATGTCGTTGCGTGGTGATAGTTACCGGTCCCGAGGTGGACATAGCGGATCAGTTGTTCGTTCTCACGTCGCACGACCAGCGTCATCTTGGCGTGCGTCTTGAACCCGACCAGGCCGTAGACCACGCTCGCACCGGCTTCCTGTAATCGATTCGCCAGCGCGATGTTTGCCGCTTCGTCAAAACGGGCCATGAGTTCGATGACGACGGTGACTTCCTTGCCTGAGCGCGCCGCGGTGACGAGATGACCTACGATTGGCGATTCCGCGCCGGTGCGATAGAGCGTCTGCTTGATTGCCAGCACATTCGGGTCAGCCGCGGCAGTCGAGATGAACTCGATGACCGGTGCAAAGGACTGGTACGGGTGGTGCAACAGGACGTTTTTCTTCGACAGGATCGTGAAAATATCGTCATCGCTGAGCAACTCGTCCGGCAGCCCTTGTGTGAAGGGTTGATAGAGAAGCTCCGGCTTGTCACTGATGTTGCACACCGTACTGAGCCTGTTCAGATTGACGGGACCTTCCACAAGGTACATATCGCCGGCTTCGAGATGGAAATGGTCCAGGAGAAACTCCTGCAGGTCCTCCGGGCACTCGTGTCCGATCTCGATACGCACGGCCGCGCCGTAGCGACTGGCCTCGAGTTGCCCTTCCAGCGCCCTGACCAGGTCGTCGACTTCCTCCTCGTCGATGTACAGGTCACTGTTGCGGGTCACGCGAAACTGGTAGCACCCGTCGACCTCGAGGCCGGGAAACAGCCGGTCGACGTGTACGCGTATGACTGACGAGAGAAACACGAAGTTGTGCTCGCCCGGCTGGCTCAGTTCCTCCGGCAATTCGATAATGCGTGGCAGCGAGCGCGGCGCCTGTACCATGCCGCGGTGCCGCCGCCTTCCGAACGCATCTTTGCCGTGCAGGCGAATGATGAAGTTGAGACTCTTGTTGAGAATGCGCGGAAAGGGGCGAGACGGGTCGAAAGTCAGCGGCGTCAGAACGGGCACCACCTGCTCGTCGAAATACTGGCTGAGCCACGCCAGTTGTTCGTCGTTCCACTCCTCGCTTTGCAGAAAGCGCACGCTGGCCTTCGTCAGTTCCGGGAACATCACGTTGTTCAGCAGTTCGTATTGCTGTCGCACCAGTTCGGCGGTCTCTATACGCAACGCATCGAAGAGTTCCCTGGCCGGGATCTTCTCCGGGCCCTGTGCCGGCGCCCCGATTTCCATGCGCTGCTTGAGGCCGGCGACCCGAATCTCGAAGAACTCATCGAGATTGGTGCAGCTTATGCACAGGAAGCGCAGGCGTTCGAGCAGGGGCACGTCAGAATCGAGCGCCTGCGCGAGTACTCGCTTGTGGAACTCGAGCAGGCTGAGTTCCCGATTGATGTAGTGACTGTTCATTATTGTCTTCGAACTGTGGCTGGTCTTGGATCACCCGGACTGCTTCGCGCCCGTCAAGATGATTGCGTTGGTCTTCTAGGGAGAGTGTATCGCGCCGAGCGTCACTTTGCGGGATGCACCGGTCACAGTCGGCAGGTTGCCGCTTTGCTGGCTGATCGTGCGCATGGCCAGCCAGGCGAATGCGGCCGCCTCGACATAGTCCGGGTCGAGCCCCGCTTCCGAAGTGCTGCAAATTCTTGTTTCGGGCAGGTAACGACTGAGGCGTTCCATCATATCCCGGTTGTGCACACCGCCGCCGCAAACAAATACGTCCCGGGTAGCCCGGGCGTGCTCCCGGATGGCGCTGGCAATCGTGTACGCCGTGAGTTCGCACAAGGTTGCCTGGACGTCGGCCGGCTTGTGGCCGGCGACGTCGAAACCACGCAGCCAGGCCGGATTGAAGTACTCGAAACCGGTGCTCTTGGGTGGCGTGCGCGCGAAATATTCGTCCGCCGCCATCTTCTCCAGCAAAGCGTCGATCGCCTGGCCGCTTGCCGCCCACACGCCGCCGTCGTCGAAGGCCAGGTCTCCTTGCTCCCTTATCCAGGCATCGAGCAGGGTATTGCCGGGCCCCGTGTCGAAACCGATGACCGCGGAGTTGTCCGCGGGCAAAACCGTGACGTTGGCAATGCCGCCTATATTCAGCACGACGCGGTGCCTGTCCCGGCTGCGAAACAGCCAGTCATGGAACGGCGGCGTCAGCGGCGCGCCCTGGCCGCCGGCCGCAATGTCGGCGCGCCGGAAATCCGCGACGGTCGTGATGCCCGTGCCACCTGCAATCACCGCCGCATCGCCGATCTGCAAGGTAAAGGGGTATTCGTCGTCCGGTCGGTGCCGCAGCGTCTGGCCGTGGCTGCCGATCGCGGCGATCTCGTCCTGCTCGATGCCGCTTTTTTGGATCACGGCGAGGGCCGCGTCGCGAAAGCACTCCCCGACCCGGCGGTCGAGCGAGCCCAGCTGGTCGAGGCCGCAGGCATCGGGATCGTGTATCGCACGCCGCAGGCGTTCGCGCAGGTCGCCCGGGTAAGGATGGGCGTGCGTGGCGTGCAGTTCGAGCGTGGAATCGCCGAAGCTCGCAACCACGGCATCGATGCTGTCCATGCTCGTGCCGGAGATCAGGCCGATGAAGTGCGCAGGCATCTGGTGTCCTGTCCCTTACGTTCGTATAGTTTCAGCGCGTTTACTCGAGGCTTTTGGCAAGGCAGGTCTACTGGCTACCGTAGGCGATCGAGGCGACCCTTGTGCGCTTGAATTGTTCGAGTTCGCGAAGAATTGGTTCTGCCGTGGCGAGGAATTGTGCCCGGTATTTCTCGGCGATGGGCTCGGCCTCCGGCAGGCTGACCGTGCGAGGATTGCGATGCACGCCGTTCAGTCGGTACTCGTAGTGAAGGTGGTTTGCGGTTGCGAGGCCGGTGGCGCCGACATAACCGATTGTCTGGCCCTGGCGGACGCGCGAACCGATACGCGCCTTCGCCGCGTACCCGGACATGTGAGCGTACAGGGTTGTTATGTTGCCGCCGTGTTGCAGGATCACGGCCTTGCCGTAGCCGGATTTCGTGCCGCGGTAAATGACTTTTCCGTCGCCGGCGGCCTTGATCGGCGTGCCGCGCGGAGCCGCGTAGTCGACGCCACGGTGTGCGCGTATCGTGTTCAGGATCGGGTGGCGGCGGTTCGGATTGAAGTTCGAGCTGATGCGGGTGAAGTCCACGGGATTGCGAATGAACGCCTTGCGGACGCTGTCACCCTCCGGCGTAAAGTAGTCGCTCCGGTCGTTTTCGTCCTTGAATCGAATGGCCTGGATCGTTCGGCCGTTGTTGTTGAATTCGGCAGCGATAATTTCGCCGTCGGTGACGAACTCACCGTCTTGCCAGATCTCTTCGAATTGCACGTAGTAATTGTCGCCGCTGCGTATGTCGAGTACGAAATCGACGTCCCACGCGAAAATGCCGGCCACGTTCATGATGATCTTGTCGGACAGGCCGGCGTCCGTACCGCTCAGGAACAGCGAACTCTCGATTACGCCGTAAGCGTGCCGTTTGCGTAGTTCAATGGGCCGCTTTATTACTTCCGCGGCGAAGCCGGAGTCCTGCCTTTCGATCTGCAATGCGCTGGTCAGGTCGAGCGCCGAGTACATGCTGATGAGACGCCCTTGGTCGTGGGTGATTTCGAATACGTCCCCCGGTTTGATCTTCCGAAACCTTTGCTTCGCCTCGTCGAGTTGCGCGATCGACATCAGGGTGCCGATATCGAGACTGTGCTTGCGAAACATCTTCTCCATCGTGTCGCCGCGGCCGACGGTCAGCACGAGCTTGTCGAACTGCGGTTCGAGTTCCGGAATGACTACAGGCGTTGCGACGGCGCCAGCCGTTTCGGTATCCGCCGGCGCGGCAGCCGGCGATTCGCTGATGGCCAGTGGCTCGTCGCCCGTCGCGGTCATGATCGGTGTCGGCGGAGGTGTTTTCTGCGGGTCGTCGGTGCCGAGTCCGGTGATAAGCGCCAGAGCAAGCAACGGAATCCCCAGGCCGACCGCAAACCACTGAAGGGCTTTGGATTTCGCGGGCCGTTTCACTGCAGACGGTTTGTAATCGTGAAGTAGTGGACTGACCGGACGATTCAAGTCTGCTTCCTAAGAACCTGGAAGTCGCTACTCTACCGTGAGCCATTTTCGAGGTCAAAGAAAATGGTTATAAGTCATGGTGTTAACGGGCGCGAGAATGCTACAGTTTCGCAGCCGCACAGACGGCCCACTCTTACCGGGAACGACGCAAACAGGCGATGACAGGTATCGACGAACAAATCGCGGAGTTGACGCGAGGCACGGATGAAGTACTGCCCGATAACGGGCTCGAGGCCAAGCTGAAGCTGGGCCGGCCGCTCATTGTCAAGGCAGGCTTCGATCCCACGGCGCCCGACCTGCATATCGGACATACCGTCCTGATCAACAAGATGCGGCAGTTTCAGCAACTCGGCCACGACGTCGTGTTCCTGATAGGCGACTTCACCGGGATGATCGGCGATCCATCGGGCAAGAACACGACCCGACCCCCGTTGTCGACCGAAGACATCCGGGCGAATGCCTCGACCTACGAAGCCCAGATATTCAAGATCCTGGACGAGGAAAAGACGCGCATCGAATTCAATTCCCGCTGGATGGGCGACATGGACGCAGCAGGACTGATCAAACTTGCGGCACGACACACCGTTGCGCGAATGCTCGAACGCGACGATTTCAACAAGCGGTACACGGGCGGCCAGCCCATCTCAATTCATGAATTCCTGTATCCGCTGGTACAGGGCTACGATTCTGTTGCGCTCAATGCCGACGTCGAATTGGGCGGCACGGACCAGAAGTTCAATCTGCTCGTCGGGCGCCAGCTGCAACAGGACTTCGGGCAGGAGCCGCAAATCGTAATGACGACGCCACTGCTCGAGGGTCTCGATGGCGTCAAAAAAATGTCCAAGTCGGAAGATAACTACATCGGAATCACCGAGGCACCCGGGGAGATGTTCGGCAAAATCATGTCGATTTCCGACGAGATGATGTGGCGGTACTTCGAGGTTTTGAGTTTCCGCCGTCTCGATGACATCGCATCGCTGAAGCGCGCCGTTGAAGAGGGCATGAACCCGCGCGACGCAAAGTTTGAACTTGGGCAGGAAATCGTTGCCAGATTCCATGACGACGCAGCGGCCGAGGCGGCAAAGCAAGAGTTCATTTCCCGCTTTCAGCAAGGCGCGATGCCCGAGGAAATTCCCGAAATGAGTATCGCGAGCCAGGACGGACAGCTCGGCATAGCACACTTGTTGAAAGGCGCTGGTCTCGTCGGCAGCACGTCAGAGGCGTTTCGAATGATCAAGCAAGGGGCTGTTAAAATAGATGGCCAACGCGTCGAAGATCGTTCCTTACAAATTGAGGCCGGCAGCACCAATGTCTACCAGGTGGGCAAACGCAAGTTCTCGCGCGTCAGCATTACCTGAGCCAGGGTTGCAGCATGAGCCGGTCGCCCGCTTGGCCGGGTCCCGATCGGGTGGGCCGGAGGTAAAGACATGAATTGTGTACAGAAACTGGCGGCGGCCATCGCGCTCTCTCTGCTGCTGGTGCCGGCGGCCATGTTGGCGGACGAACAGGACGAGTTGCGGCAGGAGTTCGAGGCCGTCATCGAGGGCCTCAACGACAACTCCTACGACCGGTTTCATCGGGCGACCGACAAGAAAAGCCTCAGGGCTCGTATCTATGGCAGCCGCCTTATCGAGCCACAGGTGAAATCGGCGTTCTCGAAAGACTTCTCGGCCTCGCTCGAACAGATGTTCTCGTCGTCGTTCCCGAGGTCCAAGAAGGACATCCTGGGCACGGTGCTCGATTTCAAAATAGAGGGCAACCAGGGCCGTGCGGTCGTGCGTTACGCCGTTTCCGGTTATCGCTACTCCTATCACGTCTACGAATTGCAGCTCGATTCAAGGCGCCGCATGAAGATCGTCGACTGGATCGACTACTACCAGGGTGGCCGTTTCTCGGAGGAGGCCGGTGACGCGCTCGTCATGACCATGCCGACCACGGCCGCCACCCGGCAGATGCTGAAGACCAAGAGCCTGGGCGAGAGAGAGGTCTTCCAGGTGAGCGAGCTCTTCAAAGCCGTGCGCGACAACAAGGCCGAGCGCTTCTTTCAGATCTATGACGACCTGGACGAGAGCCTGCGCAAAGAGGCGGTGATTGCACGCGTCAACCTGCAGTTGGCGCTGATGCAACGCGACGGCGCCCGGATCGAGGCTGCCGTGCAGGCGCTGGTCGAGGTATCGCCCGACGACCCGCTGTTCAGCCTGCGGCTGATCGAATACTACATACCGGTACGGGAATACCAAAAGGCGATTGACGCACTGTCGAGGCTGCAGCAGGGACTCGGCTTCAAGGACGGCGCGACCGAGTCGCTGAAGGCGTCGGCGGCGCTCGCCATGGGCAATACGGAGGAGGCGGAAGAATACGCATTGCAGGCCACCGTCGTCGAGCCGACGCTCGAGCTCAGCTGGTGGTCGCTGCTCAGGGCCAGGACCAGGGCGAAGGACTATAGCGGCGCGACCGAGGCGCTGGCCCGGCTCGAGGACGATTTCGGCCACGACCTGGACCCGGCGAAGCTCAGCCGGGATCGCTTCCTCAAGGTCCTGGCTGACAAGCAGGAGTACCTGGACTGGAGGGCATCGCGGCAGTGAGGCTGCGGAATTCCACCGCGAATCCCTCGCGGGCCCGGTGCTCCGGCAGCGGGCCACCCTCCGGGCGACCCACCGGGCCTGCCCCGACCGGTTTGCCGAAAAGTGTGTTTTTCCGGGGAAATACAGCCGCTTTGGCGTTCCCGTAGCCGATCCCCGAGCCCGCGCCAGCGCTACGATCCGGGCTATTTCAAAAAACTTCAAAAAATGTGTTGACGGGGTGCCACTGGTCGCTATAATGCCCCGCTCGCTGAGGACACGGTGTGCCTCGGCGGACTCCCAACATATCAATACAGGCGCCCGCGGGCTGTTCAACTCGCCCCTTTCGCCTGTATAATTGTGGGTCCACTGAAAAAGGTGTCAGGTTTATTTTCGATAGCCTGACCAATGGTGCTGGAAAATAAACCTGACACCTTTTTCGGTCGTTCTTTAACAATACAATCAGATAATTTGTGTGGGTGCTTGCGCTGGACTTTGCGAAGGCAAAATCAAGCGTAAGAACCAAGTTCAATTTTAGTAATTGAGATTGGGGATTACGTCTTTAGTCAAAGCTCAAAGCTTTAAACTGAAGAGTTTGATCCTGGCTCAGATTGAACGCTGGCGGCATGCCTAACACATGCAAGTCGAACGGAAACGATGGGAGCTT
>CALZMQ010000017.1 GCA_945788625.1 uncultured Woeseiaceae bacterium
AAGAAAATAAATCCGACCCCTTTTTCCTATTCCTGCATCAACTCCATCAGGGCAACCACGGTTGACTCGACGCCCTTCGTCACGGATGGCTCCGGCGCGATCTTGAATAGCGGTGAATGGTGGCTCGGCACCGGGGCACCGCCGGCCTCCTCGGTGTCGAAATCTTCCTGCGGCGTGCCGCCGATCGCCCAGTAGACGCTCGGAATCGACGGGTCCTGCGTAAAGAAGGGAAAGTCCTCTGCGCCCATGCCCTTTGTTGGAATGTCGACGACCGTCTCGTCACCCATGGCCTCGGACCAGGCCTGCTTGAGGCGCCGGGCCAGCGCGGCGTCGTTGTTCACCGGCGGCACGCTCTCGTTGGAGATAATGACCTCCGGCAACTTATCCTCAGGCAGGCCTGCAACGCGTCCCATGTTCTCGGCGATTCGCTTGATCCCGTTCAACAAGGTGTTGCGAGTTTCTACGGTGGTATTGCGAACCGTGAGCTGCAGGTGTGCCCGGTCGGAAATGATGTTGTGCTTGGTGCCTGAATGGAATGAACCGACGGTTACGACACCGGGGTCGCGGGGTGACAGTTCGCGGGACACCAGGGTTTGCAGCGCCAGTACGATCTGGCTGCCCAAGACGATAGGGTCTTTGCCGCGATGCGGGCTTGCACCGTGCGCACCCACGCCGTGGATGATGATGTCGACGGTATCGGCACCGGCGTACGGGCTGCCTTCGGAGACGTTGATTATCCCGGCGACGTTGCTCGAGGACACGTGAAACGCCAGCGCGTAGTCCGGCGTACCGAATCGATCCCAGATGTCATCGTCGCGCATCGCGCGTGCACCGAGTACGCGCTCCTCGGCCGGCTGCACGACCAGCATCAGGGTGCCCTGCCACTGGTCCTTGCGTGCCGCCATTTGCCGCGCCGTGCCGACGAGACTCGTGATATGCACGTCGTGGCCACAGGCGTGCATCGTAAAAACTGTATTTCCGGTGATCGGGTCTTGCTGCGTCGCCGTTGACGCGTACTCGAGGCCGGACTTCTCTTCGACCGGCAAACCGTCCATGTCCGCGCGCATCATCACGAGTGGCCCGGCGCCGTTTTCCAGAACCGCGACCACACCGGTGCCGCCAACGCCTTCGGTTACCTCGAATCCGGCCAGCGTAAGCTCCACCGCCATGCGCCTCGCGGTTTCGAATTCAATCGTCGAGAGTTCCGGGTTGCGATGAAAATGATCGAACAGACCGGACAGGTAGGTATCGTAGTCATCCTGAACTGCGTCGCTGAGTTCGCCGCCGAACGCCGGCACGGCCAGCATAAATGCCACCAGGCAGGTTGTACGCTTGATCATCGGGTCGCCTCGAAGTTGTTCTCAGCGCAGTGTAGCCGCAAAGCCGGGAACATTCACGGGACGAAAGGAGACCGGGGTTTCCGGCCGCAGTCGGGCGGGTTCAGGTGTTGGCGGCGCCGCTGCCCTGCAGGCGGGTGATGAGTGAGCGCAGGAAGACCTTGTTGAAGCGCAACTGACATGCCGAGGAGACCTGCTCCATGAGCGTTGAACTCACGCGCAGAATTGTCACCTGGTCTTCAGCCTGGATAGATGCCTGGCGTTTCGCGCCGCGTACGTAGCTGGTCTCGCCGAAGCAATCGCCGTTTGACAGAGTACCCAGGCTGTTGCCGTTCGCCTTCACCTTCACCGATCCTGAAACGATGATATAGAAGCGATCGTCAACCTCACCTTCGCGGACGATGTCTTCACCGGTTTTGTACTCGTGCCAGTCCGACGCGCGCAACACCTCCCAGATCTCGGCGTGCGAGAACTCGTGGAAGAACGTCAGCGTTCGCAACAGATCGAAGTGTTCCTGGTTATCCAGGCTGTCGTATTTCTGTCGCAGGTCTTTATAAACACGCGTCAGCTCCGCGGCCATGGCATTGCCGGTAACGAGACGCTTGCCCTGCTCTTTTTGCATGGTCGTCATTACGACGTGCTCGAGTTCCTCCGGCAGGTCGTCACGATAAGTGTGAATCGGCGGTGGCGTTGCATAAACGATCTGGTGCAACAGTTTGGAGAGGTTGTCGGCACGGAACGGCCGAAACCCCGTGAGCAATTCGTACATGACAGCACCGAGTGAATAAAGGTCGGAACGTGGTGTCAGCTCTTCCGATTGCACCTGCTCGGGCGACATATAGCTCGGCGATCCCGCAATGCCCTCGATGCGCGACACTTCTGAGTCGCTGACGATGGCGATGCCGAAGTCGATAATGCGAACGTCGTTATCGATTGTCAGCATTACGTTGCTGGGTTTGATATCGCGGTGAATGACGCCACGACCATGAGCGTAATGCAATGCCTTCGCACACTTGTAAATGATTTCCACGACGTCGTCGACGCGCAACAGGTTATCGGGCCGGCAATACGCGGCGAGCGTGCGCGCGCCCTGAATGTGTTCGGTGACGACGTAGTAACTACCGTCTTCTTCGCCCGCGTCGTAAATGGGCATGATATTCGGATGCTGCAGCATGCCGACCATGTGTGCTTCGTTGAAGAACATCTTGCGCGATACGCGCGCGCGTTCGGCGTCGGAATCTTCCTCGATGTTGTAGACCTTGATCGCTACGTCACGCCGGTAATACGGATCGTGAGACAGGTAGACGGTGCCGGTGCTTCCTTTGCCAATTTTGTTGATGATGACGTATTTGCCGATTTTCTCGGGCACGTCAGCCGGGCGCTGAATTTCGCTTACCTTGCTCGCCATTGTGTCTCAACTGTCTAGATCATGAGCCACCTGTACAAACCCAGTACTACTGCGGCATACAGCGCGGCTACGAGGTCGTCCAGCATAATTCCCACGCCTCCTCCCAGTCTGTGATCCAGGTCCCGAATCGGCCAGGGTTTGACAATATCCATCACGCGAAAAAGCGCAAACGCAAGCAGCCAGCCGGTTACCGTAAACGGCGCTATCAGCAGCGTGATGTACATTCCGGTAATTTCGTCCCAAACAATGCCACCGTGATCGTGAACGCCTATGCGCCGCGCGCTTTCGCCACATATCCAGACGCCGGCAAGGGCCAGCACTAACGCAATTGCCAATTGAACATAAAGCCCGAGGCTGACAGTCAGCCAGAACAACAGCACGCCGGGAATCGAGCCGAACGTTCCGGGCGCAAACGGCGCCAGACCGGTGCCAAAACCAAAAGCGAGGAAGTTGACCGGGTCGGTTATGACTTTGCGCGCAAGATTGTCGGGGCTGTTCATCGGAAGTGACGGTAACCGCTATCGTCGTAATCCACAATGTCGCCATCAAGGCGACAGACGAGACCCGATTCGCCTGTGACTCGTCCGATCGGACTCGCGTCATCGAGGTCGGAAATTCGCTCGTCGGCCGCCGTGAAACAGAGTTCGTAGTCATCGCCGCCAAACAGGGCGAACCGCGTTCGCTCTTCCTGCTCGAACCGTGACTTCATGGCGTTGGACAACGGCACGCTGGCAACGTCTATTTCGCCGCCGACACCGCTTGCGTCAAGCAGCTTCCTGAGGTCGCCCAGCAGCCCATCGGATAAATCGATTGCCGCGCTGGCACGGCCGACAAGACGGGCACCGGTGTCGACGCGTGCACTCGGCCTCAGGAACCGGCCGCACAGAAAGTCGTCGTTGCCGCCGCTTTGCAGCAACGCGAGGCCTGCCGCGGCGTCGCCGATCGTCCCTGTGACAAATATGGTGTCGCCGGCAGATGCGCCACTTCGCAACAACGCCCTGCCCGCTGCTACCTCGCCCGTCATGTTCACAGTCACGACAATCGATGCTCCGCGGGTCGTATCGCCGCCGACCAGGGCGACCTCGTGCGCGTCGGCCGCCTTGAACAGACCCTTCGCGAATTCGACCAGCCAATGCTCATCTCCGGACGGCATAGTCAGCGCGAGTGTCATCCAGCGGGGTCGTGCGCCCATCGCGGCGATATCGGAAAGATTGACGGCAACCGCACGATACGCGATATCCGCGGCGCTCGTGGCAGCCGGAAAATGCACGTCCTCAACGAGCGTATCGACGACCTGAACAAGTTCGAGTCCGGTGCCGGGCACCGAAAGGATGGCGCCGTCGTCGCCGATGCCGGTTATGACGCCCGGCGTTGCTCGCTGGCGGTCGAAGTAGCGGCGTATCAGCTCGAACTCATCCACCGGTGTTTGCTTGTACCTCGATCTTGCGTATGGACTGCGATGCAACATCGAGACAGGCGTTAATGAACTTGTGTCCGTCCAGTGCACCGAATCGTTTTGCGAGATTGACACACTCGTTGATCACGACCTTGTACGGAATGTCGATGCGAGACTCGAGCTCATAGGTACCGATGAGCAGGATGCCGAATTCTACCGGGTCGAGCTGCTCGAGCGGCCGGTCGATCAGCCCCTCGATGGTTTCCTGCAGTTCCGCCTGCGCCGCGCAGATTGCCGGCAGCAATTCGTCGAAATACTCCTGGTCCACGCGCTCGTAGGCAACCTGTTCGTGAAACTGCGACATCAGCTCGACACTCGAATGCCCGGCGATCTGCTTTTGGTAAAGCGCCTGAAGCGTCAGTTCACGTGCGCGTGTGCGCGCGCCTGCTCCTTTCGAACCGGCTTTACTCATCGCAAAAAACCCTTCACGGCGTCAGTCGATTCGCCTGAGCAGGTTGACCATTTCGATAACAGCCAGGGTAGCTTCCTCGCCCTTGTTCCCTGCCTTGGTACCGGCACGTTCAATCGCTTGCTCGATCGTGTCGACCGTCAACACGCCATTACCGATGGGCACCCCGTGACGCTGCCCGGCGGCCATTACGCCCTTGACGCACTCGCTCGCGACATAATCGAAATGCGGCGTGCCGCCACGAATAATCGCGCCCAATGCCACGATTCCGTCGACGCGACGCGATGCCGCCACCTTGTCGACAGCAATCGGCATTTCGAAAGCGCCGGGTACGCGAAGGATCTCGATATCCGCATCCGCCGCGCCATGCTGCCTGAGGCAATGAAGCGACCCCTTGATCAGCGATGCAACGATGAAGTCATTGAATCGTGACGCCACGATCGCGAAACGCGCATCGCGAACGATGAGATCGCCTTCTGTGGTCTTTATCCTGTCCATGGTGTGCCGCTGCTCTCAGACGTACTCCGTGATCTCGAGATCGAAGCCCGAAATCGCGTACATTTGCTTAGGCGCCGATAATACACGGATTTTGCTGAGGCCGAGGTCGCGCAGAATCTGCGCGCCGACGCCGTAAGTACGCAGCACGGCGTCGCCCGTGCGGCGCCCTTCCAGATCGTCCGGATGCTGGCCGAGCGTCTCGACGGCGTCCATGAAGTCGCGTGACGATTCCTGGTCACGCAACAACACGATGACACCCGCTTCCTCTCTCGATATCCGCTCGATGGCACTGTGCAACGGCCAGCCGAGCGAGCCGCTCTTGACGCCCATGACGTCGCCGAGCGTATCCTGCAGGTGCACTCGCACCAGCGGCGCCTCCACCGAGGACAAATCGCCTTTGACGAGCGCAACGTGCACCGACTGCTTGATGTGATCGTCATAGCAGTACATCGTGAACTCGCCGTACTCGGTTTCGATGACCTGTTCCGCGATTCGTTCGACGTTGCGCTCTGTCTCGAGCCTGTAACGAATCAGGTCAGCGATCGTGCCAATACGGATCTGGCGTTTCTGCGCAAATTTTTCCAGATCGGGCCGCCGCGCCATGGTGCCGTCTTCATTGAGGATCTCGACGATTGCTGCTGCAGCCTCGAGACCTGCGAGACGTGCGAGATCACAACCGGCTTCGGTATGGCCCGCACGCGTGAGTACGCCGCCGGGTTGTGCCATAACCGGAAAAATGTGGCCGGGCTGACTGAGGTGTTCGGGTTTCGCATCCGGGGCAACTGCCGCCTGAATGGTCCTGGCCCGGTCATGCGCGGAGATGCCCGTAGTGATGCCTTCGGCCGCCTCGATTGAAATCGTGAAATTGGTTGCGTGATGCTCATCCGTATCGCTCACCATCAGAGGCAGGCGCAATTGCTTGCAGCGTTCTCGCGATAGCGTCAGGCAGATCAGCCCCCGCCCGTGCGTGGCCATGTAATTGACGTCCTCGGCCCGGACCTTCTCGGCAGCCATGATCAGGTCGCCTTCGTTTTCGCGGTTTTCATCATCGACCATAATGACCATCTTGCCGGCCGCGATATCGGCAATGATGTCTTCGATGTCGCTTAAGGTCGTGTCCTTCGCACTCGGGTGCATCGTCGTGTTGTCAGGCATAGCCATGCGCCTTTAGGAAGTCTATTGAAATGTCGCCATCGTCCTTGCCGATCAGGCGCTCGATGTAGCGCGCCAATAGGTCGACCTCGATATTGACGACGGTGCCCACGGTGTAGCCGCCGATAATCGTGACGTCAGCCGTGTGCGGGATGATATTCGACTCGAAGCCGTTTCCCGATACTTCGTTGATGGTAAGGCTGACCCCGTCAACGCAGACAGAGCCCTTTTTCGCGACATAACGCGAGAACTCTTCCGGAATCTCGATGGCGAGTCTTATCGACCGCGCGTCGGCGGCGCGGGATACCACGGTTCCCGTACAATCGACATGGCCGCTGACCAGGTGGCCTCCGAGGCGTTCGCCGAGGCTGATCGCGGGTTCCAGGTTGACCGGCGAGCCAATGGACAGCCCTCCGAGCCCGGTGACGTCCAGCGTTTCGACGGACACATCGGTATCGAATCCATCGTCGTGAAGCGCAATCGCCGTGAGACAGACGCCATTGACCGAAATGCTCTCGCCCGGCTCGTAGTCCGCCCACGGCAATCCCGACGAACGGACGGTCAGCCGCACGTCGCCGCCACGTCGGTCGATCGCGGTGATCTCACCCATCGCTTTAATGATCCCGGTAAACATCAGTGCCTGACTCGCGCGGTGATCCTCGTATCGTCGCCAATGCGACGGACATCGCAGACCTCCAGCTTCCGGCGGTCTGCCAGCCTCGTCCAGGAGGGCGTGTGGAACATTCCCCTGGTTTCGCTGCCCATTATGTGGGGTGCCTGATAAATCACAAGCTCGTCGACGAGATCTTTCTCCAGCAGATAGCCGGCAACGCCGGGACCCGCCTCGACCAGGACGACGTTGACCTCGCGACGCGCCAGGTCCCCGAGCACTGCACTGACGTCGACGACCGCGCCGTCCGGCGCGAAGGAGCGCACTTCCGCGCCTGCGTCGGCGAGCCGCGAGCCATCGCGGTCCCCGGTGCAGCAAACCAGCGTCGTGCCGGGCAACGTCAGCATCCCCGCGGCCGGCGGCATACGCAAGCGACTGTCGAGCACCACTCGCAACGGCTGCACTCCACGCGTATCAAGCTCCGGCGCACGAACGTTCAGCGACGGGTCGTCCGCGATCACCGTGCCGATACCCGTCATAATCGCACCCGAACTCGCACGCAGCCGCTGCACGTCATGACGTGCCTCCGGGCCCGACACCCATTGGCTATCACCGCTTTTCATGGCAATTGCCCCGTCGATACTCGCAGCCACTTTGAGGCGCACGAGCGGCCTGTTTCTCGTCACTCGGCTGACAAAACCCGCATTGAGCGACTCCGCCGCGGCTTGCATGAGGCCGACGGCGGTTTCGATACCGGCCTCCTTCAGCCGCCCCAGGCCACGGCCTGCTACGCGTGGAAAAGGATCCTGCATTGCCGCGATGACTCTTGCGACGCCCGCCTCGACCAGCGCCGTACTGCAGGGCGGCGTTTTGCCGTCATGCGCGCACGGTTCCAGCGTGACATAGACGGTGGCGCCCTGCGCATCGTCGCCGGCGGCTTGCAGCGCATTGATCTCTGCGTGCGGCTCACCGGCCATGGCGTGCCAACCCTCGCCTACGACCTGGTTGTCCCTGACGATCACGCAACCGACCATCGGGTTGGGGTGTGCCGAATACTGGCCGCGCTCGGCCAGTTGCAGCGCGCGCGCCATGTGAGCGCTGTCGGATGCAGAAAAAACCGGCATTGTCAGCGCTTCTTTTTGCCGAGCAATTCGGGCAGCAACGACATCTGTTCACGGCTCGCAACGGTCTCCGAGATCTTCTGCAGCCGCTTGATCTCGTCCTCGAACTCATTGACGTCCTGAAAGCGCCGATAAACTGACGCGAAGCGAACATACGCGACCTCATCGAGTGCGCGCAGCTCTTCCATGACGAGGTCGCCGACAAGGCGCGAAGGCACTTCGCGTTCACCCATTGTCCTGAGCCTGTGGACCAGGTGCCCGATGGCTTCTTCGAGCTGATCGCTCGGCACCGGCCGCTTCTCCAGCGCCCTGATCATGCTGTTGCGCAACTTGTTCTCGTCGAACGGCTGCCGGCTGTTGTCGTTCTTGATGAGTCGCGGCATGACCAGTTCTGCCGACTCGAAGGTAGTAAAGCGTTCGTTACAGGCGAGACACTGCCGGCGGCGGCGGATCTGCCGGCCTTCACCCGCGAGACGCGAGTCTATGACCTTGGTTTCTTCATGGCCACAAAACGGACAGTGCATAAGCGCCTAGTGCTCTTGCGGGTCAATCAGACGTACACCGGAAACCGCTTGCAAAGGTCCAGCACCTGGTTCCGGACGCGCTCGATTGTTTCCTCGTTTTCGATGTCATCGAGTATATCTGCTATCCAGCCCGTTAGCTGGCGCGTTTCCTCCGCTCCGAAACCGCGCGTCGTGATGGCCGGCGTGCCGAGACGCAGGCCGCTGGTCACGAACGGCGACTGCGGGTCGTTGGGCACCGAATTCTTGTTGACTGTAATGTTCGCACTACCGAGCGCCGCATCCGCGGCCTTGCCCGTAATGCCCTGGTCGATAAGGCTCACCAGCATGAGATGATTTTCCGTGCCGCCGGAAACGATCGAATAGCCGCGTTCCATGAGGACTCCGGCCATGACCTTGGCGTTCTCGATGACCTTGCCCTGGTAGTCTTTGAACTCCGGCTCAAGGGCCTCCTTGAATGCCACGGCCTTGGCCGCGATGACGTGCATCAACGGGCCGCCTTGCGTGCCCGGGAAGACAAGTGAATTGAAGCGTTTCGTCAGTTGTTCGTTGGCTCGCGCGACAATTATGCCGCCGCGCGGACCGCGCAGCGTCTTGTGCGTGGTCGACGTGCAGACATCGGCATAGGGCACGGGGCTCGGATAATGCCCCGTGGCCACGAGGCCGGCGACGTGGGCCATGTCCACGAACAGGAAGGCGCCGACGCTGTCGGCGATCTGGCGAAAACGCGCCCAGTCCGCCACCTGCGAGTAGGCGGAGAAACCGGCCACGATCATTTTCGGCTGGTGCGCGAAGGCGATTGCCTGCACCTTGTCGTAATCGATCAGGCCGGTTTCCGGCACGAGTCCGTAGGGCACGACATTGAAAAGCTTGCCCGAGAAATTCACCGGCGAGCCATGCGTCAGGTGGCCGCCTTCGTTGAGGCTCATGCCGAGGATGGTGTCGCCGGGCTCGACCAGGGCGTGGTAGACGGCCGCGTTGGCCTGCGACCCCGAGTGAGGCTGCACGTTGGCGTAGTCCGCAGAAAAGAGCTTCATGGCGCGTTCGATCGCCAGCGTCTCGACATCGTCAACGTACTCGCAGCCACCGTAATAGCGCTTGCCCGGGTAACCTTCGGCGTACTTGTTCGTGAGCACGGTGCCCTGCGCCGCCATAACACGCGGGCTGGCATAGTTCTCGGACGCGATCAGCTCGACGTGCTCTTCCTGGCGTCGGTTTTCCTGGGCAATGGCTTTGGCAACTTCGGGATCGAAGGATTCGATCGTCGTCGAGGTGTCGAACATCCGGGCATTCTCCGTACGGCATTGGGGGGGCGCGAAAGATCGCGATCTTACCTGTTTACCGGCGCAGATGGCACCGCGAACTGTATCTACAGCGTTTCCACGAAGGACTGCACGACACGCGTCCAGGCACGCGCCAGGTTGCGCCGGTTGTAGCCGCCACCGCCGGTACCGACGATGCGGCCCTCGCAGTGCTTGTCGGCGAGGCGGCACAGCGAGGCTGCTGCCGCCGCGTGCGCCTCTTCGGTCCAGCAGAGATGCGTGATCGGGTCGCCCTCGAGGCTGTCCGCGCCGCACTGCATGATGATGAACTCGGGCTCGGCTGCCTCGATAAAGGCCTCGACGTCCCGCCAGGCCGCGTGAAAGTCACCGTCATCGGCACCCGGCGCCAGCGGAATATTGAGCTTGGTGCCGCGCGCCCAGCCCTTGCCGGTCTCCTCCGCCGCACCCGTGCCCGGGTACAGAAAACGGCCGTCCTCATGAATGTCGGCGAAGATCAGGTCGGGATCGTCCACGAAGCCGTAGAAAACGCCGTCGCCATGGTGTGCGTCGATATCGACGTAGGCGATTCGCCTGAGCCCGAACTGCTTGCGCAGGTACTCGACGGCTATGCCGCAATCGTTGAAAACGCAAAAACCGGCGGCACTGGAGCGGGCCGCATGGTGCAGGCCGGCGATCGGAACGAAAGCCCGCCTGTGGTGGCCGTGCATGATCTCGTCGACGGCACAGAGCACGGCGCCGACCACGGCCGATGCCCCGTCGTAGATCCCCGCGACTGCCGGGGTATCGCCGTCGTCGAGCCAGCCCTCTCCTGCTGCCGACATCCGCGAGACCTTGTCGATGTAGTCCGCCGTATGAAACAGCAGCAGTTCGTCCACCAGCGCCGGCCGCGGGTGTCCGTAGTCGATGGCGTCGCCCAGCCCCGCCTGGTCGAGTTCGGCATGGAACACGTCATGACGGTCGGTTCCGAACGGATGCGGGTCACCGAAGCCATAAGCGGCGATCGACTCTCCCCTGTAAACAAGCACGGTGTCGCTCATGGACGCCTTATGGTTGTTTTCTTGTGGGGCAGCATACCCGATAATGCGCGCTCTTCAACAAGGACGATTGCAACCGGTCTGACCATGGCACAGTACATCTACACTATGAATCGCGTCGCAAAGGTCGTGGCGCCCAAGCGCCACATCCTTCGCGATATCTCGCTGAGTTTTTTTCCGGGCGCCAAGATCGGCGTGCTCGGTCTCAACGGCTCGGGAAAATCCACGTTGTTGCGCATCATGGCGGGACTCGACACCGAGATCGACGGCGAGGCACGACCTCAGGCGGGCATCAAGATCGGTTACCTGCCGCAGGAACCGGAACTCGACGCCGCAAAAGACGTACGCGGCAACGTCGAGGAGGGTGTCGCCGAGACCAAGGCGCTGGTCGATCGCTTCAACGAAATCAGCGATAAGTTTGCCGAACCGATGGACGACGACGAGATGAACTCGTTGCTGGAGGAACAAGGCAAACTGCAGGATGGCATTGATGCCGTCGGGGCCTGGGAACTGGATCGCAAACTGGAGATCGCGGCCGACGCATTGCGGCTGCCGCCGTGGGACGCCGACGTGACGAAACTATCCGGTGGCGAGCGCCGCCGCGTGGCGTTGTGCCGCCTGCTGCTGTCGCAACCGGACATGCTGCTGCTCGACGAACCGACCAATCACCTCGATGCGGAATCGGTCGCCTGGCTGGAACGCTTTCTCGACGAGTACCCGAGCACGGTGATTGCCGTGACCCATGACCGATACTTCCTGGACAACGTCGCCGGCTGGATTCTCGAGCTCGATCGCGGTCACGGCATCCCTTGGGAAGGCAACTACTCGTCGTGGCTCGAACAAAAGGAAGCGCGGCTAAGGCAGGAAGAGGCCTCGGAGCGGGCGCGGCAAAGAGCGATGCAACACGAACTGGAATGGGTTCGCAGCAACCCCAAGGGACGACAGGCCAAGTCCAAGGCTCGTCTGCGGCAATTCGAAGAAATCTCATCGCCGGCCTACCAGAAGCGCAACGAGACCAACGAGATTTACATTCCGCCCGGTCCGCGTCTCGGCGACGTTGTGCTCGAGGTCAACGATCTCAGGAAAGGCTTCGGAGACAAACTACTGGTCGATGGGCTCAGTTTCCAGCTGCCGCCCGGCGGGATCGTGGGCGTAATCGGACCGAACGGCGCCGGCAAGACGACGATGTTCCGCATGATAACGGGCGAAGAGCAGCCGGACGCCGGAACGCTGCGCCTCGGTGACACCGTGCAGCTCGCCAGCGTCGATCAGTCACGCGACAGCCTCAATGACGAGAAGACTGTCTGGGAAGAAATATCCGACGGTCTCGACATGATCACAGTCGGTAACTACGAAACCTCTTCACGCGCATTCGTCGGCCGCTTTAATTTTCGCGGCCAGGATCAGCAGAAAAAAATCGGCCTCCTGTCCGGAGGTGAACGTAACCGCGTGCATCTCGCGAAAATGCTGCGAGCGGGAGGAAATTTCCTGCTGCTGGACGAGCCGACCAATGACCTCGACGTGGAAACCCTGCGGGCCCTCGAAGAAGCGCTGCTCGAATTCCCGGGCTCGGCGATCGTGATTTCGCACGATCGCTGGTTTCTCGATCGCATAGCGACCCATATCCTCGCATTCGAGGGCAACAGCGAAGTCGTCTGGTTCGCGGGCAATTACGCCGACTACGAAGAGGACCGCAAGCGCCGGCTCGGCTCGGAGGCGGCAAATCCGCACCGAATCAAGTATAAGAGGTTGAACGCCTGACCGCTTTTTTCGAGGACAGACTGTGAACATCCTGCTTTCCGCCAGCGCCGTATTCACGCTCCTGGCATTGTTCTTCGTCTTCTCCGCGTTTCGCCATGCCCGCAAGCGCAGGCCGGTGCGCGCAACGGGGTCGGTGGCGGGCGGCGTCGCCTCGGGAGCCGTCGGCGGAGCGAGCATCCTGCTCGTCTTCAGTTATTACGGTTACGGAAGGCTGATCGACGAGCAAACGGTCAGCCAGATCGAGTTTTCGCAATCGGCGCCGGGTGAATACGTCGCGCGACTCATGATCGACGGCCAAGCGGACCGTCTGCTGCCGTTGCGCGGCGACGAGTGGCAAATGGACGCGCGCGTCATCAATTGGAAACCCCCTGCGACACTGCTCGGACTCGATCCCATCTACCAGCTCGATCGCCTGAGCGGGCGGTATGCGGATATTGGGGACGAAATGTCGGAACAGCGCACCGTGCATTCACTATCGGAGCAACCCGCTCTCGACGTCTGGCGCGTGGCGCGCAAGTTCCCGGTGCTCATGCCGGGCGTGGACGCGTATTACGGCACCGCTACTTATGTACCCATGGCCGACGGCGCGCGTTTCGAAGTGACATTGACGCGCACTGCCCTGATCGCACGGCCGGTCAACGAGGCCGCGCGCGACGCTGTGGGAAATTGGGGACAATAGCGGCTAGGATTATCGTTATTATGTCAAGCGGCGGCGGCGGCGCATTGTCTATGGTGCATACTGAAGTCGCTGATTGATCTGGATAAAACTGCCGTCCACCATAAATAATAATACAGGGCGAAATGGCGTTAATAATTGACAAGCATCAGGGCCTGGATAGCAATCTCGCCGAGCGAATCGGCCTCGAGTGTCCGTACTGCGGCGTCTATGCAAACATGACCCCGCAGTCGGTGCCGAGCGCGGCGTCCCTGCTCAGGGACCAACCCAAGCACGTGGGACTGGTGTACAAATGCGATGCCTGCGACGCGCCCGTTTTCCTGCGTTTCGCCGTTCGCGAGTACACCGAGAATCGCGTCGAGCTGTATCGCAATTTCATCGAACTCGAAAGGCCCAAGGAACGATTTTCTTTTTCCTACCTGCCAAAAACGACGGAAGTCCTGTTTCGCGAAGCGCTGTCTTGTTACTCCGGTAATAACTTCAACGCGTTCGCGTCGATGTGCCGGAGGGCGTCCGTCAGCGCGTTCGAGGCGCTCGGTGAGGGCGGCAAATTGCGGGCCTTCGAAGAAGTAATGGTCGCGCAGGACATCGCGGGCATCGACGACGAGTCATTCGAGCCTATCAAGTCCGTACTATTCGGCTCCGGCCAGCACGAAGACCTCCCGCTGCTGAATCGCGCACAAGCCGGCATTCTCCTGGAAGTGCTCAAGGACATGTTCTACCAGTGCTTCGTGCGCCATGGAAAACTGGCTCGCGCGATCAAGGTACGACGGTTCTTCGTCTCCGAGAGCAACGGCAACCTCGCCTCGGCATAGCAGAATCTAAGCGAGCGCCACCCTGACATTGCGGAACATGCGCAGCCACGGACCGTCGTCGCCCCATTCCTCGGGGTGCCACGAGTTCTGGCGCGTCAGCGCCACTCGTTCAGGATGAGGCATCATGATGGTCACGCGCCCGCTGTCGTTACTGAGGCCGCAGATTCCGTCCAGTGAGCCGTTCGGATTAGCCGGGTAGCGATCGGCCACTTCACCGTAGTTGTCGACATAGCGCAGCGCGACGGTGTAGGACGCCGTGTAGCGCGCCGATTCGTCATCGAATGCCGCTCTGCCCTCGCCATGCGATGTGGCGATGGGCAGACGCGAGCCGGCCATACCCTGCAGGAACAACGATGGGCTCTCGACGACTTCGACCAGGCTCAGGCGCGCCTCGAATTGCTCCGAGGTGTTGCGCAGGAACCGCGGCCAATTGTCGGCGCCGGGAATAAGCTCACGCATTTGCGACATCATCTGGCAACCGTTACAGACGCCAAGCGCAAACGTATCGCTGCGTTCGAAGAATGCGGCAAACTGGTCACGGGTACGCGAGTGATAAAGAACGGACTTGGCCCAGCCGCCTCCGGCCCCGAGTACGTCACCGAACGAGAAGCCACCGCAGGCGACGAGGCCCTGGTACGTATCCAGCGTGTCCCGGCCGCTGAGCAGGTCGCTCATGTGAACGTCGACAGCGGCGAAGCCGGCACGCATGAATGCAGCGGCCATTTCATTCTGGCTGTTGACGCCCTGCTCGCGAAGGATCGCGACGCGCGGCTTCGGGCCACTGCGAAACGACCGCGCAATATCGTCGCTCGGGTCGAAACTCAGGCGGACGTTCAGGCCCGGGTCGTCATCATCCAGTATGCGGTCAAATTCCTGTTTGGCCGTGGTCGGGTTGTCGCGCAATGCCTGGATGCGGTAGCTCGTTTCCGACCACGCGCGTTGCATGGTCGCGCGATCGAGCTCGAGCACGAGCTTGTCGTCGCTGCGGACGGTGAGTTTCGGCTCCTCTTCGACGCGGCCGATAGCGGTTGCGGAGATCCCGTGGCGATCGAGGACCATCTGAATCTGGGTGAGCTTGGTTTTCGCGACCTGGACGACTGCGCCGATTTCCTCACTGAACAAGGCCCCCAGCACTTCTCTGTGCGAGCCGCTGAGTGCAAGCGACACGCCAAGGCGGCTTGCGAATATCATCTCGGCGACCGTCGCCAACAGACCACCGTCGCTACGATCGTGATACGCGAGCAGCATGTCGCGCGAATTGAGTTCCTGGATGGCCGCGAAGAAGCTCCTGAGCAATTCGGGATCGTCGAGGTCCGGAGTTGCGCCCCCTGTGCGCCGATAGGCCTGCGCCAGGCAGGACGCACCGAGCCGATTCCTGCCCGATCCAAGGTCAAAAAGCAGTAAGTAGCTTGGTTCATCGGAACGTTTCAGTTGCGGCGTCATGTGACGCGTAACGTCATCTACGGGCGCGAACGCCGATACGATCAGCGAAACAGGTGCGACGACCTGGTGTTCCCCAGTATCGTCCTGCCAGCGCGTGCGCATCGACATCGAATCCTTACCGACAGGTATCGCGACGCCGATCTCACGGCACAGTTCGTCACCCACTGCTTTGACGGTGTCATAAAGGTTTGCATCCTCGCCCGGATGTCCGGCAGCCGCCATCCAATTGGCCGAGAGTCGGACCTTGCCGAGATCGGCAATGGGTGCCGCAGCGATATTGGTAATCGCTTCGGCAACGGCAATGCGGCCTGATGCCGGAGCATTGGTCGCCGCTAGCGGCGTGCGCTCACCCATCGCCATCGCCTCGCCGGTCCTGGCGGAGAAGCCCGAAGCGGTAATGGCCACGTCACTCACCGGAACCTGCCAGGGACCGATGAGCTGGTCCCGCGCGCTCATGCCACCGACGGTGCGATCACCGATGTGGATGAGAAATGACTTGTCACCGACCGCCGGAAAACGCAACACGCGCAGCGCTGCTTCCTCGAGCTCGATATTCGACAGGTCCAGACCGTCGTCCGGCAAGATTGCGCGCTCGACGTCGCGCTCCATGCTCGGCGGGTTGCCGAGTAGCATCTGCAACGGCATGTCGACGGCACGATTGTCGAATTCGCGGTCGCTGACGACGAGATTGCCGTCGTCGGTCAGAGTGCCAATCACCGACATGGGACAGCGCTCGCGTTCGCACAACGCCTTGAACTCATCGATGCGATCGTAACCCACGATGAGCACGTAGCGTTCTTGCGCTTCGTTACACCAGATGCCCATTGGCGACATGCCCCGTTCCGCGTTATCGACATCGCGCAATTCGATCGTCGCGCCGTGCTTGCTGTGGTCCACTGCTTCCGGCACGGCGTTCGACAATCCGCCCGCACCGACATCGTGAATCAGCAATATCGGGCTATCGGCCCCCATTTCCCAGCATCGGTCGATGACTTCCTGGGCGCGCCGCTCCATTTCGGGGTTGCCACGCTGCACCGATGCGAAGTCCAGGTCCTCGCTGGACGTGCCGCTGGCAAGCGAAGACGCTGCGCCGCCGCCCAGACCGATCAGCATGGCGGGCCCGCCCAGCACAACAATCGCGGCACCGACCGGCACATCGATCTTGTTCGCGTGTTCGGCGCGAACGTTGCCGACGCCGCCGGCAATCATGATCGGCTTGTGGTAGCCACGAATCTCGTTGTCCGCGAGGCCCGGCAGTCGGCTCTCATAGGTACGAAAGTACCCGGCGAGATTGGGCCGGCCGAATTCGTTGTTGAACGCCGCGCCGCCGATCGGCCCGTCGATCATGATCTCCAGCGGCGTCGCCATCCGGTCGGGATGCGGGAAGTCGTCTTCCCATGGCTGGGCATAGCCAGGGATGCGCAGATGCGACACCGTAAAACCCGTGAGACCCGCTTTCGGTTTGGCGCCGAGGCCCGTTGCCCCTTCGTCCCGGATCTCGCCGCCCGAGCCCGTCGCCGCTCCCGGAAACGGCGAAATAGCCGTCGGATGATTGTGCGTTTCGACCTTCATGAGTATGTGAATCGGCTCTTCGACGAACTCGTATTCACGGTCCGCCGGGCGCGGCATCAGGCGCGCCCCATTCCATCCTTCGATGACGGCCGCGTTGTCGTTGTAGGCGGACAGGACACCGTCTGGCGCATTCTCGGTAGTGGACTTGATCATGCCGAACAGGCGCTTGTCCTGTTTCTCGCCGTCGATCACCCAGCTCGCGTTGAATATCTTGTGCCGGCAGTGCTCGGAATTTGCCTGCGCAAACATCATGAGTTCCACATCGTTCGGGTCGCGCTGCAAGTCGCTGTAGCAAGCGACCAGGTAGTCGATTTCTTCATCGGACAGCGCGAGCCCCAGGTCGCTGTTCGCGGCTACCAGCGCCTCGCGTCCTTCATCGGCAAGCGGCACGGTAACGACCGGCGCAGGCTCGTGCGTCTCGAATAGCGCGCTTGCTTTGTCCACCTTGTCGAAAACGACTTCCGTCATGCGATCGCACAGTAAGTGGCCCAACGCCAGTGCACTGTCGTCCCCGACCTTGCCCGAAAACCGCAGCCCGTAGCATACGCCACGTTCAATGCGCTCGACCGCATCGATATCGCAGGCCCTGGCGATGTCAGTCGCCTTGCTCGACCACGGCGAAATCGTGCCGGGCCGGGGGACGACGTAGAGCTTTTTCGCGGCCTTGCTCAACTTGCCCGGCTGGTCACCGTGCAGCAGCAAGGCGTCGAGTCGCGAACGCTCTTTTTTGGCGAGTTTGCCATTGATGTCGATGAGGTAAACGAAACGCGCCTCTACGGCGTCGACCCGTTCATCCGCACGTTGCAATGTGCGAGTCAGCTTCGCAAGGCGGAAATTGGACAGGGCCGACTGTCCGGGCAATTCCAGCATTTCGGTAGGTAAAACCTTATCGGAGGGTGGTTGGCATCGGAATCGGGATATTACTGGATGTCCCTTTTGCGAACCACCTACTTATTGCTGTCTCCGGGCGTGTAAACCGGCAACGGGAATTGCGCGACATTGCTGCCTTCGAGCTTGCTGATCTTGCTGATTCCCTGTTTGTCGACCTCGTCGATGCGAACGATCGAGTGCATCGGCAGGTAGGTGCGCCGGACGTTTTCGAATTCGGACTTGATGCGCTCCTCGGACGGGTCGACGACCAGCGTGGTTTTTTCCCCGAAAACGAGCTCTTCGACCTCGACGAAACCGAACAACTCGCCGTGACCGACGTGACGGGCATAGATCTCGTAGACCTGTCCCTGGGACATGAATACGACCTTGAAAAGATGCTTGTTACTCATAATCGGCGATGAAGTGTACCCAAATCTCGTGTTTATGGCCCGTTTTGTGGGAAATCAAGGCCCTGGAGCGGCTGCGTGCGTCCGATTATGTGAACTGGGTATCAGCCTATCTCCTTGATTCACTGCACAATTGAGCACAATCAAAGAGGATTGCCATGCCGCTTGAACTCAAAATCGTCAGCGAGCACGCCGATATTGTCGGCGATGACGCCGTCCGGGAATTCCGTGAGGAGGGTGGCTCGATAGGCCGGTCTCTCGAAAACGACTGGATTCTGCCGGATCCCGATCGTTATATTTCCGGCCGCCACGCTACGATAGACCACAAGGGCGGCATCTACTACCTGCTCGATACCAGCAGCAACGGCGTCTTTGTCAACGACGACGTCGAGCCCATCGGCAAAGGCAATCCGCGGCGCCTGTTCGACGGCGATCGCCTCCGCATGGGTGACTTCCAGTTCGTGGTGTCGGTCGATTCGGGCGAGAGCCTCGCAATGCCGCTCGAACCGGACCCCACGGTCGTCCCTGACAATATCGAGCAGCTCGTCGACGAGGTATCGCTGCGCACCGGCATCAAGTTGCTGGACGAGGAAGAACTCACCGGCGACGACGAGTTTCAGTCGGCGCTCTTCGGCGATTCTTTCAACGCTCAGCCGCCACCGAGCCCGGCACCGGCGGAACCCGCCGCCAACGATGAAAAGCGCGCAGCGAAGCAAGACAAGTCGCTTGGCGTTTCTGCTGAAGACCTGTTCGACTCGTTTCTCGACGGCCTCGGCATCAGTCGTGCGGAATTGCATCCGTCGGTCAATCGACCCGAGATGATGCTCATAGCCGGTCACGTCATGCGCGAGTTTGTCGAGGGTATTGTCGCCCTGCTATCGAGCCGTGCGAACCTCAAGAACGCCTTTCGCCTGGACCAGACGACGGTTCTGCCCCGGCACAACAACCCGCTGAAGTTCTCGGAGAGCTCCTCCGACCTCGTCAAGCAGTTGCTCGTCGGCGGCGAGGGAGAGTACCTGGGCGCGCGGGACGCAATTCGCGAGGTCTGCCGCGACTTGCTGAATCACCAAAACGCTTTCCTCGACGCGATGAACAGCGCATTCATCGAGTTTGCGGACCGTTTCGACCCGGACGAGTTGCAGGAAGGCTTCGATCGCACGATGAAGGGCAGCAAGCTGTTCGCGTTCATGAACAGGTCCAAGTACTGGGAACTGTACCGCGACCTGTACCCGATCATGACCGAGAAAGGCGGCGGCCGCTTTCCGCAGATGTTCGGTGAAGAATTCGTCAAAGCCTATGAACGCCAGGTTGCCGAGTACCAGCGACACGACCGTGAAGGAACGGCCGGCAGTCCACTGCATGCCGCCGCGAGCGACCCTGTGGATGACGAGTTCATGAAAACGCAAAAACTCGAATCGCCCGCGCCAACGCAAGCGCAAACGCCTGAGGAATCGGCATTCGAGGATGACGAGGTTCTCGACGTTATTTCGGAAACCGGGGCGCAGGAACTCGATCAGAGCTTCATCGACGAACTCGACAACAGCATGTCCCAAGAAATATCGGCGGATCAGCTAAAAGCCTGACCCGCCGAATTCAGCCGCGCAATTCTCAAGCTCGATTCTGACGATTGGCGATGAGGTCATCGACGACCGCCGGATCCGCCAGTGTCGACGTGTCACCCAGATTACCGAAGTCGTCGGCCGCGACCTTGCGCAGGATGCGCCGCATGATCTTGCCCGAGCGCGTCTTCGGCAACCCCGGCGCCCATTGCAGCAGGTCGGGTTTGGCAATCGGCCCGATTTCCTTACGGACCCACTTTTGCAGTTCCGCGCGCAGGTCGTCGCTGGCCTCGACGCCTTCCATCAACGTGACGTAGGCATAGATGCCCTGCCCCTTGATGTCGTGCGGATAGCCGACTACGGCGGCCTCGGCAACGTCGTCGTGCGACACGAGCGCGCTCTCGACTTCCGCGGTACCCATGCGATGACCGGAAACGTTGAGGACGTCGTCCACCCTGCCCGTGATCCAGTAATAGCCGTCCTCGTCGCGGCGCACGCCGTCACCCGTGAAGTACGTTCCTTCGAAGGTCGCGAAATAGGTATCGACGAAGCGCTGGTGGTCGCCGTACACGGTGCGCATCTGACCTGGCCAGCTGTCCGTGATGACCAGGTTGCCTTCAATGGCACCGTCGAGTTGCTTGCCTTCACCGTCGACGATTGCCGGCATGACGCCGAACAGCGGTTTGCTGGCCGAACCCGGTTTCAGCGCCGTCGCTCCGGGCAGCGGGCTGATCAGGATGCCGCCGGTTTCCGTCTGCCACCAGGTATCGACGATCGGGCAGCGTGACTCGCCCACGACGTGGTAGTACCACTCCCACGCCTCAGGATTGATCGGTTCGCCGACCGAGCCGAGCAGGCGCAAGCTCTTGCGCGAGGTCTTCTTGACGGGTTCGTCGCCTTCGCGCATCAATGCCCGGATGGCAGTGGGCGCCGTGTAGCAAATGTTGACGTCGTGCTTGTCGCAAACTTCCCAGAAACGAGACGAGGTCGGGTAATTCGGCACGCCTTCGAACATGAGCGTGATGGCGCCATTGGCCAGCGGACCGTAGACGATGTAACTATGACCAGTGACCCAGCCCACATCCGCAGTGCACCAGTAGACATCGCCGGGATGGTAGTCGAACACCTGCTCATGGGTCAGGGCCGCGTAAACGAGATAACCGCCGGTCGTGTGCAGCACGCCCTTGGGTGTTCCCGTGGAACCGGAGGTGTAGAGGATGAACAGCGGATCCTCGGCGTTCATTTCCTCGCACGGGCAATCAGCCTCAACCGTTTCCTCGATTTCATGAAGCCAGACATCCCGTTCGCCATCGATATTGACGTCGTTGCCGGTGTTGCGAACGACGAGGACCTTCTCCAGCGTCGTGACTTCGGGCCGTGCTGCCGCAGCGTCCACGTTGGCTTTGAGCGGCACGATCCTTCCGCCGCGGAGGCCTTCATCCGCCGTGACGACGATGTTCGATTCGCAGTCCGAAATGCGGCCCGCCAGCGCATCGGGCGAGAATCCGCCGAAGACGACGGAATGCACGGCGCCTATTCGCGCGCAGGCGAGCATCGCGATGGCCGCCTCGGGAATCATGGGCATGTACAGCGTTATGCGGTCGCCCTTCTTGGCGCCGAGGGCTTTCAGGGAATTGGAAAATTTGCAGACGCGCGCATGCAGGTCGCTATAGCTTATCTTCAGGTCGCGGCCCGGGTCGTCGCCTTCCCAGATGATGGCGACGTCGTCCCCCTTCGCATCGAGGTGCCGATCCACGCAGTTGAAGCAGACGTTCAGGGAGCCGTCGTAAAACCAGCGGATGTGCAGATCGTCCTTCGCGAAGGACACATCCTTGACCTTGGTAAACGGCTTGATCCAGTCGATGCGCCGTGCCTGTTCCGCCCAGAAACCCTCGTTGTCGTCAACCGAGCGCGCGTACATTGCCTCGTACTGCGCCGCATCGATCAACGCCCTTTCTTTGGTGGTCTCCGCAACCGGGTAAATCTGCGTGTCCATAGTGTTCTGCCTTCCTCTCTTCAGCTGTTCGTACGCTTTGCCAGTGCCAAAATACGCTGCGCCTGAACGAGGTGCGGCCGATCGAGCATCTTGCCGTCCATGCCGATCGTGCCCGCACCCGGGTTTGCGTCGAACGCGGCAACGACACGCTCGGCATGTTCGACTTCCGCCGTCGAAGGCACGAACGCCGCGTTGATCGCCTCGACCTGACCAGGATGAATCGCCAGCATTCCGCTGAACCCGTCCCGACGCGCATTCGCCGCATAGCGTAGCAAGCCTTCATCGTCACGAAAGTCCGTATAGACCGTATCTATCGCTGCAACTTCCACGGCTGACGCGGTGAGCAAACACAGGTTGCGCGCCATCTGGAACAGGGGCAGCCACTCGCCCCGCTCGTCACGATTGGCGCTCGCGCCCACAGCCACCGAGAGATCCTCCGCGCCCCAGGACAGGCCGCTGAGACGCGGCGTTGCCCCGATATAACTGTGCAGCGTCAGCAGGGCCTCCGGAACTTCGGTGCACAGGGCAATGATGCCGGTCCGACCAGGCGGAATTCCGTGGCATTGCTCGAGCTCGTCGATGCGGCGGGACAACTCGGCAACATCGGCGCCATTGCGAGGCTTCGGCAAAACGATGCCCGCTGGCGAGGACGGCATGACGGCCTCGAGGTCCGCCGCCGAGTCCACTGCGTCGAGCGGGTTGATGCGAACCCAGACGTCAGGCTTGCCGGGTATGTACTCCGCCGCCATGGCACGCGCATCGGGCCGCGCGTCGGGCGCCACCGAATCTTCGAGGTCAAGGATCAGCGCATCGGCGCCGACGTCACCGGCTTTTTGCAGTTTGCGTTCGCTGTCGGCCGGTACGAACAGGAAACTGCGGTTCATCCGGGCGATCTCAGCATCAACGCCGAGCGCTTGCATTCGCCGACCAGTTCATCCTCCTGGTTGAAGGCGCGGTGAGCGAACACGACGATGCCGTTATCGGGGCGCGATTTGCTGTCACGGACTTCCAGAACCTCGGTGCGAACATGAATAGTGTCGCCGCAGAACAGCGGTTTCGGAAAACGGACCTCGTCCCAGCCAAGGTTCGCGACCGTGGTGCCATGAGTCGTGTCGTTGACGGATATGCCGACCATGAAACTGAGCGTGAGGCAGCTGTTGACCAGCGGCTTGCCGTACGGCGTGCTTTTCATGTACTCGGCATCCAGGTGCAGCGCCGCCGGATTGTGCGTCATCGTCGTGAGGAGGACGTTGTCCGTTTCCGTGATCGTGCGGCGTATCGGATGGTCAAACGTCTGGCCAACGCTGAATTCCTCGAAATAGAGTCCTGGCATCGGTAGCTCGATTCTGCTTGCGAGAGCGCCCAATTGTGCCAGCGTCGTGCACATCAATACAGCGCGGTGCATAATTGCCCACGGCTCGGACGCGATACGAAATCAGGGGACACACATTGAACGCTGCCAGCGAAGGTTCTCAGCACACGTTCTACATCATTATCATCTGCTGCATCGCGACGATCGGTGGCTTCCTGTTCGGCTTCGACTCGGGTGTCATCAACGGCACGGTCGACGGGCTGCAAACGGCGTTCAACTCCGACAGTGTGGGAACCGGCTTCAACGTCGCCTCGATGCTGCTCGGCTGCGCAGCCGGCGCGTTTTTCGCCGGCCGACTGGCGGACCGCTTCGGACGTCGCGGCATCCTGCGCTGGGCGGCCGTGTGTTTCATTATCAGCGCCTGGGGTTCAGGGGTCGCCGAAGGCTCCGTGGAGTTTGTCGTTTTCCGTGTCCTTGGCGGACTGGCGGTCGGCGCTGCGAGTGTGCTGGCGCCAGCCTATATCAGTGAAGTGGCGCCGGCACGCTACCGCGGCGCCCTGGCGACCGTGCAGCAGATCGCCATAATTTCAGGCCTGTTCATCGCGTTCGTCAGCAATTACTTCGTAGCCAAGGCCGCCGGCGCATCGACCAATGAATTCTGGCTGGGATTCGAAGCGTGGCGCTGGATGTTCTGGGTGGAAATCCTGCCCGCAACCATATTCCTGTTTGCGCTGTTCCTGATTCCCGAGAGCCCGCGCTACCTGGTCCTGAGCCGCCATCGCGACAGAGCCGTCGATGTGTTGACGAAATTGGGCGGCGCCGACTTTGCCCGGGCCAAGGCCGAGGAGATCGACGCCTCGCTCGCCGCCGACCACCACCGGCCGAAACTCTCCGACCTGCTCGACGCGAAAACCGGCCGCATACGCAAGCTGGTCTGGGTAGGTATCGGCCTTGCGACGCTGCAGCAACTGGTAGGGATCAACATCGTTTTTTACTACGGTGCCGTACTGTGGCAGTCCGTCGGCTTTGCCGAGAGTGACGCATTGTTGATCAACGTCCTCAGTGGCGGGCTTAGTATCGCGGCGGTAACGGTCACGGTGCTCTTGATTGACAGGATCGGGCGCCGACCCATCCTGTTGACCGGTTCAATCGGCATGGCGGTAACCCTGGCCGTCGTGACCTACGCGTTTGTGAATGCGACGGTCGACAGCGACGGCTCTCTTACGCTGGAAGGTATCTATGGACCAATGGCCCTGATCGCCGCCAACGCCTATGTCATGTTCTTCAATTTTTCCTGGGGCCCTGTCATGTGGGTCATGCTCGGTGAGATGTTCCCGAACCAGATTCGCGGAGCGGGACTTGCCGTCAGCGGCCTGGCCCAATGGGGTTCCAACTTCGCGATCACCATAACGTTCCTTGCAATGGTCAGTGTGATCGGCCTGGCAGGTGCATACGGTTTCTACACGATTTGCGCGGTGCTCTCGATCGTCTTCGTCATCAAGATGGTGCATGAGACGCGCGGTATCGAACTGGAGGACATGCAGGGATAAGAGAGGCGAACATGAAGATCTCACGACGCGATTTCACGAAAGCGGGCCTGGGCGCGGCATCACTTGCAGCGCTTGGCAGCAACAGTGTTTTGGCCGGGCCGGAGAATATGATCCGCAAGGCGATTCCCTCGAGCGGTGAGTTGCTTCCCATCATCGGGCTCGGCACCAATCGCTACGGCGTCAACGAATCCGAAGCTGCACGCGCCCCGCTGCGCAAGGCGCTGGAGCGTTTTCATCGACTTGGCGGCACGGTCATAGACACGGCGCCGGGGTACCGCACGTCGGAGTCCGTCCTGGGCGACCTGATCTCGGAGCTGGGCATTCGCGGCGACCTGTTCCTGGCGACAAAGGCCGATCGCACCGATGGCGCCGACGGCACGTTGGCACAAATGAAGGAATCCCTGGCCAGACTGAAGACCAGCAAGATCGACTTGATGCAGGTGCACAACCTGCGGGGCTGGAAGGACGCACTTCCGGTCATGCGGGAATGGAAGCAGGAAGGTCGCGTACGCTACACCGGCATCACCACCTCGCGTTCAAGCCAGTACGCCGTGTTCGAGAAAGTAATGCAGATGCACGACCTCGATTTCATCCAGGTCAACTACTCGATCGAACAACGTGAGGCAGCCGAGCGGCTACTGCCACTGGCGGCCGACCGGGGCATGGGCGTCATCATCAACCGCGTTTTCGGCGGTGGGCGCATCTTCGGCAAGGTCGGCGACCGGCCGATACCCGCTTGGGCTCGGGATTTCGGCTGTGAAAGCTGGGCGCAGTTCTTGCTGAAGTACGCGATCGGGCACCCGGCTGCGACACTCAGTATCCCGGGCATGACCAAGCTGCATCACGTCGACGACAACTTCGGCGCCGCGCAAGGTCGCCTGCCAAACGCTGAAGAGCGCAGGCGCCAGGAAGCGCTCTTCGATTCGCTGTAATTGCATCGCGGCTGGAATACCCCAAGGGCACGCGGGCCGCTCCTACGATGCGCGCTCGATCGCTTCGTTTATGAGCTGCTTCGCCACGTCGGCGCCATGCCAGTCGCCGATCTTGACCCATTTGCCGGGTTCCAGATCTTTGTAGTGCTCGAAGAAATGCTCGACCTGTTGCATCGTGATCTCCGGCAGGTCCGAGTAGTTGAGCACATGATCGTAACGTTTGGTCAGCGCATGTGACGGCACCGCGATGATCTTCTCATCCTGCCCTGCGTTGTCTTCCATGATCAATACGCCAACCGGACGCACGTTGATGACGCACGCGGGCGCCAGCTCCCGCGTGTTGATGACGAGCACGTCGATCGGGTCGCCATCCTCCGATAGCGTATGCGGAACGAAACCGTAATTGCCGGGATACGACATCGGGGTATACAGAAAACGATCCACGACGAGCGTGCCGGCTTCCTTGTCGAGTTCGTACTTGATGGGCTGGCCGCCGAGCGGCACCTCGATGATGACGTTGACGTCGTCGGGTGGATGCCGGCCAATGGCGATGGCGTCTATACGCATTTTTTATTTCCGTATTGGAGGTTTTCTTTCGCGGCAGCCATTTTAGCGCGAATATTCTGTCGGGCCACATCCGGGCGCGGGTGAAGTAAGCGAATAGGTAAATGCCGACCTGTACTGGCGAGCTACGGCTTGTACGATGGACTACCGTTAACGTCAACCTCAATCCAGGAGTCGATTCAATGTCCACCCGTCTTGACCTGTCCAGGCTCAGCCTTATGGACGCTCTCGACCTTGCGAAGCTGATCGAGATGGAGGCGTGCCACCGCTACCAGATGTTCGCTACCCAGCTCGGCCACACGGGCGGCTACGATGCCGGCGCCTTCTTCGTGAAGATGGCCGAGAACGAGGCCAAGCACGGCCAGGAGCTCGAGGCCCGACGCAAGGCTATGTTCGGCGATGCTCCCGCTCGGCTGACGCTGGACGACCTGTTCGACGTCGAAGCCCCGGATATGGGGGCGCCGCGCCGCGGCATGTCCGTCGTCCAGGCTTTCGAGATCGGACTCGCCGCCGAGAAGAAGGCTCACGACTTCTACGACGCTGCCCTGCCCGGCATCACCGATCCCGATGTCCGGGAGTTGTTCACGGAGCTTCGGGACGAGGAAACCGAACACGTCGAGATGCTGCGAGAGCAAATGGCCAAGCTACCCGCGAGCGCCAGCGACGAGGTCGAGTTCGACCTGGACGAGGCTCCGTATCTATAGGTAGTGGTTCGCAGGAGCTGCTTTTGGACACGATGTCCTTATGTCGCGAAGCACATGGATGTGCGAGAGCGACCCAGCCGCGATCTCGCTAAATCCGAATCGACTGACCGCGCTCGGCGATGAAAACGGGGGCACCCAGGTCGTCGCGCATCTTTTTTGCCAGCACTTTTTGCGCCCTGGTTTCGCCGTGCACCAGGTAGACCGGCGGCCGATTCGGGAATTCGCCGTACCAACTGATCAAGTCTGCCTGGTCGGCGTGAGCGGACAGCCCGCCGATGGTGTGGCGCTGAATCCTGACTCGGTACTCGTCGCCGTACAGCCTGATCGTATCAGCGCCATCGACAAGCCGGCGTCCGAGCGTGCCGTAGGCCTGGAAGCCCACGATCACCAGGTGGCATTCGGGCCGCCAGACGTTGTTTTTCAGGTGATGCAAAATGCGCCCGCCGCTGCACATTCCGCTGCCTGCGATGATGATCGCCCCGGAACGTATCTCGTTGATTTCCATCGACTCCTCCGGGCTTCGGGTTTGATGGAAATTCGGCAGTTCGGGCAGGTTCGACGCAGGCCCGAAGAGCTTCGCGCCATACAGGTGCCGGAACTGCGAGTAGACCCTGGTCGCCTCGATGCCCATCGGGCTGTCGAGGTAGATGTCCCACTTGTCGAGATGCCAGCGATCGAAGTTCTCGGCCATCAGGTACAGGAGGTCCTGCGTTCTGCCAACTGTGAATGCCGGTATCAAGACGTTGCCCCGGGCGGCGCGCGCCGCTTCGAATACGTCGGTCAGTTCTTCTATCGTGTCGTCGAACGGCCGGTGCAGGCGGTCGCCATAGGTACTCTCCAACAAAACTGCGTCGGCCTGGGGAAGTACTGCCGCGGGATTCATCACCGGCGCGTCACGATAGCCGATGTCCCCGCTGAAAACGAGCGTTCGGCTTTCGCGGGCGCCAGTAGAGTTAAGCTCCACGATGGCGGACCCGAGAATGTGGCCCGCATCGAAGAAGCGCAGCGTGAGGCCCGGCACTACCGTCACTTCATCGCCGTACGCGACGCCTTCGAATTGATCCAGGCACTTTTCCGCGTCCTCGAGCGTATACAGCGGCGTTACGTACGACTGCCCTTTGCGACGACGCTTGCGGTTTTCCCATTCGGCATCCTTCTCATTGAGATAGCCTGAATCGGGCAACATGATCTCGCAGAGCGCCTTGGTCGCATTCTGCACGTAGATGGGGCCCGTATACCCTTGCTTGACCAGCAGCGGGACTCGCCCCGAATGGTCAATATGGGCATGACTCAGTATGACGGCATCGATATCGTCGACCGGGACAGGAAACGGGTCCCGGTTACGCTGTTCGTTTTCGGAACTGCCCTGGATGAGTCCGCATTCGAGTAATACCGTGTGCGCGCCGCTGCGAATCACGTGCAACGAACCCGTTACCTCACCTGTCGCGCCGTGAAACTGCAGCTCGAAGCTCATTCGCCTGCCTCAGTACACCGACGTTGACGTCATTGCAGTCGCTCTGTCGAATGCAGGCGGCGGTCCGAGCCGCCGCCTGCGCATGTTGCGGTATCAGTCGTCCGCTACGAACACCGCCGTCGTTCGCGCCGGGACGTAGAAGGTCCGCTCATCGTCGTCGTAGCCGGCCTCTCGCACGACACGGTCGCTCGAATCTTCCTGGATCTCGTGCAGTTCGAACTCACAGTCCTCACCTGTATCCAGGAAGAACTCTTGCGCTTCCGTAGAGGCATTGATGAGCACGACGATTTCCACGTTGCGGTGGCCGCGCAAACTCATGACGACCAGCCCAGGTACCTGGTTCGGACCGGTATTGTGAAACTCGACCCGCTCCATCACGTCCTGGCCGGTTCGCAGCCGGAACAGCTTCGAGCTGTTGCGGATGCGGAGCATCTCCCGCATGTGCCGCGTGGCGCGCCTGATGTGCTGGCGGTCCACGCCAAGCGTCGGGTCGCCCAGCAGCGACTGTTGTTCAGGCCAGTTGGCGCTGTTGTCGCCGAAGGGCGGCAGACCCCTGCCCCAGCCGTTTTGCGTATAGCTGAAATCGAGGATGTTGAACCAGTCGCCCGAATTGTAGCTGTTGCGGTCCATGGACTTGGACCGCAGCATGTCCTGGCCGGCATGGAACAACGGCACGCCCTGGCTGAGCGCCAGGATGCTGTTGGCGAGATTCTGCACGCGGACACGATCGTCGCTGCTGGTCGGCCGCGGCAGCTTGTACTGGCTGACGTCGAACAGCGTTTCGTTATCGTGCGAGGCCGCGTAGTTGATGACCTCCTGCGGATCGCTCGTGTAACCCGCGCCGCCCTGGCCCCCGTATTCGACGTCACGCGCCTGCACGAGGTTGCCGAACCGATCCGTGAACTGGTAATCGGCGATGCTGCCTGCCAGGCCGATTCGTATCCAGTCGGCCAGTCGCAGGAGTTCGTCGAGTTCTGCGGCGCTGCCCGAATTCTCGCTGTTCGGATCGAAGTACATGCCGTTGATGAAGCCCTGACGGCGTACATGATCGATGCCCGAATCGAACGGCCCGCCACCGCGCACGCCATCGCGCAGCCGGTCGTTGAACGTACCGACGCCGGTGTTGTCGCCCATGTTGATCTGCGTTGCCTGTACGAAACGCTGGTCGTTGGCGACTTCGCCGAAGTTCCACCCTTCGCCATAGATGTAGATATTGCTGCCGTCGACGCCGTCGTCTCGTTTCGTCAGCGACTGCAGCATGTCGCGCGCCTTCTCGATATTCGCGCGGCTGTGGTGGCCCATCAGATCGAAACGGAAGCCGTCGACCTTGTACTCGGTTGCCCAGGTCCTGAGCGAATCGAGCATCAGCTTCTCCATCATGTTGTGCTCGGAGGCCGTATTCGCACAGCAACTGCTGGTTTCGATGGAACCCGCATTGTTGAGGCGGTGGTAATAATCGGGCACGACCTTGTCGAGAACGGACTTCTCGCCCTGCAGGCTGCCGCTCGTGTGGTTGTAGACGACGTCCATGACGACCCGCAGCCCGATGCGGTTCAGACCGGCGACCATTTGCCGGAATTCCAGGATGCGCTGCGGCCCGTCCGGGTCGGTCGAATAACTGCCCTCGGGCGTCGTGTAGTGATACGGGTCGTAGCACCAGTTGAAGCCGTCCTGGTCACGAATGGGATCGATCGCCGCCTGCTGCTCTTCGCTGTCCGGCCCGTAAACGGACAAGTCTCCCGGCGTCGCATGCGTGCTGCGATCCTCGGGAATGCTGGCGCAGTCGAACGAGGGCAGCAGATGAACATGCGACATGCCGGCTCTCGCCAGTTTGCGCATGTGTCGCGTGCCACGCGAGTAAGGCAGTGAGAAGGCCTTGAAGGTGCCACGCATCAACTCCGGCACGCTGTCGTCATGCATGCTGAAGTCACGCACGTGCATCTCATATATCGCCACGTCCTCGGGCGCTTTCAGGCGAGGTTTGCGCAGCCGGTCCCAGCGGCGCGGCTTGAGGTCGTGATCCGACAGGTTCACGATTTGCGTGCGCTTGCTGTCCATAGACAGGCTGTGCGAATAGGGATCGGTGACGAGGTTGGTCACGATGCCACCCGCATGCCGCGCATAGACCTCGATCTCGTAGAGATAGTACTTGCCGTTCCAGCTCGCATCGCCCTGTATGTCCCACGTTCCCGTGGCGGGATCCGCGACCATCGGCAAAACGGCGCTCGGTCCGTTCGTGTTGTCCGAATCGTCGAACAGGTGCAGGTTTACCGAACGCGCAGTCGGCGCCCAGACGCGAACCGTCGGCGAATGCCCGTTGAAGGTGACTCCGAGATCGCCGCCGTAGGTATAGAGATCATCCAGGACGCCGGCCGGCTGCACGCCGGTCGCGTCGACCGGATCGCCGTTGGCGTCCACTGCGGCAACGGCGAATTGTTGCTTGAGGATTCCGGGCACCAGCGCGAGGTCGCCACCGCCGATCGTGTAGGCGGGCAGCCCGGCAAGATGCCGGAACTTGTCGGCGATTGCACCGTCGATGACGCCGGACCGCGTGAGCACGATGGAATCGCCGCCTTCAAGGCCGTCGTTCGTTACTGCCAGGCTCGCATCGTCACTGTGGTGCAGCCGAACCTCACTGTCCGCCGGCACGTTCCAGGCGAGCGTATCTTCACTCAGCCAGTAAGCGCGCGCCTCACTGATGTTGCCTATCGGCAGTTCCCCGCCAATATCGAGAATGTGCGTGACTGGATCGTAGGTGAATACGATGAGGTCGCCCGAGTTGGGAACCGAGAACGCGATGTTCGCGCCGTTCTGTGCGCCGCCGGCGCCGTAGTTTTCGTTCCAGCTCTCGTTGTGAGCCACTTTGACTTCGTAATTGCCGGCGGGGATGTCGCGTGTCGAGAAACCATAGATGCCATCGCCGTCAGGGTCCTGCAGCCACGAACGCAGGCAGTCGGGTTGCCAGTCGCCCGGGCAACCGAGTTCGGACTGGAAGCTGCCGGGTGCAACGGCGATCACAGAGTTCTGGTTGTCGGTAATCCAGTTGCTGGCGTGATCGTAATAGAACTTGACGTCAGTGCCGGCGCCGAGCGACAAGGGGATGTTCGGCCCGTTGCGCTCCGCGTTCAAACCATAGTTTTCGTCCCACGTGCCGTTCAGTGCCGCCTTGTACTCCCAACTGCCGGCCGGCACGTTGAAGACGCCCTGCCAGACGACGTCATCGGCGTCGAAGCCGAGAAATGTCGCGCTGCACGAGGGGTCCCAGTCGCCGGGACAACCGAGCTCACTTTGCAGGCTGCCCGCAACGGTGACTGAGGTCGGCTGTACCAGCGGGGCATCGTCGCTGACTATATGCGACACGTGATCGTAGCTGAACGTTATGGCCGTCGCGGCAGCGAGGCTCAGCGGGATGTTAGCGCCGGAGTCGCCGTAGCTCTCGTCCCAGGTGTCGTTCAGCGCAACCTTGTACTCCCAGTTTCCCGCCGGGATTACGAACGTCGCCGTCCAGGTCGTGCCATTGTCGATGAGTTCCGTGGCAGCACACTCGGGTTGCCAGTCGCCCGGACAGCCAAGCTCGGACTGCAGGCTGCCGACCAGGGCAACACTCGTGGGTGCGCCGGTGTGATTGGCAAACGCGGTCGGTGAAACCGACCATGCAAGAGCGAGGAAGAAGACTGCAACGTAGAAACGCGGCGACGACAGGTAGGTACTCGTATTCATGGCGGACACCCCTGCGTGTTCGAATAATTGTTATCCCATCAACCGTATTGCCGCTCTCCGGGGGTGTCAACAGAATGTATTCGTATTCATATAGGCGTCAGTACGACTTGACCTTGATCCAGTAAGCCGTGCCGTCTTCGTGCAAATAGGCCTCTACCACGCGACCCGCCTTGCAGTCTTGCTCGGTGCCAACGAGATTGGTTTTACCGGGACCGGTATCCACGTAGATCCGGGTCATTTCAGTTATCGCAATTGGTCGCTCAGTGTCTTTCACGAACAGCATGAAGCCGCTATCGTCGGCTTGCACGGAGCTGATCTTGCCGAGGTATGACTTGACGTTGGAGACGCCTGGCGATTTCCCGATCGGGATGTAGCGTTCGGTCGCCGGGTGCGCATACGCGAGCGTTCCCGCCGCGACACCCAGCAAGGTAATGACTGAAAGTACAGCTCGGCGCATGTCAATTCTCCATTCGGTTTTTTGCGGAGGTCATCGCCTCCCTGGCCGCACGCACGTAGCGAGCCGGGTTACGGCCGCTCAATGCGTCGTCGAGTTCACGCAGCGCGTCTTCGATATCGGACGCAGCTTTGGGATGCAGGCCGCCGCCACGCAGGACGTCAGCGCCGTCCTGCAGTTCGAAGGTCGCACGCAAAATCAGCGTGGCCTGTCGGTCGTTGGTTCTCGGGTATTTCATCGCTGTTTCCAGCAAGGCATCGCTTGCGCGCAGGTTTTCCAGTGCGTTGATGACACGCAGAAACGCCGCGACCGCGATCACCTGGGTCGCATCGAGGTTGATGCCACTTCCCGTGGCGCCAATGAGCAACTGCCCGGCCGGTGAATTGTTGAACGCATCGCCGTTGTAAAACGCGACCGCGCCTTCGATCGTCTCAACTGAATTGTTGTGGAAGAACGGACCCGTGTCGGCGGCCTCTACCAGCGTAGGAGTGTTGAACTCACCGGTGCCCGGGCTGCCGAAGCCATCGTCAGGCGGGTTCTTCTCGCCGGTCAGGTCGGCCGGCTGGTCCGGCAAGGCTTCCACGCCCGTATTGAAATTGAGGTTGCCGGCGCCGGGACCGAATATGGCGGGATCACCGTTCGCACCGGCGTTGGCGTGGCAGGCATTGCACTTGCCCAGCGTGTTGTCGAGGAAGATTTCCTGGCCGCGTGAAGCGATTACGCCCTGTAGATTCAACGGCAGCGCCAGTTCCTCCTGCCTGCCGAGCGATAGCTGGAAAGCCTCCAGGGCATCGAGTTCATCATCGGTGGGCAGGCGAAAATCGACACCGTCGATTCGATTCAGCGTCTTCGGGTAGTGTTGAATGACGGCGCCAACGGCGAACGACCGCAAGGTGCCGTCGCCCGGCGCGCCATCGCCCGACCAGCCGGTTCGCGGCCCGGCGTTGCTCGCAATCGACGTTCGCAACGCCAGCGTGTGTGGGACGCCACGCATGTTGAAGTTGTTCTCGAGATCGCCAAAGCCGTCCTGGTTCTCGAGGATCAAGGCGAGCTCGCGCATGAGAACCGGGTTCTCGAAGTTCGAGGCCAGCGCCGGATTGGATTCGGCGACGAACAACGTGTCGTCGTCATCCAGCGTGGCGACGAACGCCGGCGCGATGGCGAAATTGTCTTCGGCGCGGTGACACGACCCGCAGGTCCTGCCATTACCGGAGAACGTTTCGTTGAAAAAAAGATCCTCACCCTTAAGGACCAGCGCATCTTCCGGCGGCTCTACGGGTATCGTTTCGCAGGCACACACCAGCACGGCAGCACCGAGAATCCAGCAGCGGTAAATCGACCCAAGCATATCGAATTCCTCATCACGTGGACGCGATCATTCTGCCCCTATCGTTGCCGATAGAAAAGATCGAATTGCGTCGGCGAACCACGACACGCTTGAGAAACGGCGTCATGTTTATTCTTGAGCGCCAAAAAGAACCGTTTGGGAAAATTATCTGGAGCACTTATTCTGTGACGATGACTGCCGAACACTCATCCTTGCGCATCGAGGGCCTCGACCTCGCACGATTTTTCGCATTCGTCGGCATGGTCATCGTCAACTTCAAGATCGTCATGGGTGCGGGTGGCGACGGCGTTTTCCGTGATTGCTGTTGTTTACGCATTGATCTGGTCACGCTATTTCAAGCGAGGACCGATTGAAGCGGCTATGCGGCGCATTGCGGGCTGATTGCCCTATCCTGCATGGCCGAGATAGAAATTCGGGTGCATTGGGGCTATCTTTTTAATATCACTCGAATATCTCCTAAATCCCGTGAGGCTCGACTAACAATGAAAAAGGGCTCGGCGATACTCTTTGTTACGGCTTTGCTACTTGCAAGCGGGGCGACCGTCGCGCAAGGCACGGCGGCGCCCAAGATCCCGCTCGGCGACCTGCCTACGCCCGCCGATGTCATGGCCGAATACGCAGACGACCCACCCGTAGTTGCCGACGCAAAGCGCGCGGTCATTCTCGAAGTTCTGCAGAAAGTGCTAACCCGCGATTTGTACTCGACGGAAAACATGCAGGGCGATGCGGCGGTAAAACAGGTATTCCAGGCGTACTACGCGGCCGAAAACTCCATCTATGCCCGCTATAGGGACAGCGTCGAATTCGACCAGGAGCGGCGGCGTCACGCATTCGGCTTCTACATGGATGATGGCGACGAAGCCGGACACATGGACGCGGCAGCGTTTCGCCTCGAGTTCTTCGATCGGCATATGCCGAGCTATGCGGCCTGGGTACGTACGCAAGGTGATGCCCGTAAACAGCAAATATCGGACGCAAAGATCGGCAAGCTACTCGACGGACTGGGGGCAATTGCCGGACCCGTTGGCGCCATACTGATCGTCGTCATTTTCCTGTTGGCCGCACGAGGCTGGCCACGCGGAATAGCCAGCCTCAGCGCAGATGGACGCGCAATGGCTTTCGGCGGTACACCCTACACGATTGTCGGCTTGACCGGGCAGGTGCTGGAAACCAGGAAGGACGTTACTACGGAAATTTCCGGCGGTGGCGGCGGTGGCACCATTATTGATGGACGCGGCACCATCAATATCGATCCGATCGAGACGACAACGACAGTCGGGGACACAGTTTTTCTCGAGGACGACGACGGCAAGGAGTACGGCGTCCAGCTCACCGACTTCGACCTGATCGTACGAGCAGGCAACCGCCTCACAATTCAATTGTTCAAACGTAAAGGCGAAGACAGTGGCTGGCTCATGCACGCCTACAATCATTCGACGCGCGAACCGTTCCTGCAGAATGACGTCGCAAAACGACTATTACGGCCGTCGAAATCCTGGCTGCTGCTCACAATCCTCGGTTGGGTCGGCGCATGGAACCTCTTGTCGCTATTGCCGTCGGAGGGCGGTCTCGACTTTGGCGGAACGATTATATTCATCCTCGTCGCCGCAACGTGGGTCGAGTTTTTCAGGCGCGCCGTCGCGCACCTTCGATTCAAGCGGTTCAGGACTGGTGATGCCTACCGACAACTTGTCAGCAACCTGGCGCAAGAATCGTAAATACGTATTCGGAACGTATCCGGATTCTCGCTGTTGCTTTGCCTGGCAGCACCCTTATTGGCGCATGCGCGCAGAACTCACCGCCCGAGCCGATTGAAGCTGTGATACGGCGTAGTGCGGGCCAGAAAAAGGCCAGGGATTTGTCGCGGCGAAAAAGGGATCCGACCCCTTTATCGCCTCGTTCCTTGTACAGTGCCCCTGCCGATTGTGAACAAGAACAAGACTCCCAAGGAGCATGCCAATGCACGATTCGCAAATTACCCGACGCCGGTTCGTTCTGACCGCGGTAGCCGCATCCACTGTCGCCGTGGCGCCCGCAAGCTGGCTGCCGGAAAACATTGCCCGGGCTGATGGCACGGATGACGCGGCCCTGACACGGTTAGCACGTCTGTTGTTTCCGCACGCAGGACTCGCCGATACCGTCTATGCCGATGTAATGGAAATTCTGTTTACGACGTTCGAGTCTGATCCGGCCAAAGCGCAACTGCTGGACACAGCCGCGTCCGCGCTGGACGCGCAGGTGAACGGCAACTGGTTCGATGCCGACGAAGACAGCCAGATTTCGGCGATCAGGAACATCGAGGGCGAAGTATTCTTCGCGGCCATTCTGGCGGGAGTGCGTGGCATCTTCTACTACCATCCTGGTGTCTGGGCTCACATCGATTACCCGGGTTCGTCCAAGGAGCACGGTGGCTACAAGCACCGTGGCTTCAACGACATCGGCTGGCTTCCGGAGGGTGAGTGATGGCGAAGCAATACGCACTTGACGACGCGTCTGTCGTCGTCGTCATAGGCTCCGGGGCGGGTGGCGGAACGGTCGCGAACGAACTGGCACAGAAGGGAATTGACGTCGTCTGCCTCGAAGCCGGATCGCGGCTGACGCTGGCCGACGTTGAAAACAATCCACCTGCGATGGACGCAAAGATGGGCTGGTACGACAAACGTATCGGCGCATTCCTGTGGGTCTGCAAAACGGTGGGCGGAACAACCATGCGCTGGTCGGGTATTTCTCCGCGTTTGCAGGAGCACGAGTTTCGGGTGCTGACAAGCTACGGGCAGATCGACGCAGGCACCTCACTCATCGACTGGCCGGTCACGCTCGAGGAACTGGCGCCCTATTACGACCGTGCCGAGTCGAAGATGGGCGTATCCGGTACGCATGGCATTCCACCATCCGAAGAGAGCAACAATTACAAGGTGTTCAAAGCCGGTGCACTTCGCGCGGGCTACAAGCAGGTCACGAGCGAACGGTTGGCGATCAATCCTGTTGCCCGCGACGGGCGGCCCGGGTGCCAGCAAATAAGTTTCTGTCACTCCGGATGCGCGATCGGCGCCAAGTGGTCGACGTTGTATACGGAGATTCCCAAAGCCGAACGAACCGGTCACTTCGAGCTGCGGGCCAATTCGATGGCAGTGCGTATCGAGCACGACAAGACCGGCAAAGTCACCGGTGTTATTTATCGGGATCAAGGTGGCGAATTGCACGAACAGAAAGCGCGCGCTGTCTGCATTGCCGGCAACGTCGTCGAGACGGCGAGAATCCTGCTGAACTCGGAATCGGCGCTGTTTCCGCAGGGGCTCGCCAATTCGTCCGGTCAGGTTGGGCGTAACTACATGCGCCACACCTTCGGCTCCGCAATAGCCGTCATGCCGAAACCCGTGAACCTGCACCGTGGCGCACGCCAGACAGGGGTCTTGTTCGATGAACAGCATCATGACCCGAGTCGCGGTTTCGCCGGCGGCTACCAGTTGCAGGCGATTGGCCTCAATCCGCACTCGATTTCGAACAGCATTGGCGACTGGGGAACCGGGCACACGGAATTCATGCAGAATTACACGAAGCTGGCCGCCCTGTTCATCACGGGTGAGGACCCGCCGGAAGCGGACAATCGCATATCGCTGCATCCGACAGAGAAAGATGCCAACGATTTGCCGGTCCCTGTCATCGAATACCGCAACCACGCCAACACCGATGCGATGCGCGACCATGCGATCGCTGCCAGCCGTCGGATTTACGAATCACTGGGCGCGACGCACTTCTGGGGCGGCGACGCCCCGGTCGGCTGCCACAACATGGGCGTTGCAAGAATGAGCGCGGACCCGAAGGACGGCGTCACCAATCGCTGGGGGCAGGCACACGACGTACCGAACGTGTTCGTGAGCGACGGCAGCGTGTTCAGTTCGAGCGGGGCCGGAAACCCGACGCTGACGATCGTGGCGCTCGCTATCCGTCAGGCCGATCACATCGCCGAGCGCATGAAACGCAAGATGCTCTAGTGAGGTCGCGGCGGCTATTCGTACTCCTCGCTCTCGTAGCTCACTTAGCCGCCTGCGCGCCGAACTCACCACAGCCACCGGTAACCGGACTGTCGGTCCTGACATTAAACCTGCACACCTACCAGGAAGGTCGCGCAACAGATACGCCGGAATCCGAACTGACCGATACGTTGGCGCAGCAGCGCATCGACGCCTACGCGCCCATCTTCGATCGAATCGCAGCAGGAATCGTCGAACTCGACCCCGATGTCATCTGTTTCCAGGAAGTGGGCGAATGGCGCGGCAGCACACGCAGCGAAAGTGAGTCAGTGCGCTTCGGCGCGACTGACAGCAACATGGTCAACCAGGTTCTGTCGCGCCTTCCCGACCGGCAGTACCACTACTTCATGGACTGGTCGCATTACGGCTGGGACGTCTGGCTCGAGGGTTCTGCAATCTTAAGCAAGTACCCGCTGCGTCGGACGGAAGCCCGTTTCATCAGCCGCCCCGGGAACAGCCGACTCGACTTCTGGAAGTCGCGCAAAGTCCCGATGGCCAGTATCGATGTGCCCGGGATCGGCGGCGTCACGATCTTCTCCGTGCATGCCGGCTGGTGGGACGATCTGGAGGAACCTTTCCAGGAACAGTATCGGCGCCTGCTCAGCTGGGCTGCGGAAGTCAAAGAACCGGCATCGGCGACCATATTGTGTGGCGATTTCAATATTCCGGCCGGCAGCTCAATGTATCTCTCCATGATTGACGGCACGGGCTACGCCGATCAATACGCGCGGGCCAATCCCGACGGCATGCTCGACGCGACCATCGGCGGCGGCGCGGACGGCTGGGAGGACAGCGACTCGGGCAAGCGCATCGACTACATACTGATGAACGACGACAGTTCACTCGAGGTCGCGCGTGCGCGGCGCGTGTTTACCGAGGCATACCTCGGCCGCGTGTCGGACCACGTCGGCGTCTTTGCCGAATTCAGGATAAAGGCACGGAAATAGGTCTTCGTACGAGCCAGATGGGTGTCAGGTTCGTGATTTATTGCCGATCACAAGCGCGACCAGAAGCCGCCGTGCCAGGCCAGGTACATCCAGGCGCCCGGCGCAATGCCGGTAGACACGGTGTTCCAGCCGATACCCGCAGTAAAATCATCCGCCGCCCCCTGGCAGGCGCCGCCGCTGCACAGCTTGGCGTGTGCCTCGGCCATCACGTAATTGGCGTCAGGCCCTCCGGCTGCAGCCCACTGCCCGGCGCCGTGTTCCACGGTGGGTGTCCACGGCCCGGCAATATCGCCCATGCCCTTGACTCCGGGGTTGCCAAATCCTTGCGTGCCGAAAACCTGCCGGCTATAGGCCAGGCCCAGCAGCGCATCGTTCGTTCGGTTCTGTCGCTTGAGCCATTCGACACCCCAGTTGCCTGTCACATCGAGGCAACTGCGTGCGTCCGCGCGGATAACGGCGCCGCTGCCGCCAAGCGTGCAACTGCTGCTGTCGAAGCCAGTGCCGAAGTCCAGCTGGACGCCACACGCAAACCGTCGCTGTTGCGGGTCGAACAAGGTGTCTCCTATGAAGACGGCCAGGGCCCCCGGTGCAGCCGTATCGGCCAGCCCCCGCGCTGCTGCTGCCGCCAGAAACAAGTGGCTGCTGATATTGCCTTCACTGCCCTCGGTGACGGAGCCAGCCGGCAACCCGGCGGTTGCCCGGCAGTTTTGCTCACTGCTGTAAAACTGCGCAGCCGCGGATATCGCACCGTCATAGCGATTGCCGCCGGGTAACGAATCGCGAGCCAATATCAATGCAATGCCGGCCCAGGCAGTGGAACCCACCCACACCGTGCGAGAACCGCCCGTGTGCAGCGCGAGGTCGCCGTTGACTACCCGGAAACTGTCATCCCAGGCGCCGTTGCGTGCACTGCGTTGCTGCAGCTCAACCAGTCGGTCTGCCAGCCTTTCGGCGGCGTCGAGGTAGCCAGCCGCCGACGCGTCGCCGATGCCGGCAAGACGTTCGTACTCGAGAGTAAACACGATCAGCGCCATCGCATTTGCGTACAGATGCCAGTTGGGCGCCAGCTCGAACCAGGCGGGGATGAATCCATGCGGCTGTTGTCGGGCCAGCAAGTCGGCGGCGATCTCGGCCATCGCCGTGTCGTTGTGGGCTACCCGCTCGAAGCCCGACACCTGCGGCCGTTCGTCGGCCAGGTTCCAGGCCTCGAGATCGCCCACTTCCACCACGCCCTGGCGCGGGCCACCAGCGGCCAATGGCCATGACAAGGCAAATTCCACCGCAGTGACGGACGTGAAGTCCAGCACGCCGTTCTGGGGAATAAATTCGCGCCTGTCCACCGCCCAGCTGCGCCACACGGGTACACCGGCGCCACCGTCGATGCGTGCCACGGACAGCGCGCCGGCGCTGTCCCTCAGCTTGACTTCGAACGCAACAGGAACGCCGGTCGTACCGCGGAAAGGTATCCACAGATGACTGTAAGCCGTAAGATCCACCGGCGAGACGAACGTGTCGTTGCTGGCCGCCACCACCCACTCGCCGTCGCCCAGGTCGAAGGTCAGTCGCGCACCAGAACCGGCGCCCCCGCAACCGGGACTCGCCTCGACCACGATGCTGCCATTGCTGTCGGAGTACGCAGACCAGCTGCCCGCGCCGTCAACCGGCAGAGTCAGGTCGCCGGTACGACAGACATCAGGCCAAAGCGGATCGCCCGTCGTGAAAACTGTTTGCGCAGTCGCAGCGCCCGCTGTCACCTCCACGCGCCAGGGCGCTGCCGACCAAAGCCCATCCAACGCTACCGAGTGATTGACTGCCCTGTTCGAGGTGACGGTAATCAGCGGCGGCGCATTCACATCGTCGGTGCCAAGCCACACGCTGACAGTGACGTCGGACGCAGGCGTGGTTGCAAAAGACAGCGTCGCGGAATTGGCAGCTACAGAAGTAACCGTCAGCGCCGAAACCACCGTGCCCGTTGAACCGGTTGCGGCGGCTCCACCGGAGCCGCCACCGCACCCGGCGAGTATCACGCACAGGCCGAGCGAGCCGATCACTGCGGCAAGTCTGCTCATGTGAATTGTCTGCGGGGCGAATAGCACATCGATGCAGTATACGGCGCTCGCAGTGAGCATGGGACAGACGCTGAGCAAGTTGCAACAGCCCATTGCTGCGGCACACCGACCGGTGTGGCGACTGCGGAGTGATTCATGCTCCAATGATCGTCTGCCGGCCGACCCCGACGGGGTGTCGGCGACTTCGTCGAAATCCCGTTCAAGCGAGGGTTAGAATGAGAGCAAGAAACAAGCGGCGGCCACCTGGACTCGTAAACCAACCTCGCCGCAAGTTGCTGGGTGTCGCCGGCGGCGGCATCGTAGCTTCAGTATTCGGAGGTCTATTGAGCACAGCACCAACATCTGGGCGATCGCAGGGCGCCGCCGTCGTTCGCTGGGGGTTCGTGGGCACGGGCTCGATCGCGAACTGGATGGCCGACGTGATCCAGTCGACGCCGACGGCCGAACTGGCTGCCGTGTCCAGCCGCAGATTGGCCTCTGCCGAGGCCTTTGCGGGCAAACACGGCGCCGGCAAAGCGTTCGACTCCTGGGCGGAGATGACCGCGTGGGACGGCGTGGATGCCGTCTACGTCGCCACGCCAACCAGCGTCAGGGAAGAGATTTGTGTAGCCGCCGCGAAACAGGGCAAGCACGTGCTGGGTGAAAAGCCGTTTGCCAGCCTCTCATCCCTGCAGCGAATTACCGCAGCCTGCCGTGAAAACGGTGTCGGATTCATGGACGGCACGCACTTCGTGCATCATCCGCGAACGGCCGCGATACAGTCAGGCATGTCGGAAAAAGTAGGCTGGCCCTGGTCGGTCGACTCGGCGTTCCAGTTCAGCCTGACGGATCGCCGCAACATCCGCTTCAATCCCGAACTCGAGCCGATGGGGGCGATCGGCGACGCAGGCTGGTACAACATGCGTGCCGCCGTCGAGTACCTGTCCCCTGACATCGAGCTGCGAACCGTCGACGCCTACCTGCGCCGTGACCCGGAAACCGGTGCTGCCATCAGTGGCGGCGGCATCCTGGTATTCGACGACGAATCGACGTCCACCTGGAACTGCGGCTTCGATTCCGGCGCCGTGATCATGGACTTGCGCGTTTCCGGGGCCAAGGGCTCGATCAACATCGACGACTTTTTGGGCCAGGATAGCGACGGGTCCGCAAGCTACCTGTACCGCAGCGGCGGCTGGGAACCGAATGCCGTCGCCGAAACCGTCAAGATCGAATCGTCCCTGCCCGGCGCGGCCCTGATGTTCGAGGACTTCGCGGCGCTGGTCCACGATGCGTCTCTGCGCGAGCGGTGGATGCACGCGAGTGAGCGTACGCAGCGGCTGCTGGATGCCGCGTGGAACGGCGCGCTGAAAAACGAGCGCTCATGATGATGCGGGAGAAATGACGATGCGGCGATTTGCGATCCTGGCAGTGGCGGCGCTGGTGTTGGTAGCCGGATGGTTCTTCGTATCGCCCTTGTTTATCGACAGAACCGTCGATGAGGATTTCGACTTTACTCTCGATGACGGCGCGCTCGATATGCAGGCCGTGATGGCGATGCCCGAGGACAAGCGCATTGCAATGAAGCAGGAGATTATGGACGCCGCCGCCGGGGCGCCGGACGTGCCGGCCGACGAGTCGATGCCCGGAGCGACGCCAACCGTCGTCGCACAGGGCGAGTTCGTCGACGCCGACCTGGTGCACAAGGGCAGCGGCCGCGCAATCCTCTATGCGCTGCCGGACGGCGGCCACGTAGTACGATTTGAGGACTTTCGCAGCACCAACGGTCCTGCGCTGGTCGTATACCTCGCAAAACACGAGTCACCCACGCGTGCCGCGGACGTGACGGACGGGGGCTTCGTGAAGCTCGGCAAGTTGAAGGGAAATGTCGGTAACCAGAATTATCGGATACCCGACGACATCGACATCACGGAATTCAACAGTGTCGTCATCTGGTGCGAGCTGTTTGACGTGCTGTTTTCGCCGGCGGCGTTGATTCGAAGCTGAACCAGACCAGCTTCGTCTTCTCTTTTGCGCAAGTTCGCGCGAGAGTCGCGCTGTGCTTTTGTCGAATCTACTTGAACAATCGCCGGCAAGTTTTCGGATGCGCGGCAGGTCGTAAATTCCCACAAAATAGATACATCCGAAATCGTTGACATCATCGGCGATTTGACTAGATTCGACCCTGAGGCGAGAGCCTCACGCGCCAACAAGTTCGCTTGTTGACAACCGCCCTGCTAAAGGAGGTCCGAGCCTCTGCCAGTGTCGGGGGCGGTGGACGCGGAAGGCGGAACCCCGGGAAAAGCGGGAAGCGAAAGCGGAACGACGGAACCGGTGGGACGTGATAGAGAAACTCGGAACTTCGCTATGACGTTACGCCGAAGGTAGCCCGATACCAAGAGTGTTGTCGGGACCTGACAAGGAAGCGCATCGAAAGGTGAGCGGACGAGGAAGGGACGGATAGCACAACAAAGCAGCCACTACCGAAGCGTCCTCAAACATAAGACGGCCCCGGATTTCCGGGGCCGTTTTTTGTTGTGGATACGGCTTATCGTTGCACGCGTCCCGACGCGTCTCCGCCCATCAGGTTCCGTACCTCGGACGGCGATACGCGGTTGAAATCGCCCGATATCGAGTGCTTCAGACAACTCGCCGCGACCGCGAACTCCAGCGCCTGCTGCCGGTCATCGTGCAGCGCGAGACCTGCAATCAGGCCGGAAGCGAAGCTGTCGCCGCCGCCAACCCGGTCGATGATGTCGGTAATCTCGAAACGCCGCGACAGTTTGAAACCGTCCGCATCGCGCAGGCAGGCGGACCAGCCGTTGGTGTCCGCGCTGCGACTCTCGCGCAGCGTGATCGCAATGATCGACATGTCGGGGTAGATCTCCAGCACCTTCTCGGACAGCGCCTCGTACTTGGCCGTGTCGAGTTCGCCGGTGTGCACATCGACGTCGACCGAGATGTCGAGCGACTTCTGGCAGTCTTCTTCATTCGCGATGCCGACGTCGACGAATTTGACCAGCTCGCGCATGACCTCCGGCGCGCTCTTGCCGTATTTCCAGAGTTTGCCGCGATAATTGAAATCGCAGGAAACGGTAACGCCCGCCTCCTTGGCGGCCTTGCAAGCTTCGAGCGACAGGTCCGCCGCTGACTGCGACAATGCCGGAGTGATACCCGTGATGTGGAACCATTCAGCGCCGTCGAAGATTGCGGGCCAGTCGAAGTCGCCCGGGCCGCATTCCGAAATGGCAGAGTGCGCACGGTCGTAGACGACCTTGCTCGGACGCTGGTTGGCGCCGCCTTCCAGGAAGTAGATACCGATACGATCGCCCGATCGCCGGATCCCGCCGACATCGACGCCGAAGCTTCGAACTTCACGAATGCATGCCTCTGCGATGTCGTTATCCGGCAACGCCGTCACGAACGCGGCATCGAGCCCGTAGTTTTCAAGTGCGACCGCGACATTGGATTCACCGCCGCCGAAGGTCGCCTCGAGCGACGGAGACTGGAAAAAGCGTTCGTGGCCGGGTGATTTCAGCCGCAGCATGATCTCGCCAAAGGTGACGTACTTACCCATTGTTGATTCCTCTTGCTTTGCGCGCGATGTCGATCGCCTGCGCCGCCAGCGCCGTTATCTTGTTGTAGTCGCCCGCGGCAATGGCATCGGCCGGTGTCAACCAGCTGCCGCCGCAGGCAAGCACGGCCGGAACCGCCAGAAAATCGGCGAGATTCCCCGCGCTTACGCCCCCGGTCGGCATGAATTTCATCGTCCGAAACACGCTCGCCAGGGCCTTGAGGGCCGGCACGCCGCCAGCGATCGATGCCGGGAAGAACTTGACCGTGTCGAGGCCGAGATTGAACGCGTGCTGGACTTCGCTCGGCGTCATGATGCCCGGGTACACCGGCACGCCGTGCTCTCTCGCGACCGCAACGACGCCGTCGTCGAGCCCCGGCGACACGATGAACCTGGCGCCGTTTTCCAGCGCCGCTGTCGCCTGAGAGGCGCTGAGCACGGTGCCGGCACCGGCGATAGTTTCCGGAACCTCGTTCGCTACCGCCTGCAGGCATTCGAGGGCTCGATCGGTCCGGAAGACGACTTCCGCCACCTTCAGGCCGCCCGCAGCGAGCGCGCGTGACGTTTCCACGGCAATCGCCGGGTCGTCGGCCTGCACGAGCGGCACGACCGGGCTGTCGGACAATAATTCAGTGATATTCATACTCTGCCCCGATGAGTAGTTAGTTCCAATATTGAAACGAAGTTCTATTTATGGTATCTATTTAGCCCCTTTCCACCGACGCTGTCAATAGCATCAACGGAGCAACCATTGAGCGCACTGACAAAAGGTTTCCGGGTTCTCGAGGCCGTAACCGCGGCGAACACGAGCCTGACATTCAGCGAGATCGTGGAAGCGACCGCTATTCCGAAAGCGAGCGTGCACCGCCTGCTTCGCGAACTCGTCGAACTTTCCGCGCTAACCTACGACGAATCGTCGAGGCGCTACCAGGGTGGCCTGGCGCTAGCTGCACTGGGCGCGTCTGTAATTGCGAACTATGACGTTCGCCAGACAGCGAGAGCGTCTCTCGAAAGGTTGCACCAGACGACAGGCTACGTGGCGACGCTCGGCATTCGCGATGGCGAGAGAGGCACCTACATCGACAAGATCGAACCCGCCGGCTTCATGATTCGCCTTCATTCCGAGGTCGGCAAGAGCTTCCCGTTGCATTGCACGGCAATGGGAAAAATCCTGCTTGCCTTCAGCGACGCGGCCACGATCTCGAAAGTAACGCGCCGAAAATTGAAGCAGTACACCTCGAACACGATTACTGACGGCAAGGCCCTGCGCAAGGAACTCGAGACGGTCGGCGAAAACGGTTTTGCCGTCGATCGCGAGGAAATCACGCGAGGGCTCGTGTGCGTTGCCGCGCCGATCGTCGGCCTCGACGGGTGCGTCGACGCAGCGATGAGTTGCACGCTGTCGAGTTTCGACGCAACGCCGGAAATCCTGGAGCGAATTGCCGGGCAGGTGAAAAACTGCGCGTCAGCTGCATCCGCATCGAGGCCGGGTTAATAGCTGCACACCCGGACTTGTAACCCGCTACGCCGCTGCTTCGCCGTAATACAGGCGATACCACCTGTTGACGTGGTCATAGGTTGGCCACGCGAGGAAGCGGTTCGTAAACGTCGTCGCCAGGTTGTCGTCGGCCGTGGCCATGAGCTTGAAGCGGGCATCGCCATGTTCGAACAGGTAGCACCCCTGGATCTGCCTCGGTGCGTCATAGAACACCAGCATGAACCGGTTCTTTCGATGATGCTCGGCCGCATCCAGGACGTCCCAGATGGCGCCTTGCGCCGGATGCGAGGTCGCAACACGGCCTTCACGATGCCCGGTCGGCATTAGCGATGTGTAGTAGCCGATGCTGTAGTCCGCCCAACCGTTCATGGTGAGCGGAAGAGCCACCTCCAGCAGGGTGTGGTGACCCTGGGAAACGATGGCGGCCGCTGCCGCCAGGTAGTAGATCGGATCGCGTCCCCCGGCCCCGAACGTGTCCATGAAATACATGAGGTCTGTCGTCGTACCCGAGATGGTTGCGCCCGGCATGAGTCCGAACACCCTGTCGATCTTGAGCGTGGTATCGGAAGGTTTGGGCCGGAATATCGAAATCCCTCCCTTGAGGGAGTTGACGAACTGGTGAGGCTGCGAGAGTGATTCTGCCAGCCAACCGCCTACGTCTCTCGCGTTGCTTGCCTCAGCCGGCTTGTTGAGGTTGTACCGGGCCCGCTGCAGGTAGTTTTCCACGAAGCCGTCCATGCCGGCGAGGTCAGCGGCGGCCGCTTTGTCGCGGGGCAGTTTCCACTGAAAACCGCGCCGATATTGCGTCTTGATCTGGTCCATAAGCATGTCGAGCGCGTGGCGACGTTCTGTCGCTGCGCCTCCGGCAGGGGGAATCACCTTAGCCGCCCTTTCCACGAACTCGCCGTACATGCGGATGACCCAGCAACAGTCCTGAAGATCGAAGTTATCCGCGCAGAACGCCATGTGCTGGAGTGAATGACAGCGCAGTGCCGGGAAGAAATTTGTGGGCGGATGATTTTCGTTCAGCGCCCTCGCCATTCGCAACTGCTCTTTCTTAGCGTTGCCAACCGTCGTGGTTATCGCTTCGTGTAGCCAGTCGAACGCGAGGTACGCGTGCAACATGGCCCACATCGCGGCATGAACCTTGGCCCGCAAGGGCCCGATCAGCGTATCGGTCTTGTTGAAGATCTCCAGCAGATCCCACGCCAACATGACCTCCAGTTCCTGTTTCTCGGTGACATACTGGGCGACCTTCCTGCGATCCAGAACGAGTTGGGGTGACATGACTATTCCTCGGGGACGATTGAATCCACTGTCACGCGGCGAGGCCCACGTTCATCGCGCGGCATTACGCCGAGAGACTGCCCGTCGTCACGATAACCATGAAACGCGGTGGCGCCTATATGGGGAAATACCGAATCGCCTCGCGTTAAACCGAAGCGGTGCGCACCGTTGCCATCTGACTGCTTTATGTGACAGATTGGGCCGAATTTGTGGCCCTTGGTCGCCAGGTTGAACCACTGGAACAAGAGAACAACAATATGAAAACAACGAGTATTTGCCTGGCAGCAGCCCTGCTATCCGTCACGCCGAACGGCGCGGCGCAGCCAGCCGGAGGGCAGGCCTGGTCGGATGAGAGTATTGACCGCCTGCTTTCCCGCATGTCTCTCGAGGAAAAGGTCATGTTGACCTCGGGCAGGGACGCATGGAGCACGCAGCCGATCGATCGCCTGGCTATCCCCTACATCTGGATGGCCGACGGCCCCCATGGACTGAGAAGAGCGCCGTCCACCGATACCTGGGGTTACGGCGACCAGCTACCGGCCACCTGCTTTCCCACCGCTTCGGCTTTATCTGCCACCTGGGACGTGTCGCTGTTGCGTGAGGTAGGTAAAGCGCTCGGCACCGAGGCCAGCGCGCTGGAAGTAAACATGCTGCTCGGTCCCGGCGTCAATATAAAGCGCTCTCCGCTCGGCGGCAGGAATTTCGAATATTTTTCCGAGGACCCGTACCTGTCCGGCAAGTTGGGCGCCGCCTACATTGACGGTGTGCAGGCCCAGGGGGTTGGCACATCACTGAAGCACTTTGTTGCCAACAACGTCGAAACGGAGCGGATGTGGGCCAATTCCGACGTCGATGAGCGGACACTCAACGAGATTTACATGACCCCGTTCGAGATTGCTGTCCGTGAGGCACAGCCCTGGTCCGTAATGGCCTGCTATAACCGTGTGCAGGGCGTGTACGGTACTCAATCGCCGGACATGCTCACCCGCAAGCTAAAGCAGGAGTGGGGATTCGAGGGCATCGTGGTTTCGGACTGGGATGCGGTCATCGACAGGGTGGAAGGTATCCGTGCGGGTATGCACCTGGAAATGCCCGGAAAGCCTGGCCACCTGACTAACCAGATGGTCGTCGATGCGGTGAAAAGCGGCGAACTGGAAGAAACGCAACTGGACAGCGTAGTGCGCGACATTCTGCGGGTGGTGTTAAGGGCCGATGCCGTAGCGGACTCGTCTCGCGGCCAGGATCTCGACAAACACCACGCTCTGGCGCGCAGGGTCGCCTCGGAGGCCATTACGCTACTGAAGAACGATGGCGCGGTCTTGCCACTAACCGAAAACGGATATCGAAAGATCGCCGTGATCGGCGAGTTCGCAGTGAACCCCCGCTACCAGGGCAATGGCAGCTCGGAGGTGAGGCCTCCCCGGCTGGACAAGTTCATGGATATTGTCGGGCACGAATACGGCGGCAACTACGAGATCGAGTACGCCCAGGGTTACAGCCTTTCCGATGACGCTGACTTCACGCTGATCGAAGCAGCCGCCCGCCTGGCGGCCGAGGCCGATGTGGCCCTGGTGCTTGCCGGGTTACCGTTGCAGTACGAATCCGAGGGCATTGATCGTCATCACATCGACCTGCCACCGTCGCACAATCGCCTGATCGAGGCGATAGTCGAGAGCCAGCCGAATACGGTGGTCGTGCTGACAAACGGCAGCGCCGTTGCGATGCCCTGGGTTGACAGTGTGCCGGCTATTGTCGAGGCCTGGCTGGGCGGCCAGGCGGGTGCAGGTGCCGTTGCGGATGTTGTATTCGGCAAGGTGAATCCTTCTGGCAAATTGGCTGAAACCTTTCCGGTGCGCCTGGAAGACACACCGGCCTTCCTGAACTTTCCAGCCGAAGATGGCGAGGTCTTGTACGGAGAACGTGTATTTGTGGGCTATCGCTATTACGACAAGCGAAAAATTGTTCCGCTGTTTCCCTTTGGCCATGGCCTGTCCTACACCGAGTTTGCCTACAGTGACCTGGAGGTTTCGTCGGAGCGCATATCGGACAAGGACTCACTGACGGTTACCGCTACGGTGACCAATTCGGGTGATACCGCGGGCAAGGAGGTGGTGCAGCTTTACGTGCAGGACGAGGAGTCCAGCATGCAGCGGCCAGAGAAGGAGCTCAGGGGGTTTTACAAGCTGGCGCTTGCGCCAGGTGAAAGCCAACAAGTTCAGTTTGTGCTTTCCGAAAGAGACTTCTCCTTTTACAGCACACGACACGGGCGCTGGATCGCCGAAAGCGGCGACTACCAGCTACTCGTCGGCGCATCGTCCCGTGACGTTCGCCTGCGGCACAGGGTGACGCTGCAATCTACAGAAAAACTGAACTACCGTTTCAGTGAATACAGCTTCTTCAGGGAGTTCTGGTCCAACCCTGAGCTGAGGCCGTTGCTGATCGAGCTGATGCCGAATTGGCTCGGCAGCCAGGTAGCCGATGGCAAGACCCCGGACGAGGCAGTGATCCAGGACTTTATCCAGGACCAGCCGCTGATCAAGTTCCCCTACTTCACCATGGGCGAGGTAAGCGCCGAACAGATCAAAGGGTTTATCGCAGAATGCAACACGATGACGTACACACCCTGAGGCAAGAATGCAAAACGCCCCGACAGGGGCGTTTCGTTTTTTGGCGGCACCCAGGCGTCAAACTCACCGTCAGTTTTTCAGCTCGATCAGCACCAATTCCCAGGCCGAGTCGGAGACATTCTTCGGCAGGTGCTGGCCGCCCGGAATGAACATGGCGTCGCCGGCAGAAGCCGAAATCTCTTCGCTTGACCCGTCGGGCATCGTCATCTGAACGAGATGATCCGTTACGAAAACAGCGACACTGTCCGGGTGGTAATGCAAGACCGATTCTTCCCCTGGCCCGTAAGCGATCCGCAGGATTCGAACGGACTCGTTCTCGAATTCCGCTGTATAGTGCTGCCCGTCCACGACGGTCGCGTCCGGGCCGCCCGGCTCTCCCGCGGCCGAGTCGCGTGGCTTGAGTTCAACCTCAATCACTTCCCACGCCGAGTCGGACGTATTTTTCGGCAGATGCTCGCCAGCCGGAGTAAATCCGGCTTTCCCGGCGGAGTTCGCGAACTCTGTGGTCGACCCGTCGGGCATCGTCATCTGTCCCTCGATATCGGTCATAAACACTGCAACGCTGTCCGGATGGTAATGCATGACCGATTCTTCCCCGGCACCGTACTTGATCCTGACAATACGAACGGCCTCGTTCTCGAATTCCGTCGTGTAACGACCGGGATCGACAACGGTCGGGTCGTTGCCAGCGCCTGCGTCGGGCGCGCGATCCGGCATTGAGTCGGCCGCGGTTGGCGGATCAGCAGCCGGCTGCGGTTCCGATACGGCTTCGGGTTCGGTTTTTGAACAGGCTGCGACAAACAGAAACGAAGTGAGTGCGATGAACTGTGCGGGTTTCCTGAACATGGGGAAACCTCCTTTCTTATTATTCGAGGAAGGAGTATAGCCCCAGGATTCCTGCCATCCTAGTCTGCCTGTTGTGACACGCAGCTAACCTTGCGCGTATGCTGTCCGGGTCTTTTTCCACTATTGCTGTAGAGAGTAGCCCGCATGAACGCCGTGCTGTACGCCTTTCCCGTGTTCCTCTTATTGGTCTGTCTGGAACTGATCTGGTCACGCGTGGCAGGCAAGAAGGTCTACCGGACCGCCGACGCACTCACCAGCATGAACATCGGCGCCATCAGCGAGATTGTCCGCGGGCTGGTGAAAACCGTGACCTTCGGCCTGTATGCTTTGCTGGAGCTAAAGGTGGGCGTCGTGGATTTCACAGCCGCTGACCCGCTGGCGTGGGTGCTGGCCTTCTTTCTATACGACTTCTTCTACTACTGGGCGCATCGGGCTGGTCACGAGGTCAATATCCTGTGGGCTGCCCACAGTACCCACCACTCCAGCGAGGAATTCAACATGGGTACGGCCATGCGCCAGTCGGCCACCACCGTGTTCTACGTCTGGATTTTCTACCTGCCAATGGCGGCGTTGGGTATTCCGGCCGAGGTATTCGTGCCAATTTCCTTCGCGAGCCTGTTCTATCAGTTCTGGGTGCATACCGCCCTGATTCCGAAAATGGGATGGTATGACAGGATCTTCGTATCGCCCTCCAACCACCGCGTGCATCACGGACAGAACGGCTACGCCATTGACGTGAATTATGGTGCGACGCTGATTCTCTGGGACCGCCTGTTCGGCACGTACGCCGCAGAAAGCGATGCAGAGCCCGTGGTTTACGGAATCCGCAAGCCGGTCAGGACCTGGAACCCTGTCTGGGCCAACCTGGTGGTCCTGGCACGCATCGTGAGGGATACGCTGCGCACCACCGGCTGGAAGAACCAGCTGAAGAAGCTTTTCGGTCCGCCGGGCTGGGAGCCGGAAATAGGCGGGGTCAAGAAAACCGAATTCTCACCGTCCACTTTCCGGCGCTTCGACACGCCCATTGGTCGCTGGCAGCGCCGCTATGCGCTGTTCTCGTACGTCATGGTTACCGCTTTGTTTGGACACTTTCTCACCATCGCCTACAGCATGCCGATGCATCAGCGACTGGCCTATGCCGGCCTCATCATTGTCAGCGCCGCATGTACCGGCTGGGTGCTCGAAGGTAAGCGTTGGGGCGTGTTACTGGAACTGGTTCGCGGCGTAGCCGTGGCGGGGACGCTATTGGCAGGGCTATGGTTCTCGCCTGTGAATACGGCGTTCCAGGCCGTAGCCGGCGCGTGGCTCCTGATAATGCTCACCCTGTATGCCCTGATGTGGAGGGAGGGTGTGGCCGTGACCGCCGCTGCGCAGCCGGCGCCGATTTCTTAGAAAGTAGCACTGCGTATTTGCGCGGTGCGGCTACTCTTGCGCTAACCCTGCTCCGATCGAAAGCCGTCGACTAGCCCCACCCGATCTCGTCGAGATGATCGTCGTCGATGCCGAAATAATGTGCGATTTCGTGAATCAGCGTCCTGGCGATTTCGTGGCGGAGTTCGTCCGGCGGAAGCTCCAGTTCGAGGTGAGGCCGCCGGTAGATGTAGATGACGTCGGGCAACTCGCCGGCGTAGTCCGCGCCGCGCTCGGGCAGAGGCAGACCCAGGTAAAGGCCGAGCAGACCCTGCCCTTCGGGGTCATGCGCTTCGTCCGGCTCGTCGACCACGAGCAACTCAATGTTATCCAGGGCGTCATGTACCCAGTCGGGCAGGCTGTCGATGGCTTCCCGGATAGCGGCTTCGAATTGGCTGTGGTTCATGCTGCGGCAGAATGAGTGATTCGTCTCATGAGTTTATCGCAGTCGCATTGTTGTAGTGCGGAAAGGGTGTGACCTCTTCCCGATACCCGGTCCATGAACTCTCCAGGATCTCCCTGAATTGTGACCCCTGGGAGGTCCTTGCATGAAGCGCAAACTCACCTACGATCACTCGCTGCCTTCGCGACGTGGGTCGCGTAGTATGTCTTCTCATCGTGAATCCGTTGTACCGGTTTAAGGGCCAGGTCAAGAACGCTCTGAAGTATCGGTCACCTGCTCAAGAAGACAAAGGGAGGTAGAACTGCATCAATGAACATTACTAACTACTCAAAGCGTTATTTTCGGAAACTTCTTAGCTTACCCGTCAAAAAGATTCCGTTTCGCAGAATGATAAAGAGCAGATTCCTCCTGGGTTCCTTGTACCTGTCTGCAATTCCTGTCTTCGCCCTTTTCTATGCGTTCGCGATTCCCAACGACTTTTATCACTCGACGTTATTATTGGAAAAAAACTCTATACGGTTACATGACAATCTGAAACTGCAACTGGCAGGTGACATCGCAAGACATGTCGTTTCATTAAAAACGAGAGAAAACGATCCGATTCTTGATGTCAGCTATGAACAAGGCTTGTTAAGAGAAAGTTTAAAGTTGGGTGCTCAGAATAGTTCTGCCTTTCATCTATTGGTTGAACACAACAAAGTTGAAATATTGAATCCAGAATTACTTGCAGACAAGGATAGGTACTTGGCCGTTGAAAGATTCAAAATAGAGAACATCGTGATTGATAAAGAAGACGATGATATTTATTTTGATTTGTGGGCTCCGGACTTTTTGTTCCTGGACAAAGATACTTCAAAAGAGAATTTGGAAGAACGGTTACATGATTACAGGTGGGGTGTTGGGTACTCGGATTCGGGTCGTTCAGCAGGGATGCGAATACGCTGTTACTTTACTGCGGGAGGCATGGGCTGCTTAAACCGGGACACATATCCCTGGCTCTATGGGTATGCTCATAGCGACGGGTTTCAGCCATGGCGAACACACAACACAAGGTACGACCCGCACTTAACGGACTATACGAAGTCTCTTTTGAGGCAATATGAACTAATGTCTGAAAACGTGAACATGGATTACGGTGGCGCGTTCCAAAGAATGCTTTACTTTAGTGCAGTGACAATTACAACTTTGGGATTTGGCGATATAGCACCTCTCACAAATCGGGCAAGAATGCTTGTAGCCTTCGAATCCATATTCGGCATTATAATTATTGGACTATTTGTGTCGTCCCTCGCTCGGCCTTAGTTGAACGATCAGGAAATGGAGTTGAGAGTATGGTGTCGAACCGCAATCCGAGTCGTCGTGTCTCGCGAACAGTCCAGTCTGTTCTCAGCGTTTCGCTACTTATTGTCCTGCTTGGGGTGCTTGCTGCGTGCCAAGCACCGGACTCGGCTGACGAGACCCGAAGGATGTTCGTGGCTGTGGAGCTACCGCCGCTGACCTCGGACCGAGCCAGCACCGGAGGTGTTTCGTTCGCCGACTTCGACGGCGACGGTGACATCGACCTGTTCGTCACCAACGGCTATGACGTATCGTCGCCGAATCCTGACCCGCAAGCCAATCGCTTGTACAAGAACTCTCAGGGGCGCTACGAGGCGCAGACTATCGACGGCCTTACAGATTTGCACGGATTCTCTTCGGGAAGTGTATGGGCCGACTACGACAACGACGGGGACCTCGATACCTTTATCGCCAATCAGCGCGACCAGGAGAACGTGATGTTGCTGCAGGAAGCAGCCGAAGACGGCACGACTCGCTTCGTCAAGCACGCCGCCGACACCCTGGCAGAAGACAAGGGTTGGTCGTATTCGGTCGCCGCTGCCGATGCCGACAATGACGGTTTTGTGGACATCTACGTGTCCAACGGCGGGTTGTCTCACGAAGGCGTCAATTTTCTTTACCAGAACATTGAGGGCACCCAACTGCGACGGGTCCTGAATACGGATGCCGTCAGCAGCGCGCACGCCAGCGGCGGCGCTTCGTGGTCCGACTACGATGGCGACGGTGACCAGGATCTCGTCGTCGCGAATCGGCCGACTGCCGCAATGGATGGCTTCAAGCTATCCCTGTTTCGCAACGAAGGTGATCTCAATTTCACGCGCATGGATGAGAACGCCCTGCCTGCCGATGCCACGTTCCCGATGTCAGTGGCCTGGGGTGACGTCGATGGCGATGGCGACCTGGACCTCTACGCGGGCAGCCTGTACGGCATGGCAAACAGCCTGTATGAGAATCTGGGTGACGGAACGTTCAGGATCATGGACGGCGGGCGAGCGACGACCGACAGTTCATCCAGCTACGGCGTTGCTTTCGGGGATCTGGACAACGACGCCGATCTGGACCTTGTCGTCGCGAACTGGGGCGGCGCCAGCGAAATCTACCTGAACGATGGTGCGGGATACTTCGACCAGACTCTATCCACGATGTACGAGCGTTCGATCCATTATTCCGGGAGTATGGCCATGGCTGATTACGACAGTGATGGCGATCTCGACATCGTGATCGGCAACTGGCCGAACCAACCGGGAGCGGGCGAGGAGAATGTCCTGATAGAGAATCGCTTCGCTGATGGCAACTGGCTCAAGGTAGCGCTGGAAGGCGTTGATTCGAACCGTTCGGCGATCGGTGCCCGTATAACCGTCGATGTTGCGATAGACGGCAAAGCCCGACTCCAGACTCGTGAAGTCAGCAGTCACACAGGCTGGCGAAGCCAGGGCGAACTCACGCAGCACTTCGGTCTCGGTGATGCAACGAAGGTCGCAAAGGTCGTCATCAACTGGCCGTCCGGTCACACACAGACCATCGTCGAGCCGCCGATCAACCAGGTCATCGCCGTGCGCGAAGGCAACGATCGAGGACGACGTCAATGACCAACAGAATCGCGACCAAGCGAAGCCGCCAACCACATCCACTTACCGCCATCGCGATCGTCATCGCCGTATCGGGACTGGCCTTTGCAGGCGAGCTTGCTGTCGCGGATCGCCTGCCCTGGGGCGATGAGGCACGCGGTGTCGTCGCGGTGCTATTGGGCGCGGTGGCCGCGCTGTGGCTGACGCTGAGGCGGGGTGGCACTCTGGCGAACCTCGGGCTGGTGCGGCCCAAACGCTGGTGGACCGTTCCATTTTGGGTGCTGGGGATCTTCGTTACATTCGTAGCGGCGCAGGCGCTGGTTCCGCAGATCATCGCACCGGTCTTTGACCTCCCTGCACCGGACATGTCGCGTTACGACTTTATTCGCGGTGATGTGCTGGCTGCCGTTGCCATGATACTGCTGTTGCCGCTGACTGCAGCCATTCCCGAGGAAGTCGTCTATCGCGGCTTTTTGATGCGGCAGTTCACACGTCTGTATGGCGACGGGCACACAGGCAAGATCCTGGCCGTGCTATCCCAAGCACTCGTTTTCGGTGCCGTGCACTTCCAGTGGGGCCTTGGCGGCGTTGTGATGACGTCTATCATGGGTGTCGTGTGGGGTGGTGCCTACCTGTTATGCGGTCGCAATTTATGGATCGTCATAATGGCGCATTCCGCCGCACATATTGCTTTGGTATTACAGTTGTATTCCTTACCTGCGCCGGCCTAGGCGCAAATTGACGGAGAGGGTGGGATGGGCGCTTCGCGCCGCCACTGTCGGCTGCGCCGATGCGTGGCTCGAACAGG
>CALZMQ010000018.1 GCA_945788625.1 uncultured Woeseiaceae bacterium
TTCCTTACCTGCGCCGGCCTAGGCGCAAATTGACGGAGAGGGTGGGATGGGCGCTTCGCGCCGCCACTGTCGGCTGCGCCGATGCGTGGCTCGAACAGGATTCTCATCCGCAACCGCACTCGGCAAGTAGAAAAAAATCGGGCCCCGCGAGGGGGCCCAATTTTGTTCTACTGGCGGAGAGGGTGGGATTCGAACCCACGGTACGGGAGAACCGTACACCTGATTTCGAATCAGGCCCATTCGACCACTCTGGCACCTCTCCGGTCGGTTCGCGGCTGGAAGCCGTTCCTACGTTTTCTTCGCGGCTGGAATACCCCGAGGGCACGTAGGCCGCTCCTACGATTTGCTCGCAGCCCGCAAGGCGTTGCTACGCGGGCAGCGGATTGTACGCAATGGGAAACGTGTTGGCCAGACAACCGCGCCGAAATGGCCGGCTTTCGCCACGGCCAAATCTGCCAGAAACGGACTGAAGTCGCTGAAATCCCGAACCTTCTGAGGTAGCCTTTGGCATGTGCGAATCTTGTTGATCATCATGCTGGCGGGGCTGATCGGAACCTGTTCGTCGCCCCCCACCATTCTCGAGCAGGTTCTCGACACGGGAATCCTCCGCGTCGTGACGCGCGACAGCCCCACGTCGTACACGATCGGGCAGGACGGCCCGTCGGGGCCTGAGTACGACCTGGTGCAGGCGTTCGCCGCCGAGCTCGGCGTGTCGCTCGTGATGGAGCCGGTCGTCTCCGTGTCGGAGATCATGCCGAAGTTGCTGTCGGGCGATGCCCACATGGCAGCCGCCGGTTTGTCCATCACGGAAGACCGGCGTGACTATCTGCATTTCGGTCACCCGTACGAAACGGTCGACGTTCATTTCATCTACAAACTGGGCACGGGCAAGCCGCGATCGATGGAGGAGGTACTGGACCGCTCCATCGAGATCGTGGCCAGCAGCAGTCACGTCGAGCTGTTAACGTCGTTGAAGCGCGCGTACCCGGCGCTGACCTGGACCGAAAACGCCGACGTCGAATTCGCCGACCTGATGGCCAAGGTCGCGATGAGCGACATTGACCTTACCGTCGCTGACAGTCCGGACTTCAATATCCAGCGACACTTCTACCCCGACCTGCGTATCGCGCTCGACCTGGAAATCGACGATCCCATCGCCTGGGCATTCCCGAAAGGCGACGGCGACTCGCTGTTGGCACGGGCCGATGAGTTTCTCATCGGGGCCGATCGTTCCGGCATGCTCGCGCGCGTGCACGACCGCTACTACGGCCACACCAAGAAATTCGACTACGTAGGCACACGTAACTTCATCCGCCATTACGAGAAACGCCTGCCGCGCTATCGTGCGATGTTCGAGCAGGCCGGACGCGAGTGGGGCGTCGACTGGCGCCTGCTGGCCGCAATCGGCTACCAGGAATCGCACTGGCGCTCACAGGCCGTGTCACCAACGGGCGTTCGCGGCATCATGATGTTGACGCTGGCTACCGCCGACTACCTCGATATCGAAAATCGCATGGATCCGGAGAGCAGCATTTTCGGCGGCGCGCGCTACTTTGCTCGCCAGACAGAGCGCGTTGCGGATACCGTCGGTGAACCCGACAGGACCTGGATGGCGCTGGCCGCCTACAACGTCGGTTTCAATCACATCAAGGATGCGCGCACGCTCGTCGAATGGGACGGCGGCAATCCCGACACCTGGGTCGATTTGAGAAAGGCGCTACCGAAACTGGCGCAACGAAAGTGGTACTCGAAGTTGCCCTACGGCTACGCCCGTGGCTGGGAGCCGGTCCTGTACGTCAATAACGTTCGCAGTTACTACAACATTCTCAAGTGGTTGACGGCGAACGAAGAGCCGCCGGCGGACGTTGTTCCGGACGACAGTGCGGAACCGGTCGAGTTGCCGCCCGCTGACGGGTCGGTGGAGACGGCATAGGTCTCTGGATTTAACGTCTGGACTCGAAGAACTGCTTTAGCGCCGCGGCACATTCGTCGGCCAGCAGGCCGCCATTGATCTCGAAGCGATGATTCAGCGCTTTTGAGTCCGACAGATCCGTTGCGCTGCCCAGCGCCCCCGCCTTGTCGTCGTAAGCGCCGAACACGACGCGCTGAACGCGTGCCTGCGCGATAACACCTACGCACATGACGCAGGGTTCCAGCGTCACATACAGGGTCGCACCCGGGAGCCGATGGTTGTCACTTGCTTCCGCCGCGTTTCGCAACGCCACCATTTCTGCGTGCCCGCTCGGATCGCGATCGGACACGGAGCGATTATGGCCGGTTGCAATGATCTCGCCCTGCAACATGACGGCCGCGCCGACCGGCACTTCGCCGGCGTCGGCGGCAACCGCCGCCTCTGCCAGTGCCGCACGCATGCCGGCAACATCCTGTTCGGACCAGTCCGGGCCCATCTATTCCCACTCGATGGTGGCGGGCGGTTTGCCGGAGATGTCGTAGGTAACGCGCGAAATGCCGTCCACTTCGTTGATGATCCGCAGCGACACGTGCTCGAGAAACTCGTACGGCAGGCGCGCCCAGCGCGCGGTCATGAAATCGATCGTTTCGACGGCGCGCAGTGCAATCACGTAGTCGTAGCGCCGGCCGTCGCCCATGACGCCCACGGACCGCACCGGCAGGAACACGGCAAACGCCTGGCTGGTCTTGTCGTAAAGGTCGTGCTTGTAGAGTTCTTCGATGAAGATGTCATCGGCGTACTGCAGTTTCTCGACGTAGTGGCGCTTCACCTCGCCGAGCACCCTGACGCCGAGGCCTGGGCCCGGGAACGGGTGCCTGAACACCATTTCACGCGGCAGGCCGAGTTCCAGGCCGATCTTGCGAACTTCGTCCTTGAAGAGCTCGCGTAATGGCTCGACCAGCGACATGCGCATCTGTTCGGGCAGTCCGCCGACATTGTGGTGCGATTTGATCACGTGCGCCTTGCCGGTCTTTGCGCCAGCCGATTCGATGACGTCGGGATAGATCGTGCCCTGCGCGAGCCAGTGAACCTCTTCGAGTTTTCCGGCCTGTTCCTCGAACACTTCGATGAACTGGCCGCCGATGATCTTGCGTTTTTCTTCAGGATCCTCGACACCGTCGAGCGCGCGGAAGAACCGCTCCGCCGCGTTGACGCGTATAACGTTGACGCCGAGGTGCTCGGCGAACAACTCCATGACGCGATCGCCCTCGTGATGACGCAGCAAGCCATGATCGACGAACACACAGACCAGCTGATCGCCGATTGCTTCGTGCAATAGCGCGGCCACCACCGACGAGTCGACGCCGCCCGACAAGCCGAGTAATACCTTGCCGTCACCCACCTGTTCGCGCACGGTTTCGATCGCCGCAGCCACGATATGGTCCGGCGTCCACTCGCCCGCGCAACCGCAGATATCGCGGACGAAGCGGCGCATGATTTCCATGCCCTGCAAGGTGTGCGTGACTTCCGGGTGAAACTGCACGCCATAGAATTGACGCGAAGCGTCTTCCATGGCGGCAAGCGGTGAGTTGCGGCTGCTGGCAGTCGCGGTGAATCCCGGCGGCATCGATTCGACGCGGTCGCCGTGACTCATCCAGACCTTGAGCATCGACTCGGTGTTGGAGTCGCTGAGCCCGCCGAACAAACCGGAGTCACCCGGCGCGATCTCCGCGTAGCCGAACTCGCGATGTACCGACGCCTCGACTTTGCCGCCAAGCTCCGCCGCCATGGTCTGCATGCCGTAGCAGATGCCAAGTACCGGCACGCCGAGTTCGAACACCGAGTGCGCGACCTTCGGCGGGTCGTCGAGGTTGACCGACTCGGGCCCGCCCGACAGCACGACACCGCTCGCGCCGAATGCCTGAATGTCGTCGTCCGACATATCCCAGGGGTGAATCTCGGAATAGACGCCGCACTCGCGCACGCGTCTTGCGATTAATTGAGTGTACTGGCTGCCGAAATCGAGGATCAGCAGTTTGTGCGCATGGATATCGGGATGCATGATGGGCGACGACGGACCCTAGGTCTGGGTGCGGTAATTCGGTGCTTCTTTGGTGATCGTGACATCGTGCACATGGCTTTCGGTCATGCCCGCACCGGTGATGCGGACGAACTTCGGTTTGACGCGCATCTCGTCGATGCTCGCGCTGCCCGTGTAACCCATCGCCGCACGCACGCCACCGATGAGCTGGTGCACGATCGCCACCATGCCGCCCTTGTACGCCACGCGGCCCTCGATGCCCTCGGGCACGAGTTTCTCCAGCTCTTCCGTCGCATCCTGGAAGTAGCGATCGGACGAGCCGTGCGATTGTCCCATCGCGCCGACCGAGCCCATGCCGCGATAGGACTTGTACGAGCGGCCCTGGTACAGCTCGACTTCGCCGGGTGACTCTTCGGTGCCGGCGAACAGTCCGCCGATCATCACGGAGTATGCACCGGCGACCAGCGCCTTCGCGATGTCGCCCGAGTAGCGAATACCGCCATCCGCGATCAATGGTGTATCGCTTTTTCGCAGCGCCTCCGAGACCTCGGCCACGGCCGAGATCTGCGGCACACCGACGCCCGCAACGACACGCGTCGTGCAAATGGAACCCGGCCCGATACCGACCTTGACGCCATCCGCACCGGCGTCCACCAGTGCCTCGGCCGCTTCAGCGGTCACGACGTTGCCGCCGACGACCTGCAGGTCCGGGTGTGCGCTTTTCACACGTCGCACACGGTCGAGAACACCTTTAGAGAAGCCGTGAGACGTATCCACGATAATCAGGTCGACGCCGGCCTCGACCAAAGCGTCCACGCGATCGTCGGTGTCGTAGCCGGTGCCGACCGCAGCGCCTACGCGCAGCGCACCACTGCCGTCTTTACAGGCAATCGGGAAGTCCTTCGCCTTCTGGAAGTCCTTGGCGGTGATCATGCCCTGGAGTTCGTAACCGTCGCCGACCACCAGCACTTTCTCGATACGATGCTTGTGCAAGAGCGACAGCACCTCTTCTTCCGGCGCGCCTTCGCGAACCGTCACGAGCCTGTCCTGCGGCGTCATTACCGTGGCGACCGGCGCGTCGAGTTGTGTTTCGAAGCGCAGATCACGGTGCGTCACGATGCCGACCGTCTGCGGGCCATCGACCACCGGCACGCCGGATATACCCATGGCCCGGGTAAGCTCGATGACTTCGCGAATGGTCATGTCCGGCGTCACCGTGATCGGGTTGCGCACCATGCCGGACTCGTATTTCTTGACCGTCAGCACCTGCCACGCCTGCTCTTCAACCGACATGTTCTTGTGAATCACGCCGACGCCGCCCTCCTGGGCCAGCGCAATGGCGAGCCGCGACTCGGTCACCGTGTCCATCGCGGCCGACAACAGCGGAATATTCAGCCGGATTTCCCTGGTCAGGGCCGTGCTGAGGTCGACCTCGCGTGGCAGCACCTCGGAATAGCCGGGCTGCAGGAGGACGTCGTCAAAAGTCAGGGCTTCCTTGGCGATGCGCATGGATTAAGTCTTCGGTCGGCTGCGGTTAAACGATCAATTGTACGCGCACGCGAATTGCGGGTAAACGATTCCTCGTCCATTCGGGCCTGCACGTGCCCGTGCGAGAATTGTTTATACTGCGCCGATGCCCACCGAAGCCGCGATTACCGTCAGCCAGCTCAACCGCCGCGTCAAAACGCTGCTCGAACAGGGCATCGCACGACTCTGGGTCGAAGGCGAGATTTCCAACCTGTCGCGCCCGGCCTCCGGCCACATTTACTTCAGCCTCAAAGACGACAGCGCACAGGTCAGTGCCGCGTGGTTCCGGCAGCGGCAGCGCGGCCCGGCGATCAGTTTCAAGAACGGCGACCACGTCCTGGCGTTCGGCCGCGTCAGCCTTTACGAGGCCCGCGGCAATTACCAGCTCATCGTAGAGCAGCTGGAGCCGGCCGGCGAAGGCGTGCTCAAGCGGCGCTTCGAGGCATTGAAGAAGAAGCTGTTAGAAGAAGGCCTGTTCGACGAAGATCGCAAGCAGGTCCTGCCGACGATGCCGGCGCGCATCGGCGTCATCACGTCACCGAGCGGCGCCGCCGTTCGCGACGTCCTGAGCGTGCTGGCTCGCCGGTTTCCCGCTGTACCCGTCGTCATATACCCCGCCGCGGTACAGGGAGACGCCGCCCCCGGCGAACTCATGGATGCCTTGAATACCGCAGTGCGGCGGGACGAATGCGACGTGCTTATCATTGGCAGGGGCGGCGGGTCGCTGGAAGACCTGTGGGCGTTCAACGACGAACAGCTCGCACGCGCAATCGCCGACTGCCCGCTACCGATCGTCAGCGCGGTTGGCCATGAGATCGACTTCACGATCGCCGATTTCGTGGCCGACGTGCGTGCGGCGACGCCATCCGGCGCCGCGGAAATCGTCGTTCCGGATCAGCACGCATGGCAGCACAGGGTCGCGACACTCGCACTGCGCATCGGGCGCATCGGCCAGCGTGCCGTCGAGGATCGGGCGCAGCAACTGGACTGGCTGGGCAGGCGCCTCATTGCGGCCAGTCCCGGCGCCAACCTGCGTCGCCAACGCGACAGCCTGCGCGAGAACAGGGGGCGCCTCGAAGCCTTGATGCAAAAGCGCATATTGATGCAACAGAACCAGTTGCAGTCCGCTCGCAGCCAGCTGATGCAAGTTTCACCCGCCCTGTCCGTGCAGCGCTCGATCGCTCGCCTTTCGGACCTGCGACTGCGCCTGGCCGCGGGCAGCCGTAAGCTGCTCTCGACAGCCGGCCACCGAGTTGCGTTGCTCGGCACCGCGCTGAACTCGGTGAGCCCGCTGGCCACGCTCGAACGCGGTTACGCCATCGTGAAGGATGCGGGCACAGGCAAAGTCCTGACACGTGCAGGCGACGTGGCCAGCGGCGACAATATCCGCGCGCAACTGTCCGAGGGCGAACTCGTCGCGACTGTGAAAGAGGTTATCAATGCAGATTAGGCGCTTGCTGGCTTTGCAGTTCCTTATGCTCGCCGCTGCGGTTTCGGCTGCGCCTGAACACTCGCCGTGGCCGGGAGGTATCGCGGTCATCGAGGCCGGTCACTCTTACGGTTCCGCGCCGCAAGCCACCTTCAACGGCCGGCCCGTGCTCGTCATGCCGAAGGGAGAGCGGTGGGTTGCCGTGGTCGGCATACCGCTGGGCACGGAACCCGGCAAGCAGATGCTCCGCATCGGGGAGCAGGAAGTCGCTTTCGAGGTCGCCGCGCATGCCTATGCCGAGCAACGCCTGACCGTCAAGAACCAGAGCCACGTAACGCCGGACCAGGAGCAACTGGACCGCATCGGCCGCGAGCGCCAGGTCATCGACGCAGCGCTTGGACATTTTCGAGCCGTCGACACGACCGGCGTCGGACTCGTTGCACCCGTCGACGGTCGGCGCAGTTCCAGTTTCGGGCTGCGACGTTTCTTCAATGACCAGCCACGCTCGCCGCACAAAGGCATGGACATCGCCGCGGCCAACGGTACACCGATCGTTGCGCCTCGTAACGGCGTGGTTGCGGCGATGGGCGACTACTTCTTCAACGGCAACACCGTGATCATTGACCACGGACAGGGATTCGTGACCATGTATTGCCATCTCAGCGAGATCGCGGTCGAGAAGGCCCAACCCGTGGCACTTGGCGACGTGATCGGCGCCGTCGGCGCGACCGGACGAGTGACCGGCCCGCACCTGCACTTCGGCACCTACCTGAACGGCACCGCGGTCGACCCGGCGATCCTGCTGCCGCAACCGTAGGGCCGGCTCGCACTCGCGATCGCCGGACATTCCGTAGGAGCGCCATCCTGGCGCGATCAATCGCGGCTGGAAGCCGCTCCTACGAGGCCCTCCTACTCGAAAAAATCGCAGAGAACGGGCCGAAAAGCGTCCATTTCCACGAGGAAAGAATCGTGGCCGCGTATGCAGTCCAGTTCCACCAGTTGCGCGTCGTCACAGACTTCGGCGAAACCCGCCGCCAGTTCCCGTTGTTGCTCGAGGGGAAACAGGATATCCGTGCGCACACCGATGACGAGCGTCCTTTCGAGCTGCAGTCGCTTGAAGCCGGACTGCAGCGAGCCGCCGTACTCGGCCAGGTCGAATAGGTCGGAGGCGTGCGACAGGTACAGGTAGCAATTCGGGTCGAACGCCCCGGTGAATTTGTTGGCGTGGTTTTCGAGGTAGGACTCCACCGAGAACTCCGCCACGAACTGGTCCTCGATGCGCGCGTGTTCGGTCGATCGCTCGCGCCCGAAACGCTGCACCCACTCTTCGGCCGAGCGGTAGGTAATCATGCCGAGCTTGCGCGCCAGCCGCTGTCCCATTATTGGCGGCTTGCCCGACTTGTAGTTGCCCTTTCTCCAGTTCGGGTCCGATCGGATCATCTCGCGCTGCAGCGACCGGACTGCAATCGAGAACGGCATCGCGCGCGTCGCCGAGGATATCGACACGAACGAACGAGTGGACTCGGGATGTCGAACGCACAGCGCGAGCCCGCTCATGCCGCCCATGGAACAACCGACCACCGTGTGCAGTTTCTCGATACCGAGGTGTCGTACAACAAGCCACGCCGACTCCGCGACGTCCTCCAGGGTCAACACCGGGAAGCTCAGCCGATAACGCTTGCCGGTCAGCGGATTGACGGACGCCGGACCCGTGGAACCGAAACAGCTGCCCAGCGAATTGACGCAGATCACGAAGAAGCGGTCGGTGTCGATGGGCAATCCCGATCCGATCATGTCCTCCCACCAACCCGGCGCCGGGTCCTCGACACACGAGGTCGCGTGGGCCGACGGCGACAAGCCGGTGAAAATCAGGATGGCATTGTCTTTTGCGTCGGTGAGTTCGCCCCAGGTCTCAAAGGCGAGCGTCGGTGACTCGAGTGCACCGGCACGGTGCATGCGAAACTGGCCTTCGAATTTGACGAGTCTTGTTGCCGACGTCATAACGGGTTCCTTGCTGGGGCGAGTATAGCGTTGGTACTCGGCGGAGTACCGGGCTATTTCTTGACCCGTTTCATCAATCGCTTGCGTTTTCGCTCCTGCCGGGGAGTCAGCTTGTTGCGCCTGCCCTTGTACGGATTTTCGCCGGTCTTGAACGACAGCCGCACGGGAGTGCCCTTGAGCTTGAAAGCCTTGCGGAATCGATTGATCAGGTAGCGCCGATACGCTTCGGGCAGTTTGTCGGTCTGGTTGCCGTGTATCACGATGACGGGCGGATTGCGGCCGCCCTGGTGCGCGTAACGCAGGCGAATGCGCCGGCCGCGTACCAGCGGTGGTGAGTGCGCCATCACGGCGGCTTCCAGTTCGTGCGTGAGTTCAGTCGTCGACAGGTCTCTCGTCGCGGCGCGATAAGCGCGTTCGACGGCGGGCAGCAGGTCGCCGACCGCCGTGCCGTGCAGCGCGGATATCGTCATCCTCTCGGCGAAATCGAGGAACGGCAAACGACGGTCCAGTTCGTCGCGGACGCGCTTGCGCTCATACGCCGACAGCCCGTCCCATTTATTGGTGACCACGACCAGCGCCCTGCCCCGTTCGAGCACGAGTCCCAGCAGGCTCACGTCCTGTTCGGTCACGCCTTCCTGCGCATCGAGCACCGCGATGACGACCTGCGCCTGCTCGATCGCCTGCAACGCCTTGATGATGCTGAATTTCTCGATCGCCTCGTGCACCCTCGCCTTGCGCCTGATGCCGGCGGTATCGATCAGCAGGTACTTGCGGTCGTTGCGCTCGAACGGCACGGCGACACTGTCCCTGGTTGTGCCGGGCTGATCGTAAACCACGAGTCGCTCGTCGCCGAGCAGACGATTGGCGAGTGTCGACTTGCCGACGTTGGGCCGCCCGATGACGGCAATGCGCAGTTCCTTGGCATCGTCATCGACCTCGTCCTCCGGCTGCTGCGCATCGAACTGGCTGAGGACGTCGTCCATTAGCGCATTGATACGATCGCCGTGCGAAGCGGATACCGCAATCGGCTCGCCGAGCCCCAAACCATGAAATTCGCCACTTGCGAGCGCTGCGTCCAGACCTTCTGCCTTGTTGACCGCAAGCCAGGTCTTTTTCGCGTGCTTTCTGGCAAGTTCGGCAACATGTTCGTCCGCCGCCGTCAGGCCGCTGCGGCCGTCGACCATGATTATGGCGGCGTCGGCTTCCTTGAGTGCGCGCACGGTCTGCCCGACCATTGCCTCCGCGATGCCGACCTCGCCACCGGCAACGCCGCCGGTGTCGATCACGAGATAGGGAATCGCGCCGAGTTTGCCGAAACCGTACTGGCGGTCCCGCGTCAGCCCGGGATAGTCAGCAACCAGCGCATCGCGCGAGCGCGTAAGGCGATTGAACAGCGTCGATTTTCCAACGTTGGGCCGGCCGATCAGGGCGATAACGGGAAGCATCGGACTGCGCCTTCACAAACGCCGGTCAGGAATCGTCGGCAGAGATGTCGGGAGCGGCGCGCCGCGGACGCTCATCGACAACTTCGTAGGCGGCGATACTGCCCGAGTCGCTTTGCACGTACAGGCGATTGGCGACGACGACCGGTGGATTGGAAATCGCAGCGCCGCCCAGTTTAACGCGGGCTACGGCGTTGCCATTCAGGTTACTGAAGAAATGCACATAGCCTTCGAGATCGCCGACGGCGACCGTCGTATGAAACGCGACCGGCAGTGTCGGTTCACGACGCAACAAGTCGCTGTTGCGCCAGGCCTCCGTCCCGTCGCGTCTCGACAGCGAAACGATCTCCCCGTTATCGCGGACGGTGTAAACGCTGTTCCAGTCTGCCGATACGCCTTCGTAGGAAGAAATGTCGCGCTGCCATAATACCTGTCCGGACTCCGACGCGACCGCGGCCACCCGACCCTGGTAGCCCGCCGCGTAAACGTCCTGACCAACCACGGCGATGCTGCCGTCGATGTCGGACAAGCGGTCGAGATCCGAACGGCCCGACGGCGGAGACAACAAGGACTCCCAGCCAATGTCACCGGAGTCCAGGTCCGCGGCCACCAGCCTGCCGTTGTCGAAGCCACTGATCACCGTGCTACCTACGACCACGGGGTTCGCGGAGCCTCGCATCGTCAATGCCGGTGTGGACTGCTCGATCTCCCAGCGCTGGCGTCCGTCATAGACGGAAACCGCGCGCAAACGGTTGTCGATGGTCTGCATCACGACGTTCTCACCGGCGACTATCGGCCGCGCCAGGGACTCGCCGCCGATGTCCGCCCGCCATTGCTCGGCACCCGTCGCCGCGTCCAGGCAGACCAAGAAGCCGTCTTTTGCCGCGACGAGGACACGGCCTTCGCCGACACCCGGCCCCGCTGTCAGGTCGACGCCCAGCTTGGTGCGCCAGGCTTGCTTGCCGCTCTTCGGGTCGAATGCGGAGACGACGCCGTTCTGGCTCGCGGCATAGATCCGGTTGCCGTCACCGGCGGGCCGCAACGCGACACGCAGGAACTCGGCATCCCCGCCGAGCTTGGCGCTCCAGAGCCGTTTGATCTTTACCGTGGGCTGGAACTTGACCAGCTCTTTCGGCTCGAGCTCTTCGTCCTTGTCGCCAAAAAGGCCACAGGACGCGAGCAGCGCAGTCGCTGCCAGCAAAGCGGCCTTTTGCAAAAATCTGTTCACTCGACAACCTCTGTCGCAGCATCGGAATCACCCGATTCGACAACGTCGTCCGTCACGGGTTCAGCCGCAGCGCCGGCATCCGCTTCGTCGGCCGCGCCTTCGTCCGCCGTTTCCATGACGACCTCCGGCAGGTCCAGCGCCTTCCACTGCACCAGCCGCTGGTCCACCGTACCCTGCGAGAGCGGATCCATCAGGACCTGCTGGTAGGCGGCCTGTGCGTCGGCAATACGACCCAGCGCGCGGTAGGCGTCACCCAGTACCTCGCCATAGGACGCTGCAAACGCCGCGTTGTCCTGGTCTTCGAGCAAGTCCACGACTTCCTGGGCCTTGTCCTGGTACAGCAGAATTTTCGCCAGGCGCAGGCGCGCGACGTGCTTGAGTTCGTCGCTGGCCTCGCCGTCGAGCAGCTCGGCCAATACGTCGGCAGCGTCCTGGTCCCGGTTCTTGTCCATGTAGAGACGCGCAATCGCGAGCTTTGCCTGTGCGGCGTAGGTCGTTTCCGCATAGGTTGTGCCGAGCTGATCGGACACGAGTTCGGCGTCTACGAGCTTGCCGTCCACGACGTGATCGGTCAGCGACTCGTACAGTGCCGAGGCCTCGAGCTGAGCGTTCAGCTTGCTGCTCTTGTAATAGTTCCACCCGAACAGCAGGAGCGCGCCCGTCGCGACACCGACGATCACGTAGCCGCCGTACTCCGACCACCAGGAGCGGATCTGTTCAATTTGTTCTTTTTCCGAAAGTAGATCGTCCACTACACTGCCTTTATCAAAATGCGTCGGATCGCTCCGTCGCTTACTTCAACTTTGCCTCGAGCGTCGCCGCCAGATCGTCCAGCGCGACACTCGCCTGTTCGTCATCACTGCGCAGCGGCTTCACGCCGATGCGCCCTGCGGCGAGTTCCTGCTCACCGAGGATCAACGCGTATTCGGCGTTGCTCTTGTCGGCCCGTTTCATCTGCGATTTGAAACTGCCGCCGCCCATGTTGACCTCGACCCGTATGTCGGCGACCTTGTCACGCAACTCTTCGGCCAGCGCGAACGCCCGCCGCTCCGTGCCATCGCCGACAGCTGCAATGTAGACGTCGGCCGCCAGCGGCGGCGCCTCGCCACCGCAGGCTGCAAACAATGCAACGAGACGCTCGATACCCATCGCCCAGCCTACGGCGGGCGTCGGCCGTCCGCCGAGCTTCTCGACCAGCCCGTCGTAGCGGCCACCGGAACACACGGCGCCCTGTGAGCCGAGCGCGTCCGTGACCCACTCGAACACGGTCCGAGAGTAGTAGTCGAGACCGCGGACCAGCCTGGGATTGACCGTGTACTCGACGCCGGCCGCGTCCAGCAAGGCCCTCAATCCCTCGAAATGCGCGGCCGACTCGTCGTCCAGGTAGTCCAGCATGACCGGTGCCGCCTCGACGACGGCCTGCATCTCCGGGTTCTTGCTGTCCAGAATCCGCAACGGGTTTTGCTCAAGGCGGCGAATACTATCCTCATCGAGCTGACTTTTCACGCCCGTGAAGTACTCGACCAGCGCTTCGCGGTATTTGCTTCGCGAAGCGGGCACCCCGAGGGAGTTGATCTCCAGCCGGATTCGGGAAATTCCGAGCCGCCGCCACATGCGGGCATTCATTATAATGAGCTCCGCGTCCACGTCGGGACCCTCGTAGCCCAGCGCCTCCACGTCGAACTGGTGGAACTGCCGGTAGCGGCCCTTCTGCGGTTTCTCGTAGCGGAACATCGGGCCCGCGGTCCAGAGTTTGTGGCGCTGGTTGTGTAACAGGCCGTTCGTCATGCCGGCGCGCACGACGCTGGCCGTGGCCTCGGGGCGCAGCGTAAGGCTCTCGCCGTTGCGATCGAGAAACGTGTACATCTCCTTTTCCACGATGTCGGTCACCTCGCCGATCGATCGCCTGAAAAGCTCGGTGTACTCGAGCAACGGAACGCGGATTTCCGAGTAGCCATAGGCCTGCACAATCTCCCTGACGGCCGATTCGAGATATCGCCACGTGCCCGAAACGTCAGGCAGGATATCGTTCATTCCGCGAATAGCTCTTGGTTTCACGCGTTTTTCCGTGATCGTAGGGGGCTAGTGGCTCAGGTGCCGGAAATGGTCAGCCGCGCGATGAGTCCGCGGCGCTCCGTGGCCGAAATTGCGTAATCGGCGCCGTTCACCTGGACGCTGACGTTGTCGACGTTGCCGAACAGCACGTTGAACGGCGCTTCGCCGCTGAGTTCGACCGTGCGGCCACTGGTCCCCATGTCGAAGAACAGTCGCCGGCCGTTTGCATCCGTGATTTCGGTCCAGCAATCGCCGCTGTAGGTGAGTTGCATGCGCATCTGGCCGTCATCGACGACGGGCGCGGGCGCCGCTATCTCGGCCGGTGCCTCGTCCACGGCGGACTCCGGCGCGGCAGAATCGTCGATTATATCCAGTGCGGGGTCGCGCTCCGGCAAGGGCGTCGTTTCCTGCGGCAGCAAGTCCTGTTGCGGCGTCTCAACGCTGGCAGGACGGGAAGTGAACCAGTAGTAGGCCGTCGCAGCGATGATGACCGCGACGATGACGGCGATCCACGGCCCGGGAGACATTTCGCGCCGCGGCCTGGGCCGCGCGGAAACCACGGGTGGGATCGTCGACGAACGCGTCAGCTGATAGTAATCCGCCAGCACGTCGCCTTCATCGACCTGCACGAGCTGCGCGTACTTACGCATGTGGCCCTTGGCAAACACGGCCGCACCCAGCATCTCGAACTCGTTGCGTTCCAGGGCCCGCACCTTTGGTTCATCCAGGTGCAGTTCCTTGGCGATTTCGAGAACCGTGATCTGTTGCGCGCGCCGGGCCTCTGCCAGGCGCTCGCCACACAACGGGCCCTGCGGCTCGTCGCTGCTTTCCGTCTCACGCGTGGTGTCTTCCGAATCGCTCATATCAGCCCGATCCCAGCACCTTTTTCGCCTCCGGCGATTCCGGGAACTCACGCAACAACTGGTTGACGAACTCGCTGCGTGCGCGATCGTCGCCGAGCTTCCCTTCGATCTCGGCGCCGAGATACAGCACGCCGGCGGTGGTCTTGCTGGCGCCGATATAGCGCTGCAGGAAGGCGCGTGACGCCAGGTAATCCTCCCTGCGGAATTTCAACAGGCACATTTGCAGCAGCGCTTCAGCGTAGTTGGACCTCACGTCGAGCGCCCGCCGGAAATACTCCTCAGCCGCCTGCAAATCGGGCTTCTGGTTCATGCAGACACCGGCGTTGGTCAAAGTGACTTCCGAGTTGTCGTTCTTTGCGTGACTGGCCGCCTTGTTGAAGTACTTCTGTGCCGTCTTGAAGTCTTTCTTGTTGCAGAGGAATACAGCATAGGTGTTGTTGACTTCGAAGTCGCGCGGTGCGACGCGAAGGGCTTCCTCGTAGGCCTCGGTGGCAAGGCGCAGATTGCCCAGCTTTTCGTAGGTCAATGCCAGCGTGGTATGCGCGACGGCGCGCTTCGGGTCCAGTTCGATTGACAGCGTCAGCCGGTCGCGCGCCAGGTCGTACTTGCCGTTCTGGTAATAGCGCGCACCGAGTTCGTAGTTCAGCTCTGCAGCATCGCCCTTGTCGGCCTCCGGCGGTGCAGTGCCCGTCGTCGTCGAAATACAACCCGTAATCAGCAGAAGACATGTCGCCGCCGGCAAGATCAGTTTGCTCATTTTCACGCTGATGCTCTCCTGGTTTTCTTGTTGCGCATTCTCTCTTGACGCACAGGCTTGTCGCCAAGCCGCTTGCGAACACGGTCACTGACTTTGCCGGCCAGCTGCCCGCAGGCGGCGTCGATATCGTCACCACGCGTCCTGCGCGTCGTTGCGACGAGACCACGCTGCCGCAGCCGTGCCTGGAAATGATGAATGGTATCAGCCGACGAACGCTTGAAGTCCGTTCCCGGAAACGGATTGAACGGAATCAGGTTCACTTTCGCGGGCTTGTCGATCAGCAACTTCGCCAGCTGGTCTGCATGCGACAGCGAATCGTTGACGCCGCGCAACGTCACGTACTCGAAGGTAATGAAGCGGTTCGAATGCTTGCCCGCGTAGGCCCAGCAGGCCTCGAGCAAGGCAGAAATCGGATGCAGTTTGTTGATAGGCACGAGTTCGTTTCGCAACTCGTCGTTAGGCGCATGTAGCGACACGGCCAGCGACACGTTGCACTCGTCGCCCAGCTTCTCGATTTGCGGCACGATGCCCGACGTGCTGATGGTGACGCGACGTCGCGACAGGCCGTACGACCAGTCGGATACCAGCAGCTTCAGCGCAGCAACGACGTTACGATAGTTGGCGAGCGGTTCGCCCATCCCCATGAAGACGATGTTGGTCACGGCCGGCTCGCCGTTGTCACGACGAGGCAAGTCCATGATGGCGTGCCGCACCTGGCCGATGATCTCCGCGCTGTCGAGGTTGCGATTGAATCCCTGAGCGCCGGTCGCGCAAAACGCGCAATCGAGCGCGCAGCCGACCTGCGACGAAATGCACAGCGTGCCGCGCGCCGGCTCCGGAATGAACACCGTCTCCACCGCCTGCCCCGAGCCGCTGGCGAACAGCCATTTGACCGTGCCATCGGTCGAGTCGTGACGCGACAGCACCCGGGGTAATGCGACTTCCGCCTCCTTGTCGAGCCAGGCACGTGACGCCTTCGACAAATCCGTCATGTCGGCGAATTCGCTCACACCGCGCTGGTGTATCCACTGCAAAACCTGGCGCGCACGGAACGGTTTCTCGCCGCGCGCAGCCAGGAACTGCTCGAGATCGCCGTGCGGCAATCCGAGCAGGTTGGTTTTGGGAGCGGTGGACGACATTATGGCACTCCGCCTAGCGGGTCCTCGCGCAAACGCCGTCGTCGCCGAAGAAGAACGCAATCTCCGTGGCCGCGGTTTCGGCAGCGTCGGAACCGTGCACGACGTTCTCCTCGATGCTCGCCGCGAAATCGGCACGAATAGTGCCCGGGTCGGCATCCGCAGGATTCGTAGCACCCATGATCTCGCGGTTCTTCGCGATGGCATCCTCGCCCTTCAGGGCCTGCACGATGACAGGTCCCGACGTCATGTAAGTCACGAGGTCGTTGAAGAAAGGCCGTTCCTTGTGCACGGCGTAAAAGCCCTGCGCCTGCTCTTCGCTGAGATGCATCATGCGGGCGGCAACGATTTCCAGTCCGGCTGTTTCGAAACGGCTGTAGATCTCTCCGATCAGGTTCTTTTGCACGCCATCAGGCTTGATGATGGAGAGCGTCTGCTCAACTGCCATGTATTGCTTCCTTTTAGCTAATCCGTGGTGCTAGTCAGCGACCGGCTTTGCCGCCGGTCGAGTAGATGTAAACCCTTAATTCTACTATGGAACTTTCAGACGTTGAAGCTTTCGCCGCAGCCGCATTCGCCCGCGACATTGGGATTGCGGAAGCTGAAGGCTTCGTTGAGGCCGCTCTTCACGAAATCGACCTCGGTTCCGTCGATGAGCTGGAGCGCCTCGGGATCGATGAAGACCTTGACGCCCTTGTCCTCGAACACGACGTCGGTCTCGTCGACTTCCTCGGCGTAATTGATCACGTAGGAATAGCCCGAACACCCGGTCGCAGTGACGCCCAGCCGCAGGCCAAGCGCGGAATCGCGCCGTTCGAGGTATGTTCGGACGCGCTCTGCGGCGGAGTCCGTCAGCGAAATCGCCATGTCAGTCTCTCAATGAATTAGGTCTTTTCAAGGCACAGACGAGTCGCAAATACTTCGCCCAAGCGACCGGACCGCATCTTCCAGGACCAGTATACGTGTGGTTTTCTCCACAGGTACAGACAGATTACGCATTATTTCGACTGCGCGAAAATCGAGTAGTTCGTCCGCCTCCCGGCCCTCGTAGCCGGCGCAGGCGGCCTCGCATGCCGCTATGAGGTGCGGGCAACCCCAGGCGCGGAAACGCAGCGCAACGATACGGCCGTCCTCATGCCTCGCGGTGAGGCGCAGGCGTACGCCCTGGTCATCGATGTCGGCGGCCGCAGCATCGCCCAGATCGCCCGCATGTGCAGGATTTGCGAAGTACTCGCGCACCCGGGCGCTGTAGGGATCGGCGCTCACGCAGCCGCTACCGGCGCCAATTCGCGCAGCCGGGCGACGGCGTCGCGGTACCGGCGCGCAGCGAATTCGACCTCGGCGCTCGTCGTCGGTCGGCCCATGCTGAAGCGAATCGCGCTTTGCGCCAGCGAGTCGCTGCGGCCGAGGGCCCGCAACACGTAGGACGGTTCCTGGGCCCTGGAATTGCACGCCGAGCCGGTGGCCACGCACAGCGGCTCCAGCGCCAGTAACAGGCTCTCGCCTTCCACGTCCTCGACGCTGACATTGAGGATGCCCGGGAAGCCACCGGCGAGATCGCCGTTGACGAGCACGCCCGGGACCTCGCGAATGCCGTTCCACAAGATCTCGCGCAACGTGCCGAGATGCGCCAGGTCATCGTCGATGCGCGACGCGGCTATCTCGGCGGTCATGCCGAGCCCCGCGATCAGGTCCGCAGGCAGGGTACCCGGACGTATGCGGCGCTGCTGGCCGCCGCCGAACAGCAGCGGTTCGACATGGCAGGCGGGCCGGTCGGCAATATAGAGGGCGCCGATGCCTTTCGGGCCGTAGAACTTGTGTGCTGTCAACGACAGCAGGTCGACGGGCAAAGCCGCAAGATCGATGTGAACCTTGCCGACCGCCTGGGCAGCGTCCACGTGAAACTGGATGTCGCGTTCGCGACAGATCGTGCCAAGAGCGTCGATATCCTGGATAACGCCGGTTTCGTTGTTGACGTACATGATCGAGGCAAGCTGCGTATCCTCGCGCAGCGCCGCCTGGAATACGGCCGGGTCGAGCAGCCCATTGCTGCCGGGCTCGACCCAGGTGAGGTCGTAGCCCTCTTTCGCGAGTGTCTCGAACACATCGGTTACCGCCTTGTGTTCGGTCTTCATACTCACTATGTGCTTGCCGCGGTGCGCCCGAAAACGCGCGCCGCCGGCGATTGCGAGGTTGTCGGATTCGGTCGCGCCGGATGTCCAGACCAGCGTAGCCGGGTCGACATTCAGGAGACCGGCGAGCTGCCCCGCGGCGTTGGCGATGATCGCCTGAACGCGGCGCCCGGCAGCGTGCGTCGATGACGGGTTGGCGCAGGTCGCCTCGGCCGACTCGCGCATGCAGTCGTGGACGCGCGGATCGACGGGTGTGGACGCCGCGTAGTCCAGGTAGATCAGCTCGGCATCCATCAGTCGGACTCCTTCAGGCGGTCGATCGAGGTCAGGATGCCGCGCAGGATGTTGACTTCGTTCTTGTCCGGGCGTGCGCGTATGAATAGCCGCCGCATGCGCCGCATCAGGTGCCGCGGGTTGTCGGGATCGAGGAATTGCAGGTCCTCGAGCACGCGTTCGAGATGCGTATAGAAGTGTTCCATCTCCTCGCCCGTAGCCGGCAAGGCCTCGGTGTCGAAACCGGGCCCTTCGTCCAGCATGCTCGCCACCCGCAGTTCGTAGGTCAGGACCTGCACGGCCATTGCGAGGTTGAGCGAGCTGAAGCCGGGTTCCGTGGGAATCGTCAGCAGCGTATGGCACAAATCGAGGTCGTCGTTGTTCAGCCCGGACTTTTCCGGGCCGAAGACTGCAGCCACCTTGCCCTGTTTGCTCTCGCTGATCATGCGCTCCGCGCAGTCGCGCGGCCCCATGGTCGGCCAGTTGATGGTTCGTGAACGGGCGCTGGCGCCGGCGACATAGACGCATTCCGTCAGTGCGTCCGCCAGCGTCGATACTACGTTGGCGTTATCCAGGATGTCGGTCGCGCCCGAGGCCCTGGCCGTCGCATCGTCATGGGGAAAATGCCTCGGGTTGACCAGCGCGAGATCGCCGAGCCCCATGTTCTTCATGGCGCGCGCGACCGCCCCGATATTCCCGGGATGAGTGGTTCCGACGAGGACGATTCGTATCGACATGACCGTGTCTTGTCACTAAAAGTCCGGTATTCTACCGCCCCGGCGGCCTGCCCTGACAGTGCCTTGCGGCAAACCCGGCAGCGCCCGCCCAGTTCTTTGACAATGACGGAACCGTTTCATGAACGCACTACAGAATGTAGCCGTGATGGCAGCCCGCCGTGGCGGCGCCATACTCATCAGGAACCTCAATAAACTCGACAAGCTCAAAGTCGAGAAGAAGGGGCACAACGATTTCGTCAGCGATGTCGATCGCGCCGCCGAGGCCGCCGTCATCGAGGTCATCAGGAATCACTAGCAAGCATGGGGAGGCCGACAGCGTCTGGATCATCGATCCGCTCGACGGTACGACGAATTACCTGCATGGATTCCCGCAATTCTGTGTGTCCGTCGCCGTGCAAGTGAAAGGTCGGCTGGAAGCCGCGGCGGTCTACGACCCGCTGCGCCAGGAGATCTTCGCCGCGGCCCGGGGCGATGGCGCAACGCTGGACGACCGCAAGATTCGCGTCAGTGGCCGCAAGGACATGGAGTATGCGCTGATTGGAACGGGCTTTCCGTTCCGGCAGGAGAACGTCGAGATGGGCCCCTATCTCAAGATGCTGGGCAAGGTGGTCAGGAACACGTCGGGCGTTCGGCGTCCCGGCGCCGCGGCACTGGATCTTTGCTATGTCGCGGCCGGTCGTCTCGACGGCTTCTGGGAAACGGGCCTCGCACCATGGGACCTGGCGGCGGGGGCGCTGATCATCCGCGAGGCCGGCGGAATCGTCAGTGGACTCGACGGCAGCGAGAAGTTCCTCGACACGGGGCACGTACTCTGCGGCACACCGAAAATCTACAGCGGTCTCGCGAAACTGTGCGCGAGCGACATCAAGGCGATCCTGCACAAGGCATAACCACACACCTGACCTCACAAGGGCGGCGATCGCGGGGCATGTCCCAGTCGCTCGGACAATCTGCGATAACTCGCTTTGTGTGACACACCCCGCACTCGCCGCCGGTCACCGCGACACTCCGTATAAGCGCCATCTTGACGCGATCGATCGCGGCTGGAATACCCCGAGGGCACGTAGGCCGCTCCCACGGATACCACGTCACCCCCCTGGCAAGCGGACGCTACCCCAAGGGCACGTAGGATGTTTGTCGGCGAGACATAAAGCGAGCGTAGCGAGACAGTCCGCCGACAGAGCATGTCGGTCGCTTGCCCATTGCGAGAACCCCCGTGATCGCCGCCTTTGTGGAAAGGGGGGTGGTTTGCGTTAGGGAAGATCGTCGATGAGGGACGGATCCTTGATCGGCTCGATCAGGTCCTGCGCGTTCACATCGAGCACCAGCGCCGTCGCGCTCGCCGTGTAGATCGACGAATACGTACCCACAATGATGCCCACGATCAGCGCGATCGAAAACGGCGCGATGGACTCACCACCGAGAACCAGCAGCGCGATCAGCACGAGCAAGGTCGTCAATCCCGTTATGAGCGTTCGCGCAAGCATCTCGTTGATCGAGACGTTCATTGCCTCTTCCGCAGAAACGCCCCGCAAGTTGAAGAAGTTTTCACGGATGCGGTCGAAGGCCACGACAGTATCGTTGAGCGAGTAACCGATGACCGCGAGCACGGCGGCTACGACGGTCAGGTCGAACGGCAAGCGGAATACCGAAAAGAACCCGACGGTGACGATTGCATCGTGAGCCAGTGCCGCGACGGCACCCGCCGAGAACTTCCACTGGAAGCGAATCATCACGTACACAAAGATCAGGAGCAGTGCGAGGACCATCGCGAGCGCACCACGCTCGGCGAGTTCGCTACCGACCTGTGCACTGACGGTTTCGACGCGGCGCAAATCGATGGTCTGGCCACCTGCCTGCAAGGTTTCCTGAAGTTTCGCGCGAACCGCGGTCGCTTCCTCGCCGGGTTGCGGCGGCAGGCGGACGAGCACGTCCGTGTCCTTGCCGAAGCGCTGCACCTGCGCATCCTCGAATCCCGCGGCACCCAGGCTGACGCGTATGTCCTCCAGATTCGCCGGCGCCGGATAACCGACTTCGAGCAGAATACCGCCGGTAAAATCGATGCCGAATTCCAGCCCGCGAGTCGCGAGCGAGGCAAGAGACGCAATGACGAGAATCGCCGAAACAACCAGCGCAACTTTTCTGCGCGTTTTCCCGAGGAAATCGAAGTTGGTCTTGTCTTTGATCAGTCGCATGATTCGATTTCCTAAACCGGCAACGACGCCAGCTTGCGCCCGCCGAATATCAGATTGACAACAGAGCGCGTGCCGACGATTGCCGTGAACATCGACGTGATGATGCCCAGCATCAGGGTAATCGCGAAGCCCTTGATCGGGCCGGTGCCGACACCGAACAGGACGATGGCTGCGATCAGCGTGGTGATGTTTGCATCCGTGATCGATGACAACGCTTTTTCATAACCGGAATTTATCGCCGCCTGCGGCGACGCGCCTGCGGTGATTTCTTCGCGTATTCGCTCGAATATGAGCACGTTTGCGTCCACGGCCATGCCAACCGTCAGGACGATGCCGGCTATACCCGGCAGCGTGAGTGACGCCTGCAGGAACGACAACATCGCGACAATGAAAACGAGATTCGAAAACAGGGCGAGATTGGCGATCAGGCCGAACGCACGGTAGTAAATCGCCATGAATACGATGACCGCAAGGAAGCCGATTTTGATCGCGCTGAAGCCCTGGTCGATATTGTCCTGGCCGAGGCTCGGGCCGATCGTGCGTTCGTCGATCTTGTACACCGGTGCGGCGAGCGCGCCTGCGCGCAACAACAGCGCAAGGTCACGTGCTTCGATAGGCGTCAGCCCGGTGATCTGGAAGCTGTTCTTGAAGACGCCGCGAATGGTCGCGGTGTTGATAACCTCTTCGATCTTGATCGTGCGCGTTTCCTCGACGCCATTACGCATCAACGTCTCGCGCTTGGTCTCGATGAACAATGACGACATCGGCTTGTTCAGGTTGTTCATCGTCGTCTCGAGCATGCTTTCGCCACCGGCAGAATCGAGCGTGATGAAAACCGCGGGCTGGCCTTCGCTGAAGCCGGATTTCGCGTCGATGATCTGGTCGCCGGAGGCAACGACCTGGCGTTTCAACACTTGTGCCGCTTCGCCGTCGCGGCCGGGATAGCGCCGCGAACCGGGTTCGTCGCCCGACAGGTCAACGAGCCGAAACTCGAGCGTCGCCGTCGCAGTCAGGATCTCGTCGAGCCGGTTGGGGTCCTGCACACCAGGCAGTTGCACGACGATACGGTCCACACCCTGCCGCTGTACCAGCGGCTCGGCAACGCCGAGTTCATCAACACGATTTCGCAGCGTCGTCAGGTTTTGCTCGATCGCGAAGTCCTGCCGGTCCTGGATCTGCGTTTCCGTCATGCGAACCGTCAGCGACCTGCCGTCGGCACCGTCGATGACCAGGACGTCAGGATCGGCGCGTTCGATAATGCCGCGTGTCTCTTCCAGATCCGCATCTGGCGTCATTCGCACCGTGATCTCTTGCCCTTCGAGTGTGACGCGATGACGGCCCTCTGCTGCACGCAGGCGTTCGCTGAAGTCCTGCTCGTAAAGCTTCAAACGGCTTTCAATGGCCGATTCCATGTCTACTTCGAGCAGGACGTAAACACCGCCGCGCAAGTCCAGGCCAAGACTCATCGGACTCAGGCCGAGATCCCGCACCCATTCGGGCAGTTTGGGCGCCAAGGTCATCGCGACACTGGCCTGGCGGGAGTACTGGTCCCGCAGACGTTCGGCCGCTTTCCCCTGGTCCTCGTCGGCGCCGGCATCGAAGCGTATGACGACACGTCCGTCCTGCAGATACGCCGTCTCAGGAGTGACGCCCGCGCCTTCGACGACGCGCACGAACTCATTCAGCTTTGCCTCATCGAATGGCATGCCGTCGTTGTCGGCGATCTGCACGGCGCTGACACTGGGGTAGACATTGGGCAGCGCGAGCAGGCAGCCCGCAATGAGGATTGCGAGGACGAGTGCGTTGAGCCACGAGGGGTATTTGTTCATCGTATCGTGGTCGTCGCGCGATCAGGCTTCGTCGTAAGTGCCTTTCGGCACCACCATCGACACACTGGACTTCTGGATTTTTATTTCCGTGTTGTCGCTGATCTTGACGACGGCGTAGTGCTCGCTGACCGCCGTGATCTTGCCGAGGATGCCGCCGGCGGTGAGAACTTCGTCACCCACCGACAGTCCTGATACGAGTTCCGTGTGGGCTTTTTGCTTTTTCTGCTGCGGCCGGATCAACAGGAAGTAAAAAGCTGCAAACATCAGCACCATCATGATGATGAAACTGGTCGAGTCGCCGCCTTGCGCGCCTTGCGCGTAGGCATTTTCAATGAAGAAATCCATTAGGTATCCAAGATCGTTTTATGTCGTTTTGACGCGAATCGGGGGGCTGCCCCGAAAATCAGCGCGGTATTATGGCACAAGCCAGTGACGTGGGGGCGACTTCGCCAATCCCAAGCCCGCCCCGCCGCGTGGCCGCTAGCCGGCGTAGGCTGCGCGCAGGCCCGCCACCAGCTCGGGCAGATTGCCGGCGCTGATTGCGCCCCGGATATCGGTCATAAGTTGCTGATAATAATGAAGATTATGTATGGTAGCCAGGCGCGGCCCGAGAATCTCGCCACACTTCACCAGATGCCTCAGGTACGACAGGCTGTAGTTCGCGCAGGTGTAGCAGGTGCAGTCCGGGTCCGGCGGCGAGGTGTCGTCGCGGTATCCGGCGTGGCGAAACTTGACGGTGCCGCGGGTCGTAAACAGCTGTCCGTTTCTCGCGTGGCGCGTCGGAATGACGCAATCGAACATGTCGACGCCGCGTGACACGGCCTCGGCAATATCGGCGGGCGTGCCGACACCCATGAGGTAGCGCGGCGCATCCTCCGGCATTGCGGGCATGAGCGTGTCGAGCACGTCGTGGCGCTCGTCTTCGGTTTCGCCGACCGCCAGCCCGCCGATGGCGTAGCCGTCGAAGCCGATCTCCCGCAAGCCGGCGAGCGACTCCGCCCGAAGCGCGTCGTAGACGCCGCCCTGCACGATGCCGAACAAGGCCTCACCGCGATCCGGCTCGTCGTCCTTGAGTTCGTCGAATCGGCGCCGGCTGCGTTGTGCCCAGCGCAACGACAGCAGCATCGACTCGCGCGCTTCGGTCTCACTGGCCGGGTACGGTGTGCATTCGTCGAATATCATCGTCACGTCGGCGTTGAGGTCGTGCTGTACCTCGACGGACTTCTCGGGCGTCAGGAGAACCGGGTCGCCGTTGACCGGGGACTGGAAGCGCACGCCCTCCTCCGACAGCTTGCGCATGGCGGCCAGCGAAAACACCTGGAAGCCGCCGGAGTCGGTCAGTATCGGCTTGTCCCAGTTCATGAACTCGTGCAGGCCACCGTGCTTGCGAACGATCTCCGTACCCGGCCGCAGCATCAGGTGAAACGTATTACCGAGGATGATCTCGGCGCCATTGGCGGCGACTTCCTCGGGCGTCACGCTCTTGACAGTGCCGTAGGTGCCCACCGGCATGAAGGCGGGCGTTTGCACAACGCCGCGTCGAAACTCGATCGTTCCCCGCCGCGCGTTACCCGATCGATCGGTGATCGTGAACTTCATGCCCGCTTGCCCGGTGTCAGGAACATCGCGTCACCGTAACTGAAGAAGCGGTACTTCTCACCTACGGCATGTGCATACGCCTGCAGCACTCTTTCTTTGCCCGCGAAAGCCGCGACCAGCATCAGCAGCGACGATTGCGGCAGGTGGAAGTTGGTAATCATGGCGTCGACCGATCGGAAGCGATAGCCGGGCAGAATGAACAGCTCGGTCTCGCCGTCGAACGGCCGCAAGCCGCCGCCTGCCGACGCGGACTCCAGCGCGCGCACGGATGTGGTACCAACGGCAATGATGCGCCCACCGGACTCACGTGTTTCGCGCACCGCGTCGCAACAGGCCTGGCTGACCTCGACGCGTTCGCTGTGCAGGCGATTCTCCTCGATATGTTCTTCACGCAGGGCCTGGAACGTCCCGGCCCCGACGTGCAGCGTGACCCATGCGTGCCGCACACCCGCTGCGCGTGTCTCTTCGAGCATTTCCGTATCGAAATGCAGCCCGGCCGTCGGCGCCGCAACCGCGCCCGGGTCGCGGGCGTAAACTGTCTGGTAGCGGTCGATATCTGCGGCGTCGGCCGGGCGGTTCAGGTAGGGCGGCAGCGGCACTTCACCGTGCCGCTCGAGGAAGGGCATCACGTCGTCGGAAAATGCCAGCAGGAACAACTCGCCGTCGCGGCCCGTCACCTCCGCCTCGACATCGCCTGCCAGCAGCAAGCGGCTGCCCGGTTTCGGTGACTTGCTGGCGCGTACGTGCGCCAGCGCGCTGCGCGGACCGTCAACCCGCTCGATCAGGACTTCGGCGCGTCCACCGGTTTCCTTGACTGCCGCGAGGCGTGCCTTGATAACGCGCGTGTCGTTGAATACCAGCAGGTCGCCGGCACGCAGCAAGCCAGGCAGGTCGGAGAAACGGCGGTCTTCGATGCCGTCGCCGACCACGAGCAAGCGACTGCCGCGCCGATCCGCGGGCGGATACTGCGCGATAAGCTCTTGCGGCAGCTCGTAGTCGAAGTCGGAAATAAACATGGGCGCGCATGGTAGCAAAGCCATGCGCGCCCGACTGCTTACTTCAACGCCCCCGCGGGGAAGGCGGTCCCTCAGGTCCTCTCTGTCTCGACGACCGACGGTGCTTTCGGCGCCACCGGCGCCCTCGCCGGGCTGACCTCATTGGGCGCGTGTTCAATCATGCCGCGGTGATCGGCCGGAATCTCGATATCGATGGTGCGCTTTTTCTTGTCGCGCATGATGCCGAGCTTCAGCTTCTCGCCGCTCTGGTAGGAACCCAGGATGCGCATCGCGTGGCGTGCGTCCTTCGGCTCACGACCGTCGATACTCTGGATGACGTCGCCGTCCTGCAACTTGAAGGCATCGGATTCCGGCGCACTGATCACCAGCAGCCCGGTGTCCGTGCCGAAATACCTTCCCAGCCCTTCGCTGAGTTCGACCATCTCCAGTTCGCCGAACCCGGAGCTGATCCAGGGAAAGGCGAATTCCATCTTGAAGCGCTCGACGGCTTCGGGTGCGACATGCATACCCGGCACCTTGAAATGGCGGCCTTCCGGTCCCTGCCAGGCGAACATCTTGTTTTCCACAACGCGCGGCTCCACCTCGACGGAACCGACTTTGCCGTCTCGCAGGTATTCGACCTTCAACACGTCACCCTCTTCGACGCCTGCCATGAAATCCAGAAGTCGCTCGTTGGCTACTGCGGCCGTTTCGGCACTCAGCGACTCGTCGTTGACGGCGGTGATAACGTCACCCGAGCGCAGGCCGGCATCGCTCGCCGCGCTGCCGGGCGTTACGCCCAGGATGGCCACGCCCTCGACCGGACCAGCTTCGTTGTCACCATCGATCGTGACGCCGAGGCGCGGCTTGTCAGACCACGCGAAACGCCGTTCCAGTTCCATCATGCTCGGCAGGCGCTCGCGGCTGATCTCGGCGATCTGGCGCGCCGCCTCCGCCATGCGTTCCTCCGCTTCTTTCATGCGGCGCTGGAGCTCCACTTCCCTGGCCTCGGCCGTGCGCACCCCTTCGTCTTCATCGGTCTGCGCAAGGGCCTCGCCAGCGAGCAGGAGAGCTGCTGTTACTGGTAATAGGATTCTCCACATCTTCATTCGGTACTACTCCTGGTCAAAAAGCTGCCCGGTGCGCCTGCGCATAGCGCAACTGCAGCAGCGACTTCATCAACCTGACGCGTTCGCGCCAGAATATCTCTCTGTCCTCAGGCGACATGTGCACCTCAGGGTCGTTCAACTGGTAATCGATGGCCGCAATGCGATCTTCGATTTCGGAAATCGTGGCCACGGTGCCGGCTCTCATCACACGCGGTTCGTCGGGCAATGAACGCAGGTCGTTTTCGAGTTGCCGCGACTCCACCATGAGCGTCTGCAATGTCGACAATTCGACGGTGTTGGTCGGCAGGTTCTGCGGCACGGTGATTCCGGTCGTGGATTGATCCGTTCCCGGCATCATGAGGACGACCAGCAGCGCGGCGGCAGCCAGACCGGCACCCGCATACCACGTCGAACGTTTCCTCATGACTGAATGTCGCAACAGCCCTTCGGCCTCGGCCTGCTCGCGGATTCGATGCCATACCTCGCGTGGCGGCATCGTGTCGGCAAGTCCCTCGAGTCCCCGCTGCAATGCGTGCTGCTCGTTGGCTGTCAAAGCGCAAATCATCTCTTCGTCCTTCCTGTCACTGCTCATTTCAGCAACTCCTGGCCACAGCCCCGCTGGGCTGCGTGTTGTCATCCGCGACTGTGAGCATCGGCCGCAGGCGCCGGTACGCCCGTGACAGCTGCGACTTCGAAAAGCTCTCGGTCTTGCCCATCAGTCCCGCGATTTCCTTGTGAGTAAATCCTTCGACATCGTGTAACCAGACAACGGCACGCGCCACGTCCGGCAGGTTCGCCAGCGCCGCGTCGAGATCCATCGCGTCGTCCGGATGACCCGAAACACCGTGACTCGCCGGCTGACCCTCGGTCACGTCGTGCCAGTCGTCGGTGAGCGACTGCCCGCGTTTCGTCCAGGCCGAGCGCAGGAACATCAGGGCCTTGGTGACGGCGATGCGCCGGATCCAGCTGCCGAGTGCCGCCTCGCCGCGGAAATTCGCGATCGACCGCATTATCTCGATGAAGGTCTCCTGCACGAGGTCCTCGGCGTGCGCCGGCACTTTCGTGAAGCGCAGGCAAATCGAATACACCGGGGTCGCAAATGCGCGGTAGATGATCTCGTGAGCGCGAACGTCACCCGCTGCTGCCCGTTTGACGATTCCTTCGTCGATCTGGATGTCCGCGAACTTGCTCATATCTGCAATGTTAGATGCCCAGCCGGCCTAAAGGGTCGCACACGCAGGCGTCCGCGCATATACTGTGCGCCTTTCAGGCGGGGCAGAGCCTCGAAAACCCGCCGGACAAGCCATGCCGGGATGGCGGAACTGGTAGACGCGCCGGATTCAAAATCCGGTTTCCGAGAGGAAGTGGGGGTTCGATTCCCCCTCCCGGCACCAAATGGAACGCGATGAATTACTGCTCGAGCTGCGGCGGCACGGTCAGCCGTAAAATCCCTGAAAACGACAATCACGAACGCTTTGTTTGTGACGACTGCGACATGATTCATTACCAGAATCCGCTGATCGTCGTCGGCTGCGTGGCCGAGCGCAACGGCAAGGTGCTGCTGTGCAAGCGTTCGATCGAACCGCGCTACGGCAAATGGACCGTGCCCGCGGGATTCATGGAGCTCGGCGAGACGCTCGCCGGTGGCGCTGCGAGGGAGACGCTCGAGGAGGCCTGCGCGACGGTCGAGCTGGGGCACCTGTTCGCCTCCGTCGACGTCGTCGACGCCGGCCAGGTGCATTTTTTCTTCTCCGGAAAACTCGTCAGCGACTACGGCGTCGGCGAAGAGAGCCTCGAGGTCGCGTTGTTCGGCGAAGACGAAATCCCCTGGGACGAGATCGCGTTTCAGAGCGGCGTATTCGCGTTACGGAAGTACTTCGAAGACCGCGGCCAGAATCGCGGTGTGCATTTCCACGAGCTGCGCCGGTCGCGTTCCTGACACCTGCCTTTTCGGCTTACTCGGCGAACTCTTGCTGCAGCCGTTGGCTCAACGCTGCGGGCGGCAGGTAGCCGCCGATCAGCGTGCCGTCTTCGAGGACGATCGCCGGCGTGCCACTGAGCCCGATTTCCTGGCCCAGCACGTAATGCTGGCTCACGACCGATGCGTCACATGCAGAGGTGTCGAAACCGCGGCCGAGCTTCGCAGCCGTCAACGCCTCGTTACGGTTTTTCGCGCACCACACTTCTTCCGACGTCGTCCAGGCACGCGATGCCGGGCCATTGCGCGGATACAGTACGTACCGGACCTCGATGCCGTTACTCATGTATTCGTCGATCTCGGCGTGCAATTTGCGGCAATAGGTGCAATCGACGTCCGTGAAGATGGTCACCGAGTGCTTGATGTCGGCGGGAGAAAAGAGGATCGCGTCGTCATCGTCGAGGCCGGCGACCAGGTCGCGGCGTGCATTGGTGCGGCTCTGCTCACTCAGGTTCACCTGGTGATCCAGGTCGATGAGATCGCCCTGCAGGAGGTAGCGCCCGTCGTCCGAAATATAGGCGACGACCGTGCCTTTCTGCACCGTGAACCAGCCGTCGACGGGACTGTTGTTGACGTGCTGCGGTTCGATGGAATCGAACATGGCGGACACCTTGGCACGCACTGCTTCGAGTGCCGCGTCGTCGGCAGCGACCGCGTTTGCGGCGCACAGCAAAAGCACTGACAACATAGCCAGCGCTCGGATTCCAATTCTCGGATTACGACTCATTGCACACTTTCCTGAATGGCGTTCAGCCTGTGTCTTCGGACCGGCTTTGCGAACGCCGGTTCCGTACGGAGGGACTCAAGTCTAGCAAACGGGCCTCGCAGCGGGGCCGTTTTTGTGATTATCCGCGGGGGTGGTGCTCGCCGTGAAGGTCTTTCAGGCGTTCCCGCGCCACGTGCGTGTAAATCTGAGTCGTGGAAAGGTCGCTGTGGCCCAGCAGCATCTGCACTACCCTCAGGTCCGCGCCGCGATTGAGCAAATGAGTCGCGAATGCGTGGCGCAGGCTGTGCGGCGACATTTTCTGCCGTATACCGGCCTTGTCGGCGTAGCGCTTGATGATGTGCCAGAAAGCCTGCCGCGTCATGCGATCGCCGCGGCGGGTGGGAAACAGGTAATCCGTCTGGCGCTCGAGCAGGATCTCCATGCGCGGGCCGCCGATGAACTCCTTGAGCCAGCGCTGCGATTCGTCGCCGAGCGGAATCAGGCGTTCCCGATCGCCCTTGCCGACGATACGCAGGACGCCCTGGTTGAAGTTGATTTGCGACTGCTGCAGGTTGATCAGCTCCGAGACCCTGAGGCCCGTCGCATACAGCAATTCGAGCATCGCGCGGTCACGGTGTCCCAGCGGCTCGTCGGTATTGGGTGCGTTCAGCAGCGCGTCGACTTCGTCCTCGGACAGGGTTTTCGGCAAAGAACGGCCGATACGCGGCATTTCGATGTCTGCCGTCGGATCGGATTTGCGCATGCCTTCGCGCATTATGTAGCGGAAAAAACGGCGGAAGCTCGACAATTGCCGCGCCGTGGAACGTGGCTTGGCGCCACTTTCGACGCGCTTGGCGATGAAGTCGAGCAGATCGGCCTTGTCGGCATGCTCGATCGACTTGTCGCCTTCGGAGAGCGCGCGGCCCAGTGTCATCAGGTCTGCGCGATAGGCGCCGAGCGTGTTTTTCGACAGGCCGCGTTCCATCCAGATTGCATCGAGAAAACGGTCAACGAGCTCTTCGGAGCGTTGCACCATCTTCGAGTCAGGCGTGCTTTGTTTGTTACTACTGCCCATAACGTCCATCTTGTCAGTCGCGCAATCCCTTGCTGCGATGTTGATACGTATCCCAACCGTACCGGGAGACTGGTAGCATACGCCGTTCTGAAAACCGGACCGTTGTATCAGTCACGCCGGGCGGACAGGCCAAAGCATCGCCAAGCGACGGATATTTCAAGGATTATGAGTATGCTGACGAACGCCGGGGTCCGGCGTGACCGCTGTCACAGAAAACGTAAGGCGTTAACATAAAGTGAACTGGGTCACAAGAAGCCTTGCGGCCGCCTGGGGAGTGCTGGCATGGCTGTCATTTGCGCTGGCCGTGCTGTTCTCGCTGTTGGTCACTACATTTCTCCCCGGACCGGAGCGCCGCGCACGTCTCGTCACCGGGGCCGCCAAAGCTGTGTTCGTCATGGCCGGCGTGAAGGTCACGGTCTCCGGCAGGGACAACATGCCGCACGACCACTGCGTCGTGGTCGCCAATCACGCCAGCTACATCGACGGCATACTGCTCAAAGGATACCTTCCCGCGCGTTTCAGTTTCGTGATCAAAGGCGAATTCCGGAACGTTCCCATCGCGCATTTCCTGCTGCGGCGATCCGGTTCCAAGTTCGTCGAGCGCAACGAGCAGTCCGGCAGCGCGCGCGACGCGAGACAGATCGTCAAGGCCGCCCAGGGCGGCGAATCGCTGGCCCTGTTCCCGGAGGGGACGTTTCGCAAGGAACGTGGCGTTGGCCGCTTTCGTCCCGGCGCATTCGTTGCCGCGGTCAGAGGTGACTTGCCGGTCATTCCGGTCGCCATCAGCGGCACCCGCTACATGATGCCCTCCGGGCGACTGCTGCCGCGGCCAAATGCGCTTAGAATTGACATATTGCCGGCCATTGCCCCGGGCGATGCGGGCTTCCAGGACAGCCGGGCGCTTGCGGAAACGGCACGGCAGCGAATTCTCGCGGTGCTCGACGAGCCGGACCTGTTGCAGCGACCCGACGCCGCAGAATCCTGATTGCTTGGACACGAACTGGAGATAGAAAGCATGAGTGCAGACAAGGTAGTCATCGTAGCGGCCAGGCGCACCCCGCTGGGCGCATTCCAGGGCTCACTGTCACGGGCCCAGAGCCCGCAACTCGCGACGGAGGCGATCAAGGCCTGCGTTGAGGATTCCGGCATCGATGTGGCGAGTGTCAGCGAGGTGTTCATGGGATGCGTCTTGCCGGCCGGCCTGGGCCAGGCACCCGCCCGGCAGGCCGCGCTGGGTGCCGGCATTTCGCTGAGCGCCGGATGCACGACGGTGAACAAGGTCTGCGGTTCGGGTATGAAATCCGCGATGCTGGGCCACGACCTGATCATGGCCGGCAGCGCGTCGGTCGTCGTTGCCGGCGGTATGGAGTCGATGTCGAATGCGCCCTATCTCCTGCCGAAGGCCCGTGGCGGCTACCGCATGGGGCACCAGGAAGTCGTCGATCACATGTTTCTCGACGGGCTGCAAAGTCCGTTCGACGGCAACATGATGGGACACTTTGCCGATGTGACCGCGCAGAAATACGGCTTCAGCCGCGAGGACCAGGACAGTTATGCGATCGAATCGGTCACGAGAGCGCGCGCCGCAGTCGCTGACGGATCGTTCAAAGCAGAGATCACACCGGTCACGATTGCGACCCGCAAGGGTGACGTCACGGTCGACGAAGACGAAGGACCCGCGACCGCCCACCCGGAGAAGATCCCGACCCTGCGGCCGGCGTTCGCTAAGGACGGCACCGTGACGGCAGCGAGCTCGTCCTCGATTTCGGACGGCGCGGCCGCGCTCATACTCATGAGCGCGAGCGAGGCCGACAAACGCGGCCTGACGCCGCTCGCGACGATCGCCGGGCACTCCGGGTTCGCCCACGAGCCCGAGTGGTTCACAACGGCGCCGGTGTTCGCGGTCAGGGCCCTGCACGAAAAACTCGGCTGGAGCGCCGATAACGTCGATCTCTACGAGATCAACGAGGCGTTTGCCTGCGTGACCATGGCGGCAATGAAGGACCTCGGACTGGATCACTCGAAGGTGAACGTCAATGGCGGCGCTTGCGCGCTCGGTCACCCGATCGGGGCCAGCGGCGCGAGGATCATCGTCACCCTGCTGCACGCCCTTCGGGCCCGCGGACTCAAGCGCGGTATCGCATCACTTTGCATCGGGGGCGGCGAAGCTACCGCTATCGCTCTCGAAACAGCACCTTAAAACGACCAGAGGGGATACACATGGACTTATCGAATGCCAAAGCCATCGTTACGGGCGGCGCGTCCGGTCTCGGACTGGCGACGGCGGAACGTGTCATCGAGGCCGGTGGCCAGGTCGTCCTGTTCGATATCAACGATGAACAGGGCGAGGCTTGCGCCGCGAAACTCGGCGACCGGGCCCACTTTATAAATACGGACGTTGCCGACGAAGATTCGGTCAAAGCGGCGTGCAAAGCCGCCAATGAACTTATGGGAGGCACCACGCTTGCCGTCAACTGCGCAGGCATCGCGCCGGCGGGCCGCACGCTGGGCCGCGAGGGTCCGTGGCCTGCCGAGAATTTCAACCGCGTCATCCAGGTCAATCTCGTCGGCTCCTACAACGTCACCAAGGAGGCGGCGGCCTTCATGCAAGTGAACGAGCCCAACGACCAGGGCGAGCGCGGCGTCGTCATCAGCACCGCATCCATCGCCGCCTTCGAGGGGCAGATCGGGCAAGCGGCCTATTCGGCCTCGAAAGGCGGCGTGGTCGGCATGATGCTGCCGCTGGCGCGCGAATTCGCGCAGTTCGGAATTCGTGTCAACACGATTGCGCCGGGCATCTTCATGACACCGATGATGGCCGGCATGCCCGAAGAGGTGCAGGAGTCGCTCGGCAAGCAGGTACCGTTTCCTCCGCGGCTGGGACGACCCGAGGAGTATGCGGACACGGTGGCCTACATCTACGGCAACGCCATGGTGAACGGCGAGACGATCCGCGTGGACGGCGCCATCCGCATGCAGCCGAAGTAGCCCCCACCCCACACCCACCCCCACCGCGGCGGAACAGGCGGCCGGCTGATGCGGGCTGCGGCTGGGGAGTTCCTCTCGCTTAAGCTCGCTCGACGTCCCTGTCTCGCTCGCATCGGGCTCCGCTGGCTTTGGCGTCCTGCGTCGCGGCGCTTCGCACGACGCTCGTGAAACTCCCCAGCCGCAGCCCGCAGAACATGACGCGCGCCATTCAGGCGAGCGGACGAGATGTTTGTTGGCGAGACATAAAGCGAGCGCAGCGAGACAGTCCGCCAACAAATATGTCGGCCGATCGCCAAATTCGTATGAGCCGGGCGGCGGCAGCGAGTGTGGGGTGTGCAATTCACCCAGTGATCGACGCCACCGTGGTGGGGGAGAAAGAGGGGTGGTGGGGTTGAGGCTCACATATTGGCGTAGTTGGGGCCGCCACCGCCCTCCGGCACCGCCCAGACGATGTTTTGCCGCGGATCCTTGATATCGCAGGTCTTGCAGTGCACGCAGTTCGTCGCACTGATCTGGAATTGTTTCTCACCGCCCTCTTCGACGATTTCGTAAACGCCCGCGGGGCAATATCGTTGTGCGGGTTCGTCGTAGAGCGGCAAATTGTAATCAACCGGTATCGAGTCGTCCTTCAGTTTGAGGTGCGACGGCTGGTCTTCCTCGTGATTGGTGCTCGACAGGAACACCGATGACAGCTTGTCGAAGGTAATTACACCGTCCGGCTTCGGATAGTCGATGGGTTTCGCGTCGGCCGCCTTGTCCAGCGACTCGTGGTCCGGCACCCGGTTGTGCCAGGTGAACGGCAGCTTGCCGAAGAAGATATTCTGGTCGATGAACGCGAAGGCGCCGCCCAGCAAGGTGCCGAGTTTGTGCAGGCCGGGCCCGAAGTTGCGTCCCTTGTGGAGCTCCTTGTGCACCCAGGATTCCTTGACGCTGTCTTCGAAATCGATAAGTTCCGAGTAGCCGTCGTCACCTGACGAGAGCGCCCTGTGAATGCTCTCGGCCGCCAGCATGCCTGTCTTCATAGCCGTGTGGGCGCCCTTGATCTTGACGCCATTCAGGAACCCTGCCGAGCATCCGACGAGCATGCCACCGGGAAATGCGAGTTTCGGCAACGACTGCAGGCCGCCCTTGTTGACGGCGCGGGCACCGTAAGCCACTCGCTTGCCGCCCTCGAGATAACTGCGGATCTTCGGGTGCAGTTTCCAGCGTTGAAACTCGTCGAACGTCGAGAGGTGCGGGTTCTTGTAGTTCAGCGCAATGATCAGGCCGAGAAACACCTTGTTGTTGGCGGCATGGTAGAGGAAGCCGCCGCCCTCCGTGTGGTTGTCGAGCGGCCAGCCTGTTGTATGAACGACCATGCCCTCCCGGTGTTTCGAGGGGTCGATCTCCCAGACCTCCTTGATGCCGATTCCGTAGTGTTGAGGATCGCAATTCTCGCGCAGCTCGAATCGAGCCATCAATTGCTCGCTGAGGTTGCCGCGCACGCCCTCGGCGAAAACGGTGTACTTGCCGAGCAACTCGTACCCTGCCTGATACGAACCCTTCCTCTCGCCGTCCTTGCCGATGCCCATGTCGCTCGTCGCCACGCCCGCGACGCGGCCGTCTGCGTCGAAGATAATCTCCGAGGCAGCAAAGCCGGGAAAAATGTTTGCGCCCAGGGCCTCGGCCTGCTCACCCAGCCATTGGCAAAGTTGCCCCTGACTGATGATGTAGTTGCCGTGATTGTGCATTGGTCGCGGGAGAAACAGGCCGGGGACGCGCATGGCACCGGTCTCGCTCGTGAGGTAATGCACGAGATCGCCTGTCACTGCGGTCTTGACTGGCGCGCCCTTGTCCGCCCAGTCCGGGAAAAGTTCGTTGAGGGCCGTCGGCTCGAAGACGTTGCCGGACAGGATATGTGCGCCGATCTCGGAGCCCTTTTCAACCACGACAACGGAGAGACTTTCGTCAAGTTGCAGCAATCGACATGCCGCAGACAGGCCCGCCGGCCCGGCGCCGACGATCACGACATCAAACTCCATCGATTCGCGTTCACTTTCTTCTGACATGTTTCCCGCTCTCCATTTTCCTTGTAGCGTGTATCTTAGCAGTCTCTCTGGCGGCCTCTGAAGCCGCAGGTTAATCTTGCCGGGCCGCAATAATGGTGCACATACAGGATTAAAGGTAGTTTGAATATTCGCGAAGCCTACGAGGACAGCCTGCGCCGCGAAGGCCATGTCAGGGACCCGGCGCAGGAAGATATCGTCGCCAGGCTCGAAGACCTGCAGGCACGCATCGGCCAACACGACCAGCCGAGCGGATTACTGCACTCATTGATGCGCCGCGCGCGAAACAGGCAACAAACCGGTGTTCGTGGGCTGTACCTTTGGGGCGGCGTCGGTCGCGGCAAGACCTTCCTGATGGACCTTTTCTTCGAGACGCTTGCCATCGAGGCGAAGAGGCGCATCCACTTTCACCGCATGATGCACGAGATTCACGATCGTCTTAAGCAACTCGACGACGTCGCCGACCCGCTGGATCGTGTGGCCGCGGATATTGCACGCGACACCCGCGTGCTCTGCTTCGACGAGTTTTTCGTCAGCGATATCGGCGATGCGATGATACTCGGCCGCCTGCTCGACGGACTGTTCTCGCGCGGCGTGACGCTGGTGACGACATCCAATTCCAAACCGGACGACCTCTATCCGGACGGCTTGCAGCGGCAACGATTCCTGCCGGCGATCGCATTGCTGCACGAGCACACCGAGGTCGTCAACATGGACGGCAGCACCGATTACCGGTTGAGGCTGCTGCAAAAAGCCGGCACCTACCTTGCCCCCGACGATTCGAATGCCCGCCGTAAACTGGCCCGTTTCTTCGACGAGTCGGCATCCAGCCAGATCGCGGAGAACCTCGATCTCGACATCAATGGGCGCCAGGTGCGTGCCCGCATGTGTGCAAAGAGCATCGCATGGTTCGGCTTCGAGGAAATCTGCGACGGCCCGCGCAGCCAGGCCGACTACATTGAAATCGCCCGCTGGTACCCGTCGGTAATCGTATCCGGGGTACCGCAATTCGACGCCACGCTCGAAAACCAGGCGCGTCGGTTCGTCTCGCTCGTCGACGAATTCTACGACAGGCGAGTGAAGCTCATCGTCTCCGCCGCAACGGACGTGCATACGCTGTACGCCGGCGAGCGCCTGAATTTCGAATTTGAACGCACAATAAGCCGCCTCATCGAAATGCAGTCAAACGCGTACCTCGCCCTGCCCCACCTTGCATGATAGATTGTCCGGCATGAGCAGCGAATTGATCCTCGAAAACTTTCTGCCCTACCGGCTTTCCATCTTGTCGCACACGGTCAGCACCACGATAGCGCAGGTCTACGACAAGCGATTCTCGCTTTCAATCCCGGAGTGGCGCGTCATCGCGATTCTCGGTCGATTCCCGGGCCTGTCGGCCGTCGAGGTCGCGGAACGAACGCTCATGGACAAGGTCGCGGTCAGCCGCGCGGTCACCAAACTGATCAAGAACGGCCGCATCGACCGCGAGTTCGCCGACGCAGACCGGCGCCGCTCGATCCTCAATCTGTCGGAAGAAGGCCGCCTCGTGCACGACGAAGTGGCTCCGCTCGCACTCGAGTTCGAGCGTGACCTGCTATCCGGCCTCGATGCAGATGACGTCGAGAAACTCGACGTCATCATGGAGCGCCTGATGGCGCGCGCAAGGAAGCTCGGCGAGTCCTGATCCGACCCTGCCCCGGGCCAAAATCTACCGCCCGATGCAACCGTCATTTCATGACACGTGCGTGTGAATCGATGCGTCGAGTTCGCACTCATTTTGCCGCTCGATTCGTGGGCGCCAATGAGGAATTTCGTAAGTTATTCGGCAAGCGATTCCACGCTTGTTCAAATCTTGTTGCAGGTCCAATTACTGTATAATGCGATGCGCTTTCCGGGGTCATCTTCAGGACCTGCAGTACCCAAATGCAACATTTCGCACTCAACCATTCGGGCCGGCACGGCCGGCCGGAGCATTCGCAGTGACAGCAAACGAAAATCGTCGTGGCGGAGACATCAGGCAGCTAATCGTCGACAAGATCGTTTCATCGCGAGTCTCCTCGCGCTACCTCAAAGGCCCGGCCGACACGAAACGATTCCTGCAGCAGTACTTCGCCGACGTTCCGGTTGAGGACCTGCAAGGCCGATCAGAACCGGTCATGGCCCGGGTGGCGATCGACCATCTCGAATTCGCCGCCAAGCGGCGCAAAGGGCAGGCGCTGGTCCGGATCTTCAATGCCAACGAGAAGGAACACGGTTACACCTCGGCGTTCACGTTCGTCGAGATGGTGAACGACGACATGCCGTTTCTCGTCGATTCGGTTGCTGCCGCCATCAACCGCCACAGCCGTGCCGTGCACATTACGGTGCACCCGATCATCTCGATCAAGCGCGACCGCAAAGGCCAGGTGAGCGCGATTACAGGGCCCGAAGACGAGGACGCCTGCTCCGAATCGTTCGTTCGATTCGCCATCGACCGCGAATCCGATGCGGGCGAATTGAAGCTGCTGCGGCAGGAAATAAACAAAGTGCTCCGCGACGTCAGGCTCGCTGTTCGCGACTGGGCCCAGATGCGCGAACGCATGTACGAAACTCGCGATATGCTCGAAAACGGACCCAGGGGCGTCGACCCGCTACTGCGTACCGAGAGCCAGGCGTTGCTGGACTGGCTGGCAGACGATCACTTTACCTTCCTGGGATTCCGCGAATACAGGCTCTCCAAAAAGGGCAAACGCGTGTTCCTGAACGCTGTGCAAGGCACAGGGCTCGGCGTTCTGAGCCGCGACGACCGCGGCACGAGAACCGTGGAACTCACCGCCGAAATGCGTCGCCTGACGCGAACCCGCGACTGGCTCATCCTGACCAAGGCCAATTCGCGATCCACCGTGCACCGACCGGCTTTTCTGGATTACATCGGCGTAAAGATCTACGACGAGAAGGGTAATGCCGTTGGCGAGCGTCGCTTCATCGGTTTGCTGACGTCGGTGGCTTACAGCGCGAGCCCGAAAAACATCCCCTTATTGCGGCACAAGGTGAAAAAAGTTTTCGAGCGTGCGCAGGTCGATGCCCTGGGCCATCGGGGCAAGGCATTGCTGCACATCATCGACACGTTCCCGCGGGAAGAGTTATTCCAGAGTACCGTTCAGGACCTGGCCCGGACGACGGTCGGCATCCTGAACCTGCAGGATCGGCAACGCGTCAAGTTCTTTCTGCGGCGCGACGCGTTTCGACGTTTCTTTTCCTGCCTTGTTTATGTGCCACGTGAAAAATACACGACCGCCATTCGCAGGCAGACAGAAAAGCACCTCACCGAGGCCTTTGGCGGGGTATCGGTCGACTCGGCAGTGCAGATTTCCGATTCCGCGCTGGCGCGCGTGCACATTATCGTGCGCACGCCGGCAGGCGAGCGTCCGCGCATCAGCATCGACAAAATCGAGGAACAGCTGGCCGACCTCGTCGTTACCTGGTCGGACCGCTTGCGGGACGAATTGATCGAGGCCTACGGCGCTGACGAAGGTCACCGGTTGAATCGCGCCTACGGCAACGTGTTCCCGGCCGGATTCCAGGAGGACACGGCACCGCGCGAGGCCTGCTCCGATATCCGCCGCATCGACGGGATGCTGGAGAGCGACACCCAGCGCTCGGTTGATTTGTACCACCCCGAGGACTCCGAACCCGGCCACATGCATTTCATGGTTTACAGCATGGGCGAACCGATCGCACTGTCGGAAACGATGCCCGTGCTCGAGCATATGGGCGTCGACGTCTATACGGAACACCCCTACGAACTCAACCTGCAATCCGGTGAGTCCTTCTGGATACAGGACTTTCACCTGCGCCACGAAAGCGGCTCGGCGGTCGACGTGGACGCGGTCTCCGATCGTTTCGAAGCTTGTTTCATGGCTGCGTTGCGTGGCGACGCGGAGAACGACGGACTCAATCGGCTGATCATCGGCGCGGGCCTCAACTGGCGGCAAACGGCGTTGCTGCGCTGCTACGCCAAACACATACAACAGCTCGGCCTCCCGTTCAGCCAGGCGTACATGGAAGATGTGCTGGTCGCCCATGCCCGTCTCGCCGGCTCGCTGGTCCGGCTTTTTGAAACCCAGTTCGACCCGGACCTGTCGAAGGCGAAACGCACGCGCGAACTGAATGCGATTGGCAACTCCGTCGATCGTCGCCTGACGAAGGCGCGCAACGTCGACGAGGATCGCATCCTCACGGCGTTCGCGGGCGGCATCCGCGCGACCTTGCGCAGCAATTATTTCCAGACTGTCGACGGAACCGCCGACGGCGCGCAGAAACCCTATATTTCGATCAAGCTGGATCCGGCGCAGCTTCCGGAGATTCCGCTACCGAGGCCGCACTACGAAGTATTCGTCTACTCGCCCGAAGTCGAAGGCGTGCATCTTCGCGGCGGTGAAATCGCGCGCGGCGGCCTGCGATGGTCCGATCGGCGCGAGGATTTTCGCACCGAGGTTCTCGGGCTGATGAAGGCACAGGTCGTGAAAAACACCGTTATCGTGCCCACCGGCGCAAAGGGCGGCTTTTTTCCGAAGCGCGCCCCGGTTGGTGACCGCGCGCAAATCCTCGAGAACGGCATCCACTGCTACAAGACGTTTATCCGCGGCCTGCTCGACCTGACCGATAACGTCGTTGACGGGGACGTTGTAGCACCCGACCGAGTCGTACGCCGCGACGGGGACGATCCCTACCTGGTCGTTGCGGCGGACAAGGGTACGGCGACGTTTTCCGATATCGCGAATGGCATTTCGGCCGATTATGGCTTCTGGCTGGACGATGCGTTCGCGTCCGGCGGCTCGGCCGGTTACGACCACAAGAAAATGGGCATCACGGCACGTGGAGCCTGGGAGGCTGTCAAGCGGCATTTCCACGAACTGGGTCTGAACACACAGACCGAGGAATTCACCGTAGCCGGTATCGGCGACATGAGCGGCGACGTATTCGGCAACGGCATGCTGTTGTCGCGCAAGATCAACCTGGTTGCTGCATTCAATCACCGCCGCATCTTTCTCGATCCCACACCGGACACTGCAGCCAGTTTCCGCGAGCGCCAGCGGCTGTTCCGCAAAGCCGGATCCACCTGGGACGATTACGATGAGTCGTTGATATCCAAAGGTGGCGGCGTTTATTCCCGTCAGGCGAAGACCATTCGCATCAGCAACGAGGCGCGCAAGCTCCTCGACATCGACGCCACCTCACTGCAACCGGACGAGTTGATACGGGCGATTCTCAGGATGCCCGTCGATCTGCTCTGGAACGGCGGCATCGGCACCTACGTGAAGGCCAGCAGCGAGGGTCATTCCGATGCCGGCGATCGAAGCAACGACACGGTACGGGTCGATGCCAATCAGCTGCGCTGCAAAGTCATCGGTGAGGGCGGCAATCTCGGCCTGACGCAGCGCGCCCGCGTCGAGTTCAGTTTGCAGGGCGGCCGCATCAACACCGATTTCATTGACAATTCCGCGGGCGTCGACAGTTCGGATCGCGAAGTCAACATCAAGATCCTGTTGAGCGGTGCAACGAAACACAAGGGCCTGTCGCGCAAGAAGCGCGACGAGCTGCTGGCTTCGATGACTGACGACGTAGCGAAACTCGTGCTGCGCAACAATTACCTGCAAACGCAGTCAATCAGCATGAGCGAGACGCTGTCTCCCGATCGCATCGATGAAACCGCGCGCCTCATAACCGACCTGGAGCGCACCGGGCTGCTCGATCGTGACCTCGAGTTCCTGCCCGATGAGGCCGAAATCGAGGAGCGACGGACCCACAAACTGGGCCTTACGCGACCCGAGCTTGCCGTTGTACTGAGTTACGCGAAGATCGATCTCTACAACGGCCTCATCGATTCGGAGGAAACGCTGGAAGATTTTCTTGAAATCGATCCGCAGCGATACTTCCCGCCGTTACTTCGCCGCCGTTACCTGGACCTGATACCCGGTCACCGGCTGAGCCGGCAGATTCTCGCAACGCTCATCTCGAACGACCTCGTGAACCGCATGGGACCGGCGTTCGTGAGACGTGCGCAGGTGGACACAGGCGGCAACGTCGTCACAGTCGCCCGCGCATACGAGGTTGCGCGTATCGTCTGCCGGGCCGGGCCGCTATTGCGCACGATTGAGTCGCTGGATCACGAGATTCCGGCGAGCGCGCAGATGTCAATGATGTTCGAAGTCAGCCGAACGCTGCGGCATGCCAGCTACTGGCTGATTGAGCGCTTCGGCGACGAACTGGACATCGTGAAGACCGTGGAGCGCCTGAAGGATGGCATGGCCGGCATTTACAATCGCGCGGGAACCTACCTCTCCAAAGCCAGCCGGGTACGGCACGACAATGCGGAACAGACCTGGATCGAAATGGGCGTACCGGACAAGCTCGCCAATCGCATGTCGTTGCTGTTGCTGACCCGCGCAGCCCTCGATATTGCAGACCTGGCCGCTGAACGGAAGCGCGACGTGCTCGATACCGCGAGGATGTACTCGGTATTCAACGATGCCCTGGGTTTGCACTGGCTGCATAATTGCGCGGAAGACCTTCGCGTCAGCGGGCGCTGGCAGGCCATGGCACGCAGCAACCTGCGTGACGAGTTCTACAGAATTCGCCGCGAGCTTGCATTCCAGTTGCTGACGCGTCGCAGCAAGAAAGACCCGGGAGAAATAGCGCAGGCATGGCTCGATAAGCGAGAGTCCGGCGTCTCTCAATTCAAACACATGATCGAAGAAATGAAATTACGAGGCGATATCGATTTTGCTACGCTGTCCGTCGCCGCGCAGGAATTGCGCGATTTGAAATCAAGCTGAAACCGCCCGTATCCGGGCAGCATACAAACGGAGAAAAAATGGCTGGCAAGCTTCTACTCTGCCGTCACGGCCAGAGTGACTGGAACCTCAGGAATCTGTTCACGGGCTGGAAAGACGTCGATCTGACCGAACAAGGCAATCAGGAAGCGATCGAGGCGGGACTGTTGCTGAAAGACCTCCGCTGGGAGTTCGACATTGCGTACACGTCGGTCCTGAAACGCGCAATCCGGACGCTCTGGCACATCCTCGACCAGATGGACCTGATGTGGATACCGGTCGTCAGGGACTGGCGCCTTAACGAGCGCCATTACGGCGCTTTGCAGGGGCTCAACAAGTCCGAGACCGCGGCAAAATATGGCGACGAGCAGGTGCATATCTGGCGCCGCAGTTACGACATTCCGCCGCCGGAACTGGACGCCGATGACGACCGCCATCCATCCTTCGATCCGCGTTACAAGGGCATCGACGGGTTGCCCGGCGCGGAGTCCCTGCTGCTCACGCTCGAACGCGTCAAGCCGTGCTGGAACGACGTCATTGCGCCGGATCTCAAAGCGGGTAAGAACGTGCTCATTTCCGCGCATGGCAACAGCCTGCGCGCACTCGTGAAGATGCTCGATGAAGTGTCCGACGAGGAAATCACGGGGTTCAACATCCCGACCGGAATACCGTTGGCCTACGAACTCGACGATGACCTCAAGCCGATCTCGCGGGAATTCCTCGGTGACCCTGAAGCCGTCGCCAAAGCCGCCGCTGCCGTTGCCGCACAGGGCAAGGCCAAGTGATCCGATCGCTCGGCGAGCGCGCACCGGTATTCGAGGGAGACCAGCATTTCGTCGCTGACAACGCGACCGTTGTCGGCAGTGTGCGCCTCAAGGATCAGTCCAGTATCTGGTTCAATGCGGTTCTGCGCGGTGACAACGACTGGCTCGAGATCGGCGAACGCAGCAACATCCAGGATGGCTGCGTGCTGCACACCGACCCCGGCATCGTGCTGGTGGTGGGCGACGGTGTCACGGTCGGACACAAGGTCATGCTGCACGGCTGCCGGGTCGGCGACAATTCCCTGATCGGTATTGGCAGTACATTGCTCAACGGCGCCGCGATCGGCCGCAATAGCATCGTCGGGGCGCACGCGCTCGTCACCGAAAACAAGGCGTTTCCCGACGGTTCCCTGATTATCGGGGCGCCGGCCCGGGTCGTACGCGAACTCAGTGCCGAGGAAATCGGCGCGATCGGCAAGTCGGCGGACATCTATGTCGAAAACGCGAAACGATATCGCGCCGCGTCTCAGGATACGGGCTGAAAGTCGAAGCGAAAAAGTCGGGAAAGAGCGCTCTTGTCAGGCTTGATCGGCCGGGTCGGAGCGGGGTTTCTTGAGGCTCGGGTCGACGACGCGTACCAGTCCTTCCTGCGAGGTCGACGCGACCAGCCTGCCCTCGCGGTCGAATAACTGTCCCCTTGCGAAGCCACGCGCGCCCGAGGCATTCGGGCTGTCCATCGAGTACAGCAGCCAATCGTCCATTCTGAATTCGCGGTGAAACCAGAGCGCGTGGTCGAGGCTTGCCATGATCACGTTGCCGCGAGTAAACGACAGACCGTGAGGCAGAGTCGAGGTGGCCAGCAGCTCGAAGTCCGATACGTAGGCAAGCAGGTTCTGGTGCAGCGCGTGATCGTCGGACAGGCGATCGACGGTCCGCACCCAAACGTGCTTTTGGGGTGGCAGGGTCTCGCGCTCATCGAAACTCACGGGATCGACCGGGCGAAACTCGAACGGTCTCTTGCGCGTCATGAATCGCCGGATTTTCATCGGTATGTTCTCGAGTACGTCCGCCGCGACTTCTGTCAGGTCTTTGAGGCCCTCGGGCGGCGGAACATCCGGCAAGTCCGCCTGGTGCTCCAGGCCTTCTTCGGGATTCTGAAACGACGCCGCGAGGTTCAGGATCGGCCGACCGTGCTGAATAGCGACGACACGCCTGTTGGAGAAACTACCGCCGTCGCGTGCGCGATCGACGTCGTAGATGATTGGCGCATTCATGTCGCCGCGGCGCAGGAAATATGCATGCAACGAGTGCGCCACCCTGCCTTCCACCGTATGCTGCGCGGCCGACAACGCCTGGCCGACCACCTGGCCGCCGAAAACCTGCGGGCTGCCGATGTCGCGGCTGTCACCGCGAAAAATATTTTCCTCGATACGCTCGAGCTTCAAAAGCGTGATGAGGTCTTGCAGAACCGGGTGCAAAGCTCGCGAGCCTATTCAGCGTCGGTCCGGCCGCCGTCGACCGCGATGCCGGTACCGCTAACGAACACCGCGTCGTCGCTGGCGAGAAACAATGCGACTTTTGCGATGTCGACGGGTTCGCCCAGGCGGCGCGCCGCCGAATACCGGATGCAGTGATCGCGCAAGGCCTTGTCTTTCCGAAACACCTCGCGACTTTCCGGAGTCATGACAGCGCCGGGCTGGATGTAATTGGCCGTGATGCCGAATTCACCGGTTTCCGCGCCTAGCGCCCGCGTGAGGTTGGCAAGGTCCTGTTCGGCGCGCGCTCTGGCCTCGGTGCCGTCCGCCGAAAAAACGCTGCGCAGGAAACCGATATTGATGATGCGCCCCGCCGGGCTCTTCTTTAAATGCGGCAACGCCGCACGGCACAAGGCCATCGTCAGCGACGCCCGCGTTTTCAGCAGATGATCGAGCTTGTCGTCCAGGTTTTTCAGCGGTGCTTTCGGGGTCAGCGGGAAGTCATTGATCAGGATGTCTATGCCGCCGAGCTGGTCCACTGCATTTTTCACCAGTAACGGCATTCTATCAGGATCCAACAGCGCCTCGGTCATCCCGGTGACGCCTTTGACGGCTGCGTAGTGCTGCACGACCCCGCTATTGCCGGTATCTACGGCAACGACGGTCGCCCCGTGTTTTATCAGTGTACGCGCGATCGCCTCGCTGATGCCGCCGGCCGCATTGAGGACGAGCGCATTCAGTCCGTATAGACGCAGGGGGTCGCCCATCTATCTTCCTCAGTGTTGGTCGGCGTCGGGTAGCAAGGCCGTGCGCCGCTACTCCGGGAACGAATAGTCGGCGAATTGCCGGCGCAATTCAATCTTCTTGATTTTTCCTGTCGCCGTGTGCGGCAGTTCGTCGACGAATTGCACATCGGTGGGTATCCACCAGGTCGCGACCTTGCCATCGAAGAACTTCAGCATTTCGTCTTTGCCCACGTCCTGGCCTTCCGCGCGTACGACGATCAGTAACGGGCGCTCTGTCCACTTCGGGTGGGCGACACCGATGACCGCCGCCTCGGCGACGGCCGGATGCCCCATCGCCGTGTTTTCCAACTCGATGGAACTTATCCACTCGCCACCCGACTTGATGACGTCCTTGGTGCGATCCGTGATTGCCATGTACCCATGCGGATCGATCGTCGCGACGTCGCCGGTATCGAACCAGCCGTCATCCGTGTGGCTGCCGGCGCTCCCATCGAGCTTGAAGTAATCGCTGCAAATCCACGGGCCGCGAACCTGCAACGCCCCGTAAGCCACACCGTCCCAGGGCAAAACTTCGCCCTTATCGTCGACGATGCGCAACTCGCAACCGAAGATTCCGCGTCCTGCTTTGGTCGCCAGGTCCAGTGCTTCGTCACGCGGCAGCGATTCCATGCCGGCCTTCACCGTGTTGCATGTCCCAAGCGGGCTCATTTCGGTCATGCCCCATCCCTGCCGCACCTCGACGTCGTGAACGTCCTCGAACTCCTGGATCATCGATCGCGGCACCGCGGCGCCGCCAATGAGGGTCCGTTTCAGGCCTGTCAGCAGGCGTCCGGCCTGCGCGCAGTACTGTAGCAGCGCCAGCCAGACCGTCGGCACGCCAAGCGCAATGGTCACACCTTCGGACTCCATGAGTTCGCAGAGCGCTTCGCCATCGCCCATTTTCGGGCCCGGAAAAACGATCTTCGAACCGACCATCAGCGTCGAGTAAGGAATGCCCCAGGCATTGACGTGAAACAAGGGAACGACCGGCAATACGCAATCGCGGCTGGACAGGCCCATGACATCGGGCGCCACGCCGGCGAATGCGTGCAATACGGTCGATCGATGGTCGTAGAGCACACCTTTGGGGTCACCCGTCGTGCCCGACGTATAGCAAAGCGCCGAGGCCGAACGCTCGTCCAGCGCGGGCCATTCGTAGACCTCGGTCTCGGCACCGATCAGCGTCTCGTAGCAATGCACGTTCGGCAAGGAGGTTTCGGGCATGCCGGCTTCGTCCGTCATGATGACGAATCCCTCTACAGCGCTGATCTGCGGCAGTATCTTCTCGAGCAGGGGCACCATCATTACGTCAACGAAAACCCAGCGGTCTTCCGCGTGGTTGATGATGAACACGAGCTGCTCGGGGAACAGGCGCGGATTGATCGTGTGACAAACGTATCCTGCGCCGCTCACGCCGAAGTAGATCTCGAGGTGGCGGTAGTCGTTCCAGGCAATGGTCGCGATTCGATCGCCCTGTTGCAGGCCGTGCCCGGCCAGCGCGTTCGCGAGCTTTTTCGAGCGACCGATTGCGTCCCGAAACGTGCAGCGGTGACGTGGATTATCCGCTGTCACGGAGACGATCTCCCGGTCGCCGTGAAACCTCGCCGCGTGCTCGGCAATCGACGAAATCAGCAGGGGTGTGTTCATCATTAGACCGCGCATGAATGATTCCTATTTGTATTTGTGGAACGACATAGTTGTTTAGTTTTCATGTGTTTGTACGCAGATTCTACTTCCGCAAACAATGTTATCCTTGGCTCATAATAAAAAGGTATCTCAGTTAGGGGGAAACATGAAATCGACGTCTACAAGCTTACCGAATCTCGGTCGGGTTTTTGCGATAACTTTGACCGGTATCTGCCTTGCCGGACCCGTCGCCGCACAGGAACGGGAAGGCGGGCTGACCATCGAGGAAATCGTCGTTTTCGCGCAAAAGCGGGCGCAGGACATCATGGACGTTCCTGTCGCGGTAACCGCGGTCACCGGACAGCAGCTCGACGATTCCGGCATCAAGGACGTTTTCGATTTGCAGCAGAACGTACCGAGTCTCATCGTCGGGCAGAGCCAGACCGCCACGACGTCCAATTTCTCGATACGCAGCATCGGCAGTACGTCGAACAACTTCGGCGTCGAATCCTCGGTCGGACTCTACGTTGACGGTGTCTATCGCTCGCGGCAGAGTTCGATGATCAACGACCTGATCGATGTCGAGGCCGTCGAAGTGCTGCGTGGCCCGCAAGGCACGCTTTTCGGCAAGAACACGGCGGCCGGTGCGATCCACGTCCGCACGGTTGCACCCAGCCAGACTACGGACGGTTTCTTCGACGTCACCGCCGGCGACTACGACCTCGGCATCGTGAGCAGCGCAGCCAATATCCCTCTGACGGACGCACTCGCTTTCCGTGGCACCGTGTTCGCCTCAAAACGCGACGGTATCGTCAGCGACGACAACTTCGGTGAAGATGTGCACAACAATCGGGACCGGCTCGGCTTTCGACTGCAGCTCGGCTATGAGCCCAGCGATGATTTCAATATGCGCATCATCGCGGACCACGCCGAAATCGACGAGCATTGCTGCGTTGCACTCGCCAGGGTCGACGGCCTGTTCTCACGCGCTTCCGTCTCCAACCCGCTCACGGCTGTAGCAGGTTCCGATGCCTTGTTACTGGGGCTGTTCGGTACCGTGTTTACCGACTATCCGTATCCGGACGTGTTGTTGCAGAGCCTTTCGGCATTCCCGGGCCAGATCATCACCGGCGTTGGCTTCGACGATTATCGCGTCAACTACGACACGTTTCCTTCATCGCGGAACGAAGACCGCGGCGTGTCGGTGGAATTCAACAAGACACTGGGCAGCGGTGCCACACTGACGTCGGTGTCGGCATTCCGTTCCTTCGATACTTTCGATCTGATCGACGTCGACTTCACCGACGTGCCGCTTCTGAGCCGGACGAATGACGCCGAACAATCTTCGTTCTCGCAGGAATTCCGAATCGCGGGCACGTTTGGCGAATCCAACCACTACGTGGCAGGCGTTTATTATTTCGGCCAGGAAATCGACCAAAAAACATCGACTGTCGCTGAAACCTGGTCCGCGGGCTCCGTGCCCGGCACGGTCTTCGGCACGCTGCCCGGGTTGCCGCTGGCGCTTTACCTCGGCAATAACCCGTCGATCCAGCAGATCGGTGCGGGTGTCGACAACGTTGCGGCGCTACTCGGGCCTTTCGGTTACGCGCCGGCCGGCATCCCGGTATTGCCAGGGACGCAATCAGCCGATGACGTGAAACAGGATCACAGCGGCTACGCCGCTTTTGCGCAGGTGGAATTTGCCCTGGGCGAGAGCTTCGTCGCCACACTCGGCGCGCGCTACACGGATGAAGAAAAGGACATCAAGGCGTTGTACACGCAGAACCTGACGCTCGATCCCGCCGCGCGGCCCGATTTCGGCCTCATCAGCATCCAGTTGTGTTCACTGGATCCAACCTGCGCCATGGCCTTGCCGCCGGGAGCGCCCGTATTCGATCCGGCTACGTCCCAGTCGATATTCGCACCCTTCTCGGTTGACGGGTGGGCCACCTACCTGTTCGATCCGTTGGCGCCACGCCCGACACTGGACGCGTCGCTCGATGACAACCAGGTAACCGGTAACGTCAAGCTCACGTGGTTCCCCAGCGACTCAGTCATGGTCTACGCATCCTATGCCACCGGCTTCAAGTCCGGCGGCACGAACACCGACCGCATCGCCCCCGCGTTCGAGCCGGTTTTCGGACCCGAGACCTCCGAGTCGGCCGAAATCGGCATCAAGGGCGACTTCGGGCCGGTGCGCGTGACATTCGCCGTGTATGACGCTCAGTACGAAGACTTCCAGGCGAATTCGTTCACCGGTACCGGATTTAATTTACAGAATGCGGGCGATCTCGATACGCAGGGCTTCGAGGCCGAATTCAGCTGGACGCCGTTCGATACGTTCCGCGTCGATGGGTTCTATGCCCGCAATGAAGGCGAGTACAAATCCTTCCTCAACGGCACGTGCCGTGACACCTACCAGTTTCACACCGGCATGCCGGATCCGGGCCTGCCCGTGAACTTCAACCCGATCGTCTCGCCGGAGGTTTGCGACCGCAGCGGCGATCAATTGCCTTACAATCCCGAGGATCGCGCATTCATCGCCATGACCAAGGATTTCACCGTAGGCGACAACAACCTGTTCATTCGCGGCGAATACTCGCATGCGTCCGAGTTGTTTACGGACGGCGACGTCGATCCGTTCACCCGGCAGGATTCCATCGGTCTCGTGAACCTGCGTATCGGCATGGACTTCACCGCATGGAACGCCAACCTGACGGCGTGGGGACGTAACATCACGGACGAGCGATACTATGCCGGCTCCTTCGATGCGCCTGCACAAAGCGGCCGCATGAATTCGTACCCGGCGGAGCCCGCAACCTTCGGCCTGACGTTCCGCAAGAACTGGGACTGATTGAAGGTAAAACATCGCGGGGCAGCAGGCGCGGTCTGCTGCCCCTTTCTTATCGGCAGGCAACGATATGAACGCAAAGCAGGACAAGACCACATTACGCGTGGGCCTCGCACAGATCGCTCCCGTTTGGCTGCGTCGCGATGCAACGATAGACAAAGTAATCACCTGGATGGACAGGGCCGCCAGTGACGGCTGCGACCTGGTCGCGTTCGGCGAGGCACTCGTTCCCGGCTATCCGTTCTGGGTCGAACGAACCGACGGCGCGAAGTTCGAATCCTCGTTGCAGAAATCGCTGTACGCGCACTACGTCCGCGAGGCCGTTCGAATCGAGGCCGGCGATCTCGACAGCGTCCGTCGTACCGCTCGTGACAGGAAGATCGCGGTGTACCTGGGCGTCATCGAGCGAGCGACCAACCGGGGCGGCCACAGCCTCTATTGTTCGATGGTGTACATCGATCAGCAGGGCGATATCGGCTCCGTGCACCGTAAACTGATGCCGACCCACGAAGAACGGCTGGTCTGGGCCATCGGCGACGGCAACGGCCTGCGCACACACAGACTGGGCGCATTTACGCTCGGCGGGCTGAATTGCTGGGAGAACTGGTTGCCATTACCGCGTGCGGCGCTGTATGCGCAGGGCGAGGACCTGCACGTCGCAATCTGGCCGGGAAACGTCAGGAACACGGAAGACATCACGCGTTTCATGGCACTGGAGGGGAGATCGTTCGCGGTCTCGGTATGCGGACTGATGCGAGAGCAGGACATCGATTCGTCGCTGCCTCACGCCGATGTGCTGCTTGCGTCGGCTGACACCACGATGGCCAATGGCGGCTCCTGCGTCGCCTCGCCATGCGGTGGATGGTTACTGGAACCCTTAGTAGGCGAAGAGTCGCTCGGTATTGTCGACGTCGATCACGGCAGCGTTCTCGAGGAGCGCCATAGTCTCGACGTAGTGGGCCATTATTCGCGTCCCGACGTCACGCGGCTTGTCGTGAATCGCAAGCGCCAGACGACGGCCGAATTCTCCGACTAGACGGCGACGTACACCAGGAAAGCGCCGAAAGTGGCCGCGAACAACGCGGAGACGCGCATCAGTCCGTCCGGCCTCGCCAGCCACCATTCCACCAGTCTGTCCAGGCGCTCGCGGCCCATGATGAGAATGACGAATGCCGCCGCAAGGCTGATCACGGCGAGGATGCGCATGATGAAAGGGAAGCGCAGAGCATCGGCCGTAACCCAGAACAGGATGCCGATAGCCAGCCGCGTAACGATGGCGCCGAGAAAACGCGCTTGACCACTCATGCTGTGGAACAGGGCCCGAAACCGCTCCGGAGCCACGATGCCAATGCCGCCCAGCATGACGATCAGGATACCGAGTCCGGCGACCACAAATTCCATTACGACCCCTCGATAGACGGTGCCCTATTGTAGCGCCGATGCCGTCGCGACGCAGAATCAAAGCTGCGCTCGCGTCCGTCGGAGTCTATAGTGGAGAAAAAACCAATAAGAACCCTCACGATGAACCATCTCTACGCGAACATCCTCGAGACCGTCGGCAACACGCCGATCGTACGACTGAACAGGATCGGCCCGGACGGCGTCAACGTCTACGTCAAGATCGAGGCCTTCAATCCGATGGGCTCAGTCAAGGATCGGCTGGCGCTGAACGTCATCGAGCAGGCCGAAAAGGACGGCACGCTGAAACCGGGCCAGACCGTCGTCGAGGCAACCAGCGGCAACACGGGCATCGGCCTGGCGATGGTCTGCGCACAGAAAGGCCATCCGCTCGTGGTGACGATGGCCGAAAACTTCAGCGTCGAACGCCGCCGCATGATGCGATTCCTGGGCGCGAAGGTCGTTCTAACGCCGGCGGCACTGAAAGGCAGCGGCATGCTGGCCAAGGCCGTTGAGCTTGCCGAAGAACATGGCTGGTTCCTGGTTCGGCAGTTCGAAAACGAGGCGAATGCCGACGCGCACTCGCGGACCACGGCACCCGAGATTCTGCAGGCCTTCGACGGCTCGAAACTCGACTACTGGGTAACGGGCTACGGCACGGGCGGCACGCTGAAAGGCGTGGCGCGCGTTTTGCGCGAGCGCAGCCCGGCGACAAGAATCGTCGTGTGCGAACCCGACAACTCGCCGGTCCTGGCCAGCGGTATTCCGCAGCAGCGGCTCGCCGACGGCACACACGCCGATAGTCACCCGATGTTCCGGCCGCACCTGATGCAGGGCTGGAGCCCGGACTTCGTGCCGCGCCTTACGGAAGATGCGGTGGACGCCGGCCTCGTCGACGACATCATCGGCATTGCAGGCAACGACGCATTGCGGCTCTCCCGGGCGCTGGCGCGCGAGGAAGGTATCTTCGTCGGCATATCGGCGGGCGCCACCCTTGCCGGGGCACTCGCCGTTGCGGAGAAAGCCGAGGCAGGGGCGAATGTGCTTTGCATGCTGCCCGACACCGGCGAACGATACCTGAGCACGCCGCTGTTCGAAGACATCCCGGTCGACATGACGCCGGACGAACAGAATATTTCCCGATCGACGCCGAACTACCGATTCGACGCGCCGCCTCCCCCCGCCCCGAAGAACGCGGAACAGGAGCCCGATGCGGCCGCACCGGAGGACGCAGTCGCCTTTCTCGAACGGGCGATCCACGATACCGAACATCCCGTTACGATGTTCGCGCTGGAGTGGTGTGAGTTCTGCTGGTCGGTACGCAAGATGTTCGCCTATTACGATATCCCGTACCGGTCGATCGACCTCGATTCGGTCGCCTACCAGGCGAACAACAAGGGCGGCAACATTCGTGCCGCGATTCGCGAACAGACGGGACTCAAGACGATTCCACAGGTTTACATCGGCGGCAGGCACATCGGTGGGGCGACAGAACTGTTCGACGCGGTCAGGGTCGGCACGATGGCGCAGTTGCTGCGGGAGCACAACGTGACCTGGAACGAAGCCGCCGAACGCGACCCGTATTCATTCCTGCCTGCCTGGCTGCACGCCCGCTAGTCCGATAGCAGCCGATTATTCGCTGAAAAAAAACATGCCCAGCGATTCTGCAACGCAGGCGGGTTTTTTCTGGCCTTCCATTTCGAGCCGGACCTCCGAGGTCAGTAACATCGCGCCGGCCCGGCGCCGCACCTGCAGCATTTTGGCCCTGGCGCGCAAGAGCGAACCCACCGGCACGGGCGCATAGAAGCGCACCTTGTTCATACCGAAGTTAATCGCACGTTCCAGGTTATCGACCTGGATGAAATTCGCGGTCAGGGCGGGAATCAGCGCAATCGTCAGGTAGCCATGCGCGATGGTCTTGCCGTCGGGCATTTCCTTGCTTGCCCTGTCCGTATCGACGTGGATCCACTGGTAGTCTCCGGTCGCCTCGGCGAACTGGTCGATGCGATGCTGATCGATGACCACCCAATCGGACAAGCCGATTTCTTCGCCCTCCAGATTTTTGGCGTCCTCGATGGACTTGATAAGCCGCAATGTACGTGTCCTGAACCCTGGTCAGCAGGTAGTGATACCTGATACATCAACAATCTGCAAACCGGCGAATTTCCTTACGCGTCATTCATTGCTGGCCATGCGCGGCGCATCGCTCGCAATTCACCCAACCCGAGTCGCCGCCAACGTAGTGTTCTTTTTTCCAGATAGGCAAGCGCTGTTTCAGCTCATCGATAATGTAACGACACGCTTTGAACGCCTCGTCGCGATGTGCCGATGCGACGCCGACCCAGACCGCAAGGTCGCCGATTTCGAGCATACCCGTGCGATGCACGCAGCGAGCCTCGAGGTAGGGGAACTGCGCGCGCGCTTCGGCAAGAACCTTGTTACCCTCGGAGATGACCAGCGGTTCGTGGGCCTCGTATTCAAGGCGCTGCACTTCGCGGCCTTCGTTCTCGTTCCTGACCCACCCTTCGAACACACAGAAGCCGCCGGCACCCGGATTAAACAGCGACTGCCTCAGTCGATCCGTTTCAATCGCCGTCTCGGTAACTTCGATCATTTCAGCCGCCGGCGACGGGTGGAAACAACAGCACGGTGTCGCCGTCGTTTACCGGCGAAGACCAGTCCGCCATTTCATCGTTTATGGCAACCTTGCAGTGTCCGTTCGGCTCCATTGAACCATGCCGCAGTCGCGTCTGCTCGAACACGTCTTGCGCGGTCTTCACATCCAGTACCAGCGTCTCCTCGGCGCGGCCCGCGTGTTCGCGAAACATCGCGAAATAACGCACGGTGATGGTCTTGCCGGAACCAGTCACGACACGACCTCCAGCACGCTGTCCCGCAGATCGTCGGGCGTGTTTACATTGTCCAGTGAATGCGGGTCGGGCTGCTCAATGAGATGCGTATCCGAACGTATGAGGATCTTGCGTGGACAAACGACGCCGTCGTCGACGTGCCGGCGCACGATCTGCTCGCTGCCCGACACGTACACGGCGCACAACGGTTCCGGCAGACCGTCATGGCTGCTGATGTAGGCCGAGAACGGCTTCTCGGCCGAGCGGCGCTCGAGCAGATGCTCGATGGCCCGTGCATCGAGTTTCGGCAGATCGCAGGCCACGATCAGCCAGTCGACGTCGGGGTACTCATCCTGCGCCGACAGTATGCCCGCAACCGGGCCGATGTCCTCGTAACGATCGACGATTTGCGCATAACGCCGCCGTTCATCGTCGTCCTGTTGTTCGGCACGCGTGGACACGAACACGCGATCCACGCAGCGCTCGAGCAATTCCACCAGCCAGGCAAGCTGGGATTTCCCCTCGCGCAGCAGCAAGGCCTTGTCATGGCCCATGCGCCGGCTTTTGCCGCCGGCCAGGACGAGGCCGTAAACGGGTCTAGGCATCACGATCGTAATCCTTCTTGCCGCCCGACTTCGCCATCAATTTCGTCTCGCTAATCACAATATCGTGCGACATCGCCTTCAGCATGTCGTAGACAGTCAATGCCGCAACGCTGGCGCCGGTAAGCGCCTCCATCTCGACGCCGGTCTTATGCGCGACCTTGCAGCGGCAATCGATCACGGCATCGTGTCCGTCCAATTCGACCGTGATCCTGCAACTGTCCAGCCCTATCGGGTGGCAAAACGGGATCAACTCATGCGTCTTTTTCGCGGCCATGACGCCCGCGATGATTGCCGTTGCGAAAACCGGACCCTTCTTCGTGTTTATGTCGTCGCCCGAGATGTGCTCCACTATATTGTCGGGCAACGTGACGACGCTGCGCGCGTGCGCCTCGCGCTCCGTTTGCTGTTTATGGCTGACGTCGACCATGGTCGGACGGTTGGCGGCGTCGATGTGGCTCAGTTTGCTCAATTCATCCACCGATTCGATACATTTCGACCTTTCGCTGCACATGTGCTTCGGCCAGCTGGGGGCTGCGAAGTTCACTGTATCGATCGGCGCGCTGCAGCCAGATACGCGACAGGATATCCTTTAGCTCGTCATCGTGAACGTCGTGCCTGAGCGACTCGCGCAGGTCGGTGCCCTGCGTTCCGAACAGGCAGGTATAGAGTACACCGTCAGCCGACAACCGCGCGCGACTGCAACCGCCACAAAACGGCTCGGTAACGGAGGAGATGAAACCGATTTCGCCCTGCCCGTCGACGTACTCGTAGCGGCGCGCGACTTCGCCGGGATAGTTTCTGTCGGCGCGGCGCAGCGGCCAGCGCTTTTTGACCCGCTCCAGCAATTGCCGTGACGGCACCACCTGGTCCATGCGCCAGCCGTTACGGTTGCCGACATCCATAAACTCGATAAGCCTGACGATATGTCCGCTGCCGCGAAAATGATCGAGCAGGTCCATCACCGAATGGTCGTTGACCCCACGTTGCACAACTGCGTTGATCTTGATGGGCGACAGCCCGGCGCGTTCAGCGGCATCGATACCCGCCAATACCGTATCCAGGTCCCCGCGGCCGCCGCTCATGTGTTCGAACACGTCCCTGTCGGTGCTGTCCAGGCTGATTGTAATGCGATGCAAGCCGGCCTCCGCGAGTCCATGGGCCATTGGGCCGAGCAGCATACCGTTAGTCGTGAGCGCGAGGTCTTCCACTCCCGGCAATTCGGATATTCCGGCAATGAGCGTGGTGATGTTCTTGTCCAGCAATGGTTCGCCGCCGGTCAGGCGAATCTTGCAGACGCCGAGTTGCGTTGCAACGCGCACGACCTTGAGAATCTCGTCGTAGTGCAAGCGTTGCTCACGCCGCAGGAACTCATAGTCGGCATGGAACTCCGCCTCCGGCATGCAATAGGGACAACGAAAATTGCACTGGTCGAGCAGGCTCACCCGCAAGTCGTGCAACGGCCTTGCAAGCGCATCCTGCAAGGGCGCGGGCGTCTTGCTATCGGCCGGATCGGTACTCGTGTTCGAAGTCATTGGCGCATTCTGCCTCATGTCGCCCGAGTTACAAACCGCAACAGACGAATCTGTCGAGGTTTGCTAAGCTGCGGCGCTTGCCTCAGGAGGAAAGTACGGTATGCAAGTCACGTTCAGCGCAGAAGAGCGCGAATTCCGCGAGGAAGTACGGGCGTTTTTCCGCGACGAGTATCCAGAGGATATCCGCGAAAAACAGGCGCAAGGGGCCGAACTCGATCCCGAAGACCAGGTGCGCTGGCAGCAGCTGTTGCACGCGAAGGGCTGGGCCGGTATCAACTGGCCCGTCGAGTACGGCGGCACGGGCTGGTCTCCCGTCCAGAAGTACATCTTCGCCACCGAAGAGGCCAACGCGAACGCGCCGATTATCATTCCCTTTGGTCTGAGCATGGTCGGTCCCGTGATTTACACGTTCGGCAACGACGAACAGAAGCAGCGCTTTCTGCCGGATATTCTCGCCAGCAGGGTCTGGTGGTGCCAGGGTTATTCCGAGCCCGGCTCCGGATCGGACCTGGCATCCCTGAAAATGCGAGCCGAACTTGCCGGGGACCATTTCGTCGTCAACGGTACCAAGACCTGGACCACGCTCGGCCAGCACGCCGACTGGATATTTTGCCTGGCGAGAACCAATACGGATGTCGCCCGCCGCCAGGAGGGCATCAGCTTTCTCCTGGTCGATATGAAAACACCCGGCGTGAGCGTCAAGCCGATCATACTCCTCGACGGCACACATGAAGTTAACGAGATCCATTTCGACAACGTAAAAGTGCCCGTCGACAACCTCGTCGGCGAAGAAGGCAAAGGCTGGACCTACGGCAAGGTGCTGCTGCAACACGAGAGAACGAATATTGCCGGCGTAGCACGTTCGCGATATCGCGTGCGGCGGCTGCGCAAACAGGTTCAGAAGTCCGTGCGCGGCGCATCGCCACTCGCTGGCGACAAGAATTACATGCGCAGGCTGGCCGCCGTTGAGGTTGAACTGAAGTCACTCGAATACACGGAATTGCGAACGCTGGCCGCCGTTGCCTCCGGGAATGCGCCGGGACCGGAATCGTCGATTCTGAAAATCAAGGGCACCGAGATCCAGCAGGCGATCGACATGCTGTACCTGCAGGCATCCGGCTACTACGCATTGCCCTATGTGCCCGACCAGTACGCTCCCGACTTCTCCGGCGAAACAATCGGCGAAGGGCTGGAGACGCAGTCGGCGCTGCGTTACTTCAATAATCGCAAGGCGTCGATCTACGGCGGTTCCAACGAGATTCAAAAGAACATCATCGCCAAGCACGTGCTCGGGCTTTGAGGGACGACAATGGACTTCTCACTCAACGAAATACAGGAGATGCTGGCTGACAGCATCGACAAGTTCATCGATAACGAGTACGACTTCGATACTCGACAAAAACACGCAGCCAGCGCCGCCGGCTACAACCCGGACGTCTGGAGCACGTTCGCCGAACTGGGCTGGACGGCCGTGCCCTTCAGCGAAGACGACGGCGGTTTCGATGGCGGACCGGTAGACATCATGCTCATGATGCAGCGCTTCGGTCGCGGCCTCGTGGTCGAACCGTTCCTGGCCAACGTCGTATTGGCAGGCGGCATTCTGAAGCGGGTGGCGGATGCGGGCCAAAAGCAACGCTGGCTGCAAGCCATTATCGGCGGCGAACTGCAAGCGACGCTCGCATTCACCGAACCCCAGGCTGGCTATGACCTGTCCGACGTCGCAACGACGGCAAAGCCAGACGGCGACGGCTGGATTCTCAACGGGCGCAAGGGCTTCGTTCCGAATGGCGCGACTTCCGAACTGCTGATCGTGCCGGCCCGGACGGCAGGCGAGCCGGGCGATGAAAGCGGCATCACGCTGTTCGCCGTAGCCGCGGACACGCAAGGCATCAGCTGCAATGCATACCACACGATCGATGGCCTGCGCGCCGCCGAGTTCCGGCTGGACGCCGTCAAAGTCGCCGGCGATACCGTGCTCGGCGAGGCCGGAGCGGGATACGGCGCGCTCGATGAGACCATCGCCGATGCGACGCTCGCTGTCTGCGCAGAGGCCGTAGGCATCATGCGCGTTCTCAAGGACAAGACGATCGAGTACTCGAAAAGCCGCTCGCAATTCGGCGTTCCGATCGGCAGTTTCCAGGCCCTGCAACACCGCATGGTCGACATGCTCACGGAATGCGAACAGGCACAATCGCTCCTGATCTGGGCCGCGATGACACACGCGGCCGGTGGCGAGGACGCGTCGCGCGCCGTCAGTTCCATCAAGTACCTGGTCGGCACGTCGGGCCAGAAACTCGGTGAGGAAGCCGTGCAGATACACGGCGGCATGGGGGTCACATGGGACCTCGACGTCGCCCACTATTTCAAACGGCTGACGGCCATAGGACAGATGTTCGGCAGCGCAGACTGGCACCTCGACAGGCTGGCCGCGCGCGCGGCCTGAATTCGTGTTCCCGCAGGCAGTCGTCGACTTTTACGCGGCCAACCAGGAATTGCTGTGGCTGACGACCCTGCTGGCCGATCTCGGATGCACCATCCTGCTGTATCGCCTGTTCGGCAAGGCCGGCCTGCAGATCGCGATCGCGACGGCGATAATCCTGGCCAATCTCCAGGGCCCCAAGCTGACCGTCATATTCGGCCTGCAAACCAGCCTGGGCGTTATCTTCTACTCGAGTATCTTCTTCGCGACCGACGTACTCAGTGAAAACTACGGCAAGGCCGCAGCGAACAAAGCCGTGCGCATGGGATTCGTAGTCAGCGTCGTCGTGTTGCTGATGCTGAGCCTTGCACTGCTCTACCTGCCGAGCAACAAGCCGGAGACGGCGGCATTCTCCGCATCGATCCACGATGCGTTTGCGACCATCGTCAATTTCACGCCGCGTTTTATTTTCGGCTCGTTGCTTGCGTATTACATCAGCCAGCACTTCGACGTCTGGGCGTTTCACAAGATCCGCTCGATCACGGGGGAACGCTGGTTGTGGTTGCGCAACAACCTCTCGACCATGACGTCTCAGGTCGTCGACACATTGATCTTCTCCCTGGTCACCTGGTGGGGTATTGTCGATCTCAGGACGGCGCTGGCGCTGGGAGCCGCGAAATACATATTCAAAGTCGCGATTGCTATGATCGACACACTGTTCATCTACTGGGCGAGACACTCCTTCCGGCACAGGCATGCTGCCGGTCAGGCGGCAACATGATGCGATGAAACCTTCCGGCGTCATAACGATTACAACCGATTTCGGCCATAAGGGGCCGTTTGCCGCCGTGATGAAAGGCGTCATACTGAGCCGGTTCCCCGCGGCCCGCGTCATCGACCTCGCGCACGATATTCCGGCACAGTGGCCACCTGAAGCGGGCTTCTGGGTGAGCCGCGCTTATCCCTGGTTTCCTCCGGGCACGGTGCACGTGGCCATCGTCGACCCGGGCGTCGGAACCGAGCGGGACATACTCGTTCTCGAACACGACGGGCACGTCTTCATGGCGCCTGACAACGGCTTGCTGGCACAGATCCTGGACCAACAACTGGAACCGCGGGTATTCAGTCTCGACACCACGAAGCTGGAAGCGTTCGAACTACCCGCACCCAGCGCAACGTTTCACGGTCGTGACATCTTCGCGCCGGTCGCAGCAGAGATTGCGGCAGGTCGTTTAACGGTTGCGGACACAGGCACGCGCGTGCAGGAGTGGACGCCCGGCTGGATCGACGACCCCGAGACGTCGCCCGGCAAAGTCAGCGGCATCATCGTAACGATTGACGCGTTCGGCAACCTGATCAGCAATATCGACGCATCACTCATCGCGGACTTCGGCGAACCGGTGGCACACATCGCCGGCCACTCGATTGCGATGCTGCAAACCTACGGGCGCGCAACTCCCGGAGACTTCCTTGCGCTGGTCAACTCGTTCGGAGTCGTGGAAGTGGCCAGGGCAGAGGGCAGTGCGGCAGAAGGTCTTGGCTCGACCCGGGGCGCACCGCTGGTCATCAGGGACGGCTACCGGGCCTGATTCAACCCTGCTCCTGCATCGCCTGTTTCTCGAGTTTCGCCCACGAATCGCGCAACGTCACGATCCGATTCAGCACGCGCGCCGCCGGCGCGTCGTCTTTCTCATCGGCACAGAAATAACCGAGACGCTCGAATTGCACGGCCTGCCCCACCGGCAACTCGCCCAATGATGGTTCCAGCTTCGCCTCGACGGTCTCGAGTGACTGTGCATTGAGCACACTATGGAAGTCGCTCTCTGCATTCGGGTTGACCACGGTAAACAAGCGATCGTAAAGGCGCACGCTCGCATCGATCGCATGCTCGCAGGACACCCAGTGTATCGTTCCCTTGACCTTGCGGTCGCTGCTCCCCGTACCGCTGCGCGTGTCGGGGTCGTAGCTGCAATGCAATTCGACGACCTCGCCGCTTTCATTCCGGACAATGTCGTCGCATCGGATAATGTAGCCAAACCGCAACCGCACCTCGCCGCCCGGCTTGAGGCGGAAGAACTTCCTGGGCGCATCTTCCATGAAATCATCGCGTTCGATATAGAGTTCGCGCGAGAACGGCATCTCGCGCGTGCCGAGTTCGGGACGCGCCGGATGGTTCATCGCTTCCATCATCTCGACCTGATCTTGCGCGTAATTAGTCAACACGACCTTCAATGGCCGCAGCACGCCCATGCGGCGCTCCGCCTGTTCGCCAAGCGTTTCACGGACGCAGTTTTCCATGACACCCATTTCGATGAGCTTGTCCTTTTTCGTGACTCCGGCGCGAGCTACGAATTCGCGCAGTGATGCAACCGGATAACCTCGGCGGCGCATTCCGGCGATTGTCGGCATTCTGGGGTCGTCCCAACCGGACACGATGCCCTCTTCCACCAGCGCGTTGAGCTTGCGCTTGCTGGTTACGGCGTAAGCGAGATTCAGGCGCGAGAATTCAATCTGGCGCGGCCGATGCGGCGGCTCAAGTTGATCGAGAAACCAGTCATACAACGGACGGTGATCTTCGAATTCGAGCGTGCACAGCGAATGCGTGATGTGTTCGTACGCGTCGGACATCGTATGCGCGAAGTCGTACATCGGGTAGATACACCATTCGTCGCCTGCGTTCTGGTGTTCGATGTGACGGATGCGGTACAGGGCAGGATCGCGCAGGTTCATGTTCGGGGAACTCATGTCGATCCTGGCACGCAGTACGTGCTCTCCGTCGCCGAATTCGCCCTCGCGCATACGCCGGAACAGGTCCATGTTCTCTTCGACGCTGCGGTCACGGTAGGGGCTGTTGCGGCCCGGCTCCGTCAACGTGCCTCGATGTTCGCGGATTTCGTCTGCGCTCAGGCTGTCGACATAGGCGCCGCCTGATTCTATGAGCCGAGAGGCAGACTCGTAAAGCTCGCCGAAATAATCCGACGCGTGCGTGAGACGATCCTCCCAGTCGAAGCCCAGCCAGTGCACGTCGTTTTTGATGGCATCCACGTACTCCTTGCTTTCCTTGCCGGGATTGGTGTCGTCCAGGCGCAAATACGTCCTGCCACCGTTTTCAGCAGCGACGCCGAAGTTCAGGCAAATCGACATGACGTGCCCGATATGCAGGTGCCCGTTCGGCTCAGGCGGGAAGCGCGTCACGATCTCGGAGTGCTTTCCGGACTCGAGGTCGTCGTGAATAATCTGGCGAATAAAGTCGCGCGAAGGGGTTTCGCTCATCGATGCTGATCTGGCTGGCTCATGAAGAGGCAGTATTGTACGCGAACTGCTTCAATTCGCGTACAATACCGCGCCGTGCCGAAAGGCGCGGCGATCATTTTCAAACAACAGTCTGAATCATGCCGAAAATAACCTTACCTGACGGCTCCGAGCGGCAGTACGATGCCACGACGAGCGGCGCCGAGATTGCGGCGAGCATTGGCAAGAGCCTCGCCCGCGATGCAGTAGCCGTGCGTGTCGACGGGGCCCTGTGGGACCTGACTCGAGAAATCAACGACGATGCGCGGGTCGAGATCGTCACACGGGATTCCAGCGACGGCCTCGAACTGTTGCGGCACGATGCGGCACACGTGCTGGCAGAGGCTGTCAAGGAGCTGTGGCCGGATACGCAGGTGACGATCGGGCCGGCAATCGACAACGGATTCTATTACGACTTTTCCCGCAAAGAGCCGTTCACCGAAAATGATCTCGAAACCATCGAAGCACGCATGCAGGAAATCGTCGATCGTGACGAGGCCATCGAGCGGCAGGTCTGGGAGCGAGACAAGGCGGCCGAGTTCTTTCGCGGTATCGGCGAAGAGTACAAGGCGGAGATCATCGAAAGCATTCCGTCGGACGAAGATCTTACCCTGTATAGCCAGGGAGACTTCATCGACCTGTGCCGCGGCCCGCATCTGCCGTCAACGGGCAAACTGGGCAAGGCATTCAAGTTGACCCACGTGTCCGGTGCCTACTGGCGCGGCGATTCGAACAACGAAATGCTGCAGCGAATCTACGGCACCGCCTGGTCGAACGAAAAACAGTTGCGCAAGTACCTGCACATGCTCGAGGAGGCCGAGAAACGCGATCATCGGCGCCTCGGCCGCGTCATGGACCTGTACCACTTCCAGGAAGAGGCGCCCGGCGCCGTATTCTGGCACCCGAAAGGCTGGATCATGTTTCAGACCCTGATCGGCTACATGCGTGATCAGCAGAATGCCGCCGGCTACCAGGAAATCAACACACCGGAGATCATGTCGCGCTCGCTCTGGGAAGCCTCGGGCCACTGGGACACGTTCGGCGACAACATGTTCACGACGGAGACCGTCGACGGCCGGCAATACGCGATTAAACCCATGAACTGTCCGGGGCACGTGCAGGTTTTCAAGCAAGGCATCACCAGCTACCGCGACCTGCCCGTCCGGCTCGCCGAGTTCGGCAAGTGTCACCGCTATGAACCGTCCGGAGCGTTGCACGGCATGATGCGCGTGCGCGGTTTCACGCAGGACGACGCGCATATCTTTTGCACGCCGGAGCAGATCACCGAAGAATCGATCGCTGTATGCGATCTGATTCTCGGCATCTATCGCCATTTCGGTTTCGACGACATTCGTATCAAGTTCGCGGACCGTCCCGAAGTGCGCGTCGGTGAGGACGAGGTCTGGGACCAGGCCGAGGCCGCGCTCGTCAAGGCACTCGAGGCGGCCGGCCTCGACTACACTCACAACCCCGGCGAGGGCGCCTTCTACGGGCCCAAGCTCGAGTTCGTTCTGCGCGACGCCATCGGACGCGACTGGCAGTGCGGCACCTTACAGGTCGATCTCAACATGCCCGGGCGCCTTGGCGCCACGTATATCGGCGAAGACGGCAACAAGCACTTGCCGGTCATGTTGCATCGGGCGATCTTCGGCTCGCTCGAGCGCTTTATGGGCATACTGATCGAACATCATGCCGGCAACGTGCCGTTGTGGCTCGCGCCCGTGCAAGTCAAGGTACTGACGATCACCTCGGACGCCGACGAGTACGCCGGGGAGGTCGCGGCGGAACTCCGCGCCCGGGGACTGCGGGCCGAAACCGACCTGCGGAACGAAAAGATCTCCTACAAGGTCCGTGAGCACAGCGTGGCCAAGATCCCGGTGCAGTTCGCGGTCGGCCAGAGAGAAATGGAAAACCGCAGCGTCGCGATGCGCCGACTCGGTTCGAAAAAGCAACAGATTATGTCGCTTGACGAGGCTGTATCGGCCATTCGAAACGAAGTGGAAGCCGCGGACTCGACGCCTGATTCGGCATCCGGGACGCGCTCATAGTTTCGCTCGAAACCTAATGGTGGCGGGCCCTGCGGCGTTTTTGCACCCGCGCCGCCCGCTAAACGTGACGTGCACGGCACTTTCACTGTGCGGCGCGTCACAGATTCGATATTCCGTCTCCGGCCGCTGACTATTCGCCACGGCGCCGAGGATATACTCATGTGAGGCAAGTACCGACCGCGCGATTCGACATAAGACAATTGGAGGAGACGAAGTGCCCCTGGATGAATTCAAAACACAGGTATTGCTGTTGCATAGCGAGCAAAGCACTCTGGACAGCCTCAGTTCGGGTTTCAGCGACCGCTATACGGTGCATTGCGCAACCAGCGGCAGTGAGGCGCTCAATACTCTCGTCGAAACACCCATAAACGTTATCGTCACCGCCCAGGACCTGCCGGGGATGAGTGGTCTCGAGGCGCTGCGCGAGGCAAGAAAACGCTCGCCGGATACCATCGGCATTCTGCTCGCCGGCGACACCAACAGGGGCCTGGAGGCGCTGGTTGGCGATGAAGAGGTTTTCCAGGTCGTACGTGGCAATGTTACTGGCGACAGCATTTCGAAGCTTGTCGACAATGCAACCCGGCAAATGCGCCTGATGGCGCTGGCCGAATCCGCGAACGACACGGCTGCCAACGTCGACGAACCGGTTTCGCAGCACATCGTCATGGAGACCTCCGAGAACGGTTCGACGATCATCAGTGACGGTACGGGCAGCCTGCCGATACTCGACCCGAAAAAGGTGTCAGCCGCCGCAGCTGTGGGTGCACGCTCCGTCGACGTCCTCGTTCTGACCAAGGACCAGGAGTTTCTCGAAACGATCAAGGACTCATCGCGCGGGATGCACACGGTCCACTACGCCAATACGCTGGCGCAGGCCAACGAGAAGATTCGCGATAACAAGGTCGGCGTGGCGGTTGTCGATGCAGCGATGGTCGGAGACAAGATCGAACAACTGACGCTGCACCTGCGCAAGTCGTCTCCGCGTCTCGTATCGATCGTTGCCGGCCGCCGTGACGACGGCGAAATGCTGATGGATCTCATCAATCGCGGCAAGGTTTACCGCTTCCTGATGAAACCGGTATCGCCGGGTCGCGCCAGGCTCGCCGTCGAAGCATCGGTCAAGCATCACCTCGAAGCGCCGGATGCGGCGTTCAAGGTCAAGGGCGCGCCTGCTGCCACGAAGCCGGCCGCGAAATCCGCACCGAAGGCCGTGCCAAAACCCGTAGCAAAGGCGGCGCCCGCCGACGACGCAAGTACGGCGCAGAAGCCGGAACCGAAGGCGGCACCAGCGGCGGCCAGGGAAAAACCCGCGCAGCCCGTGCCGCAGGCACCAGCCGATCCGCCGCTCGGCGAGGCGCTCGACGTATCCGAGCCGTCGCCCGTCGATGCGGGTCTGTCTGACGCGTTCGGCGACAGCGACTCGAGCTTCACGGAAACCGTTACGGGCCTGATCAGTACCATCGGCGATAAGTTCTCCGGCGGTGACGCCAAAGAGCCATCGGCAAAGAAAGCCAAGTCGGAGCCGGCGGCAATGAAAAGCAAGGCCAAGCCTGCGCAGGCGGCAACCGCCGACGCGGGATCGGGCGGTGGATCTTTTCTACAGAATCCCAAGCTTCTGGCCATCGGGGCCGTCGCCGTTATCGTTGTTGCCGGCGCATTATTCTGGTTAATGAGTGGCAGCGACGATGTCACCGACGTCACCGACGTCACCGTCGACGAGCGGCCTGTCGCTGCCAGCCCGCAGATCGCGCCGGCCGAAACCGGCGAACCGGAGGTTGCCGAACCGCCCGCCGCTGCCGGAGTTGACTCTGGCCAGCTTGCCGACGAAGCGCGCCTGGCGCGCGACGCCGGACAGATTTTTAATCCGCCCGGTAGTAACGCTATTGAATCCTACCTGGCCGCTGTCGCTGCCGATCCCGGCAACGTGGCTCTTGCCGATGAACTGGGGCTCGTTCTGACGGAGGCACTGAGCCTGGCCGAGACGGCGCTGCTGGAATCGCGCCTCGACGATGCCGCTGCCGCATTACAGCGTGTCCGCCTCGCTGATCCCGATAACGCGCGCCTTCCGTTCCTGACCGCACAGCTGTCGCAGATACAGTTGCGCAATCGATTGAGTGAGGCCCGTGCCGCAATTCGCGAATCGCGATTCGAGGATGCCACTGCGGCCATCGCGTCTGCGCGTGCCCTGGATGTCGCCGACACCTCCGAGATCGATGCGGTAGCGGCCGAACTGAGTTCGGCCCGGAGCGAACAACGGGCCGAGGACGTATTGGCAATGGCAAATGCCCGCCTCGAAGACGGCGCACTGCTGAGTCCGGCGAACGACAACGCACGTTACTATTTCGAACTGGCGCTCGAGAACGATCCGGGCAATTCCGCCGCCCAACAGGGATTGAACGTTGTGGCCAGCAAACTGGTCCTGCAGGCCCGCGCCGAGATCGACGGCGGCAATTTTTCTGCCGCGGAGGATTTGCTCGACGATGCTCGCGCACTGGACCCGTTGAGCAGAGATCTAGCGGCCACGGCGGGCGCATTGTCCAACGCACGCGATGAAATTGCTGCACAACGGCGCCAGGCCGAGCAGGATCGGCTGGCCGCAGAAGCGCGTGCCCAAGCCGAGCGCGAAGCCGCGGCACAACGGGCCGCCGATGAGGCCGCGGCAGCCCAGGCAGCCGCAGACAAACTGGCCGCGGAAGAGGCGGCTGCAGCGGAAAGGCAGGCCGCGGCTGACGCGGCAGCCAAACCGGTCGAGGAAAGCACAGCCGCCGCGACGCCCGCGCCGCAACCCGTCGCAGCACAGCCGGCGCAACAGGTGACTGCCCCTGTACTGGCTGGGGTGAGCTCTCTGAAACGCACCCGATACGCGGCTCCCAAGTACCCTCGATCGGCCCAGCGGCGCAATCTGTCGGGGTGGGTAGACGTTGTTTTCACCGTCGCAATGGACGGTACGGTCAAGGACATCGATGTCCGCGATTCGGAACCTGACGAGACATTCGTCAATTCGGCGGTAAAGGCGGTCGAGAAATGGGAGTTTGAACCGGTCCGGGAAAACGGGACTTTAGTCGAGAAACGCGTCGGCGTGCGAATGATGTTCGCGCTCGAGTAGAACCGAAACATTCCCGTAACAAGCCCACAGTAGGGAAATCGTTACCATACTGGATTGAGTCCAAGAATCCCGCTAGTCTATGCGGGATTCTTGTTTTTTTGGCGGAAATCGTGTCACCGGAAACCGATTTGAGCGCCGGCGGGCCAACGCGAAAGCAACAACAACGAAGCATCGTCACGCAACGCAAGTTGCTGGACGCGGCTATCGAAGCATTCTCGGAGAATGGCTTCAAGGGCACCTCGACGCGTGACATTGCCGAACGCGCCGGCGTGCATCATCCGCTGATTACCTACCATTTCAAAAACAAGGACCGGCTCTGGCGCGCCGCCGCGGACCGCATTTTCAGCCAGTTTGTTCAATCGCTGGCCAAGACCCTCGAAGAGAACCATCACAAGAGCCCGAAAGCGCGCATGGCATCCATGATTCATAGCTACGTGCGCTATGCGAGGCATCAACCTGCATTGCACAAGGTCATGGTGCAGGAGTCGAGCTACCCCAACCCGCGCCTGGACTGGCTGGTCGACACGCATCTGAAACCGCTGTTCAAGACCACGTTCCAGATGATCGAGCAACTGCAGGAACTGGGTGTTGCGCCGCAGGGCAACCCGGCATTGCTGTTCAACATGATGCGCGTGTCAGGTGGCGGTTTGCTGGCGCTCAACCATGAACTTGCAGCCTCGAGCGACATCGACGTGAATGCTGACGAGACCATTGAAGAACTCGCCGACCTGATGGTCAAGGTATTCCTGCCCGGCGATCCCGGCGAGACGAGCGAGCCGAACTAGGCGCTAGACCCGGGCGACCGCGTTCGGATCGAATTCAACAAGTTACCTTCAACATCATTCCCGGCCGGGACGGCAGGCATACAAGTACAGCATCTCCATCGCAAGATGAGCCGCTGCCAATGCCGTAATGTCACCAACATCGTAAGCCGGCGCGACTTCGACGATGTCCATGCCGACGACATTGATACCCTCGAGGCCCCTCAGGATGGACATCGCCTGGTGGCTCGTCAGTCCTCCGCAGACCGGCGTCCCGGTGCCCGGCGCATAACTCGGGTCCAGGCAGTCGATGTCGAAGGTCAGATAGACCGGCTTGTCACCGAGGTGTCTTCTTGCCTCTGCAATGACCGCATCGATACCCCGCTCATGAACCTGCGGCGCATCGACGACGTTGAAACCCATCGTGTCGGGGTTCCGGGTGCGTAGCCCGATCTGCACCGAGCTCGACGGATCGACGACGCCGTACTTTGCAGCCCAGTAGAACATCGTGCCGTGATCGATGCGATCGTCTTCATCCGACCACGTGTCGCTGTGAGCATCGAAATGCAAGAGCGACAACGGCGCACCGAATTTACGCGCGTGTGCCTTGAGTAATGGATAGGAAACGAAGTGGTCGCCGCCCAGCGTCAACAGACCCGGACCTTCGTTGATAATGCTCCACGCGTATGCCTCTATCTCATCGGGCACATTCCCTGGCCGTCCGAAATCGAAGTAACAATCGCCGACGTCGGCAACGGCGAGTTTGTCGAATGGATCGAAGCTCATGCCGTACGGTCGTTCCCATGCGATCATCGTCGACGCATTACGAACGGCGCGAGGGCCGAATCGGGCACCCGGGCGATTCGTCGTCGCCGTGTCCAGTGGAATGCCCGTCACGGCAACGTCGACGCCCGCAAGATCCTTCGTGTACTTGCGGCGCATGAACGACGCAATACCCGCGTACGTCGGCTCCGGCGTCGTGCCATACAATGTGTCGCGTGTAATCGCGTAATCGCTGTCGTGCTTGTCCACCAGCTACACCTTCGCCTTCATTTCAGTCGAACAGCGCTTTTTGCGCGAGGTCCAGGGCAATCCAGGCCTTATCGATCATTTCATCGGCTTCCGCGTGGGAGAGTATGAATGGCGGGGCACAGATGATGGTGTCGCCCACCGCGCGCATGCAGACACCCGCATCTGTCAGAAGGTCGCGGAACAGCGGTCCGGCGCCCTGCTTCTCGTCGAAGCGTTCGAACGGCTCTTTACTTTTGACGATCTCGAAGGCGCCCATCAGCCCGACCATGCGAGTATTGCCGACCAGTGGGTGCTCACCGAACGCCTGCCATTTGTCCTGCAGGTACGGCCCGATGTCGTCGCGGATGCGATCGACGAGTTTTTCGCGCTGAATCAACTTGATGTTTGCGACTGCTACCGCACAGGCCGCCGGGTGACCCGAGTATGTGTAGCCGTGATAGAACTCACCGCCCTTGTCGATCAGGACGTCGGCAACGCGATCGCTGACGAATACACCGCCCAACGGCAGGTACCCGGACGTGACGCCCTTGGCGAACGGCATGAAGTCCGGCCTGGTGCCGAAGTGATCGGCCCCGAACCACTCGCCCAGGCGACCGAAGCCGGTAATGACCTCGTCGGATATCAGGAGTACTCCGTATTCGTCGCAAATCCGCTGCACCTCGGGCCAGTAAGTGTCGGGAGGCACGATGACGCCGCCCGCCCCCTGGATGGGCTCGCCGATGAACGCCGCAACCTTGTCCGCGCCAACTTCCTTGATCTTTGCCTCGATCGACCTTGCGGCCGCGAGCCCGAATTCTTCAGGAGACAGTGATTGGTCACTACCGAACCAGTAAGGCTGATCGACGTGAACGATACCGGGTATCGGCAAGCCGCTTTGCCTGTGCATCGGTTTCATGCCGCTGAGACTTGCGGCAGCCACGGTCGAGCCATGATAGGCATTGTTACGGCTGATTATCGTGTGCCGTCCCGGTTGACCCATCAGGTCCCAGTAGGTCCTGACCATGCGGATGATCGTGTCGTTCGACTCCGAGCCGGAACCGGCGAAAAACACCCGCTTGAACTGCGGCTGGCTGACGTCCTTCAATATCGACGCCAGTTCGATCGACGGCGGATGCGCACACTGGAAGAAATTGTTGTAGTAAGGCAGTTCCTGCATCTGCTCGGCCGCAGCGTCGATCAGCTCCTGCCTGCCGTAGCCCGCATTGACGCACCATAGTCCTGACATACCGTCGAGAATCCTGTTGCCGTCGGCATCGTAAATGTAAACGCCTTCGGCTCGCGTAATGATGCGCGAGCGTTTCTTGTGCAGGCTCTTGTGATCCGTGAACGGATGCAAGTGGTGCTCTTTGTCGAGCTCCTGCCAGTCCTCGCGGGACCGTTTCTCAATAGCTGCCATTGCTCACCTCGCGCAGGCGGGTGCCTGGAAAGATCAAATCGGTATCACCCAATCATAGCCGGACGCCAATGGTGCGTCCCGCACGGTCCACATGTTGAAACGCCTGTCCGATTTGGGACATGCGCAATCAGACATTGAACATCAGTATCTCGCGCTCGTAAGGCGTTATTATTTCTTGGAATTCCTGGTACTCGCTCATCTTCAGCGCCGCGTAAAGCGTAACGAAGTCATCGCCGAGCATGCTGCGCATGGCATTGCTCCCGCGCATGGCGTCAATGGCCGAATAGATGTGTCGATGCAGCTCGAAGTCTTCGCCATAAGCACTGCCTTCAATCGGTTCGGTTGGCTTCAACCCTTCGACCATGCCGAGAAATCCACAGGACAGTGACGCAGCCAGCGCGAGATACGGATTGACGTCCGAGCCTGCCAGGCGGTTTTCGATACGGCGCGCCTCGGGCGGTGCATCCGGAACTCGCAGCCCGACGGTTCGATTGTCGGTTGCCCAGGACAGGTTGACCGGTGAAGAGTCCGGGTTCGCGAACCTGCGGTAGGAGTTTACGTAAGGCGCGAACACAAGCATTGCCTCTGGCATGTAGCGCTGCAACCCGGCCAGGAATCCGTAAAACAAATCGCTCGGCTCACCGTCGGCTGTCGAGAACACATTCCTGCCTTGCTTGTCGACGACGCTCTGATGGATGTGCAAAGAGCTGCCGGCATCTTCCGCCATTGGCTTGGCCAGGAATGTCGCGTGCATTTCGTGTTCGATCGCGGCCTCGCGAATAGTCCGTTTGAACAGGAACACCTGGTCAGCGAGATCGACGGCATTGCCGTGCAGGAAATTGATCTCGAATTGCGCCGGCCCCATTTCCTGTGACAGCGTATCGATGCGGATGCCTTGCGCTTCGCAGTACGCGTACACCGAATTGATGAACGGATCGAAGTCGTTCATCGTGTCGATACTGTAGGGCTGGCGTGCCAGCTCGGTCCATCCAAGCCTGCCTTCCGGCGGCTCGGCCTCGGCATTCGGGTCCGTCTGCGGGCTCAACAGGTAAAACTCGACTTCGGGGGCAACCACCGGAATCCATCCGCGCGCCTCGAATTTCGCGAGCACATTGCGCAACACGCCACGCGGCGACTTGGTGACCGGAGCGCCGTCGCGATGATAGCAATCGAGGAATACCGACGCCGCCGGGTCGGTCGCCCACGGTACCGGCCGCAACGTGGTCGGATCCGGGATCAGCAGCATGTCGCGATCCTCGACGTTGTTCTCGTCTTCGATGTAGTCGCCGGATATCGTTTGCGAAAATATCGCCTCGGGCATCTTCAGGTTGCCGGAACCGAACTTGTCGGCAGGCACCAGCTTGCCGCGTGCGGACCCCGCCATGTCCGGTACGAACGCTTCGACGTCCTCTATGTTGCGTTCCTGCATCCAGGACTGAAATACGTCGTCATCACTCACTTTACACCTGTCGTTGCTTAGCACGCTCTCTGCATGCATCGCCAAACGCCTTGAATATCATTCTGGAGAAGTCATTTTTCATGACCTGCCACTCGGGATGCCATTGCACTGCCAGCGCGAACCCGGGGGCATCGTCCACCCGAAACGCCTCAACCAGGCCATCGTCGGCGACCGCTTCGACGCTCACGCCGCTCGCGAGCCTGGCCACACCTTGCGAGTGTAGCGAATTCACCATGACCGAATCGGATCGCAAGAGCTGGTGAAGCAAGCCGCCTTCGACCAGGCTCACCGGATGCGACGGTCCATACTGGACGTCGAGCGGATCGTCCTTGTTTTCGAGATGGTTGTGGTAACCGGCAACCTCGTGGACCTTTTGATGCAAAGTGCCACCGAGCGCAACGTTGAGCTCCTGGAATCCCCTGCATACGGCAAGTAACGGCACGCCGCAGTCCATGGCTCTTTTCGCAAGCGGCAGAGTCACCGCATCCCGATGCGGGTCGTGCAGCGTACCCTCCTCGCTGGACTCGCCATCATAGTGATGAGGCTCCACGTTCGAGTAACTGCCGGTGAGGAATATGCCATCGAACTGCGCCAGCAGCTCGTCGATCGCGACGTCGTCGGGCAGCACGGGCGTCATCATTGGCAACACGTCCGACCCCGCTACAAGGGCCTGGAGGTATTTCTCGCCGACCATCTGGAATGGGTGGGGATCAAGCACTCGCCGGTCCGCCGGCACACCAACAATTGGCTTCGGGTACATAGATTACGCTTCGATCTGGCGCATTGCTGCGGCGAATACTAGCACGGCAATCAGTCCTCAGTAGCGGGGTTGCAGCCGTTCTGCAGCGCTACACAACTTTGCTCCCAGGCGAGCCCTGCGAGATTCTGACAGCCGCTGTGTCGGTCCGCAGATCGACAAGGCGCCCAGCACGTCGCCCGTGCCGCCGCGCACGACTGCCGCGACTCCGGAAAACCCGTCTTCGAGTTCGTCTACGGTTTCGGCGAAACCACGGCGGCGGATTTCGCCGAGTTGTTCTTCGAGTTGCCTGCGCCGCGTGATCGTTCGAGAGGTCAGGGAGTTCAGTGGCGAGCCGAGCCGCTCGACACCGCGCTCGTCGAAAGCAATCAGTGCTTTTCCCGTCGACGTTGCATGCATCGGCCAGCGCGTTCCCACGTTGCCGGCGGCGCCCAGGAACCGGCTGCCGCTCACTTCATCGAGTATCAGCATAGTGTCGTCGATAGGCACTTCCAGCGTTGCCGTTTCACCGCTGTCCTCCGCCAGCCGTCGCAGCAAAGGTCGCGCCCTGAGCCTGAGGTCGTTGCTTGCCAGGGCCTGCACGCCCAGCGCCATCATCGCCGTTCCGAGGCGGTAGGCGCCATCGGCCGGATTGCGATCCAGCAATGACTCACTGTGCAAAGCCTGCAGCAGGCGGTGCGCGGTCGTTTTGTTCAGGCCGGCCAGGGCGCTGACTTCGGCCAACTGCAATTCGGGTCGCTCTGCGGTGAACAGCTTCAGTAAGCGAATGGCGCGCAGGGCCGCTTGCGCACCCTGCGGTGGAGCTTTGTCATGCATGAGGATTCCATATTGTGTTTCTGAATTTCATATCATGATATCAGAGCCACTATTGCGGTACAGGGAAAAATCGTTGATGCTCGCCTGCTGACGACAAGATGGATACCGCGATGGCAAGCAAGACCCGGTTGCGTAAGGAATTACGCAAGGCCCAGGAGCAACACGGACCGTTCCAGTCGATGGAATTACTGATTCCGGATCTCAACGCCATTCTCAAGGGAAAACGGGTTCGCGAGCAGGACTTCGAAAAATCCTGCAGCGACGGATTCTGGTTCTGCGCCGGCACGACGCTGCTGACGGCACTCGGTGAGACCGTACCCGGTATCCCTTACGGCGAGGACGACGGCGATCCCGATGTCTTTGCAGAAGTCGTCCCCGGCAGCATTGCGCCTGTGCCGTGGGCGGACCGGCCGATGGGACAGGCGTTGTTCCGCCTGTATGAGGACGACGGCGTGCCGCTGTTCTCGGATCCCCGCTATGTGCTCGAACGGGCCCTGCAACCATTAAGAAAAATGCAGCTGAAGATCGTCATGGCAACGGAGCTCGAGTTCTACCTCCTCGATGCCCACGAAGACGTACCCACGATCGCGACACCACGTGTACCCGGCGCCGGCCGGTTGCAACCCGGTGCACAGGTCTACCACCCGGACGACCTTTGGGAGATCGAACACTTTCTCAACGACGTATACGACTATTGCGATGCGCAGAACATCCCCGCCGACTCGTGCATCGCGGAATACTCACAGGGTCAGTTCGAGATCAACCTTCGGCACATCGACGATCCTGTGCTCGCCTGCGATCACGCAGTACTGATGAAGCGCGCCATCAAGGCGGCAGCACGTAAACACGGGTTCGTCGCGTGCTTCATGGCGAAGCCCTTCGAAGAGGACGCAGGCAACGGCCTGCACATTCACATGAGTCTCGTGGATCGAAAAGGCAACAACTACTTTTCGCACGGGCGCGACAGCCTCGCGAGCCCGCCGTTTTCAGCCAGGCTGCGTCATGCGGTCGGCGGCCTTCTGAAGACGATGCCCGAAGCGACCGCCCTCTGTGCGCCCAATGCCAACTCCTACCGGCGCCTGCGTCCCGACATGTTCGCGCCGGTAGAACCCAACTGGGGTGTGAACCATCGCGCGGTGTCGATTCGCATTCCGCAGTCGGACGCGAACAACCTGCGCTTCGAACATCGCACGGCCGGCGCCGACGCCAATCCCTACCTCGTGACCGCAGCCGTCGTAGCCGGCGTTCATCACGGGCTGAAAACCAAGTGCGACCCCGGGACGCTCGTCGAACAGGGCCAGCACGTGACGCCGCGACTGAAAATCCCGCATCGCTGGGATGCGGCCATCGACAAGTTCCAGCGCAGCAAGATA
>CALZMQ010000019.1 GCA_945788625.1 uncultured Woeseiaceae bacterium
ACGCAGAGTTGGAATTATTGTTGCCTTGGGTTCACCGGAGTTTTTCATTATTAGGACTCACGAATTCAGATTAAGCACCCATTCAAGGTACAGACTACCAGCAGGCCAAGTTCTGCTTTGGGTCAGTAGCGGAAATTATAGCCTAGACTTTGCGACTGTTGCCTTACGGCCAAAAGCAGACATTCAGCTTCTCTTCCAGGCACTACCAGATCGTCGCTTTCCGCGTGTGTGTTGAAGGACCCAATCCATTGCTCGCAGTTGTTTTTTCCGACTACCAGGGCTCCTCTGAAGTTCGAAGATCGAGTTCGTGAGTCCAGGCATTTTTAGGTTGATTGTGCAGATGGAGATAGTTCTCTGCGACATCGTCGGGGCGCATTGCTTCCATTCCCCCATCCAACACAACATGACTGACGTGAATGTTTGAAGGTCCTAACTCCCTTGCCATGCTCTGGGCCAGAGCCCTCAACCCAGCTTTTCCAACAGCGAGATTGATGTAGCCTTGTTTGCCACGCGTAGATGCAGTCGCTCCGGTAAATATGATTGTACCTCGACCCAGATCACTCATTAGTTTCGCTGCGCACCTTCCAACCAAGAAGCCTGCGTAGCAGTTACTTTTCCAGCTGTCCTCAAAGGCGCTGGGAGATATGTCCAAGATTGTTCCTGGAGAGTACGCTTCTATGTTGAAAACCACACAGTCCGGCACTCCAAACATCTCTGTTGTATCTACAAACATACGTCGAACCGAAGAGTGGTCGGTCGCATCGCATCTCAATCCACCAACTCGGACGCCACTTTCGCCGAGTTCGCGAATCAGTGGCGCGAGAAGATCCGATTGTCGTCTGGCGACGGCAACATTAAATCCTGCGGCACCGAACCGGCGAGCGAGAGAGGAGCCAAGTTGTGGGCCGGCACCAACGATTAGACATGTTTGGCGTGGCATTGAATTTGGCTCAGCACTTCGCGTATCCGTTGCTGGCAACTCCCGGGAGAGTCTTTGCGGGCAGATCCGTACAGGACCGGATGTCGGAGTTTTCTTGCGGAGCTTGATGAATGCCGTGATCTGACCAATAGACAGGCTAAATCCGACTTTCGCGCGGTTCCACGCTTTGAGGACGAATGTACGTGGTTTCATCTTTTTCAATTGCGTCGAAAGATTAGCTGACTATAGCCGCTCCTCCAGGGTCGCGCGAAAAATTACGTCATAGTTACGCGAGACTCGGCAGCATCTTAGTGCTATCTAACTTGAAATTGCCCTCCCATATTTTCGATTATTTGCCGTTAAGCGCGCAGTTTGTATTGTGTGTGGACTCCTCGGGTCGAGCAAGTGGTCTAAAGGTCTTTTCCTTCGAGAAGAAATTATGTCGGCTTAGGGTCACCTGCCGCCTGCTGGCAGTTTAGCACCTGGCCGGCTGCTTCCGAGTGCACACCAGTCGCTCAACTAGTCCAATCGCGATCGACTGAGTTCGGCCAGAAGCTGTCAGGCAGCTGACTGATAGATCTGGATTAGGTTGCCACATGTGTCGTCGAAAACAGCAAATTTGAATCCATCACTTTCCACAGGATCCTGCGTAAATCGGACACCTAGATCACGAAGGCGGATATGCTCGCTGTTTACGTCGTCGACCGCGAACGCGGTAAACGGTATCCCGTCTTTGAATAGCGCATCTTTCAGAGCCTTCATCGCCGGATACTCGGCGTTCGGCTCCAGCACAAGCTCGGGTCCATCCGGGTCCTCAGATGAAACGACCGTCAACCAACTGACATCACCCATTGGTATGTCGTTCTTCTTAACAAAACCGAGTTTATCGGTGTAGAAAGCCAACGCGGACTTTTGATCTCCGACCGATACGCTTACCAATGAGATCTTCATTTGGGTGCCTCATATGAAAATGCCGCTACGCAACCACGCTTACCAATGAGATCTTCATTTGGGTGCCTCATATGAAAATGCCGCTACGCAACCTGCGTCTGCTAAGGGTCAGTAGCGGTCCTACGAAACTCTACCACCTCAACGGCAGCTTTGGGGCCGACAACGGACGTTTCAGACAGATGTTTCGGGGCGCGAGAGCTGCGCAAATCACCGATTGAATCGCCCTACGGCGATGCATGTTGCTGGGTCAGATGTCAGGCAAATACCTGGCGACTTATTGGTGACTCAAGGTCGCCGGCAAATGCCGGCGGCGCTCAAGCCCTTGGTAGATGGCGCGCCCGGAGAGATGGGCCTTCGGCCTGTCCTCGCTTCGCTCGTCGGAGCGAACTCCCGACCGGTCCGATCGCACTGCCGTGCTAGTTGGTTCCCTCACCACATAGAGCGTTCGGTTCGTAGCCAGGTACCCGCGTCAATCAGATCAGGACAACCAGCCTTTCGCCTTCGCTGAACGCGTGTACAGAAGCTCGGCAACGCAGACGATGATTACGACAGCGGGCAGATAGAGGCCGCTGGCGCCCCAGACTTCCACCCCATTGCGCAGCACGAAGGAATCGAGATCCTGTATGAGTACCGAAACGAAACTGACGATGTAAATCGGAAAGGCCCAGGCCTTGCGCAGCAGCAACATGATGGATGCGAGCACGCCGGCGTTTACAGCCATGGCATAGGCGGCGGTCGCCCAGGTTGGTGTGCCGTTCAGGAACGCCTGCTTTTCGCCGCTGAAACTTTCCGCAATTTGCTCCGGCGTCGTGGTTACGCTCAGGTAGTAAAACAACAGACCGAGGAGGTTGAACAGCAGGAAGAAACCGGCGAGCGACCAGAACAACGTACCGGGTTTGCTATCGATCACGTCAGACATTGTCATTCCCTCTTATTCGATTTATCGCGGGAGTGACTGCATGTGCGCATAGATAATCGTACTGCCGACGAATTTGAAGCCACGCTGCTTGAGATCCTTGCTCAGAGCATCCGATTCGGCAGACGTTGCCGGGATGTCGCCGTCCTTCCGGAATTTGTTCTGGATCGGGGCGCCACCGACGAAACCCCAGATGTAATCGCTGAACGTCCCGAACTCCTTCTGCACCTTGAGGAATGCCTTCGCGTTGGTCACGGCCGACTCGACCTTGAGCCGATTCCTGACGATGGACGGATCCAGCAGCAGTTTCTCGACGCGCTTCTTCGTGAAACGCGCGACTTTTTCCGGGTCGAATTCCGCGAACAGTTTCCGGTAGCCGGCTCGTTTGTTGAGGATCGTCGACCAGCTCAGGCCTGCCTGTGCGCCCTCGAGTATCAGGAATTCGAACTGCGTGCGGTCGTCCCAAACAGGCACGCCCCACTCCTTGTCGTGGTACTCGATGTAATCGAGGCTCACGCCCTCGGCCCATTTGCAGCGGACGACTGGCTTACTCATATCGGCTTACTCATGCTGGCTCACTCATTGTGCACTCTCCCTGCAGGATGTCATTTCGATGTCACGCACAAATTTATCAGGCAACGCGGACTCGTTCAGCCCTCATAAATGCGGGCTTCAATAAAAAAGCCCGCGCATTGCGCGGGCTTTGTCGGGCTTCAGTTGTTCCAGGCAGGACTTAGATTGAGCCTCCACAGGAGCCTTCACCGCAGCTACCTTCACCTTCTTTCTCGCCACAGCTACCTTCACCTTCTTTCTCGCCACAGCTACCTTCGCCTTCTTTCTCGCCGCAGGAGCCTTCACCTTCTTTCTCGCCACAGCTGCCTTCGCCTTCTTTCTCACCGCAGGAGCCTTCACCTTCTTTCTCGCCGCAGCTGCCTTCGCCTTCCTTCTCACCACAGCTGCCTTCACCACAACTGCCTTCGCCTTCCTTCTCGTCCTTCTCGCCACAGCTACCTTCGCCACAGCTTCCTTCACCGGCGCCGAGCATGTAACCAACGCTTAACGTCGACATCGAAAACGGGCTCTCGATCGTGTCGGCATTGACCGCACCACTGATTGCGAACGTACCGGCCAGTGCAGCCCCCACAGCCAGTGCAACCGGCTTAATTACTTTCTTCTCTGACATCTTCTTATCTCCTACCAGGAATGATTGCCCAAGACCGGGCGTCCGTATCTCAGAAACGGGAGTATCAGGTACTCCACATCACTGAATCCAACACACTCTTTTCTATGCGTTCCAGCTGTTCTTCGCGCTCGCCGATGATGGCGATGCTGCCGCCGCCCACGGGAAGAATAACGCCGTGAATGCCTTCACCGTCCAGGCTCTCGGCCTCGGCGATGGACTCTTCGGGCATCAGCAGTATGGTAACGGGGCCGTGCTCACCCTGGATCACCAGGTGCGGCACCCTATTGCCGTTAATGACGCAGGTCTGCGCATACGTGATGAGACCGGCGCTGTGGTCGGGGCGCGCAACGTCCGCGGGTACGACTCTCGCCAGGCGACGGTCCGAAACCGGCGTACTGGAAATGCGCAGAGCGGCAGGCTCGTGATCGAGATGCGCCAGCACTTCGTCGGCCAGCGAATCGTATTCGACGCCGATGCCCGACATGCGATAGCCGATCACGGCTGCCAGCATCACCGATGCTGCCAGTGCGAGCCAGGTCCGCTTCGACAATGGCTTGCGTGCGCTCAGGGCCACGACGTTTTCCGCACTGATGTCTGGCAGCTCCGGAAGCTCGAGCCCGGGAACGTCGATCGCCAGCGCCCTCGCGATTTTGTCGTCCAGCGACTGCATCTCACGCCGGAATGACTGGCAGTCAGTGCACTCGCTCAGGTGGCCTGCGCCGCCGTCGAAAGACGGGTCCGCCGCTATCGCCTCTTTGTATTCGTTGCAATTCATCGTTTCATTTGCCGGGCAGGGGAGCTTACTCCCGTGCCGCGCTGTCCTTCAGCTTCAGGCGAGCCCGGTGCAGGCGCGTCAATACCGCACCTTGTTTGAGCCCCATCAGCTCGCCTATTTCGCTGGTGCTGTAGCCCATCAGGACCTGCAGAACCAACGGTTCCCTGTAATCGTCGTCGAGCTCGAAGATCGCTTCGCGCAGATCGTTGATCTCTTCATCCGGCGCCTCGGCGATCAATGCCGCCTGAGAGGCCGTCAAGTTGTCTATGTCCACCGTTTCCAACCGGCGCCGCTCAAAGTAGCGGGCATTTTCCCGCCGCACGATCGTCAGCAGCCATTGCTTGGCGGCAGCATCCTCACGCAGCGCATCGAGGGACTTCCAGGCACGCAGCAGCGCCTCCTGAACGACGTCCTCGGCGATGGCTTTGTCACGGCACAACCACGCCGCGTAGCGATACATATCAGCGTGAAATACGGCCACGATCCGGTCGAATCTTCGCCTTCTGGCAGCTTCAGCACCGCTACTGTTCATACGAGATGACCCGTTCGTTGTGGCAATTATTACCGGAACCGATTAAAACTGTACCCAAGACATGGAAACCGTGCCTAAATACAGGGAAAATAAGAACTTCTCTTTATTATTCTGAATTGCTATGAGTGCATCGACCCCCGGACAGTTCCCTCAGATTCGCCTGCGGCGCAGTCGCCGCACGCCGGCGCTGCGGCGCCTCGTCGAGGAAACCACGCTTTCGAGCGCCGATCTAATCTACCCGATCTTCGTCCTCGATGGCGAGGGGCAGAGCGAAGCGGTCCCGTCGATGCCCGGTATTTCGCGTAAGAGTATCGACGGCCTGCTGCCGGAACTGGCGGAAGCCCATGCACTCGGCATACCGGCGGTCGCCCTGTTCCCGGTCATCGATGCCGGGCTCAAGTCGCTCGACGGCGCGGAGTGCGCCAATCCCGACGGCCTCGTGCAACGCACGGTACGTACGATCAAGGCCGAACTGCCCGAGCTCGCCGTCATGACGGACGTCGCGCTCGACCCGTACACGACCCACGGCCAGGACGGCATTATCGACGAGCAGGGCTACGTGCTGAACGACATCACCGTCGCCATGCTCGTCAGGCAGACGCTTTCCCATGCCGAGGCTGGCGCCGATATCGTCGCGCCGTCGGACATGATGGACGGCCGCGTCGGCGCCATGCGCAGCGCGCTCGAGGACAACGGCCACGTCAACACCGTGATTCTCGCCTATGCCGCCAAGTTCGCCTCCGCCTTTTACGGCCCGTTTCGCGATGCCGTCGGCTCCGCCGCGAACCTGGGAGGCGGCGACAAATCCACTTACCAGGTGGCGCCGCCGAACAGCGATGAGGCCGTCCGCGAGGTCGGCCTCGATCTCGAGGAGGGCGCAGACCTCGTGATGGTAAAACCGGCCATGCCGTACCTCGACATCGTGCGGCGCGTCAAAGATACCTACGGGGTACCGACTTTCGCCTACCATGTCAGCGGCGAATACGCGATGTTGAAGGCCGCTGCCGATAACGGCTGGCTCGACGAGCGCGCCACCGTGCTGGAAGCGCTGCTCAGCATCAAGCGTGCCGGCGCCAGCGCAATTCTTACCTACTTCGCCATCGATGCCGCACGTTGGCTCGCGGAGAACAACTGATGGCCGTCGATCGCTACGGCGTAATGGGATACCCGGTATCGCACAGCCGGTCGCCGGTCATTCATCGCCTGTTCGCCCTGCAGACAAACCAGAAGTTGCAATACGAGTTGCTGCAGGTCACGCCGGAAAAGCTGGAGACGGCCGTGCGCCAGTTCCAAAGGACTGGCGGCAAGGGCCTCAACATTACGGTACCGCACAAGAGCGAGGTGACCCGGCTCGTGGATCACCTCAGCGAGCGCGCCAGCACCGCGGGTGCGGTCAATACCCTTTCATTCCGCGACGGCGAGATTTACGGGGACAATACCGACGGCTATGGCCTGCTTCGCGACCTGGAGTTCAATCACGGCCTCAAGCTCGAAGGCACCAGCATCCTGGTGCTCGGCGCGGGTGGCGCCACGCGCGGTATCATCGGCCCACTGCTGGACAAAAAGCCGGCGTCGCTGCTCATCGCCAATCGCACGCTCGGCAAGGCGCAGGCCCTGACCGATCACTTCTCGCGCTCCGGACCCGTCGCTGCGTGCCGCTTCAACGGCCTGCCTGCGGGGGAACACTACGACCTGATCATCAACGCGACCTCGGCGGGACTGCACGGCGACTCGCCGCCGTATCCGGGCACCGCGGTCTCGGACGACACGATCTGCTATGACCTTTCCTATGGATTGAAAGCCACGCCCTTCAGTATCTGGGCGCGCGAACAGGGCGCCGAGCGTTCGGTTATGGGTTGGGGCATGCTGGTCGAACAGGCCGCCGAGTCGTTTCGAGTCTGGCGCGGCGTGCGCCCCGATACCGCTGCGGTCCTGAAGCGGATGAATGTCAGCGCATAGTAACGAGTTCTTCGGCACTGGTCGGGTGTATCGCGACGGTGTCGTCGAAGTCGGCCTTGGTCGCTCCCATCCTTACCGCGACGGCGAAACCCTGCAGCATTTCATCCGCCCCCTCGCCAATGACGTGACAACCGACCACGCGCTCGTCCGGGCCCGCGGTAATCAGCTTCATCACTGACCGCTGCTTGTCGTCTCCGAGCGCGTAATACATGCCGGTGAAGCCCGATGTGTAGACCTTGACGTCGTCGCCGTACTCGGCGCGCGCCTCGTCTTCCGTCAGGCCGACGGTGCCGATGGTCGGGTGGCTGAAGATAACCGTCGGTATCGTGCGGTACTCCAGGTGACGCCCTTCCATGCCGCCGTACAGGCGGTCCGCCAACCTGCGTCCGGCGGCTATTGCAACGGGCGTCAGCGCCGCGCGCCCGGTCACATCGCCGATTGCGAAGATGTTGTCGACATTCGTTTGCTGGTACTCGTCCACAGGAACGAATCCGCTGTCATCCATGTGCACGCCTGCTTTCGCGGCATCCAGGGTTTCCGTGTTCGGTGACCTGCCCACGGCCCAGAGCAGGCAATCGACCGGCCCGAAGGTACGCCCATCCCCGGCATGCAGCACCAGGCCGTCATCGCTCTGCTCGACGCGGCTGGGAACGACGCCCGTATCCAGGGCGATACCGCTGCCGCGCATGGCGTCCATCAGCTCCGTGCCCAGCATCTTGTCGAAATCGCGCAGCACTCCATCTTTGCGCACGACAACGTGAGTCTCGCTTCCCAGCCCGTTGAACACGCCCGCAAGCTCCACTGACACGTAGCCGCTGCCGGCGATCAGAACCCGCTGCGGCCGCTCTTCGAGCCCGAAGAAATCGTCGGAGGTTATGCCTAGCTCCGCCCCCGGAATGTCCGGCACGATGGGCCGCCCACCTGTCGCGATAACGATGCGATCGGCCTGGTATTCGCGCCCTTCCACTTCGACGGTATTGGCATCGACGAAGCGAGCCCCACCTTCGATGTGCGTCACGCCGCGCTTGTCCAGGTTGCTGGCATAGATGCCATTGAGGCGTTTTATGTAGGCGTCGCGTCGCGCCTTCAACGCGCCCCAGTCGTGGCCGTTCACCGCGACATCGAAGCCGTAATCGCGCGCATGGTGAAACTGGTGTGCGTGCTGCGCCGTGTACCACATGATCTTCTTCGGCACGCAGCCAACGTTGACGCAGGTACCGCCCAGCGGGCCGTACTCCACGACCGCGGCTTTCGCGCCGTATTCTGCCGCTCGCTGCGCGTGCGCCAGGCCGCCGCTGCCACCGCCTATCACCAGGAGGTCGAATCTCGTCGTCACATTGTTCTCCAGAATTACGTCAAGCCGACCGCACCGTGCGTGCTGCGGCCCGTGTTAATATGCGGCGCCTCTTCAGAATTACAAGCGGATCGATGGACAATCCACTGCTCGATACAAGCTCGTTACCACGCTTCGGCGACATCAAGCCGGATCATGTAATGCCCGCTATCGAGCAGGTCATTGCCGAACACCGCGCGCAGCTCCAGGCGCTGCTCGACAGCAACGAGCAGCCGGACATCCAGTCACTCGTCGCGCCGGTCGAACAGATGGAGCACGAACTCGGCCGTGTGTGGTCTCCCGTCAGTCACCTGCAGAGTGTACTTGGGTCGACAGACTGGCGGGACGCTTACAACAAAGCGCTACCACTACTGACCGATCATGGCACCGAAATATCACAGAACGAACATTTGCAGCGCGCCTACGCGCACGTAGACAGGACCCTGCCTGCCGAGGCCAGCGAAGAAAGCCGCAGCGCCGTTGCGCACGCGCTGCGGGATTTTCACCTGGCCGGTGTCGATCTCGAGAAAGAAGACAAGGACCGTTTCAAGGCCATCATGCAGAAGCTTGCGGGCGTGCAGGCACGATTCGAGCATAACGTGCAGGACGCGTCGGATGCCTGGTCGCTGCACCTGACCGACGTGAAAAGGCTCGACGGACTGCCGAAGCAGGCCCTCGCGCGGGCGGCTGAAAGCGCGGCCGAAAAAAGTCTCGATGGCTGGTTGCTGTCGCTCGACTACCCAACCTACGACGCGGTCATGACGCACGCAAAGGACCGCAATCTTCGCCAGACGATGTACCGTGCCTGGGTTACACGCGGCTCGGATCTCGGCGACAGCGAGGAATGGGACAACAGCGACAACATCGAGAAGATCCTCGCGCTTCGCCACGAAGCCGCGAAGCTCGTGGGTTTTACCAGCTATGCGGAGTATTCGCTGGCGACCAAGATGGCCGAAACGCCGGCGCAGGTCATCGACTTTCTGCGGGAGCTTGCCGCGCATACGCGCGAGGCGGCGAAGAAGGAACTCGCGGACCTCGAAACTTTTGCAGAGATTGAGCTGGAAGCCTGGGACATCACCTTCTGGCTGGAGAAGCTCAAGCAGGCCAGGTTCTCGATTTCTAACGAGGAATTGCGTCAGTTCTTCCCCGCGGACAAGGTCATCAACGGGCTGTTTTCGCTTGCGGCGAAACTGTACGACGTCGAGCTCGAGGTGGATGACACCCCGGCCACGTGGCACAAGGACGTGCGCTATTTCACGATACGCGAGTCTGGCGGCGACCTGCTCGGCGGTTTTTACACGGACCTTTACGCACGCAACGGCAAACGCACCGGCGCATGGATCGATGAATGCATCGGCCGGCAGCAACTCAACGGCGCCCTCGATTTGCCCGTAGGTTACCTGGTCTGCAACTTCCAGCCTCCCGACGACAATGGCGTGTCGCTCATCACGCATGATGACGTCGTCACGCTGTTCCATGAGTTCGGGCACATGCTGCATCACCTGTTGACGCGCATCGCCTATCCGAGCTTGTCCGGCATCAACGGGGTGCCGTGGGACGCCGTGGAACTGCCCAGCCAGTTCATGGAGAACTTCGCGTGGAGTTTCGACGTGCTCACGCAATGTTCGGCACACGCCGAAACCGGGCAGCCGCTGCCCCGCGAGCTGTTCGACAAACTGGACAATAGTCGCCATTGCGGCGCCGCGCTTGCCATGATGAGGCAACTCGAGCTCGGCCTGTTCGACTTCCGGCTGCACGCCGAATACGAACCCGGCCGGCCTGCCCGGGTGCTGGAAACGCTGGCGGAGGTCAGGGACGAAGTCGCATTGATACGGCAACCGGAATATAACCGGCTGCCACACGCGTTCTCGCATGTTTTCGCGGGTGGTTATGCGGCCGGTTACTACAGCTACAAATGGGCGGAGGTGCTGGCGGCCGATGCGTTCGCGGCGTTCGACGAAGCTGGTATATTCGACCGCGCGACCGCCGCACGATTTCGCCGCGAAATCCTGGAGATCGGCGGCAGCCGCGACATCATGCAGGCGTATGTCGCATTTCGCGGGCGCGAGCCGACCATCGACGCGCTGCTGCGGCAAAACGGGATCCGGCCATCATGAAAATCGCGACCTGGAACGTCAATTCGATGAACGTGCGCCTGCCGCACGTGCTGGAATGGCTGCAGAACAACGACCCCGACGTCCTGGTATTGCAGGAAATCAAGCAACTCACCGAGAAGTTCCCGGCCGAGGCCTTGCAGGACATCGGCTACCACTCGATTGCCAGCGGTCAAAAGACCTACAACGGCGTCGCGTTCATCAGCAAGATGGCGGCCACCGATCCCGTTACCGATTTTCCGGATTTCGAGGACCCGCAGCGGCGTGTCCTGGCTTGCACCGCGGGTGACGTTCGCGTCATCGACCTTTACGTGCCCAACGGTTCCGAGGTCGGCTCCGAAAAATACGAATACAAGCTGGCCTGGCTGGCATCGCTGCGCAGCTTTCTCGAGGGCGAGGTGCAGCAGCACGAAAACGTCGTCGTGCTCGGCGATTTCAATATCGCGCCGGCCGACGCGGACGTGCACGACCCGGAAAAGTGGGGCGAGGCGATTTTGTGCAGCCCGCCAGAACGCGCAGCACTGAAAGAACTCCTCGATCTCGGCCTCACCGACGTATTTCGCAAGTTCGAGCAGCCCGAGAAGACCTTCAGCTGGTGGGATTACCGGGCGGCCGGCTTCCGGCGCAACGCCGGATTGCGCATCGACCTGATCCTGACCAGCGCGCCGATGACGGAGCGCTGCAAGGCGAGTTACGTGGACAAGGAACCGCGCGCCTGGGAGCGGCCGTCCGACCATGCGCCCGTGGTCGCCGAATTCGATTCCTGAATGCGATTGCCGTGACGCCCGCATGTAACATATTCCGGTTTTTCCAGCAGTTTGCGCCTTGCCCGCCGTGTATCATTGAAAGAAAAAAGCAGGAAGTTCATGTCCCAGGATCGCCGTAACGATTACGACGTCACCGACACCGTACAAGTCAGTAACCCGGCCGCGGTGCGTGACGCCGTCCAGTCGCTGTTCGCCGAGACCTTTCCGGGCATGTCGTTCGACAAGCTGTGGCTCGCTTTCTACGATTTCGAGCGCCTCTTCACGGGCCGTTATCCCGGCTATAAAGGTTGCGACACGACCTACCACGACATGCAGCACACGCTCGATATGACACTGGCGCTCGCACGCCTGGTCGCGGGCTACGAGCGCAGTGTGGAGCCGCCGGACCGGCTTGGCGCCGCCCGCGCGCAGATGGCTATCGTCACTTCGCTGTTTCACGATTCCGGCTATATACGGCACGAGCGCCGCGACGAGAATTTCTCGAATGGGGCCGAGTTCACGCTTTACCACGTATCCCGCAGCGCCGATTTCCTGCGCCGCTACCTGCCGGATCTCGGCATGGCGAAAGACGTTGGCGTGAGCAGCATGATCGTCCACTTCACAGGCTACGAACTCGACCTCGACAACATCGAGCTCGACGACCCGCGTGACATCATCTGCGGGCACCTGATTGGCACCGCCGACCTCATCGCACAAATGGCCGACCGCTGCTACCTCGAGAAATGCCGCGACCGCCTTTACAACGAGTTCGTCGTTGGCGGCGTTGCAGTCGAGAACGCGTCACCCGGCGAGTACATGGTGCGCTACGAATCCGGCAACGACCTGCTGAGAAAGACGCCGACCTTTTACCAGCAGGTCATGCGCGAGCGCCTCAACGCGAAATTCAATCGCGTGTATCGCTACATAGAAGTCCTGTACAACGGCCACAACCCGTACATCGAGGCCATCCGCGCCAACATCACGCACCTGGTCCGGGTCCTGGAGACCAACGACTGGTCGTTGTTGCGCCGCGAGCCTGCCTTTTACTTAGGCATCGCCGACGCCGTTGACAACATCCAGCAACTCGTGGAGCGGCAGCTTGCCTCGTTCAAGGGCGCCGCCATGAAGTCCGACGACTCAATTCTGATGCCCGTCTGAGCGCTCCCGCCACAGACGCAACGCATAATACTGCGACCGGGTCAGCCGCCGGTTGGCCAGGAACGCTGCCAGCGCCGCGGCCAGGATCGCATAAAAACCGTCCGCCGCTGTGAGCCTCTCGTCGAAGTACACCGGCCAGGTCATGCTCGTAACCGAACGCAAAACGTGCAGCGTGCCGGTGCCCAGCGTATCGGCAGTGGAAGACGCCGCCACGACGATATTGCCGACCATCGAGCCGACCAGCGCAAGCACTGCCGCCAGTACGGGAAAGCGCCAGTCGACGCCACGGCCCGCGCGGCGCACCGCATACCCGAGCATCGCACCCAGCAGCACGGTCATCCAGGGAAAAACCCGGTCGACCAACGATGACAGCGACACAAACAGGATACAAAAGACGATAATCACAACCAGTCCCGCAATGAGCGCGTCGCGGATCGACTGCTCGCCGGCCACTCTGGCGCCGTCGTCCGCACTAACGTCACGACGCAGGCCGGATCCGTGCTTCTTGCGCAGCCGGAGGGGAAGTCTGGGTTTGGACATCCTGGAATAATACCGCGTCCGGGGTTGGACTGGGCATGGTCCGTTGAGCGACTATGGGCGCGGCGCGTACGCCGCAGCGGAGTCATCGATGACAGAACACAAGAACAACGTCGTGCTCATATCGGGAGGTGCGGCGGGCATCGGCCGGGCAATCGCGGAACGCTTCCTGGCGGAAAGCGGTGCCGTGCACGTCTGCGACGCTTCCGCCGAAAACATCGACGAATTCCTGTCGGCCAATCCCGCCGCAACGGCGACGCTGGCAGATATCGGCAACAAGGACGACGTTAAACGCATTTTCGACGACCTGGACACGCACCACGGTCGCCTGAATGTTCTCGTCAACAATGCCGGCGTGGCCGGCCCGTCCGCGCCAGTCGACGAAACTGACGAGGAAGGATGGGACCGTTGTATTCAAATCAACCTGTCCGGGACGTTTTACATGACGCGGCGCGCGGTGCCATTGCTGCGTAAAGAGGAAAACGCGTCAATCGTCACCATCGCCTCGACCGCCGCTTTGTTCGGCTATCCCCTGCGCTCGCCGTACGCCGCAAGCAAATGGGGACAAATCGGCCTTACCAAGACCTGGGCCATGGAACTTGGCCCCGTGGGCATTCGGGTCAATGCGGTCTGCCCGACGAGCGTCAGCGGGCCGCGCATCGAAGCGGTCATCGGGCGGGATGCCGAGCAGCGGGGTCTTACGAATGACCAGGTGCGACACGTTTACGAGAGGCACACGTCGATGCGGACGTTCGTCACCGCGGAAGAAATAGCCGACACGGTGTTGTTTCTTTCTTCGCGCCAGGCATCGAAAATATCCGGCCAGTCCATCGCCGTGGACGGCCACACCGAGGGCCTGTCCAACTGGCTCGACTAGGGCCTGTTAACACTAAATTGATAAGTGCTGCCGGTGGCAATCTTTCATCCGGCAAGGCAGAAGGAGTTATCGACAATGCGCGCAGCGTGGTTTGAACAATTTGGCGCGGCACGGGACGTGCTGCAGGTCGGCCAGCTGGATGCGCCGTCACCCGGCCGCGGCGAGGTACTCGTGAGAGTGCACACCAGCGGCATCAACCCGTCGGACGTCAAGAAACGCGCCGGCGCGTTTCCGAATCTCCTGGACGACGGCCTGGTAATCCCGAACAGCGACGGCGCCGGCATTATCGAGGCGGTCGGCGAAGGTGTCGACGCCGGCCGCATCGGCGAACGCGTGTGGCTTTACCAGGCGCAGTACGGGCGCCGCTTCGGCACGGCAGCGGAACACCTTGCAATCGATGCAAGCAGGGCGCCGCGGCTCGTCGACAATGCCGGCTTTGACGTGGGCGCATGTCTCGGTATTCCGGCGATGACCGCGCACCGCTGCGTGTTCGCCGACGGCGATGTCGATGGCCAGACAATTCTCGTCACGGGCGGTGCCGGCCGAGTGGGGCACTATGCCGTGCAGTGGGCCAGCCAGGCCGGCGCAACGGTCATTGCAACCGCGAGCAACGATGCCGACAGGATCGAATGTACAAAAGCCGGCGCTCAGCACGTCGTCAATCACCGCGGCGGCGATGTCGTCGCCGATGTACTCGCCGCCACCGACGGCAAACCGGTCGACCGCATTGTAGACGTCGAATTCGGGGCAAACCTCGCCAACTCCATCGAGTTGTTGCGCATTGGCGGCACGATTGCGACGTACTCATCGACGCAGGAACCGCAACCGAAACTGCCCTTCCTGCAGATGATGTACAAGGACATTACCGTGCGCATGGTGATCGTCTACGCAATGCCGGAATCCGCAAAGCAAATGGCGATCGCTGCGATTGACGAGATGCTGGCGGCGGGGGCACTGCAGCATCGTATTGCGCACACGATGCCGTTGGACGAGATCGCAAAAGGCAACGAGATCGTCGAACAGGGTAGTATTCGCGGGTCGGTAATCCTGACAATCGACTGATCGCCTCCGGGGGGAAGGATGGAGCAAAGCCGCATAGACTGGCCCAGCTTTGGGCTTTGTGCCCTTATCCTGGTGGCCGCGAGCATCCCGTTGTTCGTATTTCCCGATGCTTCGAACGCCGTACTGGAATCCCTGTATGGGTTCATCGCGGCCGAATTCGGCATTCTCTACCTGCTCGCGAGCGTCGCCGCCATTGCTTTTCTGCTCTGGCTGGCGAGCAGCCGCTACGGCAGCCTCAGGCTCGGCGAGCCGGACGACAGACCTGAGTTTCGTGAGATAAGCTGGGTCGGCATGCTGTTCTGCGCCGGTGTGGGCGCCGGGTTGCTCTACTGGTGCGCGACGGAATGGGCGTTCTATTACGACGCCCCGCCTTTCGGCGCCGAGCCGCGCAGCGTCGAGGCGGCCGAATGGGCCTCCACTTACGGGCTGTTTCACTGGGGCTTTACGGCATGGGCGTTCTACTGTTTGCCCGCGGTCGCCATCGCCTATCCCTACTACGTCAAGAAACTCGACGTCCTGCGCTTCAGCGTAAGCTGCCACTGGTTCCTGAAGGGAAACGACCACGGCCCGGTGGCGCGTGCGATCGACTTCCTGTTCATGATTGCCTTGCTGGGCGGCGCTGCTTCCAGTCTCGGTTTTTCGACGCCGATGATTGCCGCCTGTCTCGCCTGGCTGTTCGACGTGGAGCCGGGCGACACGCTCGAGATTGCCGTTATCGGCCTGTGCATATTGCTGTTTGCCGTGAGCGTGTGGCTCGGCCTGAAGAAGGGCATCAAGCGCCTGAGCGACATCAACGTCGGGCTGGCATTCGGATTGTTGCTGTTCATACTCGTGGTCGGGCCGACAGCGTTCTTGCTCAAAACGAGTCTCAACGGTCTCGGTGTCATGACACAGAACTTCCTGCGCATGAACTTCTGGACCGACCCGTTCACGGATTCCGGTTTTGTCGAGAGCTGGACTATTTTTTACTGGGCATGGTGGATCGCGTTCGCACCCTATGTCGGCCTCTTCGTGACCAGGATCTCGAAGGGCAGGACTCTTCGCCAGCTCATCCTCGGCATGCTCATCTGGGGGTCGCTCGGCAGCTGGATGTTCTACATGGTCATGGGCAACTATGCCCTGTTCCTGGAACTCTCCGGCACGCTGGATTTCACGGGCATCATGAAATCAGCCAGTGGCAACGCGGCGATCGTGGCCATGCTCGAGCAACTGCCACTGGCCGCCCTCGTCATCAGCGTGTTTTCCCTCATTTCGATTATCTTTGCCGCCACGACCTACGATTCAGCGTCGTACACGCTTGCCTCCAGCGCGACGCTGCACCTCAGGGCAGGAGACGACCCGGCCCGCTGGCACCGGGTGTTCTGGGCTTTCGCGCTCGGGCTCATGCCGGTTGCCCTCATGTTGATGAACTCCAATCTGCGGCCGATCCAGGTCATCCTCCTGGTCGTATCGCTGCCGATACTCCTCGTCGGCGTCGTGATGACGGTGGCGCTGGTAAAAACGCTTCGCCAGGACGTGCGGGCATTAGCCGGTGACTGAGACCTCGTCGCAGGTCTTCCAGAGCGTCAGGGTCCGGTACTTCGTACTCGCCTGGTTGCTGATGATTTTCTACCTGCCCGGCGCGGAGATTGTGTTCCGCGCGATCGACATCGACGCGCCATGGTACTGGTGGGACCTGGCGTATATCTATTACGCACAGCTTATGCTGGCGGCCGTGCTGATTCTTACGATCCTGTTTCCAATACGCCTGCCGGTTCGCGGCCTGATCGGGACAGCGCCGACGATTTCCGAGCTTCGATCCGGCATCCTGCTCTCGGCATTCCTGTTCCTGTTCGCCTGGGCCGCCGCCTACGTCCTTTTCCTGCCCTTGTCTTACTGGGTCCCGGCGTTCGTCGATGCCTGGTACATCGGCGTTCCCGACCTGATCTATTTCGACTATGGCGAGTATCCGATCCTGCCGAATTTTCTTAACCTGTTTTCACTGTGCGTCGCCGCCCCGATTCTCGAGGAATTCGCGTTTCGAGGCGTGATATTGCACCGGTGGTCCCACAAATTCGGCCTTCGGTCCGCAGTCCTCTGGTCATCGCTTCTTTTCGGCATCGTTCACCCGGATCCTCTCGGAGCGTTTGCGTTCGGTATCGGCATGTGCGTGCTGTACCTGCGAACGCAATCGCTGCTGTTACCGATCATCTGCCACGGCGTCTATAACTTCGTGGTTTGGCTGGTCGAAATCGGCTTCATCTTCAAGGATGGCCCGGAGCACGAATACACCCTCAGCCAGTTCCAGGACGAGTGGCTGGGCGGTTTGGTCGCAGCGGTTCTGGTGGTCGCCTGGGCAGCCTGGTTCATCAGGACCCAAAAGCAAGACCGGCCCTGGAATCTGCCAGAGATCTGAATCTCTTGCTGGTCGGCGCATGCGCCGTCATTGAAATCGCGAGCCAAAGACTGGACACTCTTTCCTCACAACTCCGCTAACCGCCACCAAAGGATAAGGACGATCAGATGGCCGAATCCAGACGCGACAACATACTGATTGCCGCCCTGCTTCTCGCGGTCGGCATCGCCGCCTGTGGCTATTTCATCAGCCAGACGATGTACAACTCGAAGGTGGGCATCAATACCGCCGAAGTGAAGGGCCTGGCCGAGAAGCGCGTCGAAGCCGATCGCGCGTACTGGCGCATTCAATACACGGTATCGGGGAACAACAAGAACGAAATCGCAAACTTGTATGAGCAGTCCGAGTCGGCACAGAGCCAGGTCATCGACCTGTTGAAAACGTCCGGCTTCGCCGAATCTGAAATCATCCCCGGCGTGATCGACTACCGGCGTTCCGAGTTCAGGGACGAGAACCAGAATCTCGTGGAAGAAAAATTCATACTTGTCGGCTCCGTTGACGTCGAAACGGACCAGGTCCGGCTGCTCTCGACGGCACGATCCGAGATGAACGAACTCATCGCGCGTGGCATAGACATCACCAACAATGCGCCATCGTATTACTTCACGAAACTGAACGACATCAAGCCGGACATGCTCAAGGAAGCCACGACCAACGCCCGGCTCGCCGCGAATGAGTTCGCCGCCAATGCCGGCGTCGAGGTCGGTGGTATCCGGAGCGCAAGGCAGGGCGGCTTCATCATCCGCGACGTTGGCGAGAACTATGGCGACACGAAGAAGATCGAGAAAGACGTGCGCGTCGTTACGACGATCACGTTTTACCTGACGAAGTAGCCAGCAATTCAACCATTATTTCAGGTTTCGGAAGTGGCAAATGACGGAATCCGCCAGTCAAACTGAGCCAGGCTCATCCGGGGAGACAAGCAGCCCGGTCGAGACCTGGATACTCGTTGTGTCCTGCTTCCTGGTTCTCGGATCGAGCCTGGCCTATGGATCGATCCAGGTGGGCGCACGATCCTTCGAGGAATTGCTGGCGGGTTTCGGTGCCGAGCTGCCGGCGCTCACCCGAATCGCGCTCGATTTCTCCCGGTACGCCATGGGCCTGACCCTCCTTGGTTTGATACCGACTATCCTGCTGTTCGTCAGGCGAAAGTCGTTCCCGGGGAATGCGGGCAGGTATTTCCTCTGGATTGCCGGCAGTTTCGCGCTCTCACTTGTCATTCTCGGGATTTGGGTTATCGCCATGTACCTGCCGATATTCAAGCTCGGTAGCGCCGTGTAATGCCCGGCGATCGCAGAGCGCCATTGCGATGAAAAAACCGGAGGAGTACCGTGTTCTTTCAGGAGGTGCGGTATGGGACATAGAGAATACTGTGTTGTGTCTGGCGTACTCTTCGTGCTGGTGGCGCTGGCTCACCTGCTCAGAATCGCCTATGGAATGTCGGTCCAGGTCGATGACTACCTGGTTCCAATGTGGGTGTCCTGGTGCGGGTTTATCGTGCCCGGTGCGTTGGCCGTCTGGGCCTTTCGAATCAGCCGGGCGCCCGGCACGTCGTAACACGGCGGGCGGGTGGAATAGTACAAGTCTGCCTTGTTTGTAGGTGGCACATATGGAGTCGAGCTTTCTCTATCACCTTGCCGCCGATCTACTGCTGTTCGCTCACGTTTCGTTTGTCGCGTTCGTCGTCCTCGGGCTGCTATTGATTTTCGCCGGCCGACTCCTCCGATGGGGCTGGGTGCGCAACCCGTGGTTCCGTATTGCCCATCTCGCCGCTATAGGTATTGTCGTGGTGCAGTCCTGGTTCGGCGTCATCTGCCCGCTGACGACCTGGGAAATGGCGTTGCGGGAGCGCGCCGGCGATGTGGCGTATTCAGGCTCGTTCATCGCGCACTGGCTCCAGGCAATTCTGTATTATGAGGCGCCTGCGTGGGTGTTCGCGGTTTGCTACACGCTGTTCGGCGCCATCGTCGTGGCCAGTTGGTTCTGGGTCCGGCCGCGGCCCTTTACTGCTTCGAGGTAGGGAAATATGTGCAGGAACATCAAGACACTTCACAACTTCGATCCTCCTGCGACATCGGAAGAGATCCGCGCCGCAGCGATTCAATACGTCAGGAAGATCAGCGGCTCGACTAAACCGTCGAGGGCGAATGCAATCGCTTTCGAACGTGCCGTGCAAGCCGTAGCGGCGGCGAGCCATGAACTGCTGGCCGCGCTGGTTACCAGGGCCGCGCCGAAGACCCGCGAGATAGAAGCGGCTAAGGCCATGGCAAGATCCAGGCAACGGTTCGCCACATGAGCGGGGGTAAGCCGATTCGCTTCGACCCGGCAGACTACACGATCAGTCTAAACCTCGACCTCGCGGCCGAGAAGTTACCGGAGCAACCCGACCCGCCGATACCGGTACACGGCGTCACCTTCGGTGTCGCAAGGATGGCGGAGAACTCGCCTCACGGCGGAGAAATGCACGCCGATGGTGACGAGATCCTGTACCTGGTGAGCGGCCGGGCCAGGGTCGTGTTTCTCGATATTGCCGAAGCGGATATCGACATGCAGCCGGGCGACGGCCTCGTGGTGCCGAAAGGTACCTGGCACCGGGTCGATATCCTCGAACCTTGTGAAATCGTCTACGTGACGCCGGGTCCGAACAACCAGTTCAGGCCCGTCGCAGGCGATCCATCGTCCGGGAATTCGGCCGAAGAGTAAGCAGAGTGGCTCGCAGGCGATGGCGAAACGGCGTGTACCAGCCGACAGCACTCATAGCAGCGGTCGTACTGCTGTTGTTCACCTTCGTTTCGGTCAGCTATTTCTTTTTTCTTCCGGAGTCCGCCAGGACAGCGGAGCAAGTTGCGATGTTGGACGAGTTGGCCGCGAACAGGGCACTGTGGAACAGCCGCAAGCCCGCCGCATTTCGCTACGTCGTCGACGCGAGTCCCCGCGATCTTGTTTCGTCGGACGGTTTGCCAATCAGCGATGCGTTCGATCTGCTTGAAAACGCAATTGATGAAGCCGATAGTGTGCAGGTCGAATACGACGCCATGTTTCATTTCCCCTCCCGATTCACAATTGACTGGTCGTCCGATACGTCGGGCGACGAAAACGAATACGAGATTCGGGATTTTCAAGTCACTCGCGAGGAATAGAAGCCATGAGAATCAGATTGACGAGCATCCCCGTCAACGACCAGGAACAGGCCTTGCAGTTTTATACCGAGACGCTCGGCTTCGTAGTGAAGCTCGACCTCCCGCTCGGCGAATATCGCTGGCTGACCGTGGTGTCACCGGAAGAGCCGGACGCGGCAGAGCTCCTGCTGGAACCGAACGCCCATGCGGCCGCCAAAGCCTTTCAAAGCGCGCTTTTCGATGACGGCATCCCCGCCGCCTCTTTCGAAGTGAGTGACGTGACGAAAGAGCATGCACGGCTATCCGGTCTTGGAGTGGAATTCAGGATGGAACCGACCGAGATGGGTGGCACGACCGTAGCTACGCTGAATGATACCTGCGGTAACCTGGTGCAGATTTACGAGGCTCCTGCTTGACCCACGCCTATTGTTGCATTTGGGAAACGGTGTCCAGCTTTTCGATCAGGCTGCTGACCCGCCTGATATTCGCATAACGATCCACCATGATGATCATGTTCGATACGGGATGAGCCGCAAGGTGTCCCTGTTTCGGTAACAGCGGCCGCAGTATCGGGATCAGCTGCGTCGCCGGCGCATTCTCCAGCTCGATTACGCGTGTCACCCACTCTTCGTCGGCAATCGTGTCGTCCGCATCGAAAAGAACGGGCAGCGGGAACTGGCGAATGGTGTTCACGCGAACAATGTTCACGACGTCACCGATGCTCACCGCCGCAAGCTCATTATTGCGGAGCACGATCAGCAAAGTCGGGTACGTAATGTCTTTTGCCCTCACGCGGCCAACGACAACGTCCGGTTGAACGCGGTGATCGACCAGGAACGATTTTCCGGTCTTCTTGCTGACGGTGTCGAGAATATCGGCGAGTGGCGTCGTTGGCATCGATATTCTTTGTGCGTCGCCTGTCAATTTCAGCGAGCCCGTTTCGTCGGCAAGAGCGGACGGTGCGGCGAAGCACAAGAGCGCAAATGCCAGGCAGATCCTGATTGTTCCAGGCATGATGTTCCTCCCTCGATTGTGTCGGTGTTGTTTATTTAACGCATGCGGCAGGCTGCCGGGGTTAGATCGCCGCCATGCAATACCGTGTATTGCAAAATGCAGGTGCGCATCTTACGCTGACTCGCAATGATCGATCGAATTCGGACTCTGTGTGCCAGCATTGTTCTGGTGTTGTGCTTTGGCAGCAGTTCGCTCGCTGCTGAAACCCCCGTTGAAGTTTTCGCACAGATGCCCGCCATTCGCGGAGTATCAATCTCGCCCGACGGCAAAGGTATAGCCTACTTCAGACCCTACGAGGGCGAGGTATACCTCGCGATCGAGGAACTCGGTTCCGACGCGCGAACAGTACTTGTGCCACCCATCGAGGATCTCAGGTTTCGCTGGGTCCACTGGGCGAACGACAAACGCCTGGTGTTCGCCATGGAATTTCCGGCACGGCGTGGCTTTACGGAAACCAACGAGACCCGTTTGCTGGGCATTGACAGGGACGGTCGCAACGTCGAGTCCATCATTCGCAACGCGACGCGCATCGAAACAGGTTCCCACATCGGTAGCGAGCTTCCCCCGGCACAGATTCAGGACAACGTCGTCGATTGGTTACCTGAAAGTCCGGATCACATGCTCGTCAGTCTCGACGCCGATCACGACAATCGCTTTGAAGTTCGGCGAATAGACATCCGGAATGGCAAACACAAAGTAGTTGATATCGGGCAGCCCGGCGCACAGGACTACGTCACCGATGAGTCCGGGCGCATTCGCTTTGGCTGGGGATACTGGAAGAATGGGCTGGCGGCCTGGTACCGGCAAGCGGATGGTGAATGGATCGACGCAAGCGATTCGGACTGGTGGCGTGCCGGTTTCGCGCCGGTAGCGCTCGACAGTGGGGCAGAGATCGCTTTCGTGCAGGGTCCGGATGAGAACGGCCGCAGCTGTATACGGCGAGCCAGGCTCGAAACAGGTGAGTTCCTCGAGACTGTTTTCGAACACGACTCGGTGGATGTCGACGGCTTGCTTCTCGATCCTGTCACGGGAGACCCGGTTGGCGTGCGTTACACCACAGACCTGCCGCGCGACCGTTATTTCGACGAGCAGCTGACGGTAATGCAGCGCTCCATCGACAAGGCCCTACCGGGTGCGTCGAATCGTATTGCAAGCCTGTCCAGCGATCGCCGGCAGGTGATCATTCATACGACCAGTGCGGTTGACCCCGGTGCTTACTATCACTGGAATCGCGACGCAAAGAGCTTCGATTTTCTCGGCGAGATCATGCCCGATCTGCCCGTGGAATCCGTCGTCGCGAAGAAGGCGATTAGCTACGAGGCGCGTGACGGCACGACGATTCCCGGCTACCTGACGCTTCCCGAGCATAGCGAACCCGGCGGTATCGCAGCCGTTATTCTGCCGCACGGCGGACCAAGGTTACGCGACGATATTCGTTTTGATTACCTGTCGCAGTTCCTGGCCTCCCGAGGCTATGCCGTCCTGCAACCCAATTTCCGCGGCTCGGTCGGATACGGCGATGCTTTTCGCGATGCCGGTTTGCAACAATGGGGAGGGCTGATGCAGGACGATGTCACGGACGGCGTGCGCTGGCTGGTGGAGCAGGGAATTGCCGATGAATCCCGGCTCTGCATCGTCGGTGGATCCTATGGCGGCTATGCCGCGGCAATGGGTGCGGTAAAGACTCCCGAGCTTTATCGTTGCGCTGCCAGTATCAACGGTGTGCTCGATCTCGATCGACTCGTCGAGGACGACAGAGCATACATCGGCGGCGAGGTGTGGGTTGAGCACATGGGCCTCGAAGGTGAGAAGCTGAAAAGCGTGTCGCCGCTACACCAGGCGGAGCGAATCAGGATTCCGATGCTGATCGTGCAGGCAGAGGACGATGTTCGCGTGCACGCCGCTCACGGCCGAACGATGGCAGCGCGACTGTCGAAACTCGGCCGGGAGGTAAAGCTCGTAAAAATAAAGCGGGGTGGCCATACACTGACCAACGCGGACGGTCGCGCCCGCATGCTTCGTGAACTTGAGGATTTTCTTGCGCGCCATATCGGCGAATGACGTCTTTACGACCCACAAGGAACGTAGTGCCAGCTACCACTGTTCGAGCCATCGACCAAAGATATCGTGGCATGCAAGTCCGCGCCTATGCGTTCGTACCTGATGACCTGCGGGTAATCGTGGTCCGGATTGCTGAACGTAATTGACCGGGCCGTTCTCGCGCTTTCCTCGAATCGCGTCGGGCCGATGCCACGAGGATAAGCGTTGAGGGAAAACTTGCCGTCTGCCAACTCGATGCGCAACTGTTCAAAAAATCTGGCCACACCATTCTCGCTGGTAACGTTATAGCCGAACAGGAAAGATTCCTGGCGCGCGGCGGTCCAGGTTTCCTCGACATTGCCGTCGGGCGATGTCCAGCAACCGGGCAACCAGCCTCGCGGTGTGCCGTCGTGCGCTGCTTGCGCCGCGGGACCCGAGGGCACCGCGCATGCCGCAGCGAGATACAGCGCTGATAACAGGAGCAATCGGTGTTTCATGGCAGCTGGTCGCGTCCTCGTGGGAGTCGGGTAGTAGTATTGTTGCACTAATAGACCGCAGGAATACAACCGTGACTCCAGAATCCCGTCCGATAAAGGGCGCATGCCACTGCGGCAACATTCGTTTCGATCTCACCTGGCCCGACGGCGCGCCGGAAATTCCCGTACGGAAATGCGGCTGCACGTTTTGCCGTAAGCATGGCGGTGCCTGGACCTCGCATACCGGTTCGTCGCTCGACGTCGAACTCGGCAACCCGGCGCTGGTGTCGAAGTACCGCTTCGGTACCGGGACCGCGGACTTTTACGTGTGCTCGGGCTGCGGCGTCGTTCCGTTCGTCGTGAGTGAAATTGACGGCGTGCTGTATGCCGTGGTCAACGTGAACACTTTCGAGAACGCACAGGATTACGCGTTTTCCTCTTCAGCGAGCGATTTCGACGGCGAGGACACAGGCAGCCGGCTCGATCGCCGACAACGTAACTGGATACCGCGGATACGGATCACGGCAGGTTCTTGAGAAAACCGGCAAGTCCTTCCAGGTAAACCCGTTCGTCTCGCAGGAAGGCATCGTTGTGCGTGCCGCGCAGTGGCAACAGGACCCGCGGTTCGTTTGCCGCCTCGAAGATGGCTTCGCCGTGGTGAAAGGGAATGATTTCGTCGTCGCGACTATGGACGACCAGCACCGGGCAGTGGACCTCTTGCACGTGTTCGCCGGTCGCGTGATTCAGACGGCTCAGCCAGCGCACGGGCAGCCACGGATAGATCTCTCGCGCTACGTCCGGCACCGATGTAAAGGACGATTCGACGATGAGCGCCAGTGGTTGCTGCCTCGCCGCCAATCGTGACGCCACCGAAGCACCCAGCGAGCGGCCGAATATCACGATGTCGCCGGGCGATACGCCCCGGTCTTCGGTGAGGTAGCGCCATGCCGCATCGGCGTCGCGATACAGCCCTTTCTCAGTGGCCTTGCCGCCGCTTTGCCCGTAGCCCCTGTAGTCCACGATCAGCACGTTCAACCCGAGCGCATGGAACTGCCGGATCGAGTCGAGACGATGCGAGATGTTGCCGGCATTGCCGTGAAAGAAGAGTAATACGCGTTCGGATCGCCCGTCGATGAACCAGCCGTGCAATGTCACGCCGTCAGCCGTATCGATGGACACGTCCTCGTAGCTTATTCCGACATCCGTCGGTGATGCCGTCAGCGCGCGCCCCGGCAGGTTGGGCAGGTACAGCAGGCGCCCCTGCATCAGGTAGACGAACGCGACCAGGACGCCGTAGGCCACCGCTATCAAGAGTAAGAATTTCAGCATGCCCATGCCGCTGTTTTCGCTCCTGTCGAACACCGGTGAGCCTAGTATCTTGCATTTTCCATTGACAGGGGCGGACATTTATATAACCATTCTGTTATGGAACATGTTGGTTATGCGACTTCGGACGCGAATCTCGACGCCATCTTTGCCGCCCTTGCCGACCCGACGCGCCGGGCGATACTGTCGGGGCTGGCTGACGGCCCGGCGTCGGTCAAGGAGATCGCGGCGCCGTTTGAAATGAGCCAGCCGGCGGTTTCGAGACATTTGAAAGTGCTGGAACGAGCGGGTCTCATCGAGCGCGACATTGATGAACAACGCCGCCCCGCCCGCTTGAATGCCGGCAACATGGCAGCCGCGGTCGACTGGCTCCGGGAGTTCGAAGCTTTCTGGGGGACGAGCTTCGAGCAACTCGACAGCGTCCTCGCACAAATGAAACAAGCCGAAACGAAGGAAACGGACCATGAGTGAATTGCCCGAGTATGTGCTAGACCGAGAATTCAATGCGCCGCGCGAGCTTGTGTGGCGCGCCTGGACCGATCCTGAAATCCTGCACCGCTGGTACGGGCCCGGCGCGGAAACGATCATCCACGAATTCGACCTGAAACCCGGCGGCATGTGGCTAAACGAAATGAAATGGGGCGGCAACTCGCATTTTCAAAAAGTCGTTTTCAAGGAAGTGGCGCCGCCGGAGAGGATGGTCTGGCATCATTTCTCATCGACGGACGCAACGTGGAACGACATCGCCAACCCCATGATGGCCGACTGGCCCCGCGTGCTGCTGACGACCGTGACCTTCGAGGACCAGGGCGACCACACTGGAGTGCGCCTGAGCCAGGTTCCGTTCGAGGCCACGGATGCCGAGATCGCGTGTTTCGCCGAGGCGATGGCCAACATGGACAAGGGTTGGGGCGCTGGTTATACGATCATGGACGAACTGCTGGCGGAATTGCAGGCGGGTGCCTAGTCGAATTGAGGAATGCAATGAACGATGAAAATTCCGGTCGTGTTCACTGGAGTTTCTGGTTGATCGCGGGGGTAACGCTGATCTGGAATCTTCTTGGCAGCATCAACTTCGTCATGCAGATGAATCCCGACGTCGTCGCTGCGATGCCCGAGACGCACAGGGCGATCATCGACGGTCGCCCGGTGTGGGCCACTGCCGGTTTCGCGCTGGCCGTTTTCGGCGGCGCAATCGGCTGCGTTCTGCTGCTGTTCAAGCAAGCGTCTGCGTTCTTCGTGTTTATCGCATCGCTGCTCGGCGTGGTCGCGACGATGGCGCACACGCTCGGCATAGCGGGTGAAATGGTCGACTTCAGCCCGTTCGAGATCTTCATGATGATAGCAATGCCGTTGGTGGTCGCGGCGTTCCTGGTCTGGTATTCGAAGCTTGCCGAGCGCAAGGGTTGGATAAGTTAATAACAACAATAGCGGATGATTCAATGAAGATTGTTTCCACGATAATTCTGGTCGTGCTGATTTTCCTGGCGGTTTCCTCCGGGATCACGAAAATAATGCTGATGCAGCAGGACGTCGATTTCTTCGGCAAGTACGGCTTTTCCAACTCGGCCCTCATCGCCTACGGCGCGATTCAGCTGATTGGGGGCCTCCTGATGGCTCTCCCGAAAACCCGATTCGCGGGTGCGGCGATCGTGGCGGTCACGTTCCTCGTTTCCCTTGTAATACTGCTCATGGAAGGGAACATACCGGTGAGCATCGTCACCGTGATTGCAACGGCACTGCTGGGCGTCGTCATGAAGCAGAGCTGGAATACCCCAAGGGCACGTAGGCCGCGTAGAGAAACCTAGGCGGCGAAGCCCCCACCTTCGCCGATCTCGGCCGTACGGATCAGGCGGCTGTCGAGCACCGCGGCCTGGCGATGCTTGACGGCTTCTTGATAGCCAGGGTCCGTGACCATTTCTAGGAAGGCGCCTGCCGTGGGGTAACGGGCGACGAAGATCATGTCCCAGCGCTTTTCTTTCGGACCGATGAGCATGATCTCCGGCCTGCCACGCCAGATGATTTCACCGCCAACGCGTCGAAAGATGGGGGCGCTCTCCGCACCATAGGCGGCATAGGCTTTCGCGCCGGTAGCCTGGCGGCCATCCTCGTAGGCCGCCTTGTCACGAAAACGAACCAGGTTGAGCATCATGACCGGCTTGTCGCGCGGCAGGTTTTTGAAGGCTTCGAACTGGTCGCGCTCGGGATCGATGTAGTGGGACATTGCCGGCTCCTGTCACGTCGTGCCGCAGGGAGGATAGCAAATCGGGCGCATGGCGCAGTGAATCACCAGTGGCCCGTGCCGGGGTCACCCTTGAACGGGCCGATGATCTCCGACGTAATCCACCCGCCGTAGAATTTTCCGGCCTGTGCCTGCACCCGTTCATTGTCCACGAAGCAGGCGACGCGGCCCGGGTAAAAGGCGAGGAAGTTCTTGATGGCGTCGAAACGCGGTTTCGGTCGGGGGTAGGCCCATGCGACCGGGACGTCCGGATCGCGCCGCAACGCCCAGTATTTCGCCATCCCCTTCCATTCACAGACGGAATTGCCACTCACCTCGGTAAGGTGCTCCCAGTCAATGTCGTCGTCGGGGATATAGAAGGTCGGCGGGCTTGCTGTCTCGAGCACACGATAACTCGCCGTTGTTGTTGCGATAACGGAGTCACCGTCCTGCACGTTTACGAGGCGACTGTCGCGCAGGAGCGCCGGCGGGCGCGGGTAGTCCCAGACCGATTCCTCGCCGGGGCCGCGCTCGAGTGCGAAGGGAGGTCGTTGTTGTCCGCTATGGTTCCACACGTGTCATCGCTCCTGGACCAACGGCAGACATTGTATATTAGCGGACGTATTGACCAGCACCGTAGGAGCGAAATCAGGATTTCTCGCTCTATGATCGACCCGACGTCCGGAAAAGCAGTACAATTAACCTTAACAGGGGAGCGAGCCGTCAGGCTCCATCGAGAGAGCCGAACTCACAAGGGTGCGGCTTTTTCATATGTGATGATCCGCGAGAACGGCGTCTAATCCGTTCGACAGGCTGGATCGGTTTCGAAACTCAGGATGTTCGATCAGGTACGGCGGTAATCCGGAAAACTATACTGTTTCGTTCAGGCCTCAGGCCCAACCGGACTGCACCAATCTTTTCCACTGCCCGTTGGGACCGGACGTTGCCAGGCCCAATCAGGAAAAGGACGTTGCCGACATACCTGAAGGCGTGCTGCAGCATGAGCTGCTTCATTTCGCCATTGTGCACACCGCCCCAGTGAGATCTTGCCAGGAACGTCCAGCCGATTTCGACCTCGTCCTTTTCCTTGTCGTATCCGTAATATCGCGATGAGCCTATGATCTGTCCGTAAACGGGGTCGATGACGACCAGTGCACCACCCGACTCGAGCGCTTCCCGAAAAAACGCCTTGAAGACGTCTTGCTTGTAACGGTCCTGCTCCGGGTGCTGTTCCCAGATTAGCGGGTCCGAAGCTACTTTGTAGAGGTCCTCATAGTCGTTTGCACGAAGCGGGCGCAGTTCGACGTGCTCGCCTTTCAGGGTTGGTTGGAGATCGAAGCTCATTTCAGCGGCCACCCTGCCGGGGAGAATCGTCAGAGCTGGCCGATAGTCCCCTCATTGCCTGTATTGGTGATTTTCGCAGAATCGTAACAGATCGAGGTAAGCTCCACTCAGGCTAGCTGCATCGCTGGCGCGTTTCGAGACAGTCCATCATGAAAAAAGCTGCCACGGTACTCGTTGCGTTGGTCGCAATCGAGCATCTTTATATCCTCGTTCTGGAGATGTTTCTCTGGACCAAACCGGCGGGCTTGCGTGCGTTCGGTCTCACTCCCGAGTTCGCTGAGCAGACGGCGGTGCTGGCGGCGAACCAGGGCCTCTACAACGGCTTTCTTGCGGCGGGCCTGATCTGGAGTCTTGTCCGCAAGCAGGACGGATTTCCGCTGCAGGTGTTTTTCCTGGCTTGCGTCATCGTTGCCGGGGTTTTCGGCGCCATAACGGCGAAGCCATCAATCCTGTTCGTGCAGGCGGCTCCTGCGCTCATTGCACTTGTTGTGACCTTGCTTGCACATCGTCAACGCGTGGAGGAATGAGGCGGCAGCCGCGCCTGCACGCTATTCGGTTTCGCGCTGGTCGCCTCCCTTCAACAGGATCATCGCGATCTTCTTGTCCGCGTCGGACATGTTCGCGTTGTGTTTCAGCAGGAAGCGCGGGCCGAACAAAAGAAAGTAGGCTCTTCGTTTGCGCTTCGACCCTGCCTCGAGCAGCACACGGATAACCTCCGGATTCGGGTTGGCCTCGGCAGCCGTGTGTATCGGCAGCCAGCCGAATTTATCAACGGCGTTTACGTTCGCATCGGCTTCTAGCAACGAAAGGACGATATCGACATTGGCGTTCGCAGCGGCTGCCCAGTGAAGAGGGGTGTCGCCGGACCTGTCTTTCGCGTGAACATCTGCGCCGGCCTGCAACAGAGCCAGCACGATTCGGGTATCCGGGTTGAAGCGCGCCGCCGAGTGCAGCGGCGTCCATCCCCGTCTATCGGCAACGTTCACGTCGACACCGGTCTGGATAAAAGCGTTCAGTTGGTCCAGGTCAAGATGCCGCCACCATTTGCCCTGTTCGCGCCGTTTCTTTTCTACTTGAATCTCGCGCCACTCTTGCTGCAAGTCCTCGCTCTGCGCCTGCGACATTGCAGCAACCGGTAGTAACAAGAGCGCCAGCACCACGATTTGGCTGCGTACCTGCCGCGTTGCTGTCCGGCGTACCGCCACACGATAGACAGTCGTCATATGAACATCCTCCAACGTAGGCTGTTCGGAAGAAGTTAGGCTGAAACCGCGGAAGTGTCCTGATCGAGCGCTGAGGAAAAGGTGACGATTCGCGAACGGCCTGGCTGGCAGCATGCGGCCAAGAGTAAACATAACCTCAAACATTGCAGGAGCAGCCTACGCATCGTTCAGGAGTGGTGAAGAGTCGAGAATTACCACATTTGGTACAGCACGTGTATGCTCTGGCGTTTGTTTCAAAATGAACTATCTTGAAATCTGGACGGGAGACTCTAGTGAAAAAACTTCTTATTGCCGCATTGGGGGCGGTTTTGATTTCAACGGCGAGCTTTGCCAGCCACTCGTGGAGCACCTATCACTGGGCACGCACCACGAATTCCTTCGACTTGACGATAGTAAACAGTACGACGAATGACTGGGATATCTACGTTGCGCAAGCGGTGAGTGACTGGAGCGCATCCACGAAGCTCAACATGATTGAAGATCCGAACAGTGACGACACACGCACGAAAACACGCCGTCGCTGCAACGGACCTGCGGGACAGGTAAGAATCTGCAACCTGGCCTACGGTCAGACCGGCTGGCTGGGCATCGCCGGTATTTCAATTGATACGGACGGTCATATTACGACCGGCTATACCAAGTTGAATGACACCTATTTCTCTCAGTCGTACTACAACAACGCGGAGTGGAAGCAGAGCGTCACCTGCCAGGAACTGGGGCATAACGTCGGCCTGGATCACCAGGACGAGGATTTCAACAATCAATCCCTGTTCTCCTGCATGGATTACCAGGACCCACCGTTCGAATTTCCGAATGCGCATGATTTCGATCAACTCGACACGATCTACGGCCATACGGACTCCTACAACTCCTACGACGATGGCGGAAGCACCGGCGGCGGCGGCGGTTGCAACGCGCCACCGGGTAAAGGCTGCAACAAAGGCGAAGCTCCGGGCAACAACCGCGACACCGGTTGGGGCATATCACTGGGCCGTCGCGGGCAGTCCGAGACGTTCATGCGGATTGACCCGGACGGCACCCGCCATATCGTTCACGTGACCTGGGCGATCGGCCACTAGTAACTCGCGGACCCGAGGACTGCGGGTCCTGGCGTGTCAAGCGTTCGGCACTTCCCTGTACAGGCGCCTATTGCAATATAGCGCCTGTCAGGGTCGTGCGAATGCTTGCAGGTATTCGTTCGCTACGATTTCCCGGCACCGATGAAGTCGACAACTTCATCATAAGTCGGTGCATTCAGCACGCCCGGAAACGTGGTGCAGGTCAACGCCGCGAGCGCCGCGGCGAAATCGATTGTTTTGTCGTCGTTCCATCCCTTGAGGTAACCGTAGACGATGCCTGCACGGAACGAGTCGCCGCCACCCGTTGTATCCACGGGTTCTACCGGGTAAGGCTGTAAATATTTGATGGTCTCGCCAGGTCTCGCGTACCAGATTGGCGCATCGCCAAAGGTGAATATGACCAAGCCGCCGGTTGCGGCCTGGTATTCCCGAAAGACATCTTCAGGCTCGCGTTTCTTATAATTCTCCCTGAGATAGGATTCTGCGATCACTACGCACGACACGTTTTCAAGCAGCGGATCGTCATGACGACAATCTACCGTTACTACAGGGATGTTCGCATTGGAGGCAATTTCGGCAACAAGAGATGCGGGCTGCGCGAAAAAGGGATCGAGGCAGATGACTTTCGCCCGAGTGATATCACTTTCATGCGGCGTGTTCCATGCCGTGTCTTCCAGTAACTGACCATAGGTGCCGAATATCGTACGGGTACCTTTCGCGGCGAATACTACTTCCTGTACTCCCGTGTAACCGTCTTTCAGTGGCAGTCGCGATGTGTCGATCTGGTAGTCGGCAAGTAGTGCTTTTGTGCGTCGTCCACTGTCGTCCGCACCAAGCCAGTTCCCGTCCAGTTTGACTTGCGCTCCCAGGCGGGAGAGAACGATTGAAGAATTTGCGGCTTCGCCGCCGGTCATATGGCTGACGTCGTCGATTTCCGCATAGCCCTCGGACGCGGGAAACGCCTCACGGATGCTGTACAAGGTACTGGACGAAACCATGCCGTAGGAATACACGTCATGAAATTTCATTTTTCGTACGCCTTCCCGACAGCGTGGAGATACTGGGCTCGCCGCGGCAATTATCCTGCCTTATGCCCTCGTATTGCGGATCGCACTCATCGCGATGTCGTGACGCGCTTTGGACGCGTTCGACAAGGTCTGGAACTTTCGTGATTCCATTTGTACGGCGTTTTGCAGGGCCAGGAATTCCGTGTTCAACTTCGCCGTATCGATCGTGCGCGAACGTTGATTTGCCGGCGCATACGCGCTGTCCATCTTTTGATACCGGTCCCTTACGCTCTTGAGCCACTTCGTCTGCTCTTTCCACTCCGCGAGTTGCCGCGGGGTCAGGTCAGCCGGCGGTTTACGGCGTATCAAGTCATCGAATGTTGTGATCGCTGCCCTTAGCCTGCTTTGCCGATCCTGAACGACACTAAGGTCCTTGTGTGTCTGCTTCATTTCGATCGGGGCTTTCTGGACCGTAGCCGGCTGCTGCGCTTTCTCCTGAGCGAGTGAAATCAATGGGCAAGCAAACAGACTCAAAGCAAGTACAATACTGTGAAAACGCATTTCAAGCTCCCGGGTCATTTGGCAAGACCCATGCCAGGACGATGGCCGCACTGTGTCAGCGGCAGCCTGTTGCTATTGTACCAACCCGGGGGCCGGAAATGCGTGCGGCTTCAATCGGCATGGGCGTGCGGCATCAAGACGTTCGCGATAATCCTGGCGGGGGTTGTTGCCTCGATTGCATTGGCTGTTGTGGCGGTTTTCTACTTCACGGCAGGTATGGTCGGAGTCGTCGACGAATTCTTCCTGGCAGTGAAAAACGAGAATGTTGAATCCGCATACTCGTACTTGTCGGACGATTTTAAGGCTGGCACGTCCGGAGCAGAGTTGGTGGCATTCATGGAGAAGAACCAGCTAGACGATTTTGACGAGGCCAACTGGCAGTCCCGATTGTACGCCGTCAGCGCTATATCTGTCCCATAGGCGTTGACGGCGTACACTGCGTCAGGAGATTAGCCTGACCGGAAAGGCCACCGTGCACGGCATCTACTTCGATACAGGCAAAGCCGTGGTCAAAGCCGAGTCCGGCCCGGCGCTCGTGGAGATCGAGAGGCTCCTCGGGAAAGACCCTGACATGAAGATCTTTGTTGTCGGGCATACCGACTCCGTTGGCGATTTCGGCTACAACCTCGACCTTTCCCGGAGAAGGGCCGCTGCGGTGGTGGAGGTCCTTGTGTCGCAGCACAGTGTGAATCGAAGCAGGCTCGAACCCCACGGTGTGGGCCCACTGGTGCCGGCTTCCGGTAGTTAGAGCTTAGGTGTTGCATTGACCAGTTGAAATCACAGGAAGCATCGGTCATTCACTAGTAGAGAAGTCAGGTCGCAACATCTAGTGCCGTAACCAATGCTAGATAGCGTTGGCTGCGAACCCCCGCTACCAAGAAAACAGGTCGGTCCCATTCGTGGGGCCGGCCTTTTTCTTGCCACGCGTCAATCGCCAATGTCCGCTTTACCCCTGAAAGCAGACATTCGGCTAATCTAGTCTTCAAGGGCCGCTTATGACTGCGGTTTCAACCGGTCACTCGACAGCTCGCGGTCCGGCGACCAGTGATCGTTCACGCTGCAGGCAGTCTTGTGGCCGGGGTTTGTCGCGTCATTTTCTGGCGAGGACACAGGTCGACTTCTCAGTCAGGGCGAAGGCGCGGATATCTCGGAAGCCCACTTCCTCGAGCCAGCCCTTGATGTCGCCGAGGCTCGGCGGCGTTCTATTGGTATCGAAGAGCAGCAGGTTGAGCCGGAAGATGGCGCCGAACAACGGCTCGGAGCCCCCGGGGTCCATGTAGTAGCCGCGGATGATTACGGTGCCACCCTCGTTCAAGGCAGCTAGCATCGAGTGCAGGATGCGCTTCGAGGTAGTCTCCTCATAGTAGAAAGAGTCCGAAAGGAGAACCGCGTCCACGCCTTCTCCGATAGGGTCGGTTTCCATGTCGCCGGCGCGGATGCGGATCCGATCGGCGAGTCCGCTCGACGCGACCATCTCGTTGGTTGTGGGCAGAACCTGCTCGAGATCGACGAGCGTCGCCGTGAGTTGAGGAAAGCGGCGACACAGGGTTATCGAGTAGAGCCCCGACCCGCAGCCCAAATCTACCAGGCTCCGGCATCCCGAGAGATCCACTGCGGCAGCCAGCGCTGACGCCTCGTTGGCCATGCCCAGGTCGTTCATCGCCATCGTGAACACCGGGCTTTGCTCGCCGAGTTCGTCGGGGCCTTCCGGCGACTCGCCCGTAGTCACCATATGGAGCAGCTGTCCCCACCGCAGAGCGCCCCGCGCCTGGATCTCGAGGATGTGACCGACGTACAGGGGTCGTCCCTTCACTAGATGGGCGCTGCCCAGGTGGCTGTTGCGGTAGAATTCGCCTTCCCGGCGCAGCAGCCCCATGGCCACGCAGGCGTCGAGCAGAGCCTCCAGCAGATGGGGTACACACCCCGTGTCGCGGGCGAGATGCGGGGCGCTCATGCCGCCGGCTTCGAGCCGCGAGAATAGCTCGAGGCGGGATGCCGTAGTGATCACGCTCATACGCCAGAAGTGGAAGACGGTATCAAGTATCGGGTTTTCGATCATGAGATCCCCCGGAGTCCCGCTGGACGGGGTCGCGTTTTGCCAGGCGGAACCATTATGCTCGTAGGCTGACGGATGGGGCAACCTCCTTCCCCTACGGATCAAGGGGGCGAACGATGTCAAGATCACGTGATCGGCTTTGCAGCCCTCGAGAAACCCGGGCCGTCGGTGAGATGGCACGCAAGGCAGCGGTTCGGTTGATTGAATGACCGCTGCTGGCCGAAATCAGCCTCCGGGTCGCTCTGGGCCAGATCACCAATGCGGTATCCATACGGGAACGACCGGCTGAAGTCGAAGACCGCGCCGTGCCAGGACACTGGGAAGGCGATCTCCTGTGCGGCAGCAACAACAGTCAGATCGCGACGCTGGTGGAGCGGCATACTTGCTTAGTCATGCTGGTCAGGGTACCGACCAAGGACACCAAGACGGTGGTCAACGCCTTGATCAAACAAGCACACAAGTTACCGCGGGAACTCTACAAGTCGTGTAAGCCGTCAGCACCTATGGAACAGCAGTAGCGCTGGTTTAAGGGAGAGTTTTTGTTCATCCTAATCTGAGGAGCAGAGATGAAACAGAAACCATGGTCGTCCGGTGTGGCTGTAGTACGGCGCGAGATGCTCGCGAAGCTCAGTGAAGTCGAGGAGACGATCAATATCGCGAAGCAGGTGATCCTGCGGGACAACATCGTCGAGATTAAACGCGTAAAACAACTCGTCTTGCGGTTTGTCGTTGCTGCCCATCATCGGACATCACTCCGGCAATCAACACACACGCATTATCTCATCGATGTATTATCAGAAGGAGTTTTTCAACAGAATAGGCCGATTCTTTCCGTTTCCAACACTTGTTGATGCTGCAAATCACGTCGGCCATCATTTACGAACACCTATTAATGTTCAATAAAGCATCAAGCCTCATGTAATCAATTACTTATCGCAATCGCCGAACAGCTATTAATGTTTTCGAACACTTAATTAATGTCGGAAATCAGCATACAAGCACGGAGATCCTTACTCGACCGTAACCGACTTCGCCAGATTCCTCGGCTGGTCGATGTCCGTCCCCTTGAGCACGGCGACGTGGTAGGCGAGCAACTGCAGCGGCACGGTGTACACGATCGGTGCAATGAGCCTGTCGGCGTGAGGCATCGGAATCACCTTGAGGCCCGGCTCATCCATGATGCCGGTTTCACGATCGGCGAACACGTACAACTGTCCGCCGCGCGCCCTCACCACCTGCATGTTGGACTTGAGCTTGTCCAGCAGTTCGTTGTTGGGCGCGACGACGACGACCGGCATGTCTTCGTCGATCAGCGCGAGCGGGCCGTGTTTCAACTCACCGGCAGCATACGCCTCCGCGTGAATGTAGGAGATCTCTTTCAGTTTCAACGCACCTTCCATCGCAACGGGCCACATCGGACCACGTCCCAGGAACAGGGTGTGATGTTTCTCCGCGAAATCCTCGGCAACTTCGACCAGGTGGTCGTTCATCGAGAGCGCCTTCTCCGATGCCGCCGCCGCGTGGTACAGGTGCGATACGAGCTCTTTTTCCTTGTCAACGGTCATGCCGCGATGCCTGGCCAGCATCAGCGTCACCAGCAAGATCGACAACAGCTGCGTGGTGAACGCCTTGGTGCTCGCCACGCCGATCTCGGGCCCTGCCTGCGTCATCATTACGAGATCCGATTCACGCACCATCGAACTGTGCGCGCTGTTGCAAATCGTCAGCGAACCGATGTAATTCAGCTCCTTGGCGATGCGTAACGCTTCCAGCGTGTCGGCCGTCTCGCCGGACTGCGACAGCGTGACGAACAGCGTGTTGTCGGGCACCACCACGTGACGGTAGCGATACTCACTCGCTATTTCGACCTGGCAAGGCACGCCGGACAATGCCTCTATCCAGTACTTGCCGATGCATCCGGCGTGATAGCTGGTGCCGCAGGCAACAATGTGTATGTGCTCCGCCCGGTCGAGGAGATCTGCGGCACGAGGCCCCAGTGACTGCGGCACGACCTGGTGGTTTTTCACACGCCCGTAAAGCGTGTCGGCCAATGCGGCCGGCTGCTCGTTTATTTCCTTGAGCATGAAATGGCGATACGGGCCTTTCTCAGCCGCCTCGCTGTCCCATTGCGTTTCGTGCACTTCGCGTTTGACCGATACGCCCTCACTATCGAAGATACGCACCGTTTCTCGCGTAATCTCGGCGAGGTCGCCCTGCTCCAGGTAGATGAAGCGCTGCGTTACGGGCAACAGTGCCGGCGCACCGCTCGCCACGTAGTTCTCGCCCAGTCCGAGACCGATCACCAGCGGACTCGCGACGCGGCTGACGACGATTCGGTCCGGGTCTTGTGCATCCACCACGAGCAATGCATACGCACCTTCGAAGCGCTTGACCGCCTTGCCGACGGCTTCGAGCAGGTCATCGCCTTGCTGCAGATAGTCGTAGACGAGATGCGCGGCGACCTCGGTGTCCGTTTCCGATTGGAATTCGTAACCCTTTTCCAGCAGCTCGTTTTTTATGCCCAGGTAGTTCTCGATGATGCCGTTGTGAATGACGGCAACGCGGTCGCCCGACAAATGCGGGTGCGCGTTCTGCTCTGTGACGCCGCCGTGCGTCGCCCAGCGCGTATGAGCGACACCAATGCGCCCGCGCAACGGCGATGCCTGCAGTTTTTCCTCGAGCTCGGCGACTTTACCTGTCGTCCGGCACAGGCCCAGCTTTTTCTCGTTGTCGACCACAGCGACGCCCGCCGAGTCGTAACCGCGGTACTCAAGGCGGCGTAAGCCTTCGACCAGGATCGGAACGATATTGCGTTCGGCAACGGCGCCGACGATTCCACACATTCACTTGGCTCCTTTCTTGGTTGGCTTTTTCCAGCCCTCGATTGTGACTTGCCTCGCTCGCGCAACCGTCAGTTGATCGCCGGGTGCCGTCTTCGTGATCGTCGAGCCCGAACCAACGTACGCACCGCCGCCGATCTCGACAGGCGCAACGAGGTTCACGTTTGACCCGATGAATGCACCGTCGCCGATGGTTGTGCGATGCTTGTATGCGCCGTCATAGTTGCAGGTGATCGTGCCGGCGCCGACGTTGACGCCGCTGCCCATGTCGGCGTCGCCGATGTACGCGAGGTGATTCACTTTACTGCCGTCGGCAACCCGGCTGTTCTTGATTTCCACGAAATTGCCGATCTTGACCCTGTCATCCAGTTCGGCGCCCGGGCGCATGCGCGCGAATGGGCCGATCTCGCAGTTATCGCCTGTTACCGCCCCATCCAGATGACAGTTCGGGTGCACGACGGTGCCGGCGCCGAGCTTGCTGTCGCGTATTACGTTATTGGCCTCGATAGTGGTGCCATCACCGAGTTCGACGTCGCCTTCGAACACGGCATTGACGTCGATGAACACGTCCTTGCCGCATTTCAGTGTGCCGCGTATGTCGACGCGCGCGGGGTCGGCGAAGCCGACACCTTCGTCCATGAGTTCACCCACGCGGCGTGCCTGCAGTGCGCGTTCGGCTTCGGCCAACTGCCTTTTGTCGTTGATACCCATAACTTCCACCCAGCTGTCCGCCTTGATGCCGTGAACGTTAACCTTGTCGTTCACGGCCATGGCGATGATGTCGGTCAGATAATACTCACCCTGTGCATTGTCGTTGCTCAGGTTGTCGAGCCAATTCTTGAGCCTTCCTGCGGAACATAACATGACGCCCGTGTTGATTTCGCGAACGGCCTTTTCGTCGATGCCGGCGTCTTTTTCCTCGACGATGCAGCTCACGCTGTTTCCCTCCCGAATGACGCGCCCATAGCCCGTCGGATCGTCCATGTCGACGGTCAGGACGGCTACGTCGTCTTGCGGCGTCTCGTCCAGCAATCGCGTAAGCGTCGCCGGTTCGAGCAACGGCACGTCGCCGAACAGGACGAGGACCCGATTGTCGTCCGGCGTTCCTGGCATGGCCTGCTGCAGGGCGTGGCCGGTACCCAGCTGTTCGGCCTGCAGCGCCCAGCGCAACGAGTCGTCGTCAAACGCTGCCAGTACCGCTTCGGCGCCGTGACCGTATACGACGCAGATGTCGTCGGCCGCAAGCGCTCTCGAGCACGCCAGCACGTGCGCCAGCAAAGGCTTGCTGGCCAACGGCTGCAGCACTTTGGGCAGGTCCGAACGCATGCGCGTTCCCTGGCCGGCGGCAAGTATGACGATGCTCAGGCCCAAGTCACATAACTCCTTGATTCCCAGGCAGCGAATGATACATGAAGTGCCCGATTGCGAACTTGCTTCAGGTCTCGTTAACGATCGTGACGTAAGCTGCAAGTATGCGCAATTTCGGTTTTCTGCTGGCCCTCTTGCTCGCAGCCTGCAACAGCGAGATCTACACCCGCGACGGTGTCACGGACGGGGACACGTTCTACCTCGCGCCGCGTGCCTTCGCGGACGATGACCCGGTGCTGCAGAGCTGGGTGGCGTACAGCCTGATGAGGAGCGCCTGCCAGCTCGATGTCGGCGGCGAGATTCCGGCCCGGGTCAGCGACTACGGTTGTGAGTTCACCGCCCGACAACACCTCGTGGATGCCTGGAAGCAGCAGCGCGAGCAGCACCGGGGCGCTGTCGATGCCTATCTCGACGAGCTCGTCGCAGTCTATGAGGCGGGGTTCCTCGACGAGTACACGGTGCGCTACTTCGGCCGCAAGCATTGGCAGGTACCGGCGGAAGTGCGTGTCGACGACTTCCGTCGCTGGCAACGCAAACACCTGCGCCGGCACCGACCGGAGACCCGCATCATCGGCTCCTGGGGCTACCGCAAGCTGTAACCGATCTGGAACACGTAGCTGGGCCCGTCGAGGACACCGGCGTCCGGCCCGAGTACCGGCGTGAAGTAGGTGTCTTCATCCCGAACCGTACCGAAGTCCGCATAATGCACTTTGAAAGCCAGCGACAAGCCAGCGTCCCTGTCAGGCTGACCGGCGCCAAGGTCCCACGTCGCTCCGACGAAAGCGCCTGCCGCGCTCTCTTCCCAGCTCTTAAACTCGACCCCGACAGCGTAGTCGGACTCGAGCTGCGCTATATCAACCAGGTAATAGCCGAGACCGGCATCCAGAGAAAATCCGCGCGACTTGCCGATCGAGTATTTTCCGGAGACGCCCAGGTACATGTGCCGTGCCAACAGATCGTCCAGCACGACCGGCACGTCGCTGTCGGTTGCCGAAATTGCTGCTTCGAAACCGAGTAACAGGTTGCTGTTGTCGAGCTGTTTGACCGGCCAATGAACCGAGGTGCCCAGGCCGTAACCCGTCGACTTGAACGATCCGCCGGCCACTGGCTGCAGGTCATTCAGTCCCGGCCAGCTCGACAGGGCGAGCCAGACGTCCCAGCGTGGGCCGCCGGGTGCGGTCTCCGACTCATCGTATTGCGCCGCAACGTTCCCGGCCAGGAACAGGCTTGCGGCCAGCAGGATTACCGATAGTGACTTGGCGCGGGATAGTACGTTCATGCCCTTGCCCTCCTCGGGGGCGGTCGGCCCCAGATCAATCGTCGCCGATTGCTATGGAAAGGGAATGATGGCGGGCTGAGAATTTCGTGATGATTCGGTGATGTCGAATCGCGGCTGGAATACCCCGAGGGCACGTAGGCCGCTCCTACTTCTTGCCTTTCAGCTTTTGTGCTGCGCGGTAGCGGGCACGCGCTTCTTCCAGCTCCCGCATGGCACGCTTCAGGTCGGTTTCTTCCGACGCCCCCTCGAGCGCCTTTTCCGCGTCGCGCTGGGCGGCCAGCGCGGCCGCTTCGTCGAGCTGGTCGCCGCGGAGCGCCGTGTCCGCGAGCACCGTCACTTGCGTGGGCTGCACTTCGAGCATGCCTCCCGTGATGTAGAAACTCTCTTCCCCGCCTTCCGCATCCTGCACGCGCACTTCACCGGGCTTCAATGCCGTCAACAGCGGCGCGTGGCGCGGTGCGATGCCGACCTCGCCCATTTTCGCAGGTGCGAAGACCATTACCGCGTCCCCGGAGTAGATCTCGCCTTCCGCGGATACGATGTCGACCAGAATAGTAGCCATTTTATTCAGCTTCTCATGCGGTTTGAAGATGTCGCGGCTGGAAGCCGCTCCTACGCGAAGTTCTTGGCGTTTTCGACCGCCTCGTCGATGGTGCCGACCATGTAAAACGCCTGCTCGGGCAGGTGGTCGTAGTCGCCGTTGACGATGCCGTTGAAGCCGCGAATCGTCTCGGCCAGCGTCACGTATTTGCCCGGCGAGTTCGTAAAGACCTCGGCGACGAAGAACGGCTGTGACAGGAAGCGTTGTACCTTGCGTGCGCGTGTCACAATCTGCTTGTCGTCTTCCGACAGCTCGTCCATACCGAGAATCGCGATGATGTCCTGCAGTTCCTTGTAGCGCTGCAATACCGCCTGCACGCCACGTGCACAATCATAGTGTTCCTGACCGATAATCAGCGGGTCGAGGATACGCGACGTCGAATCGAGCGGATCGACGGCCGGGTAGATGCCCAGTTCGGCGATTTGACGCGACAATACGAGCGTTGCATCCAGGTGAGCAAATGTCGTTGCCGGAGAAGGGTCGGTCAGGTCGTCGGCCGGGACGTAAACGGCCTGGAACGACGTGATGGAGCCCGTCTTCGTGGAAGCGATACGCTCCTGCAGGATGCCCATTTCCTCGGCGAGCGTCGGCTGGTAGCCCACGGCTGACGGCATGCGGCCCAGCAATGCCGATACCTCGGTTCCGGCCAGCGTGTAGCGATAGATGTTGTCGATGAACATGAGGACGTCGCGGCCTTCGTCGCGGAACGCCTCGGCCATCGTCAACCCCGTCAGGGCAACACGCAGGCGGTTGCCGGGAGGCTCGTTCATCTGGCCGTAAACGAGCGACACCTTGTCGATAACGCCCGATTCGGTCATCTCGTGATAGAAGTCATTACCTTCGCGAGTACGCTCACCGACACCGGCAAACACCGAGTAACCCGAGTGCTCGTGGGCAATATTGCGAATCAGCTCCATGAGCGCCACCGTCTTGCCCACGCCCGCGCCGCCGAACAGGCCGACTTTACCGCCCTTGGAGATCGGCATGATCAGGTCGACAACCTTGATACCGGTCTCCAGTACCTCGGTGGTTGCCGCCTGCTCTTCGTAGGTGGGCGCCGTGCGGTGAATCGGCATGTGCAACTCGGCACCGATGTCGCCTGCGTTGTCGATCGGCTTGCCGAGCACATCCATGATGCGACCCAGCGTTTTCTCGCCAACGGGCACTGTAATCGGCTGGCCCGTGTTCGTGACATCCATGCCACGCTTCAGGCCTTCCGACGACCCCATGGCGATCGTACGCACGACGCCGTCGCCCAGCTGCTGCTGAACTTCCAGCGTGATTTCCGCATCGTCAATGATCAATGCGTCGTATACCTTGGGGATCTGGCCCGCCGGGAACTCTACGTCCACAACAGCGCCAATTACCTGCACAGTAGTTCCGGTGCTCATCTTTTGGTTCCTTAACCCAGTCGAGCGATCCTGCCGCCCATTAATTTCTCAATAATCTCTTTAGCCAGAAACGGCAGCAGCGCCGCCGACGATTTCTGAAATCTCTTGCGTAATAGCCGCCTGTCGAGCCTTGTTGTAGTCGAGCTGCAATTTGTCGATGATCTCGCCGGCGTTATCCGTTGCCGACTTCATCGCAACCATCTTCGCCGCCATTTCGCAGGCGAAATTCTCGACGGCGCCGCGATAAACCTGCGACTCGATGTAGCGCATCAAAACGTCATCGAGAAGTTCGGCGGCGTCGGGCTCGTAAATGTAATCCCAGTGCGCCTGCAGATTTTCCTCGTCGCGACTGATGCCGCTGGCCGGCAAAATCTGAGTGGCTACCGGTTTCTGGCTCATCGAGTTGACGAATTCGTTGTGCATCAGGAACAGGCGATCGATTTTTCCTTCGGTGTACGAATCGAGCATTATCTTGATAGAACCGATCAGGTCATTGATGCTCGGCTTGTCACCCAGGTGCGTCGCCGTGCCGACGACGTTGCCCCCGAGCCTGCGGAAAAACTGCACTGACTTCGCGCCGACGAGTGCGAGGTCTACCTGAACGTCTTCACCCTGCCATTCGGCCATCTCGCCGATTACCGTCTTGAACAGGTTCACATTCAGGCCGCCACACAAACCGCGGTCGGTCGAAATGACGATGAAACCGACCCGCTTCACTTCGCGTTCGGTCAGGAACGGATGCTTGTAATCGGGGTTGGCGTGCGCCAGGTGGCCGATCACGCGACGGATGCGCTGCGCGTACGGCCGCGACGCCTCCATCTGATCCTGCGCCTTGCGGATCTTGCTGGCTGCCACCTTTTCCATCGCGCTCGTGATTTTCTGCATGTTCTTTACAGAACCAATCTTCGAGCGTATTTCCTTTTCGCCTGGCATATTTGTCCTTGCGGTTTATCGCGGCTGGCATTGTCCCCGAATGGGGGAAGCCATTCCTTTCGTCGGTTGCCGTTGGATGCTGCTCCTGTCGTGGGAGCGGCCTACGTGCCCCCGGGGTATTCCAGCTGCGATTTACTCTTAATAAGCGCCTTTCTCAGCAAATGCGTCGCATATTCTCTTCAACGTCGCTTGGACATCGTCGTTGTAATCGCCGGACGCATTTATTGCGTCAAGATCCTCGGCATTGTTCGCGCGAGCGAAGTCGTGCAGCGCCTCTTCATAATCGACGATCTTGGTTACGTCGACGCCGTCCAGGTAACCCTCGTTGGCTGCGAACAACGACAGCCCCATCTCCGCAACCGACAACGGCGAGTACTGTTTCTGTTTCATCAGCTCGGTAACGCGCTCACCGCGTTCGAGCTGTGCCCGTGTTGCCGCGTCGAGGTCCGATGCGAACTGTGCGAACGCCGCAAGTTCGCGGTACTGGGCCAGCGCAAGACGAACACCGCCGCCGAGCTTCTTGATGATCTGGGTTTGCGCCGCACCGCCCACACGCGATACCGACAGGCCGGCGTTGATGGCCGGGCGGATACCTGCGTTGAAGAGGTCGGTCTCGAGGAAGATCTGGCCGTCGGTGATGGAGATTACGTTGGTCGGTACGAATGCGGATACGTCGCCTGCCTGCGTCTCGATGATCGGCAACGCCGTCATCGAACCCGTCTTGCCCTTGATCTTGCCGCCGGATACTTCCTCGACGTGTGCCGCGTTTACGCGGGACGCACGCTCGAGCAAGCGCGAGTGCAGGTAGAAGACGTCGCCGGGGTACGCCTCGCGGCCCGGCGGACGGCGCAGCAGCAGGGATACCTGCCGGTATGCCCAGGCCTGCTTGGTCAGGTCGTCGAAGATGATCAGCGCGTCTTCGCCCTTATCGAGGAAATACTCGCCCATTGAGGCGCCCGAATACGGCGCGATGTACTGCATTGCGGGGCTGTCGGCAGCAGCAGCGGCAACGACGATGGTGTGATCCATCGCTCCCTCTTCCTCGAGCTTGCGCACGACGCCTGCGATCGAGGAGGCTTTCTGGCCGATAGCCACGTAGATGCACTTGATGCCCGTGCCACGCTGGTTGATGATCGTATCGACCGCGACGGCCGTCTTGCCCGTCTGCCTGTCACCAATAATCAGTTCGCGCTGGCCTCGGCCGATCGGCACCATCGAGTCGATGGACTTCAGGCCGGTCTGTACCGGCTCGCTGACGGACTGGCGCTGAATAACGCCGGGCGCGACCTTTTCGATCGGCGCGGACAGATCGGTTTCGATCGGGCCCTTGCCGTCAATCGCTTTACCCAGCGAGTCGACGACGCGACCCAGCAATGCGTCGCCGATGGGCACCTCGAGAATACGGCCGGTCGTCTTGACCGTGTCACCTTCCGAAATGTGCTTGTAATCGCCGAGCACGACCGAGCCGACCGAATCCTGCTCGAGGTTCAGCGCCATGCCGAAGGTGTTCTGCGGAAATTCGAGCATTTCACCGTAGCGGGCGTCGGCCAGGCCGTGGATGCGAACGATGCCGTCGGTCACCGCGATGACGGTCCCGACATCGCGCGCTTCCGCAGATGCTTCGAAGTTCTCGATGCGCTCTTTAATCAGCTGGCTGATTTCAGAAGCTTTGAGTGCCATTTTTATTTCCTCTTTACTTGGTCAATGCGTTGGCGAGGCCTTCCAGCCTTGCACGCAGTGATCCATCAATTACGACATCGCCGGCGCGAATCACTGCACCACCAATGAGGTTTTCGTCAATTTCCGTCGTGATCCTGACATCGCGGCCGAGCCGATCCCTGAGCGATGCGGCAATTTGCTGCTCCCGCTCTTTGCTGATCGGCGTGGCGGACGTAACTACCGCATCGACGCTGTTCTCCACCTTCGCCTTGTGCGCTTCGAACTGTTCGGAGATTTCCGGCAGGACGGCAACACGCCCGTTCTCGAGCAGCAACTTCAGGAAGTTCGTGCCCTTGACGTCTCCGCCGCCCAGCAAAGTGCTGCCGGCTTTCGAAAACAGGCCGGTCAGAAACTCGAGTCGCTGTGCGTCGCTGAACACCGGCGTGCCGAGGTATTCGACGAGGCCACGGTCGCCGAGCAGCTGGCCGGCTGTGGCGAGGGACTCCGACCAGTTGTCGAGCAGGCCTGCGTCTTCGGCGATCTCGAAGATTGCCTGGGCATATGGCCTTGCTACGGTGTTGTTGTCAGCCACGGCCTAGAGCTCCTGTGCGAGCTTGCCCAGGATGTCTTCGTGCGCGCGATCGTCGATTTCACGCCTCAGGATTTTCTCGGCGCTGGCAATCGCAATCGCTGATACCTGGCCGCGCAACTCTTCTCGCGCACGGTTGGCTTCCTGCTCGATCTCGGCCTTGGCCGCCGTCAGCTGGCGTTCGCGCTCCTTGACGCCGTCGGCCTTGCCGTCCGCAACGATTTCGTTGGCACGCGCATGTGCCTGGTCGAGAATGCCGGTCGCCTGCTTGCGAGCGTCGTCGACGATGCCTTCCGCCTTGGCCTGCGCCTCGAGCAGTTTCTCCTGCCCCAGGTCAGCCGCGGCGAGGCCAGCCTCGATCTGCTTTTGGCGTTCCTCGAGTGCACCCACGATAGGCGGCCAGATGAACTTCATGCAGAACCAGACGAATACGATCATCGCGATCGTCTGGCCCCAGAAAGTCAGATTGAAATCCACGTAATGCTCCTCGCATCTTTATCGGGATAAAACGGGTAGGAGGGCCTTGCAGGCCCGGTCGCGGCCGGAGCCGCCCCTACGCCTCGTGCTAGCCCCCGGCCGCAGCCGTGAACTGGTCGACAAACGGCGTGGTGAAAGCAAAGAACAGTGCGATACCGACACCGATCATCGCGACGGCGTCAAGCAACGCGACGACGATGAACATCTTCGTCTGCAGCATCGGTGCCAGTTCAGGCTGCCGTGCAGCGCCCTCGAGGAAGCGCCCACCAAGAAGGCCCATGCCGATACCTACGCCCAGTGCGCCAAGGCCGATCAGAATTGCAACGGCGAGAGCCTTAAAGGCAATGATAGTTTCCATCAGTTTCTCCTAAGGAGTTTCAAGTCCAATTGTTGGATTAAAGGTAAATCGAATTAGTGACTCTCAGATGCGAGGCTCAAATAGACTATGGTCAGCATCATGAAAATAAAGGCTTGCAAGGTCACGATCAGCAGGTGGAACGCGGCCCAGCCGAAGTGCAACGGCAATTGGTACAGCCCCATCAAAGCGATCAGGATGAATATCAGTTCGCCGGCGAACATGTTGCCGAAGAGTCGCAGCGACAATGACACCGGCTTGGCCAGCAATGCCACCGTCTCGAGGATCAGGTTGAAAGCGATGATGATCGGCGCGGCAATGAGGCCGAGGCCCTTCGTCGGCGGCGCAATCGGGTGCATGGTCAGGTCTTTGACCAGCCCGAGCGGGCCCTTGAATTTGTGCGTGTAATAGAGGATCAGGACGAATACGGCCATCGACATGCCGAAGGTGACGTTCACATCCGTCGATGGCACGACCTTCATGTATGGAACGCCCAGGAGCTTCGCCAGCTCCGGAATCCAGTCCACGGGAACGAGGTCCATGAAATTCATGAGGAACACCCAGACGAAAATCGTCAGCCCCAAGGGTGCGATCAGGCGGCTCCTGCCGTGAAACGTGTCTTTGACGCTGCCATCGACGAATTCGACGAGGATCTCCACGAGGGCCTGGAACTTGGTGGGCTTGCTCACCGACGACTTTCTCGCCACACGCCAGAACAGGAAACAAAACAGCATTCCGAGCGAAATCGACCAGAACATCGAATCGACGTTGATCGCCATTGGATTGCCGGCGCATTGATTCCATATCCACTCACCTGTTTCGGTCTTGCAGACCTGCAGGTTTTGCAAGTGGTGAGTAATGTACTCGCTCGACGTTTGTGGGCCGTGTCCGCCTTCAGCTGCCATTGCTGTTACTCGTTACCTGTTCCTGTTCGCCTCGCATCAGCAGACCGGCTATGGTCACCAGCTGCGTCACGATAAATCCTGCAAAAAGCGCCGCTGCTGACAGCGGCTTGACCAGCATGAACACGAGACTGAACAACAGCACGGTCAACGCCAGCTTTCCTAATTCGCCTATATAGGCCGCCCGGACCAGCGCCTTGGCGCCCGGGTCCCGGCGTGGTAGTGCCAGCCGCAGTGCGAGAAAGGCATTTGGAACCACGCAGACCAGACCGCCCAGCAGCGCCGAGTAGCCAACCACGCTTCCGTAGATGCCCCAAAGGACCGCAGCCAGGACCGTCCCGACCCCGATTTGTCCCATCAGCACCTTCAGCATCACGGATCTGATGTCGCTTGCCTCCGGCACTAAAAACGCCACGACCATCGGGCTGACCGGCGGCTTGTGGCGCATGTGGTTTCGGTGTTTCCAGGCGGGCCTGCAAATAGCGTGCGCATTATAGTGGCAGGCCCCCGGCAAGGCAATACAAATTAGGGGCTATCGGCGGGCCGTATTTGGCCTTTTTTCCGGGGATTTCCGGGAATTACGGGAACAGTTTACTTAATCGCCCATCATGCCGCCCGGCACGGTCCGGCAGGCAATCGTAGTGTCTTTTCGATGAATAGCGGCCAGCTACCGGATGTGCTTCAGGATCCCGTCCAGTTCGTCGAGGCTGTTGTAGCTGATGACGAGTTTGCCGGCGCCTTTCTTGTTGTGCGTCACCTGCACTTTCGCGCCCAGCTTCTCGGAGATTTCGATCTCCAGCCGACGTACGTCCGCATCCCCGCCGGGCGCCTCCCTGGCGGGTTTGCTGCCGCCATCGAGCATGCGGCGGACCAGCTTTTCCGTATCGCGAACCGACAGTCCCTTCCTGACGACCTGGCGCGCGGCATCGAACTGCTGCGTGGCGTTCGTCACGGCAAGCAACGCTCGCGCATGGCCCATTTCGAGCCGCCGGTCTTCCAGCAGCGGCTTTACCTTTTCCGACAGGTCCAGCAGGCGCAACAGGTTGCTCACGGACGCGCGCGAGCGGCCAACCGCCTTGGCGGCCTCGGCGTGAGTCAGGTCGAATTCGCGAATCAGCCTGTCCAGGGCCCGCGCCTCCTCGAGCGGGTTCAGGTTCTCCCGCTGGATGTTCTCGATAAGCGCCATCGCGATGGCCGACTCGTCCGGCACGTTGCGGATCACGGCCGGAATCTCGGCGAGGCCGGCAATCTGCGCTGCCCGCCAGCGACGCTCGCCGGCGACTATCTCGTATCGCTGCGTATCGCCTTTTTTGCTGATCGGTCGCGCAACGATAGGCTGTACGACACCCTGCACACGGATCGAGTTCGCGAGGTCCTCGAGGGAATCCTGCCGCATATCGACGCGCGGCTGGTACTGGCCGCGCTGCAACAACTCGACCGGAATCTGCTTCAGGGTGTCCCCGGCGTCAGCGCCGCTGTCGGCGGTCTCGGCCGGTTTGACGGCCGGCTTGCTCAACAGGGCATCAAGCCCGCGGCCCAGCCTCTTCTTCGGTGTCATCTATAACTCTCTGCTTCCGGTGCCGTGTTCATACGGCTTGCGCCACGCGCGCGTCCTCGCGGCGCAACACTTCGCCGGCCAGCGCAAGGTAAGCAATCGCGCCACGCGAGGAACGATCGTGCAACAGTGCCGGGCGCCCGAAACTCGGCGCCTCGGCCAGGCGGATGTTTCGCGGCACGATAGTACGGAACACCTTGCGGTCGAAGTGCTCGATAAGCTGCATCGATACCTCGTTCGCAAGGTTGACGCGCGGGTCGAACATGGTGCGCAGGATGCCGTACATCTCGAGGTCCGGATTCACGGAGTCGCGTACCTGCTCGATCGTGTTGAGCAAGGAGCTCAAGCCTTCCAGCGCGTAATACTCGCACTGCATCGGTATCAATACACCATCCGCGGCGGTCAGCGCATTCACCGTCAGCATGTTTATCGAGGGCGGACAGTCGATCAGGATGAAGTCGTACAGGCCGACCACCGGGGCGAGCGCTTTCTTCAACTTCATCTCGCGGCCGATTTCCTGCAGCAGCCTGACCTCGGCCAGGGTCAGGTCCTCATTCCCTGGCAGGACGGCGAAGCCGCCTTCGGGGGGCGAAACGATGGTGTCTGCGGCGGTGGTGTCGCCGAGGAGCACGTCGCAGGTCGAGTACTCGAGCTCCATCTTGTTGATTCCGCAACCCATGGTCGCATTGCCCTGCGGATCCATGTCGACAAGCAGCACGCGCCGCTGCGTCGCCGCGAGCGATGCGGCCAGGTTGACGCAGGTGGTCGTCTTGCCCACCCCGCCCTTCTGGTTTGCTACTGCAATGATGCGCGTCATGAATTCTGCCTGGTCAGCTTGCGGCACTCGAAACTCTTCGCAATAGTACCGCGTGCCGTGACCGTGCTTCGAGACCCGGCACTTCGAGTTCCATTACAACATGGCTCCACGGTTGGCCACTGATTTGTTCTATTTCTTCCGCCGGGTAGCGCCCCTTCAGCGCCACGAACACCCCATCCTCTCCCACGTGTTGCCCGGCGATCTCCACGAGACGCGGCAATGCGGCCAGCGCCCGGGCAATCACGGTATCAAAGCGCTGGCCGGGTGCATAGTCCTCGCTACGGCCTTTGATGGCCGTCACGTTACCCAGGCCGAGCAGGCCGGCCATATGCTGCACGAACATGATCTTCTTGTTGTTGCGGTCGAGCAGGGTAAATTGCCGCTCCGGCTCGGCGATTGCGAGCGGCAGGCCCGGGAAGCCGGCGCCGGTGCCCACGTCGAGTACCGTGCGGCCGTGCAGCAACGGTCTTGCAACCAGGCTATCGAGAATATGTGCCGTCAGCATCTCTGAGGGGTCACGAACGGCGGTCAGGTTGACGCGGCGGTTCCATTTTCCGAGTTCGTCGAGCAAGGTCGAGAACTTCCCGGCGGCGCCTTCGGGAAACGTCTGTCCGAGCGAATCGATCGCCGTCTGGATGGCTTGCGCGCGCAACTTTCGTCCGGTCCCGTGTTGCCGTTTACCTGAGCGTGCCGTTGACCAGGTGTTTTTGAAAGAACAACACGGTCGCCTGCTGGTACGTATCGCGGTTTTCGCGCTTGCGGTAGCCGTGGCCCTCGTTCAAGGCGTTCATGTACCACACCGTCTGCCCCTGGTCGCGCAGTGCCTTGACCATCTGCGTGGACTCGCTGACCGGGACTCTCGGGTCGTTCTCGCCCTGCGCAATGAAAATCGGCACGCTGATCCTGTTGACATTGTTCAACGGGCTGATCTTCTCGAGGTGCTTGCGCATTTGCGGGTCGCGTTCGTCGCCGTATTCGGCGCGCCGCAAATCGCGCCGGTAGTCCTGCGTGTTCTCGAGGAAGCTCACGAAATTACTGATGCCGACGTAGTCGACCGCCGCCTTGAGCCTGTCGCTGTAGTGAACGGCGCTCGCCAGCACCATGTAGCCGCCGTAGCTGCCACCGTAAACGGCGACCCGATCGGCGTCGAGGTCGGGTTGCGCCGCGATCCAGTCGAGCAGCGCGCCGATGTCCCTGACCGAGTCTTCGCGCCTGAAACCGTTGTCCAGGCCGACATAGGTCTTGCCATAGCCCGACGAGCCCCTGACGTTCGGGAGCACGACGGCAACGCCGAGCTTGGCCATCCACATTTGATAGGTGCTGCTGAAAACCGGACGGGACTGTCCCTCGGGTCCGCCGTGAATCGAAACGACCACCGGGAACGGTCCCTTGCCTTTCGGCCTGTAGACCCAGGCCGGAATCAGCCGTGGCTCACCGTCGACCTTGTCGAAGGTCGGGTAGCGAACGAGTTCCGGTGCTCGAAACTTCTTGACGTTCAGGCCACCGATTTCGCTGGTCGTCCAGCGCGTCAACTCGCCATAGTCGAGCGGCCCCGGACCGAGATCGAGTACGAACGAGTCGCTGGGCGTCCGCGGCGTGTTCAGCGTCATGCCGAGACGGCTGTCGTCCGGGCTGAATTTCAGTCCGTACGCACGGCCCGTCGGCAGTTTGTCGACGCTCCGGTATTGCCGGGTCTTCGTATCGAGCAGGTAAACGCGTGACATACCGTCTTCATTGACGACAAATGCTATCCGGCTGCGGTCGTGGCTCATCTCTGCGCCGGAGACGCCCCATTCGATGTCAGCGGTGACGATCTCTGCTTGTGCATCTTCCGTCATCGCCTGCCACGCCAGCTGATTGAACTCCCCGCCCCGGTCCGTAATGAACCAGAGGCCGTCATTCGCGTCGTCGAAAGCGAGCGGATAGTTGGTGCTCGGCTTGTCCTCGCCGCCGGCAAGAATATTCAGCTTCCCGGAGTCGAGATCGAGCAGGTACGCACTGGAATCGGAGACGCTGTTGTACTTCTGTACGAGCAGCCGGCTGCCGTTTGCAGAGAATTCCACCGGCCCCCACCAGGCGCCATCGGGCGATGCGAGAACCAGTTCCGCGCTCTCAGGCTCGTCGGGATCCATGATCCAGATGTCGTTCGATGCGCCGTTGCGTCGAGTACTCTGAAACGCCACGCGTGCGCCGCGCCTGTCCCAGGCGATCGCGGTGTTTTTCGACTCGCCGTCGGTCAACAATTCGGCCTCGCCGCTTTCCGGGTCGAATTCGAATATCTGTGCGAACTCGTTGCCGCCTGCGTCCCGGGTGAACAACAGTTTGCTCCCGTCGGGCTGCCGCGTCACTCCGCCGATGGGCTCGCGGTAGAAGGTAATCTGGTGCCGCGCGCCTCCCGGCATCTCCACGCGATGCAGGGAGTCGACGTCGCCGAAACCGGTCGACACGTAGATGCCGGTACCGTCTTCGGTCCATTCGCGAAATCCCGCCGCCCGCACGTCCTGGTAACGCGTCAGGCCGTGAACGATCTCCTCGGGGATTTCGGGGATGTCCTCAACGACCAGGGCGCCGTCGTGCAGAATGCGGCGGTCGACATCGGCTGCGGATAGCGTGGGGAAAAACAATAGTGCGGCAGCGGCAAGACCAAAGGTTCGGTTCATAGATTCCTCTCAACGGCGGTTCGTAGGAGCACCACCCTGGCGCGAACAATCGCGGCTGGAAGCCGCTCCTACGACACTCAACAACAACCCGTAGGAGCGCCATCTTGGCGCGATCAATCGCGGCTGGGTCGCTCCCACGACAGGCTGCTCCTGCGAAACCGTCATGCCACCAGCAAGGCCATGAAGTCGTCGACGGCCGTCGCCGCCAGCTTGTCGCGGTCGGCGCACAACGCATCGAGTTCGGCCCACTGGTTGGCGGCCAGCCTGGGCGAGACACTGTCGACGAACTTCTTCTTCAGCACGGGTATGCCCTCTTCGCGGCGCTCACGGTGCCCGATCGGGAAATGCACCTCGATGCGATCGGTGCTCGTGCCATCCTTGAAGAACACCTGTACCGCGTTCCCGATGTAGCGCAACTCCGGATCGAAATAGTCTTTCGTAAATTGCTGGTTTTCTTTGACTTCCATCTTGTCGCGCAGTTCATCGATTCTCGGATCCTGTGCGACCGAGTCCTCGTAATCCGCGGCCGTCAGGCGGCCGAAGATCAATGGCACGGCGACCATGTACTGGATGCAGTGATCGCGGTCGGCCGGGTTATCCAGCGGGCCGGTCTTGTCGATGATGCGAACGCCGGCTTCCTGCGTTTCGATGACGACCCTTGCGATTTCGTCGATACGGTCCCTGACCTCGGCATGCAGCGTCATGCCTGCCTCGACCGCCGTCTGCGAGTGGAACTCGGCCGGGTAGGAGATCTTGAACAAAACGTTCTCCATCACGTAGCTGCCGTAGGGTCGCTGGAACTTGAATTCGTTGCCCTTGAAGAGGACGTCGTAGTAGCCCCAGCTCTTCGCGGAGAGCGCCGACGGATAGCCCATCTCGCCGGTCATCGCGATCAGCGCCAGGCGAACGGCGCGGCTCGTGGCGTCACCGGCGGCCCAGCTTTTGCGCGAGCCCGTGTTAGGCGCATGCCGATAGGTTCGTAAGGAGCACCCGTCGATCCATGCGTTCGATACCGCGTTCAGCACCTGGTCACGATCGCCGCCGAGCATGCGTGTAACGACCGCCGTCGATGCAACGCGAACAAGCAGCACGTGGTCGAGGCCGACACGGTTGTAGCTGTTCTCGAGCGCAAGAACACCCTGAATTTCGTGCGCCTTGATCGCCGCCCTCAGCACGTCTTTCATGGTCAACGGGTCTTTGCCCGCACTGCGGGCCTGGCGACTCAGGTAGTCCGCCGTTGCCAGGATGCCGCCGAGATTGTCGGACGGGTGACCCCACTCGGCCGCAAGCCAGGTGTCGTTGAAATCGAGCCAGCGATTCATGGCGCCGATGTTGAATGCGGCAAGTACCGGGTCCAGTTCATAGGACGTGCCCGGCACGCGCGCACCGCCGGACAGGGTGGCGCCGGGCACGACCGGACCCATGAGCTTGGTGCATGCCGGGTAGTCGAGCGCCTGGAATCCACAGGCGAGCGTATCCATCAGGCAGTAATGCGCCGTCTCGAAGGCGAGGTCGCTGTCGACCTCGTAGTCACAGACGTAATCGGCGATATCGACGAGCGCCTGGTCCCACTCGGCCCTTTTCGCGGAGCGAATATCAACGTTAGACATGCTGTTTCCTCAGGTGCGATCTTCGATCGGCACCCATTTTTGTAAGTCGGGTCCGATGTAGTCCGCCGCGGGGCGGATCAGTTTGTTGTCGGCGCGCTGTTCCATGATGTGCGCGGCCCATCCGGTGATGCGTGAACAGACGAATATCGGCGTAAACAGGTACGTCGGTATGCCCATGAAGTGGTATACGCTCGCCGCGAAAAAGTCGGCATTGGCAAACAGCTTCTTCTCGTCCCACATGACTTTCTCGATCGCTTCCGAGATCGGGTACAGAGTGGTGTTACCGGCGTCTTCGGCAAGGGCCTTCGACATTCTCTTGTTGACGGCATTGCGCGGATCCGAAGTGGTATACACGCGATGGCCGAAGCCCATGATCAGGTCCTTGCGCTCCAACATGCCGTGCACGCCTTCGATGGCGGCTTCGGGCGTATCGAATTTCGAGATGAGTTCCATGGCGGCCTCGTTGGCGCCACCGTGGAGCGGACCTCGTAGCGCACCGATCGCACCGGCAACCGCAGAGTGCATGTCGGACAGCGTGCCCGTAATGACGCGGCCCGCGAACGTCGAGGCGTTGAACTCGTGCTCTGCGTAGAGAATCAGGCTCGTATCGAGGCACTTGCGATGCAGCTCTTTGGGCGCCGCGCCGTGCAGCATGTGCAGGAAATGGCCCGAGATGCTGTCGTCATCCGTCTCGGTGTCGATGCGCACGCCATCGGTGTGGAAACGGTGCCAGTAAAGCAGCATCGACGGCAGGCATGCCAGCAGGCGGTCCGCTACCTTGGACTGGTTCGAGAAGTCACCCTCGGGCTCGACGTTGCCGAGGAACGAGACGCCCGTACGCAGCACATCCATCGGGTGGGCGTCGCCAGGCACCATTTCCAGAACCGTCTTCAGCGATTCCGGCAAGCCGCGATTCGCTTTTATCGTGATGATATAGGCGTCGAGTTCGGCCTTCGTCGGCAACGCGCCGTGCAGCAGCAAGTAGGCAACCTCCTCGAAACTCGCATTGTCTGCAAGGTCATAGATATCGTAACCACGATAAGTCAGGCCCGCGCCTTCCTTGCCGACGGTACACAAATGCGTTTGACCTGCGGTTACTCCGGCCAGGCCGCCGGTCTTTTTAGTTGCTGCCATTTTTTTCTCCCGTGTTGAGCCCCTGTTCCTGAAACAGGGCGTCGAGCTTGTCTTCGTACGCCTGGTAACCCAGTACGTCGTACAGCTCCATTCGTGTTTGCATCGTGTCGACGACCGCGTTTTGGGTGCCGTCGTTTCGTATCGTCTCGTAGACCTTGAGCGCGGCGGCAGACATGGCGCGAAACGCGCTCAGCGGGTACAAGGTCATTGCAACACCGACCCCTGCAAGATCGTCGATCGCGAACAGCGGCGTCTTGCCGAATTCAGTCAGGTTCGCCAGCACCGGCACCTTGATGACATCCGTGAACTGCCGGTACTCTTCGAGCGTTGTCAGCGCTTCGGCGAAAATCATGTCGGCGCCGGCCTCGACGTAGGCGGCGGCACGATCGATGGCGGCCTGCTGGCCCTCCACCGCATGCGCGTCCGTGCGCGCCATGATGACGAACTGATCGTCGATGCGGCCGTCCACGGCGGCTTTCAGGCGATCGCCCATCTCGGCGGTGTCCACGAGCGCCTTGCCCGGCCGATGACCGCAGCGCTTCACCGCGACCTGGTCCTCCAGGTGACAGCCCGCTGCGCCCGCCCAGGTCATTTCACGTATCGTGCGGCCGATCATAAACGCACTGCCCCAGCCGGTATCGGCGTCCACCAGCAGCGGCAAGTCAGTTGCGGAAGCGATGCGGCGGATGTCCTCGCAGACGTCATTCAGGGTTGTCATGGCGAGATCGGGCAGCCCGTAGGAGGCATTGGCCACGCCGGCGCCCGACAGGTAAATCGCCCTGAAGCCCGCCCTGTCGGCGAGCATGGCGGTGTAAGCGTTTATTGTGCCTGCGATCTGAAGCGGGCGTTCCGCTTCGAGCGCGGCGCGGAATCGACTTCCAGCACTCATCGCGCTTCCTCTCTTCGGGTCATGGTCGCTGGTTTGGCGCAGTTTTAATGCAGATTAAAACCAGCGGGGGCGAGGATTCTAAACCACGCGAAGGCCCATTCCCAAATGGACCATTCGGTAAATTTATCTTGGTGCGGTTGCCGGGCGGCTTCGGCCCCCGCAACCGATTACTGATTCAACAGGAATTCGTGCTCGAAAAGACGCTTATCGCGGCTGGAATACCCCAAGGCCACGTAGGCCGCTCCTGCCACAAGCTCGGGTTTTCAGACAGCCTCTACAGCAGCCCGGCGCCCTTGATCGCGAGGTAACGGCTGGTGATCGCCGCCGGCAGGTCCTCGCTGAGGCAATCCTCCACGAATACGCCCTTGGCGCGGAGCAGGTTCTGCGACTCGCGCCGCGCCTCCATGTACTGGTTGGTCGCGGCATATGCGAGCGCATCTCTGAAGCCATGCACCGGGTGCGCAAGCGCCTCGTCGAGCGCCGCCTCCCGCAGGCTTGCCAGGATCACGAGGTGCCGCCGCTTCAGCAGGCTGGTGGCTGCACGCAGGTCGTCGGAGTCTTCCTCGCGTACATTGGTCAGGATGACGATCAGCGAGCGGCGGCGCTGGCGCACCGCCAGTTCCGTCGCTGCCGCCAGGTAATCGGCCTCGATAGGCTGCGGTTCGATGTCATACACATGATTGAGCAGGTCGTTGATTGCATCGACGCCCTTCCTGGGTGGCAGCCAGGTACGTTTCGCACCGGCCGTCATGACACCCGCCGCGTCGCCCTGGCGAAGGGCGACGTAGCTGAGCAGCAGCATGGCGTTCAGGGCGTGATCGAAATGGCTCAGCTCGGCGTCCTTTGCGAGCATGCGTCGCCCGGCGTCAAGCAGGAACACGACCTGCTGGTCGCGCTCGTCCTGGTATTCGCGCGCGATGATGCGCGACATCCGCGCGGTGGCCTTCCAGTCGATGGCCCGCATGCTGTCGCCTTCACGATAATCCCGCAGCTGGTGAAACTCGATGCCTTCACCGCGCCGCCGGCTCATACGCACGCCGGCCAGCGGCAGTCGGTTGTCGACTTCGTAGGCGAGCAGCTTCGAGATCGTCGAATAGTTCGGGTAGACGCGCACCTCCGAACGGATGTCGATGAAACGCCTGCGCCACCAGAAACCCAACGGCGAGGCCAGCCGGAGCTCGCAGCCGGGAAAAACGAACGGTCCCCGCTGCGTCGGTCTCACGCGATACGGGATGTCAACAAAATGCCCGGCCGGCACGTCGGCGTCCTGCGGCAGGCCCTTGACCAGGAACGACTGTGGATGATGATCGAAGACACGCATCTTCAGGTCACGACGACCGGCGTGGTTGCGAATCGTGAGATGAATGTCGACCCAGTTCGCGAGTGACATCGATCGCGGCGCCACGCGCTCGATTCCGGGTGCCGACGTCAACCAGCCGAGCGTCGCGTCGCTGGCGCCGAGGAATATGACGCCGCCCGTCGCATACCACCAGTAATCGGCCGGCAGCGACGTTGCAGCCACGACCAGGCCGAGCAGCGCCAGCGCGGCTGTGGCCCAGAACAATGGCTGGCGCGGTATCACTGTCTTGGCGCGCTCACGTTGTCGAGTATGTCGGAGAGGATGTCCTCGGGCCGGTACGCTTCGATTTCCAGTTCCGGGGCCAGCGCGATGCGATGCCGCAAAGCGGGCACGGCGACTTTGCGAATGTCGTCCGGCGTCACGAAGGCGCGTCGCTCAACGACCGCCGCGGCTCGTGCCGCGCGCACCATCGATATCGAACCGCGCGGACCTGCGCCCATACGAATTCCCGACGCCTGCCGCGTCTCGCGTGCAATGCGAACCGCGTAGTCCAGCACCGACGGGTCGACCCTCGTGGCCGCAGCAAGGGATTGCGCCGCGATGACTTCCTCGGGACTCATGACCGTGTTGACCGGCTCGACGTTCAGCGAGTCGCCGACATGACCATTCGTCACTGCCGTGACGATCAGGTTCTCTGCCGCCTGATCGGGGTAGTCGATGAGTACTTTCAGCAGGAAGCGGTCGAGTTGCGCTTCGGGCAGCGGATACGTGCCCTCGTGTTCCACCGGGTTTTGCGTCGCGACGGTCATGAACGGTTTCGTCAGGGGAGAAGACTTGCCCTCGATCGTCACCTGGTTTTCCTGCATGACCTCGAGCAGCGCCGCCTGCGTTTTCGCCGGTGCACGATTGATCTCGTCGGCCAGCAGCAGGTTCGCGAACACCGGGCCGCGGCGAATCCGGAAGGACTCCGTCTTCGGGTCGTAAAGTGCATGTCCCGACACGTCACTCGGCATCAGGTCGGGCGTGAATTGTATGCGTGAGAACTTGCCGCCGAATGCGCGCGACATGGCTTTGACGAGCAGCGTTTTGCCGAGACCCGGTACGCCCTCGAGCAACACGTGGCCGCCGGCCAGCAGCGCGATGACAATTTCGTCCACGACGACCTTCTGACCGACAAAGGCACGCTCGATTTCCCGGCGCATGGCCGAGATCTTTTCATGCAGTATTGCCACTTGGCCTTCTTGATCGGTCATAACTCTTTCCTTATTGATTGCAGCCTTTGCATGCTGTGCGTGAATTCCCGGGGGCGCTGATCCGGCTGTCCATTGAGTACGTCCATTACTTTTTGCGCCGACATGCCGGTCATGCGCGCGATGACCTCGGCCTGTTTCTTCCTGGGCAGTCGCCCGATACCCGGGTGCCGCGATTCGGCCTCGTGCAGCACCGCGTGCGTCGAGCTTTCCATCAAGCTCTCGGCGCCGTCATGGCGCCAGACGAACACCCCCGATGCCCGGATGTGCTCGACAATCGATCGCCGCGACTCTTCTTCCGGCCTGATCCGCGGCCCGAAGACCGGCATGACGGCCCACAGCCATAGCCCGAGAAGCGCGGCGAGGCTGAGCACGAGAAACGGCGCGGCCCTCCAGATCACCTCCCAGAGCGGACTGAACGATGATTGGTAGATCAGCCACACCTTGCCCGGATCGATTTCGCCGGCGACCACGTCGGCAAACAGCCGCGCATGATCGCCCGTGGAAATGTTGTTGTTGTCGAAGAGGAAGGAGCTTGCGATCAACGTGACATACCCCTGCCCCCATTCGCGCCGCGCCACCACGATCACGTCCTGGTCCAGGATGATGTTCGCCTCGGCATCGCCGTCGACAAGACCGATGCGGGTGGTGCTCATCAGGTGGCTGAGGTCGTATTCGTCCTGCGATGACGATTCGTCGGCGGGTTTCTCGGTAACTTCGTAGTCGCTCGTCGCCTGCAAACCCCCGGCGTCTTCTTCTGCGCTCTCGTCGGACGACTCGTCTTCATAGTAATCGGTCTCGACCAGGTTGAAGCCGAGCGTCATAAGAAACTCGTCGACGTCGACCAGCGTCTGGTTCGGGGGCAGGAGAATAAGGTTACCGCCGTCGGACACCCAGTTCAGGATCGCCATGCGCTCCTCGCCGATGGTCATGGTCGGCGTGAGACGGATGAACACCGTGTCCTCGGTCGGCGGTAACCATTCGGAAGGCGTCAGCGTCGCCCTGGACTCTGCTTCGAAGCCCAGTTCCTGCAACAACATCTGTGCAGCAAGGTGATCGTTGGCTCGTGCTTCTCCCTGGAACCCCGTCCAACGCTCCTGGCTTTGTTTCTCGTGCGTATTGAAAAACCACAGTGCGAACACGGCAGTGGCCAGCGCAATCAGCCACATGATCGTCGATTGCTTCACGCCGTTGCCCCGTAGTGCGACGGCCACTCGTCACAAAGTGCCGCTACCGTCTCGTCCGCCGGCGCTTTCGAGCCGTACGCGCACCAAACCCAGGCGGCGACGACCTTGCGGAAGAACTCGGCCTGCGCCGACGGTGTCTGTTCCGCAACCGCATCGACGCAGACGCCCTCGGTCGCGCTGTTCGGCAAGCGCACCCCGTGCTGATCGACGGCTGCGAATACGCTGCCTCGATACAGGAGACTCAGCGCCTGGCGTCGCTCGCCCTTCGCCCACAGCGACAGCACCGCCGCCGGAATGTCGTCGGGCAGGGTTTCCGCCGTAATCTCTCCCGAGGCGAGGATGATGCGTTGGCGCCGCCGCCGGCGGGCGGGCTCGTAGCGAACGTAGGGTAGCCAGCGGCTGGACGTTGCGATTATCACGGCGATCGCCACGGCGAGCAGCACCCACAGACCGAACTCGACCAGGACCGAAATAAATCGGCCGATGGCGCGCACCGCTACCTCGAAACCGCTGAGGTCCATGTTGCCGGTGTCTTCCTCGACTTCGTCATCGTCGATCGTCACCCACCGCTCGACGGTCTCCATCGTGCGCAGCGCTTCGTCCTCGAATACCTTCTCTTCGGCCGCCTCGATGACCTCGGCATCCCACCACGGCTCGATGGCAGGGCCGTCCGCCATGGCCGGATCGGAGGCGAGGCCGACCGCAAGCAGGACGGCCGCCGCGGCCGCCGCGACTTTCCCTTCACGGCGTTGCAGCATCCGCCGGAACGCAACTTCGATATCCCAGGCCTCGAGTATCGTGCGGCAATTGATATAGAGGCCGAAGCCGGCGCCGACGAACCAGGGATGCAGCGCGCTCTGCGCTGCGTAGAAAACGAACAGGCCGAGCAACTTGGCGGACGCGCCTTCGGGTTCGTAGAAGTTCTCGAACCAGGACAAGCCTATCGTGTCCCAGTAGGCGGTCGGCACGAATGCAAAGCCCAGCAGGATGATGCCGAAAAACAGTGACAACGCGAGGTGCTGGTACGCCACGGTGACACCGATGCCGTAATTCAGCGTGCTCTGGTTCAGCACCTTCGCACGTTCTCGCCGCCGCTTGCCGGACAAACCTTCGAGTTGCGTTAGGGGCATCGCGAGCGACCGTGCGAAATGCAGTCGATAGGGCGTGAGCAGGAAAATCCAGTTCTGCCGCGTAATCCCCGGCATCGCACGCAATGCGGCGCGAGCGTCGGTGTTCTCGCCAAACAGCCGTCGTGAAATCACGTACAGGATGGGGCCGTCCGCGAGTGGCTCCAACCACCAGTAGCCCATCTGCACCCAGTCCGGAAACGGCGAGAAAAGTATACAAAGGACCGCTAAGCCTAAGAGTGGCAGCGTGACCATGAACCACACGCGATAAATGACAGCTGCATCGCGGCGAATCATGCGCGCACCGAAGTCGGCCGCCTCCCACGGACCCCGCGGTCGCAGCTCGGCCGTTACGGCCTCAAGGTTCACTGCGCCCCATCAGGCCGAAATACAGACCGGTTAGTATCCAGAGAACGGCGCCTACCATGTACTTCAGGCCGACCGGTGGCCATGTCGTCGACGACCAGAAGGCCTCCACGAAAGCAGCGGCGACGAGCATGCCGGTGCCGCCGTAAACCAGCGGCATGCTATCGAGTGCGCGGTCGCGAATTGATTGCCAGCGCACTTTGCGGCCCGGCGCGAGCGCGCCCATTCCCAGCATCAGTCCGGCCGCACCGAAAATCGCGATGGCCGTCAATTCGAATGCGCTATGCCCCGACACGAACGACCAGAAAGTCTCGGTGTATCCGGCGCTCGTCAGGTGGCTGGCGATGGCACCGAAATACAGCCCGTTGAAACACAGGAAGAATATGCTGCCGATGCCGAACAACAGGCCGCCGGCGAAGGTGCGAAAGCCGACGCCGATGTTGTTCATGATGTAAAACCCGAACATCACGACGTCTTTTTCCGACTCCCTCTCGCGCCCGAGCACGCGGTTGGCCGGGTCGTACATGTCTTCCATCTGTGCAACCTGGCCGGGATCGACGAGCGAGTAGATGAGTTCCGGTTCGATTTGCACGGCGAGCGCCATGCCGGCGATCGGCAGGTAAAACAACAGGGTTGCCGCCAGCATGTAGCGCCACTGCCGCCGAAACGCTTGGGGAAACCCGATGATGATGAAGCGCAATATCGCGCTGAACACGGGCGTTCGCGCCCGGTAGAGATGCTGGTGCCCGTCCAGCGCCAGGCGATTGAGGCGTTGCTGCAGCCCGATGCTGTAGCGGCGTGCCCTGGCCAGCGACAGGTGGTGGCACACCTGGCGGTAACGAGCCGGCATCTCCCGCCCGATTTTTCCCCGATCCACGGACGACGTCAGCTTCCTGCGCCCGGCGCTCAACAGGACGATCCACTGCTCCAACTCGGCCCAGGCATCGGCGTAGCGCGCCTCGAACGCCTCCTGTTTCACTGGTTGCGCTCCCCGCCCACGAGCCAGGCGGCATGGCTGCGCAGACGATCCGCATCGACCTCGCCGAAAACCGGCGTCATCAGCCCGGCGAGTTCCTCGGCACGATCTCGATTGAGTCGAGAGGCCCGCTCGCCGAAACCGACGATGGCCTGCTGTTCATCGAGCGTCAGCGGCACTTTTACCGCGACGGCATCCGTATCGCCGATCGCGCTGCCGGCGTGACCCTTGTCTTCATAGACGACGATGGTGCCGGCCGCGAGGTCGCCGAGCCGCTGAAAATCCTTGCTCAGCAGGACGGCTACGCAGCCGAAAGCGTAGCAACCGGGCAGGGTATCGACGAAACGAATCAGGTTGCGAATGATCGATCCCGACCAGCCGACCGGCGTGCCATTGGCATTCATCACTTTCAGGCCCAACGTCTTCTTGCCAGGCGTGGCGCCGTGATTGAGCACCTCGAAGACGACGTTGTATAGCCAGAGCAGCACGAAGAACGCTATCAGCCATAGCCCCTGGCCGAGATCGCCGAGAAACGGCAGTACCATCGACGCGACGACCAGGGCCGCAAGCTTTATCAGGGCGTCCAGGAGCCAGGCCATCGATCGTGCACCGAGACCGGCCACGGGCAGGCGCAGCTCGACTCCCTCAGGCGTAGCGATATTATGGGTCGTATCTAAAAGCAATCAGAGTTGCCTATTGTGTGACGGCGCTTGGCTTCACGCTGAATAGTAAATGTTAAGCTTCGCGCGACGCCAGCAAAAAAAGGCCCGAGCACGTGACAGATGCCATTTACGCACCACCGAAAGCCGAGGTAACGGCACCCATCGGCGACGTTCCACGTTACTACGCCGTCGCGCCGTACAAATTCATGCTGCTTTCGATACTGACGTTCGGGCTGTACTTCGTGTACTGGTTCTACCGCAACTGGCGGCAGATCAAGATTGTCGACAATGAAGACACCTGGCCACCTGCCCGCGGTTTTTTCTATATATTTTTCACGCACTCGCTGCTTGCCGACGTGGACGCCAATTTCGTATCGCAGGGTAGGACATACGAATGGAAACCGACACTGATTGCAACGGTGTTCGTCATCCTGACCCTGGCCAGCAATTTCATGAGCCGGATATTCGACGTCGATACGATGTCGATCTGGCTTGACCTGTCCATCATGGTCATACCCATTGTGCTCGCGTCAATACTGCTGGTCGCACAAAAAGCCATCAATGATGCGTTGAACGATGTCGGTGGCCTGGCCAATGCGTCACTTACGGCGGCGAACTGGGTCTGGCTGGTGCTCGGTGGCCTTCTGTGGCTCGGCAATATTTTCTCGGCGTACGCCGTTTACGTGAACCCCGAGTTGCTCGCGCCCTAGTCGCCTATCCTGACGACGGTACGCCCTCTCGCCGTGCCGTCGATATACGCGCGAAACGCGTCCGGCAATTCGTCGAACGAGATGCTGCGCTGACCGATAGTCGCCAGATGCTGCGGCTTCAGGTCGCTGCCGATGCGGGTCCAGACGGCGTGCCGCAAATCGTGTGGCGTGTCTACGGAGTTGATGCCCAGCAGGCAAACCGCGCGCAGGATGAACGGCAATACCGTCGTTTTCAGGGCCGGGCTGGCCGCAAGACCGATGCTCGCGATATTACCGCCGTACTTCATGGTGCGGGTGAGCCAGGCCAGGTAATCGCCGCCGAGATTGTCGATGGCTCCCGCCCATTGTGCTTTTTCCATCGGGCGCCTGCCGAGGTCGACCTGGTCGCGGAGCAATATGCGGTCGGCGCCGATCTCCCGAAGGTACGCTTCTTCGCTGCCTTTGCCGGTCAATGCGACGACTTCGTAGCCGCGCAACTTCAACATGTCGATTGCTATGCTGCCCACGCCACCGGTCGCGCCCGTTACCACGACCTGTCCCTGGTCCGGCGTCTGTCCGTTTTGCTCCATGCGATGAATCGCCAGCGCCGCCGTGTAACCGGCAGTGCCAATCTGCATCGCCTCCTCGGGCGTCATACCTTCAGGAATCGGCACGAGGCTGCTGCTGTCCAGGCGTGCGTATTCCGAGTAACCGCCGTCGACGGTCTCGCTGAGCCCGCAGCCATTGACGAGCACTGCCGTGCCCGGCTGGAAGTCGGTGTCTTCCGAGCTCACGACAACACCCGCGAGATCGATGCCGCCGTTGAGCGGGTAGCGGCGCAGGATCATGCCGGCACCGGTCGCTGCAAGTGCGTCCTTGTAATTGATCGAGGAGTGGCTGACGCGCACGACGACATTGCCTTGCGTCAGGTCGTCGATCGACAGCTCCCTGAATCCGGCCACGATCTCGCCGTCCTGCTCATCAATTCGAAACGCGCGAAAACTGTCCATCTGTTACCTCTGCCTGTTACCGGTCTATTGTCGTTTCAGCCAGGAAACGAGCCCCGCCGCGTTCAACGTTACATCGACTTCCAGCAGCGGCCAAATTGCATCGCGGTCGCCTTCGTAACCGTGCTCGAACAGTCGCGACGACAGGAAGTCGTACATCGACGCTGTCAGCGCCGCACCGCGATCGTCCTCGTCGCCGGCGTCCAGGGCCATTTGCGCGAAAGCGTCGATGCATTCATGCATGTCCGTCGCAAGGCGATCGAGGTCCGTGACACGGCTGTAATGCGTCAGGTAAACCTGCTGCGGATTGCAGCCCATTATCCGGTCCACCGACTTGTGCGCCTCGGGCGGGTCGAAACTCGCGGGGGTCGACGACGGGTAGATGAATTCGCCCGATGCCGTGTCGAACTCGCGATACGATATGCCGAAGTTGTCGCCCGAAAACACACCGCGGGAGGCCGGATCGTTCAGACAGTAATGATGCCGCGCGTGTCCTTCCGTGAACAGCGCCTGCATATCGCGGCCGGCAAAATCGAGCCACTGGCCGTCCTCCACGACAACGACTCGTCGCTCGTCGATCGGCCGGATCTCGCCGTACAGGCGGTGCGTTTCCTCGACACCGTAGACGGCCTGCGTACCCTTGATCAGTTTCTCCGGGTTGACCATGTGCGGCGCACCGCGCGGATGTAAAACGCAACGCGCATTCGGTAGCTGTTGCATCAGGAGTCCCGCGCCGCCCGCGTGATCGAGATGTATGTGTGTCAGGAAGACGAAATCGACGTCCGCTATGTCGATGTCCTTTTGGCGCAGCGCATCCAGCAACATCGGCACACTGTCGTTGCTGCCCGTGTCGACGAATGCCGCGCGGCCGTTTTCCACGATGAGGTGGCTCGCATCGTGCAGCGGGCGAAGAAACTCCGTATCGATGGCCGTGATGCCCGCATCGAGCGTCGTGGTGCGTGCGCGTTCGGCTGGCATCGTGACTTTGACCGGGCGCGGTCTAGTCGGGCTTGGTGGTTTCGAGGCCTTCGAGGCTCGCAAAATATCGCGCGAGCAACGCGACGTCTTCTACCGCTATCAACGCTGCCTGCGCGCTCATGACAACGTCCCCGCGCGTGCCGTCCCGATATTGGCCAAGAGCCCGTTCCAGGTAACTCTCGTGCTGCCCGGCAAGTGTCGGCCACAGTGCATTCACGCTGATCCCGTTGTCGCCGTGACAGGCGGCACAGGCGGTAGCCGCCGCGATCCCCGGCGCGTCACTGCCACCGCGGGCCACGGTGTCGCCGCCAATGCTCGCGAGGTACGCAGCGATGTCCTCGATTTCCTGGTCGCTGAGGCTCGTTGCCTGTGCCTCCATGGTCGGGTGGGCGCGGGTGCCATCCCGATACCCTTTAAGTGCGATAACCAGGTATCCCGCCTTCTGGCCGCCGAGTTTCGGCACGCGATAGGACGGGTAGGCGTTGCGATAGCCTTCGATGCCGTGACACCCGAGACAGGTGTAGGCGAGTTCCTTACCGGCCGTCGCGTCGCCCTCCGCAAGCGCGCTCTGCGCAGGTATTACGACGGCAAGCAGCAATGTCGCGGCGATGGCTGCGATCTTCATGTTCATAATCACTTGAAATTTATAGGTTTCCATGCCCGGCTCAACGTCCGGACGATTTGCTGTGGCCGCTATGTTAGTGACACTCGGCAGCGATTTCTAGCGCTAACGCACAGTTCCACTGTGGCAGCGTGCTAGCATTCGGCCGGTATTCACCGCACACACAGGTAAGCATCGTGAAAAAAGGCTTTGTCGCCCTGCTCGTCGTACTCGCCCTCGTCGTTCTCATCTCCCCTGCCATCATTGGCCGGCTGGCCGAGCAGAGCGTCGACGAAAACATCAACTGGGCTGCCAGGGAAAGTGGCGACCTCGTCGTAAGTTCGGACAGCTTCGATCGCGGCTGGTTCTCGTCAGAGGGTCAGCACCGCGTCGAGGTGAAGGAGGGCAACCTGAAGGCGATGGTCGAGGCCCTGGGTGGCTCCGCCGACAGCGGCGATCTGCCCGTGCTGGTCATCAACACGCGACTCGACCATGGCCTGATTCCGGTCGCCTCGATGTCACGTGAAAAAGGGTCGCTCGCGCCTGGGCTGGGAAGCGCGGTGTCGACGCTCAGCGTCGAGTTTGCCGATGGCGAAGCCGTCGAGCTGCCTGGAACGATCTACAGCAAGGTCGGCCTCAGCGGCGAATTGCAGTCGAACTACGTGCTGGAGCCGGGCTCGCACGAAGATGGCGACACCACGGCCTCCTGGGGTGCCACCGACATCGACGTTACGACCAACCCCAACAGCGGCAACGTCGTATATTCGGGGAACATCGGCACGCTGTCGATCGTCGACGAACGGGATTCTTTCACGATCGACGATCTTACTTTTTCGGGCCAGCAATCCCCCACGAAATTCGGCTTTGCGACCGGAGAGATGAAACTCGTACTCGACAGCTTGTCGATCTCCAAAAACGGCGCACTGTCGGGCGGAATGAAGCGCATGAGTATCGACGGCGCAACGACTCTCGATGACGACCAGGTCAGCGGACGAACGGTTCTTGAAATCGAGTCGCAGCCCCTGCCGATGTTCGGCGAGATCTCGGTGATTGCCGACATCAGCATCGAGGAAGCTGACGCAGCGGCGATCGGTGGCTTGCAACAGACTATCGACTCACTGGGTATCGATCCGGATGCACAGGAGATGTTTGCGCTCATGGAAGACGACCTCAAGCGCCTGTTCGCGTCGGGGTTCAGTGTGCGTTTCGACAAGCTCGACGTCGGCCTGCCGATGGGCACGGTTACGACAAAGCTCGACATCCAAATCGCCGAGGAAGACCTGTCTACGTTCGAGTGGACCTCGTTGTTGCTGGGCACCGAGGCATCGGCGGACATCTCGGTGCCGGAAGCACTCGTGGACATGGCGCTGCAGATGAACCCGCAGGCCGCTGCCGTCGTCGGCATGGGTTTCCTGGAGAAGAACGGGGACGTCTACGAAATGGCGGCGGAATACAAGAAAGGGCTGTTGACCATCAACGGTGCACCGGTGCCGATTCCGATGGGCGCGTTTCAGTAAGCAATTACCTGGACAGGTCGATTTCGTCCGCGCGATGGCACGCCACCCGCGTGCCCGCAATGTCCCTCATCGGCGGCAGTGTTGCACTGCAAACCTCACGTGCATGCTCACACCGAGGATGAAACACGCAGCCGGGCGGCGGATTCAGGAGCGAGGGCACCTCGCCGCGTAACGGCGCCTTCTTCGGCGCAACCACCGGGTCCGGCACCGGCACCGCATCGATGAGCGCGCTCGTATAGGGATGTCGCGGATGTGAAAACAGGGCCGCGTTGTCAGCCACTTCGAGCAGCCGCCCCATGTACAGCACGAGAACGCGATGGCTGATCGACCTTACGACGGCCAGGTCGTGGGAAATGAAAATGATCGACAGACCCGTATCGGCCTGCACCCTCTGCAGCAGGTCGAGCACCTGCTGGCGCACCGAGACGTCGAGCGCGGCCACAGCCTCGTCACAGAACAGCACCTTCGGTCCGAGTATCAGCGCCCGCGCAATTGCAACGCGCTGCGCTTGCCCGCCCGACAACTCGTGCGGATAGCGGAGCAGGTATTCGTCAGCGAGACCGACCTGCTCGAGCGCTGCGTTGACCCGCTTGAGGCGCGCACGCGCGGAAAGGCCGGGCTCGTGCACGAGCAGCGGCTCGCTGACGATGTTGCGTACACGCATTTGCGGATTGAGCGCACTCGCCGGGTCCTGGAAAACGAGCTGCAGATCCCGGCGGTGTTCCCGGGCACGGCGTTCCACCGGTCCTTCGAGCGGCGTTCCGGCGTACACGACACGGCCGGACTCCATCGGCACGAGACCGAGCATCGCCCTGACGAGGCTGGACTTACCGGACCCGGACTCACCGACAACAGCTATCGTTTCGCCACAGCGCAAGGACATGTTCACACCCTTGACCGCCTGCAGGCGTTGCTTGCCGCGCTCGCGGTAACTGACCGAAGCGCCATCGACGCCGAGGATCGACTGCCCCGTGGCCGGCGGCGGAATGTCGACCCGATCGATCCGCGGCACGGCCGCAAGCAGCGCGCGCGTATGGGCATGTTGCGGGGCTGCGAACACCGCGGTCGTCGGGCCGCTTTCCACGAGCCGTCCCGACTCGAGTACCAGCATGCGTTCGCAATGACCGGCGACGATCCCGAGGTCGTGCGTAATCAGCAGCAGCGCCGTGTCATCGCGAATCTCCTCGAGGAGTTCCAGGATTTGTGCCTGCACCGTGACGTCGAGCGCCGTGGTCGGCTCATCGGCGATCAGCAGGTCCGGCCCGGCGATAAGGGCTGAAGCCAGCATGACCCGTTGACGCATACCGCCGGATAACTGGTGTGGATAGGCACGAAACTGGCGTTGCGCGTCGGGCAGCCCCACGCGTTCGAGCATCTCCATCACGCGTGCGTCGCACTCCGCCGCCGTGGCAAGCTCGTGGCAGCGGAGAACTGCACGCAATTGCCGGCCGACGCGCAGGTAGGGGTTCAAGGCCTGCATCGGATCCTGGAAGACCATGCCGATGCGCCGCGCGCGTACACGGTTCAGTTGCTCCTCGGTCGCCTTGTCGAGTTCCACATCGTCGAATCGTATTCGACCGCTAAACCGCGCTTGTCGCGACAACAAGCCGAGTATCGAGAGCGCGGTTTGCGACTTCCCCGACCCGGACTCGCCGACCAGGCCGACGGACTCACCCCGGTCGATTGAGAAACTGACGTCATCGACGACCGTGTTGTCGCCGTAGCGTATCGAGACATTGTCGACTTCGAGCAGGCTCACGATGTGTGTCTCGAATCGAAGAAATCGCGCAGGCCGTCACCGAGAAAATTGAAGCTCATCAGGATCACGGCGAGCAGGCCCGCGGGAATCAGCAAGGCCCAGGACGCGCCCTCCATATGGTTCACGCCGTCATTCACCAGCGCGCCCAATGAGGTTTGCGGTTCCTGCACGCCAAGGCCGAGGTAGCTCAGGAAGGACTCCACCAGGATGGCCTGCGGAATGGTTAGTGTCAGGTACACGATAACGATGCCGATGAGGTTGGGCGCGATGTGGCGAACGATGATGCGCGGCGTGCTCACTCCCGTCAGCCTCGCTGCTTCGACGAATTCGCGCTCCCGAAGGCTCAGGGTCTGGCCGCGCACGATTCGCGCCATGTCCAGCCAGTTGACGGCGCCGATCGCCACGAAGATCAGCAGGAAGTTGCGCTCGAAGGCGACCAGCAAAAGTATGACGAAGAAGATGAACGGCAATGCGTACAACGTATCCACCATGCGCATCATTGCCGCGTCCGTGCGTCCGCCCACGAAGCCGGCAACCGCACCGTATGCGACCCCGATCACCAGGCTCACGATGCTCGCTACGATGGCGACCAGCAAGGTCACGCGGACCCCCATCATCGTGCGTACGAACAGGTCGCGGCCGAGACTGTCCGAACCGAACGGGTGGCCGCCTGACAATGTGGGCGGCAACAACAAATTGTCGAAGTCGGTGCTCGCGTAGTCGTGCGGGCTCATCCACGGGCCGACGAGTGCAATGATCGCGATTGCGACCAGTATGCCGCCGCTGATCCTGACTGTGCTGTAACCCAGCACGCTCATCGGTACCGCACCCGCGGGTCGATGGCGCCGTAGAGAATGTCGACGACCAGGTTCAGGAAGACGATCAGGGCCGCGTAGAAAACGACGATACCGAGTACCACCGTGTAGTCGCGGTTGAGCGCACCGTTAACGAAAAAATGCCCCAGTCCGCCAATGCCGAAGATTTGCTCGACGACGATAGAACCCGTGAGAATCGCGGCGATAGCGGGCCCCATGTAGGACAGCACCGGCAGCATTGCGGGTTTGAGGGCGTGCAGCCAGACGACGTTCATTGTGCCGAGGCCCTGCGCACGCGCCGTGCGAATGAAGTCCCGTTGCAGCACATCGATCATGCTGGCGCGCGTCAGGCGGGCAATATAAGCAATCTGCGGCAGCGCAAGCGTGACGACCGGCAACAGGTAGCGAGACACGCCGGACGAGCTGGTCCAGCCTGCCGGCAACCAGTTCAGCTTCACGGCGAACAGCAACACGAGTATCGGCGCGAACACGAAAACAGGTATCGATATCCCGGTCATCGATATCGCCATCACGACGCGATCGAGCCACGAGTCGTGCCGCAGGGCGGCTAAAGTGCCGGCGCCAAGGCCTGCGAGCAGCGCCAGCGCCATCGCCAATGCGCCGATCTTGAGTGAGCGCGGAAACGCGTCCGCTATCAGTTCATTAACGGTGTAGTCGACGTGAACGTAAGAGGGGCCGAGGTCACCCCGGACGAGCCCGGACAGGTAGCGCAGAAATTGTTTCGGTAGCGGTTCGTCGAGGTGATAGTAGCGCTTGATATTCTCTTCGATGGCGGGAGGCAGGGCCCTGTCGTCGTCAAAGGGGCCCCCCGGCGCGGCATGCACCATCATAAAGGCAATGGCAATAACCAACAGCAGCGTCGGTATCGCCCCCAGAATCCGCAGCAGCGTGTATCGCAGCAATTTAGTGTTCCGCCTGGCGCGCCACTACCTGGTGGCGCTGAGACTCAGGTGCTGACTGTAGTGATAATCCAGTACGTTGTCTCCCCAACCGCTGACTTCCTGGCTGACGAGGTGTTTGCTGACCCAGAAGTACAGCGGAATGACCGGGTGGTCCGCCAACATCTCGCGCTCGGCCTCTTCGAGAAACCAGCGGCGGCGCTCGAGATCCGGCTGCTCCGCCGCCTGCTTCATCAGGGAGTCGAACTTGTCGCTTGCATAGCCAGGCGAATTGGAGGAGGCACCCGACTGCAAGATGCTCAGGAAAGTATTTGCGTCGTCGTAGTCGCCAATCCAGCTGCTGCGAAATACCTGGGTAATCTCCGCCGCCCTGACGTTGGCGATCAGGACCTGGAACTCTTCGTTGACCAGGGTCGTCTCGACGTCGAGTACCTCACGCCACATCGATTGAATTGCAACGGCGATGCGCCTGTTGGTGTCGTTGGTGTTGTAGCGCAACTCGAAGCGCAGCGGATTGTCGGGCCCGTAGCCTGCCTCTGCGAACAGGCGACGCGCAATGGTATTGCGTTGCTCCTGGGTCAGCGTCGCGAAGCTGAATACCGGCGGCTCGTAGTTTTGCACGTACGGCGGTACCCAGCTGTAGGCGGCCAGCTCGCCCCGGCCGACGATTTTCTCCGCCAGCATGTCGCGATCTATTGCCATCGACAGCGCCTGGCGCAGTCCCGGGTTGTCCTTGAACGGCGGTTTGCTCAGGTTGAATCCGTAGAAGTAGACGCCGAGCGTGGGTGCAATGCGCAACTCGTCGGGGTATTGCTGTTTTAACTGTTGAAACATGTCCGGCGGTACGTTGCTGGTAATGTGCAATTCGCCCGCGCGGTACCGATTGACTTCGGCGGTATTCTGCACGATGACGTGGTATTTCACCGTATCGATCGCTGTTTCCCCGTTGTTCCAGTAGTGCTCGTTGCGGCGAATCGAAAGCGCGGATCCCGGCGTCCACTGCTCCAGAACGTATGCGCCGTTCGACAGCAGGTTGCCGGCACGGGCGAAACTGTCGCCATGTTGTGCAACAGAGCCGGGATGCACCGGGAACGTGCTGGGATATGTCAGCAGGCTCAAAATGTAGGGTGCCGGACGCTCCAGCCGCATGACCAGTGTCCGGTCGTCGACCGCTTCTACGCCGAGCGCGTGGGGCGGTTCCTCGCCCTCGATGATTTGCTCGGCGTTGGCAACGTCGGCGAGAAACTGCGCGTAGAACGCGCCGGTCTTCGGGTCTACGAGCCGTCGCCAGGCAAACACGAAGTCACCGGCGACCACGGGATCGCCGTTCGACCAGCGCGCTTCGGGCCTCAGTGAAAATGTGTATGTGCGGCCGTCATCCGATACGGTCCATTCCTCCGCCGCGGCGGGGACGAGCTCACCGGTCGCGGAGTATCCGACCAGGCCTTCGCCGATATCCCGCAGCACGTCGCCCGCCTGGGTGGTTCGTGCTTTCTGCGGATCCAGAGATTCGGGTTCCGTGCCGATTCCCCGGTGCAGGACAGAGCCCTCGTCCTCGGACCGGTCGCTCGAACAACTGCATGCCACCGCAGCGAACGCGAGCAATACGGCGAACAGGATGAGTCGAAGTTCTTTCATGAGCAAAGCATACCTGACTATCGGGCCCATTCTCCGGGTTGAATTCCGTCGACGCCATCGTCTCGCCTGCCCCGGAAGAGATACTCAATCTGGGCCCTCACCCGGGCGCTTGCCTATAAAATAAGTCTTGACTTAATTAAGTTATTGCTTATTATACGGGCATGGACACTTTTACCGCCCTTGCCGACCCCACGCGCCGCCGCATCATCGAATCGTTGGCCGCCGGCGAAACCTCGTTCGGCGAACTGGCCGACAAGTTCGAAATGAGCCGGCCGGCCGTCTCGCAGCATCTGAAGGTATTGCGAGACGCCGGCATCGTCACGGCGAGAGTCGATGCGCAGCGCCGCATCTACAAACTCACCGACGACGGTCTCGGGGAAGTGGAAGACTGGCTCGGCAAAGTGCGCGATTTCTGGTCCCAACGGCTCGACAAACTCGAGCGGCTTCTTGACGAGAAAGACTGAAGGAGAACGACTATGAACCAGTACGGTGAGTTGCTCGACGAGAGCACGGTGAAATTCGAACGTTTGCTGCCGGGACCCATCGAGCGGGTCTGGAGTTACCTGACCGAAAGCGACAAGCGCGCGCAGTGGCTTTGTGGCGGCGACGTAGAGACCGTTGCCGACGGACACGTCGATATGCACTTTCACAACGTATCCCTGTCGAGTGACGAGGACATTCCGCGGCCCGAGAAGTACAAGGACATGCCGGAGAAGATGTCTTTCACCGGCAAAGTCACGCGCTGCGAGGCGCCACACATTCTCGAACACACCTGGGAGTTCGACGAAGAAAAATCCACGGTCTGCTACAAACTCACGGAGCAAGGCAACAAGGTGAAGCTCGAACTCATTCACCGCCGGCTGGAATCCACGGACACCGTGCTCAGCGTCAGCGGCGGCTGGCACACTCACCTCAACGTGCTGGAGGATGTGCTCGAGGGCAACAAGCCACGCCCGTTCTACAAGATGCAGCTCGAGTACGAGTCGGAGTATGGCGAGAGACTCGGGCTCGCGTAAACGCCCGAGCTGGACAAGCAGGAACCGTGGAAGCGGCTAGGCGCTTTTCTTCAGCTGACGCTTTTTCAGGTGAATCAATATCAGCGACACGGCCGAAGGCGTCATGCCTTCCAGGCGCGAGGCCTGGCCGAGCGTCACCGGGCGCGACGCTTCGAGCTTTTGCCGCGCCTCGTTGGACAGGCCGTCGACCAGTGAGTAATCGATGTTGTCTGGCAAGCGCAGCGATTCCTGTTTCGCGTGTTTTGCGATCTCACGCTGCTGTCGGTCGATGTAACCCGCGTACTTCGCCTGCACCTCGAGTTGCAGCTCGACCTGCTCGCGCTGCTCGTCGCTGACCAGCTTCGCGGCATCGAATGTGCCAACGGTCGAAAGGCCGGACACGGCCGCATAGTCCAGCTCTGGCCGACGCAGCAGGTCCGTGCCCGTGCACTCGCGCGTGAGCTCTTTACCGATGAGGAACTCGTCGTTCTCCGTCAATGCAGCCGGCCGCAGCACGATGTTATCGAGTCGGGCCTGTTCCATCTCGACGGCTTCGCGCTTGTCGTTATACACGGACCAGCGCTCATCGTTTACGAGGCCGAGTTCGCGGCCTGTCGGAGTCAGGCGCAGGTCGGCATTGTCCTCTCGGAGGGTCAGGCGGTATTCCGCACGGCTGGTGAACATGCGATAAGGCTCGCTGACGCCGCGCGTGATGAGGTCGTCGATAAGCACGCCGATGTAGGCTTCGTGTCGTTGCGGAAACCATTCTGCTTCATCGCGGGCCCTGCGTGCTGCATTGATGCCTGCGAGCAAACCCTGCGCACCGGCCTCTTCGTAGCCCGTCGTGCCGTTGATCTGGCCCGCGAAATACAAACCATGGACGTGCTTGGTTTCCAGCGTCGGCTTGAGATCGCGTGGATCGAAGTAGTCGTACTCGATCGCATAACCCGGTTGTGTAATTCGCGCGTTCTCGAAACCAATAATGGAATGCACGAACCGCTCCTGCACGTCCTGCGGCAGGCTGGTCGAGATTCCGTTCGGGTAAACGACGCTCGTCGTCAGCCCTTCGGGCTCCACAAAGACCTGGTGCGACTCCTTGTCGGCAAATCGCACAACCTTGTCTTCAACGGACGGACAGTAGCGAGGTCCAACGCCGTCGATCATGCCGGAGTACATCGGCGACTGATCGAGCGCGCCACGAATGATGTCGTGCGTTTCCGTGGTGGTCCTGGTGATGTGGCAGGAGATTTGCCGCGGATGATCCTGGCGCCGGCCGAGAAACGAGAACACGGGCATCGGTTCGTCGCCGGGCTGCTCCGACATGGCGGCGTAATCAAGCGTGGCGCCATCGAGCCGCGGCGGCGTGCCGGTCTTCAGCCGCGCCACGTTGAACGGCAGCTCCCTGAGCCGCGCAGCGAGTTTGTTCGACGGTGCGTCGCCGATGCGGCCGCCGGCCTTCTCGGTACGGCCGATGAGTATGCGGCCGCCGAGAAACGTGCCAACGGTCAGCACCACGGTTGCAGCGACGAACTTCCGGCCATCACCGCATACGACGCCCGTCACGCGGTCGCCGTCGATGACGAGGTCGTCCACGGAGGCTTCGAATACCTCGAGGCCGGGCTGACTTCGGATGATGTCGCTGATCGCGCGGCGGTAGAGCACGCGGTCGGCCTGTGCGCGTGTTGCACGCACGGCAGGGCCCTTGCTGGCGTTGAGCGTACGAAACTGGATGCCCGCGACATCGATCGCCCGGGCCATCGCGCCGCCCAATGCGTCGATCTCCCTGGCCAGGTGGCCCTTGCCGATGCCCCCGATCGCCGGGTTGCAGCTCATCTGTCCAAGCGTCGCGACGTCCTGCGTGATCAGCAAGGTACGGGCACCCGCGCGCGCGGCAGCCAGGGAGGCTTCCGTGCCGGCGTGACCGCCGCCTATGACGATGACATCGAGTGACTCGGACATTGATCAAAAATTAAGCAATCGGGGCCGCGATTCTAGTCCCTGGGCGGCGCAGTTGCCACCTTCGCGTGCCCGGAAACTTTACTATCTACAGGCCATTGTCCAAGATAGCGCGCTGTTTCCAGAGCCGACTACTGCATGTTGCGACCGATCGCCAATTTTCCTGTCCTGCCGCTCCTGCTGGCGGCGCTGTTTTTCAGCGACGCGGGGCATACGGAGCCGCTGCAGCTCGAGGAGTGCCGCATCAATGCGGGCCCGGGCTATCCAGGCATCAAGGCACGCTGCGGCACGCTGTTGCGTCCCGAAAACCCGGCCGATCCGGATTCCGGCGAGATAGCGCTGCGCGTCGCTGTCGTACCCGCCCTGAACCTCAACCCCGACCCCGACCCGGTGGTGCCGCTGGCCGGTGGTCCCGGTCAGGGCGTGGTGCAGTTCTACTCGGCCTATTCCTGGGCGTTCGAGGACCTGCGCCGCAATCGCGATATCCTGCTCGTCGATCAGCGGGGCACCGGCGAATCGTCTCGCATGGACTGCCCTTTCGATGACGACATCGTCGACGGCAGCTACTCCATCGAGCTCACTGTCGAGTTCACGAAAACCTGCCTCGAGCAGCTGCCGCACGACCCGCGTTATTTCACGACCAGCGTGGCCGTCACCGACCTGGAGGCCGTCCGTGAAGCGCTGGGATACGAGCGCCTGAACCTGTACGGCGTTTCTTATGGCTCGCGCGTCGCCGCGCCGCCGCAGATCTCGCTGGGGCCCGAGATCGCCACCGAATCGCAGAAAGCGCTCGACAAGATATTCGAGCGCTGCCTGGGCGACGATGCCTGCAACGCCCGCTTTCCGGACCTCGCGGAGACCTTCGCGAGCCTGGTGGAACAGCTGCGCGACGAGCCCGTGGCGGTCGAAGCACCGCACCCGAACACGGGCCGGCTCGAGGAAATCAGCTTCGGCATCGGGGAGTTTGCCGGGGCGGTCCGACTGCTGGCCTATCACCCGAACACGATGGCCCTGTTGCCGCTGCTCGTTCACGAGGCGTCTCTCGGCAACTTCGTGCCGCTGGCCTCGCAGTACCGGATGACGGCCATGGCCCTGAACGACATGCTGTCTTTGGGTATGCACAACGCCGTCATGTGCACCGAGGACGTGCCGTTTTACGACAAGACCACGATCGACTACGAAGGCCTCGCCGCGAGCTACATGGGCATGTTCCAGCTCGACGCGCTGGAGGCGATGTGCTCGGTATGGCCGGAAGGCCCAATCGATTCCGCGTTCAAGGTACCGCTCGCCACGGACATACCGGTGTTGCTGCTGTCGGGTGATGCCGACCCGATCACGCCACCGCGTTACGCCGAGCTCGCCGCAGTGGACCTCTCCAATGCGCGCCACCTGGTCGGTGAGGGCCAGGGGCACGGGCAGATTACCGTGGGCTGCACGCGACGGCTCGTGGCGGAATTCGTCGCGGCCGCCGATCCGGGTGTCATTGACAAGACGTGCCTGGATCGCAGCTTCGTCATGCCGTTTTTCCTCGATTTTTCCGGGCCGCAACCATGATCCGGGTTGACGGCATCCACAAATCCTTCGGCAAAGTACGTGCCGTACGCGGCGTCAGCTTCGACGCCCCCGACGGCAAGATCACGGGCCTGCTCGGCCCGAACGGCGCGGGGAAGTCCACGACGCTGCGCGTTCTCTACACGGTGCTGAAGCCTGACCAGGGCTCGGCTTCGATCGACGGCGCAGACGTCGTGAAAGACAACCTCATTGCCAGGCAGCGCATCGGCGCGTTGCCGCACGGGGCAGGGCTGTACCCGCACCTGAGCGCGCGCGAAAACATCGCGTACTACGCAAAACTTTGTAGCATCGACAAGGCCGAGCTGGACGATCGCACGGACAACATCATCCGGCTGCTGGAAATCGAGGACTTCGCCGATCGCCGCACCAAGGGCTTCTCGCAGGGCCAGCGCACCAAGGTCGCGCTTGCGCGCGCGCTGGTGCACGACCCGCAGAACATCATTCTCGACGAACCATCGAACGGCCTCGACGTCATGGCGACACGCTCGTTGCGTGAGTTGATCCTGAAACTCAAGAGTTCGGGCCGTTGCGTCTTGTTCTCGAGTCACGTCATGCAGGAAGTTGCCGCGTTGTGCGACGACATCTGCATTATCGCCAACGGCCAGGTTGCTATCGATGACTCCATCGACGGCATTCGCGAACGGACCGGGCGCGACGACCTCGAAGACGCGTTCGTGCAGGCCATACACATGGTGAACGGCGAATGATCCGCACAACGATCACGGTGTTCGCAAAGGAAATCGTCGACAACTTCCGCGATCGTCGCACGCTTGCGTCCGCGTTGATACTCGGGCCGATATTCGGGCCGGTGCTGTTCGCGTTCGTGATCAACCTGTCCATCGAGCGCTCGCTCGACGACGTGGAACGCACGATGGAGCTGCCGGTCATCGGCCAGCAGCATGCGCCGAACCTGGTGCGTTACCTCGAGAGCCGCAACATCGATATCGTGGACGGCCCGGCGGATGCCGCGGCGGCGGCCGACGCCGTCAAGAGCGGCGCAAACGACGTCGTGCTGGTCATTCCCGAGGACTTCGGCGCGCAACTCGCGGATGCGACGCCGGCCAGGGTCGAGCTGTATTCCGACCAGGCCAACCAGCAGGCGGAAAGAGATGCGCGCCGTGCGCGCAGCGCGCTGTACGCCTACAACCAGGAGCTGGCGTCGATCCGCCTTTCTGCCCGGGGCGTCAACCCGCTGTTGCTGCGGCCGATCAACGTCGACGACGTCGACGTTTCGACGCCGAGCGGACGCTCGGCCATGCTGCTCGGCATGATGAGTTACTTCTTTATTTTCGCCCTGCTGATGGGCGGCATGTACCTCGCCATCGATGCGACCGCGGGAGAACGCGAGCGCGGCTCGCTCGAGCCGCTGCTCGCGCTGCCCGTTACCCGCGACCAGCTGATTCTCGGCAAGATTGCGGCGACCTGCGTCTTCATGGCCTTCTCCCTGGCGCTCAGCCTGTTGTCTTTCTATTTCGTGCTGAAATTCATGCCGCTGGAACAACTGGGCATGACGCCGAATTTCGGTCCCGGCGTGGTTCTGGCCGCGTTCCTGCTGCTGTCCCCTTTCATCCTGCTCGGCGCCGCGATCATGACACTCGTTGCTTCGTTTACCAAGAGCTACAAGGAGGCACAGACCTGGCTCAGCGTGGTGCTCATTGCGCCTACAATGCCTATCCTCATCGTCAGCATCCTGACCTTGAGGCCACGGCTCGAATTCATGTTCGTTCCCAGCCTCAGCCAGCACTTGCTGCTGGTCGATATGGTCAAAAACGAACCCGTAAACAGCCTGCACGTCGTCATTTCTGTTGTGAGCACGCTCATCTTCGGGGCTTTGCTGACCTGGATTTGCGCCCGCCTGTACCGCCGGGAGGGGCTGCTCGGGTAGCCATTTGCGGCTGATTCCGCGCCTGCGGGCGGTAGGAATTCGCCGTCACGGGGCGGCCTTTTGGCCCCGATTCGGTTGACAATGCCGCCCGAATCCCCACCATGGGAGGCCCGGCGACAAGAACAACGACTATGTCCCTCTTCTCAGAACTCCGGCGCCGTAACGTACTCAAGGTGGCACTGCTTTACGCAGTGACCAGCCTGATCATCGTATGGGTCGTGGATCACGGCGTTTCCGGCGAAGTGTTGCCGATCTGGACCAAGGAGTTCGTCCTGCTACTGCTGGTGATCGGCTTTCCGGTCGCCCTGATCTTCGCCTGGGTCTACGAGATCACGCCGGAGGGCCTCAAGAAGGGCATGGACGTCGACCAGACGCAGTCCATCGTCTACAAGACCGGCCAGAAACTGAATGCCGCCGTGGCCGTTCTCGGCGTCCTCGGGCTTGCGGCCGTCGTCGGCGAGCGCCTGCTGCCTGAATTCGAGTTCGTGCGCTCGGAGCCCGTCGAAGAGATTCCGTTGCGGCCGGTTTACGACTCTCCGCTGGGTGCCGGGGTACCGAGAGAAATTACCTCGTACTCGATGGCCAACGGGCTCAAGATCATCGTCTGGCCCGATCACGATATCCCGAACGTCGTGATGTACAACTTCGTGCGCGCGGGCGGGCGCAACGAATACCCGGGCATCACGGGTCTGTCGCACTTCTTCGAACACATGATGTTCAACGGCACCTCCGAACTCGAGCCCGGCGAATTCGACCGCATCATGGAAGCCGCCGGCGGCGCCAATAACGCCTATACCTCGAACGACCTGACCGTCTACCAGGACTGGTTCCCGCGTTCCGCGCTCAAGACGATCATCGAGCTCGAGGCGGACCGCCTGCAAAACCTCGCTATCGATCCCGATGTCGTGGAGAGCGAACGCGGCGTCGTTTACTCCGAACGGCGCCTGCGCATCGACAACGACAACTTCGGTCGTCTCTACGAGCAAATGGTGGCGAACGCTTTCGTTGCGCACCCGTACCAGTTCCCCGTCATAGGCTGGCCATCCGACATCGAGAACTGGACGCAGGACGACCTCGAGTCGTATTTCAAGACTTACTACGCGCCCAATAATTGCACGATGGTCTTTTCGGGCGCCGTGTCGCCGGAGGAGATTTTCCTGCTGGCAGAGCAGCATTTCGCGCCGATTCCCAGGCAGACGCCGCCGCCACCGGTTCGCACCGTCGAACCCGAGCAGTCCGGCGAGCGCCGGCTGGTTATCGAAACCGACGCCCAGGCGCCGCTGCTGCACGTGGCATTTCACGCCGGCACCGCCGCCGACGCCGAAACGCGGCATATGGAATTGCTCTTGAACGTGCTGGTCGGCGGCAGTTCATCGCGCCTGCATCGCCTGCTCGTCGAGGAAGAGCAGCTGGCGCTCAATGTCGGCGGCTGGCAAATGGAAGGCTTCGACCCCGGTCTCGTCTATTTTTATCTGACCTTGCCGCCCGGCGCAGATATCGACGCCGTCGAAACGCGGCTGCTGGAAGAGTTCGCGCGCGTTGCAACCGACGGCGTTACGGCGGCCGAACTGAAGAAGGCGCAGAACATCGTGCTTGCCGATTTCTGGCGCGAGCTCGCGACGATCAACGGCAAGGCCTCTTCGCTCGGTAAATTCGATGTGTTCACGGGAAGCTACGAGAACCTCTTCTCCCTGCCGGACGATATCGGCGCAACGACAACCGCCAACCTGCGGGCCGTGGCCGAAAACGTGTTTCGAAAAAACAATATGACGATCGGCGTACTGCGCTCGCCCGAATCGGAACAGGGAGACGCCGAATGAGATCGCTGCGCATCGTCTGCCCGGTTTTCGTCCTGGTGCTGCTCGCCGGGCCCGCCCTGGCCAAGGGCTTGTCCCTGCCCGAGCATGAGCGGGTCGAACTCGACAATGGCGTCGTGTTGCTATTGAGCGAAAAACACGACGTGCCGCTTGTCGGCCTCGAGGCAATCGTTCGGGGCGGCGCGGTAACGGACCCGGAGGGCCTGCATGGACTTGCGAGCCTGCTGGCGGGCGTCATGGAGAAGGGCGCCGGAAATCGCGATGCCGCCGCTTTTGCGGAGGCAGTCGATGCCGTGGGTGGCGAACTGTCTTCATCCGCCGATCTCGAGGCGATCCGCATTTCCGCCGACTTCGTGTCTCGTGACGCGGAACTCTTGATCGAACTCGTTTCGGACATGCTGCTGCAACCAACACTGGCAGAGGAGGAATTCACCAAGCTTCGGGACCGTTCGGTCAACCTGATCAAGGCCGCCAAAGGCTCCGACCCCGGACGGCTGCTGCCGGCCTACGGGGGCGCGTTCCTGTTCGGCAACCATCCGTACGGCAACCCCGTCGGCGGCGACGAGACGTCGCTCGCGGAAATTACGCACGAAGATTTGATCCAGTACTACGAGAATTATGTCGGCGCTGACCGGCTGATTATTTCGGTCGTCGGCAACTTCAACATCGAAGCGATGAAAGAGCGCCTCGCCCAGGCCTTCGGCGGCTGGCGAGCGGCACTGGTCCCCGGCCCTGAGGTGCCCGATGCGGAAAAACAGTCGGGCCGGCGCGTGCTCCTCGTCGACAAGCCGGGTGCTACGCAGACCTACTTCTGGGCAGGCAACATCGGCGTTGCCATCGACTATCCCGGGCGCGCGGCGCTGAATCTCGCCAATACCGTATTCGGTGGCCGCTTCACGTCGATGCTGAACACCGAGCTGCGCGTCGAAGCCGGCCTGACCTACAGCGCGCGCTCCATCCTGAGGCGCCCGTCGCAGCCTGGCGCAGTCGTGATCAGTTCATTTACCGAAACGGCGACGACCGTCGAAGCCATCGACATGGCGTTGAGCGTACTTGGCAAGTTCCATGACGCAGGCCTCGCTGACGAGATGATCGAATCCGCGCGCAATTACATCATGGGCCAGTTCCCGCCACGCCTCGAAACGGCCTCGCAACTCGCAGCCCAGTTCGCGATGCTGGAGATGTACGGTCTGGATACGGCCTACGTGGACGATTACGGTGCCGAACTCGCCGCAGCGACCGCGGAGTCGATCGCGACCGTCATAGACGACGTGTATCCGTCGTCGGAGGACCTCGTGTTCATACTGATCGGCGATGCCGAGGCCATTCGCGAGCAGGTCGCCCAGTACGGCCCTGTGACCGAGATGTCCATTGACGAGCCTCGCTTCCGGCCGCAACCCGAGTAAAAAACCGGGGTCGAACCGAGGTTCTTGAATGCCTCGGTTCGACCCCGGTTTATTTCTACTTGCCGAAGTAAACGCGGCCCGTAAGGCCGTAAGAGAGCACGTCCTCCTCGACCTCGACGGCAAGGCCCAGGGCGAAACTGTCGCTGAAGCTGTACCGCGCGACGCCGCCGAAGGAGAAGCCGTCAAGTTCGTTCCCCAGGTCGACGTAGCCGATACTGCCTTCGAGTTCGAGGCGATCGCTGATCATGCTGCGAAGGCCGATAGCCGCGCCCACGCCGCTTTCATCGACCGAACCGAAGCTACCGGTTTCGAGCTCCAGGTTGACGTACGCGAGATTTGCGAAAAAGCTCGTGTTCGCCGAAATCTCCTCGTGATAACCGCCACCGAGCGAGATCTGGTTCAGATCGACACTGAAGTCGAAGCCCGTCGAGGAGTATCCGCCAAAGACATGGAAGTTATCGGCGACCTCGAACGAGCCCGCCAGGCCGAAACCGTCACCGTCGATGGTCGGGCCAAAGTCGTCGTCGATCTCCACTCTCTGGAAGCCACCCTGAATGAAATTGTAGCTGGGGGTTTCCGCCAGGGCCGGCGCGGTCAGCGCCAGTAGCGCTAATACTGTTAGGAATCGCAACATGGTCATCTCCTTGTCAGCCAATCGAAAAGTCTGCTGGTGTTGCTCCCTTCGAATACTGCGCCCGCCATGTTGCGGGGACCTTACGAGCCCCTGATGGTTGCCTGATGTTGTTCGTTTCGCGCCGCGGTGCAAAACGCCTGTAAAGATCGCAGCCGCACGTTACCGCGGTAACGTCATGGCGCATCGGCGACGGTACTGACTGAATCGGCTTACGCGCCGGCTCGGTCCAGAACGAGATCGAAGCGATACAACGGCAGCCCGGTGCGCTCGTCCGTCCGGGCCTTTGCAATCAACAGGTGCCGCCGATCTTCCGGCACCTTGGCAATTTCAAAATCCTGCTCGATCAGCGGGTCACCCTCGAAATACATCTGGGTGATCAGCGTGTCGAGTTCCGAGTGCGACACCTTGAAGTGGATATGCCGGCAACGCCAGCCGCCTTCGCCAAGAAACGACAAAGGATAAGGGGCCGGCTTGATGGTCTTGATGCCGTACCGTCCTTCGGCGTCCGTCCTGACCAGCCCCCACCCCTGGAAGTTCGGGTCCAGCGGCGCCGGGTTCGGGTCTTTCGGATGCGCGTAACGACCGTTGTCGTTCGCCTGCCAGACATCGACCAGGGCATTCTTCATCGGCCGGCCGTCGGTATCGCATACGCGCCCGCGAACCAGGATCTGCTCGCCCCTGGCCGGTTCCGAATGACCCTCGATCATGACCAGGTCCAGGTCGGTATCGGTTTGCTCGTCGATCGGGTGGAATGGCCCCTCCACCTGCCGCGGGGTCGGCAAGGCAGCATGCACGAAAGGCGTGGCAACCAGCGCCGCACCCGCGGTGAGACCGATGTGTTTCGCTACGTCGCGCCTGGAAAGCATTTTTTGCTTTTTCATAGTCGTCCCCATACGAGCGTGACAGCATCATATCACCGGTTTTTTTACTTGCCGATGCAGAACTCGGAGAAGATCCTGCCAAGCAGGTCGTCGCTGGATACGGCGCCGGTAATCTCCCCCAGCACCTGCTGGCTCAGGCGCAACTCTTCGGCCAGCAGTTCGCCTGCGCGGGTCTCTTCGAGTGCCGCCCGCCCCGCGCGGAAGTGCTGCGCCGCCCGATTCAACGCCACGAGGTGGCGGCGGCGCGCGGTAAATGCGCCCTCCCCCCGGTTTTCGTAGCCGGCCAACGTGCGGATGCGTCGTCGCAATGCGTCGATACCCGCCCCGCTCCTCGCAGAAAGGTTGATGGTTTCATCGCCGCGCTGTCCCGCCGCCTCGTCGGTCAGGTCGACCTTGTTACGAACGACGGTAACGGGAATGCCGGCCGGTATGTCCTCGTCGATCGCGCCATGGTCGTCTTCCGACGCATCCTGGATCCACAGCACCGCGTCGGCGCTCTCCAGCGCCTTGCGCGCACGCCGAATGCCCTCTTTCTCGACGCGATCCGGATCGTCGCGCAGTCCCGCCGTGTCGATCAGTTCCACTGCAAGTCCGTCGAGGTCTATTTGCTCCCGCAGTATGTCGCGTGTCGTTCCGGCGACCTCGGTGACGATGGCCGCCTCCTCTCCGCTGAGCAGGTTCAGCAAGCTCGACTTACCGGCATTCGGTTTGCCCACGATCACGACCTGGTAGCCGTCGCGCAATACTCGTCCTTGCCGGGTATCGTCTATCAGTGCTTCGAAGGCTGCCGCACACTCTTCGAGACGCGACAACAGCCGCTCGTCCGACAGGAAGTCGATTTCCTCCTCGGGAAAATCGATGGCCGCCTCGACGTGCAGTCGCAGGCGCACGAGCTGCTCGGCCAATGCGTTCACCGCGCTCGAGAATGTCCCGGACAATGATCGTAAGGCGGCACGAGCGGCCTGCGCCGTGCCACTGCCGATCAGGTCGACGATGGCTTCGGCCTGGATGAGGTCCAGCTTGTCGTTCAGGAATGCGCGTTGCGAGAATTCGCCGGGCGCTGCTTGCCGCGCGCCCATGCCGATCGCCGCATCGACCAGCAGCGAGATAACCACCGGTCCGCCGTGCCCTTGCAGTTCGAGCACGGACTCGCCGGTAAACGAGGCCGGCGCCGGAAAATAGAGTGCAATCCCTGCATCCAGCCTCTCGCCTTCCATGTCCCGAAAGGTCCTGTACGTCGCCGTGCGCGGTTCGGGTAGACTGCCGAGCATACGTCTGGCAATTCGCTCGGTGCGGTCGCCGGAGATCCTGACGATGCCGATGCCGCCGGTCCCTGGCGGAGTTGCTGCGGCTACGATCGTGTCTCTGTCCGATGTCATCCGGCAATGAAAACACAGGTGGGCTTGTTATGCAGAATCTGAAGGTCGCATTCGAAAACCAGGACGGGCAACAGCTGTCCGGCGTACTGGACTTACCGGACGGCAAGCCTGTCGGCTTTGCCCTGTTCGCACACTGTTTCACCTGTTCCAAGAACCTCAAGGCGGTGGGCAACATCGCCCGCGCCATGAACGATGCCGGAATCGCCGTACTGCGTTTCGACTTCACCGGCCTCGGCCAAAGCGAAGGCGAATTCGCGGACACCAATTTCTCGTCAAACGTCGACGACCTGCTCGCAGCAGCCGACTTCCTCGCCCACGAATACGAGGCGCCTGCGATCCTGGTCGGTCACTCGCTCGGGGGCACCGCCGTATTGCAGGCCGCCGCGCAGATCGATTCCGCGGTGGCTGTCGCGACTATCGGCTCGCCTTCCGAGCCGGCGCACGTTGCGAGAATGCTCGCAGGGTCGGAGGACAGCTTGCGCGAGCGCGGCGAGGCAGAAGTCGATCTCGGCGGCCGGCCGTTCCTGGTGAAACAACAGTTTGTCGACGATTTGCACCGGCACGATCTGCCGTCCTCGATAGGCTCGTTGCGCAAGGCGTTACTGGTCATGCATGCGCCGCTGGATGCGGTCGTCGACATCGGCAACGCGTCTCGTCTCTTTGCCGCCGCAAAACATCCGAAGAGCTTCATCAGCCTCGACGACGCCGATCATCTGCTCAGCCGGCAAAGGGACTCTCGCTACGCGGGCCAGGTTCTCGCGTCGTGGGCTTCGCGCTATCTCGACGTGCCGAAGAAGACCGGGAAAGCGCCGCGGGTCGTCGGCGGTGTAGTCGCAACGACGCCCGGCAACAGTTTTCGCACGGAGGTTCGATCAGGCAAGCACCGCTTCATAGCGGACGAACCCAAAACTGTCGGTGGCACGGACATGGGCCCAACGCCCTATGACCTGTTGTCGGCGGCATTGGCGACCTGCACGTCGATGACTTTACGGATGTACGCGAACCACAAGAAACTCGCCCTGGAGTCCGCGACCGTGCGCGTATCGCATAACAAGATTCACGCCGAGGACTGCAAGGACTGCGAAAGCGACACCGGCAAAATCGACGAGTTTCAGCGCACGATAACGCTTGCGGGCGACCTCACCGATGCACAGAGAAAGCGCATGCTGGAGATCGCCGATCGGTGCCCCGTGCATCTGACGCTGCACAGCGAAACCAAGGTTCGCTCGTCCCTGACCTGAAACACAGTCCTTGAAGCTGAAGAAATTTCTACGATGTTTACCCCGCGGGCGTGTAGATCGCGGACGAGGTGCCCTGCAAATCGGGATGCGCAATATCTCAGCCGTAGCTGAACACGTCGAGTTTGTTGCCATCCAGGTCACGGAAGTAGGCCGCATAGAAGCCGTCGCCACCTTCCGCGCGCAAGCCAGGAGGGCCTTCGTCGGAGCCGCCGAGTTCAATTGCCTTCTTATAGATCCGATCAACCTGGCCGTGCGACTCGGCCGCAATTCCGGCCATCACGCCATTACCCACCGTTGCCGGTTGACCATCGTAGGGCGTCATTATGCAAAGCATCGGTTTGTCCATTGCCGCGGCCCATGCAAAGCCTCGCTCGCCAAAATCCATCATGCGAGTGACGCCCATTTCCGCGAGCAGTTCGTCGTAAAACGACGCGGCGCGAGCGAGGTCATTGGTACCAAGAACAACATATCCAATCATCGGGGTCTCCTTCGGGGGTAGTAACTGTGTTTGATTATCAAATTGGCGACTTGCTGCTAGCGCCGTTCCCAAGTTAGCGATTCGTAAGTGTTGAGGGCGCGACGTGTCGATAGTGTCAGGTCAACTATCGGCGCCGGACAATGCTGTGCAGCCCTTACGATACGGCGAAAGCGGTCATCGTAATCGATTCAATCTGACACTCTCGGCCAGATTAATTACCGATCATCGCAACTAGTCTTGTTTTTTCTTGCTGCGCTTCTTCTCTTTCGCCTCTTTCTCGACAACGGCGTTGATCTTCCATTGCTGGGCGATTGACAGCACCGTGTTGGTAACCCAGTAGAGCACGAGGCCCGAGGGGAAGAACGCGAAGAACACCGTAAACATGACGGGCATGATCTGCATGACTTTGGCCTGCACCGGGTCGGCCGGCGCCGGATTCAGCTTCTGTTGCAGGAACATCGCCACGCCCATGATGAGCGGCAGAATGAAATACGGATCGCGCGTCGAGAGATCCGTGATCCACAGGGCGAACGGCGCCTGGCGCATTTCGACGCTCTCGAGCAGCACCCAGTAGAACGCCAGGAAAAACGGCATTTGAATCAGTATCGGCAGGCAACCGGCGGCCGGGTTGACCTTTTCCCGCTTGTAGAGCTCCATCATCGCCTGGCTGAGCGCCTGACGATCGTCCTTGTAACGATCCTGCAGGGCCTTCATGCGCGGTTGCAGGTTGCGCATCTTCGCCATCGAGCGTCCGCTGGACTCCGTCAGCTTGTAAAACACCAGCTTGATCAGGAAGGTAACGACGATGATCGACAGGCCCCAGTTGCCGACAAAGCCGAACACGAGGCTCAACAGCCAGAACAGCGGTTGTGAAATGATTGTCAACCAGCCGTAGTCCACCGTCAGCTTGAGGCTCTTGTCGATGTCTTCGAGTTGCGCCTGGAGCTTGGGGCCGACAAACAGCGTTGCCGCGAACACCTTGCTCGAACCGGGGGCGATGGCCTGTGCATTTCGGCCGATGGCGATGCTGGTTGCAACGTCGCCACGAACGCTGACTTCGTATTTGTATTCGGTACCCGGCGCCGGCACGATCGCGCTGACGAAGTGGTGCTGGATGGAGCCGAGCCAGCCTTGCTGCGAGTAGAACTCATGGCTGCCGTCTTCGAGCAGGTCGTCGCGCTTCAGTTTCTCGGATTTGTCGCCGTTGTACACGATGGGACCGATGAACGAGTAGGAATCGACGTCGAACATCGAGCGCTCCTGCTCTTTCGAGATGCGCTTGAGGCGAACGTATTCCGCACCCCGCCAGAGGTCGGCGCTGGCATTGAGGACTTCCTGCTCGAGCTCGATGACGTAGCTACCCTTCCGGAAACGATAGCGCTTTTCGATCACGACACCGCTGTCATCGGTCCATGCAAGCGGCACGACCATGTCGTCGGCGCCGCCGAGGTCGTATTCGTCCAACGGGCTTTCGAACTCACTCAAGTGTGTCGCTTCCGCGGCGCCATCCATTGCACGCACGCCCGACTGGATAAGCCCGAGCTCGCCGGGCTTTGTGCTCAACAGGTCAACCAGGGTGTTGGGCTGATCCTTGGCCACCGGGTAGTTGAGCAGCGTGGCTTTTTGCAGGGTGCCGCCGACCGTGTTGATTTCGATTTCCAATACGTCCGTCTTGACACGAATGAGTTTCGCATCGGCCGTATCGCCTGCGGGTACCGCTGGCTCCACCCCGCCCGGCACGGCTGGCAGCGACGCATCTCCCTGCGGTTCGCTGATTTCCGGCAGATCGTCGTCGACCTGCATCGCGTCGGACGGCTGCGCGACACCTTCTGACTGTTGGGGGGCGACGTCAGCCGGTTTCGGGCCGTAGTCCTGCATCCAGGCCTGGTAGGTAAACCAGGCCATCAATCCGAAAAATGCCCAAATCAGCAGTCGTTGGTTGTCCATCGATTAGCTTTCCTGCGGTATCCGCTTCACCTTCTGGCAGCGCCGCCAATGGGCCTCAAGGCTGTGGAATATCTGCCGGTTGTCGGCGCTGGCTGCCGCCGGCTGATTGATCACAACGATGTCGAGGCCCGCCATTGGCGCCTGATGTTCGCGAAATGACTCCCGTACTATTCGCTTTATGCGATTCCGTGCTGTTGCGCGACGACAGTGCTTCCTGGAGATTGCCAGACCGAGCCTCGCTATACCCTTATTATTGCGCGTGCACAGCACTGTAAATAATTTGTCCCGGCTTCGCGTGGCTTTTTGAAACACGCGGCCGAAAGCGGCCGCATCGAGTAACCGGTTTTCTTTTTTGAACCGGTAACTCTCGCTGCTCGTCAATCCTGGTTTAATGCTCGTCGTCGTGACCGACGCTGAATGCGTTACGGCGTCAGCCGTGCGCGGCCTTTGGCGCGACGGCGCTTGAGGACGAGGCGCCCGGCTTTGGTAGCCATACGGGCACGGAATCCGTGTGTGCGTGCGCGTTTTAGCTTGCTGGGCTGGTATGTGCGTTTCATAGCCTTTCCTGTGGCCTGCTGTCTTTACGTAAAGCCTGAAAATAAAGCCGCCAAACGAGGCGGTGCTCCAAGAGGGGCGGCAAGGGTACTGAGATGCCCAGACGGTGTCAATAGAGGGGTGGGAACACCGGATTTTCAGGCTGCCGCGGCCTGTGGATAACCGCATCTGGCGGCTCCACGAGATACGTTATAGACTGCCCGATCTCTCATTAATCTGTTGCTTTAAACGCGGTCCTTACCGGACCTGCCGGGGAATTGCTTGTCTGCCGAATCGACGCTTTGGAACCAGTGCATCCGCGTCCTGCAGGTGGAGCTGCCAGAACAGCAATTCAACACCTGGATCCGCCCGCTACAGGCCGTCGATGACGGTTCGGTGCTGCGCCTCCTGGCGCCCAACCGTTTTGTGGTGGACTGGCTGCAACAGCACTACCTCGAGCGTATTCTCGAACTCGTTGGCGACAGCGCCAAGGGCGGCACCTGCGCCGAAGTGGTTGTCGAGGTAGGTTCCCGGCAAACCGAGGCGCCGGCAGCAAAGCCCGGCCGGCCCCAGCCCGTCGTCATCAAAAAGGCATCAGTGACCCCCGTGGCGTCACGGCTGAACCCGACGTTTACGTTCGAGAACTTCGTCGAGGGCAAGAGCAATCAACTGGCTCGGGCGGCGGCCAGCCAGGTCGGAGAGAACCCCGGGAAATCTTACAACCCGCTGTTCATATACGGCGGCGTCGGTCTCGGCAAGACCCACCTCATGCACGCGGTCGGCAACGCGATGCTCAAGGACAATCCGGAGGCGAGAGTGAGCTACGTGCATTCGGAGCGTTTCGTCGGTGACATGGTCAAGGGCCTGCAGCACAACAAGATCTCGGAGTTCAAGCGATCGTACCGGTCTCTGGATGCGTTACTTATTGATGACATTCAGTTTTTTGCCGGCAAAGAACGATCCCAGGAAGAGTTCTTCCACACCTTCAATGCGCTGCTCGAGGGACAGCGACAGATTATTCTGACCTGCGATCGCTACCCCAAGGAAGTCAATGGCCTCGAAGAGCGGCTCAAATCCCGTTTCGGTTGGGGCCTGACCGTGGCCATCGAACCCCCTGAGCTTGAAACCTCCGTTGCCATCCTGATGAGCAAAGCCAGTCTCGAAGGGGTGGAGTTACCGGAGGAGGTCGCGTTCTTTATCGCCAAACGCATACGTTCGAACGTTCGTGAGCTGGAGGGCGCCCTGCGCCGTGTAATCGCCAACTACCGGTTTACAGGCCGCGCGATAAATCTCGACTTTGCCAAGGAGGCACTGCGCGATCTTCTGGCGCTCCAGGACCGGCTGGTTTCCATTGAAAACATACAGAAAACCGTAGCCGAGTACTTTAAGATTCGCGTCGGCGACCTGTTATCGAAGAAGCGCAGCCGTTCGATCGCGCGGCCACGACAATTCGGCATGGCACTCGCGAAAGAGCTGACGAACCATAGCCTGCCGGAAATCGGGGACGCTTTCGGGGGCCGGGATCACACGACGGTATTGCACGGTTGCCGCCGTATCGAATCGCTGCGTGAGGTCGACAAGCGCGTGGATGACGATTATTTAAACCTGTTGAGAACCCTGACAGGATAATGTGGATAACACGTGGAAAATTCGTCCCTGGTTTTTTATCCACAGCCTGTGCACAGCTCGCAGGCGTGGCGCACAGCAGATCTTAGTGCAAGAAACAGACTATAAGTTATTGAAAAATAAGGCTTTATTAAAGTTATACACAGGTCTTTGCTTGCTTAATAATAACAATAAAATATAAATTTCCAATATCTATTAACAGGTGGAATCTATGAAGTTTAGCGCAGCACGGGAAGCGCTCCTGAAGCCATTACAGGCTGTAATCGGCGTGGTGGAAAGACGGCAAACGATGCCAATACTCTCGAACGTCCTGATGATTGCAAGGGATGGGCAATTATCGATTACCGCGACAGATTTGGAGGTTGAATTGGTCGCAGAGGCGGAGGTGGAGACGGAGTCGGGCGGCGAGATTACGGTGTCCGGGCGCAAGCTCCTGGATATCTGCAGAGCGCTGCCGGAGGGCGTCGAGATCCATGTAAGCCTGAGCGGCGAGAAGCTGTCGGTCAGGGCCGGCAGAAGCAGGTTCAACCTGGTTACGTTGCCGGCAGCCGAGTTCCCGGTGGTGGAGGACATCAAGGCCGGTCAGACCATCCAGGTGTCGCAGGAATCGCTGGGCAAGCTGATCGAAAAGACACATTTCTCGATGGCGCAGCAAGACGTTCGCTACTACCTCAATGGCATGTTGCTGGAGACCAGTGGCAAGTTCTTGCGGGCCGTGGCAACTGATGGCCATCGCCTGGCACTGTGCCAGGCCGGGCTGGAAGAGTCGCTGGAGGAGCAGCAAGTCATCGTGCCGAGAAAGGGTGTGCTCGAGCTGCAACGGCTGATGAGTGGGGACGGAGACCTGAATATCGAACTCGGGGCGAATCACATCCGCATCCAGCTGGACGGGATCCGGTTTACATCGAAGCTCATTGATGGGCGGTTTCCGGAGTACGAGCGCGTTATTCCGAAAGAATCGTCGAATGAGGTGAAAGCAGACCGAACGGTGTTCAAAAGCGCGCTGCAACGGACTGCGATTCTCTCGAATGAGAAGTACCGTGGTATCCGCCTGGTGATTCGCGATTCGGGGGTCACCTTGCAGGCGCACAACCCGGAGCAGGAAGAGGCGGAGGAAGAACTGGAGGTCGAATACAGCGGCGAGGACATAGAAATCGGGTTTAATGTGAATTATCTGCTGGATGCGCTCGGTGCCGTAGAGGGCGACGACGTAACGTTGTCTGTGCAAGACAGTAATTCGAGCTGTCTCATTCGCCAGCCAGGGAACGATGACTGCACTTTTGTGGTTATGCCTATGCGGCTCTAGGGAATTCGTGCGAGGCCCCGGGAAGCCGCGATGATCCGGTTGTTCAGGGCGACCCACTTCCGTTGCCTGGAAAGTGCGGAGCTCTCGCTGGCTCCGGCATTCAATCTGATAATCGGGCCAAACGCCTCCGGAAAGACGAGCCTTCTGGAGGCGTTGGCGTATCTGGGGCGAGGCAAGTCGTTTCGGGGTGCCGGCACGCAAAACCTCGTTCAGCACGGCCACCAGCAATTCGTATTGTTCGGGCAGGTCGACGGCGCGGGCAGGACCCGCAACATTGGCGTGCGAAACGGGCCGGCGGGCCTGGAGGTCCGGGTGGATGGGGACAGCGATGGTGGCGCGGCCGCGCTGGCGCAGGTGTTGCCGCTGCAGGTTATCGATCCGGAGGTTCACAACCTCGTGGCCGGCGGGCCGGACCAGAGGCGCCGGTTTCTCGATTGGGTGGCGTTCCACGTGGAACATGAGCACCTGTTTGTCTGGCGGCAATTCAAACGGGCACTGAAGCAGCGCAATGCGGCGCTCCGGTCGAGAGCGAGCGCCGGCACGATGCGGAGCTGGAATGCGGAATTCGTCGAACTGAGCCAGCGGCTCGACGAATCGCGGCGCCGGTCGCTCGACGTTGCCCTGGAGAGCCTGCAAGATTTCGGAATACGCTTGCTCGGTACAGAACTGGCGTTCGAGTACCAGCAGGGCTGGAGCAAGGAGAAGAGCCTCGATCGAGCATTGGAGGAGGGCCTGGGCCGGGACCTGCAACTCGGTGTGACGCAGCATGGGCCGCACCGGGCGGACGTAAAGGTCAGCTACGACGAGCGGCAGGCGAGAAAGCTCGTGTCGCGCGGCCAGCAGAAGCTTTTGGCCAGCGCGATGATCCTGGCGGCTACCGAAACGGCCCAAACGGCCCTCGAGCGACCGCTGTTGTTGTTGCTGGACGATCCGGCCGCGGAGCTGGACACGGACTCGCTGGACCGGTTGATGAGCGCGGTGTCCGGCCTGGGCAGCCAGGTCATTGCGACAAGCCTCGATGCGGAGGCGCTTAGCGTGCCATCGGGCGCTGCCGTGTTCCACGTGGAACACGGCGTTCTGAGCACGGTGCAGGCGGCCGTAAAGCGGCCCGGAAATACGGCCTGCTGAAAGCGCGAATTACCTTAAAAAGAAAGCTTTGGCGGTCCTTTCGGAGGCTCGTTTTGGTACAATACGCCGGTTGCGCTCCAAGGAATCAGCATGACCGACGAATCAGAATATACTTCCAGTAATATCAAGGTCTTAAAGGGCCTCGAGGCCGTGCGGAAACGGCCCGGTATGTATATTGGGGACACCGACGACGGCACCGGCTTGCACCACATGGTTTTCGAGGTCGTCGACAACTCCATCGACGAAGCGCTCGCCGGTTATTGCGACACGATTACCGTCACCATTCATGCCGACGAGTCCGTAACCGTCAGTGACGATGGCCGCGGCATCCCGGTGGACATGCACCCGGAGGAGGGACGCTCGGCCGCCGAGGTCATCATGACCGTGCTGCACGCAGGCGGCAAATTCGACGACAACTCGTACAAGGTGAGCGGCGGCCTTCATGGCGTCGGCGTTTCGGTCGTCAACGCGCTTTCGGAGCAGCTCGTCCTTACCGTGCATCGGGAGGGAAAGATCCACCACCAGGAGTATGCACACGGGGAGCCGATCGAGCCGCTGACGATCGTCGGCGATACGGATCGCACCGGCACGACGCTGCGTTTCAAGCCGAGCGCGGGCACTTTCACGAACATCGAATTCCACTACGAAATCCTGGCGCGCCGGCTCCGCGAGCTGTCGTTCCTCAATTCCGGGGTGCGCATCCACCTCGTCGATGAGCGCGACGAAAAAGAAGACCTGTTCGAATACGAAGGCGGCATCATGGCCTTTGTCGGACACCTGAACCGCAACAAGACACCGGTGCATTCCACCGTTTTCCATTTTTTCGTCACCCGCGATGACGTCGGCGTCGAGGCCGCGTTGCAGTGGAACGACGGCTACCAGGAAAACATGTTCTGCTACACGAACAATATTCCGCAGCGGGACGGCGGCACGCACCTGGCCGGTTTCCGCTCCGCACTGACGAGAACCCTCAACACCTACATCGAGAAAGAGCTGCGTAACCGCAAGGACAAGTTCACGCCAAGTGGCGACGATGCGCGCGAGGGCCTCACCGCGGTGCTGTCCGTAAAAGTACCCGACCCGAAGTTTTCGTCACAAACGAAAGACAAATTAGTTTCATCTGAAATTAAAAGCGTCGTCGAACAGGCAATGGCGGGCCGGCTCGAGGAATACCTGCTGGAACATCCGCAGGAAGCCAAAGCAATCGTATCGAAAATCGTCGACGCCGCGCGTGCACGCGAGGCCGCACGAAAAGCTCGGGAAATGACTCGCCGAAAAGGCGCTCTGGACATCGCCGGCCTGCCGGGCAAGCTTGCCGATTGCCAGGAAAAGGACCCGGCGCTGTCGGAGCTGTTCCTGGTCGAGGGCGATTCCGCCGGCGGATCCGCGAAGCAGGGTCGCGATCGCCGTACCCAGGCAATTCTTCCGCTGAAGGGAAAAATCCTCAACGTCGAAAAAGCGCGCTTCGACAAGATGCTGTCATCGGTCGAGGTTGGAACGCTGATAACCGCGCTGGGTTGCGGCATCGGCCGGGACGACTTCGACCCTGACAAGCTGCGCTACCATCGCGTTATCATCATGACCGATGCCGACGTCGACGGCTCACACATCCGCACGTTGCTGTTGACGTTTTTCTACCGCCAGATGCCGGAGCTGATCGAACGCGGCCACATCTATATCGCACAGCCGCCGTTGTACAAGATCAAGCGCGGCAAGCAGGAGGTCTACGTCAAGGACGACGCCGAACTCAACACCTACCTGCTCAACGCGGCAATGGACAACGCGGCGTTGCACGTAAACAGCGAGGCGCCGCCGCTCACCGGCGTTGCCCTCGAGTCACTGGCGAAGGAATACATCACCGTAGAGAACATCGTCGAGCGCTTGTCGGGACGCTATGACGAAGTTGTGCTGCGCGCGATAAGCAAGCTTCCCGAGGTTACGGCCGAGCATGCCGATGACCTCGATGTGCTGGAGTCGTGGGCGGGCGAACTCAGCGAAGCCTTGCCGAAGCAAACAGGTGACCGCGCCGGCAACGGTAACGGCGGCAGTTACATGGCTACGCTCGATCGGGGCGACGAAGACGGCGAGGGCGTTCGCATCGGCATTACGAAAGTCCTGCACGGCCTTGGCAGAACCCGTTACCTGCCGCGCGAGTTTTTCGGCACCAATGAATATCGACACATCATGGCGCTTGCTGAAAAACTGAAAGACTTGCTGACCGAGGGGGCCATGGTTCGTCGCGGCGAACGCGAAGCGCCGGTCGACACCTTTGCAAAGGCGGTCGAGTGGCTTATGAACGAGGCGCGCCGCGGCCAGTCGATACAGCGCTACAAGGGTCTCGGCGAAATGAACCCCGACCAGCTCTGGGACACCACGGTCAACCCCGAGACACGCCGCTTGATGCAGGTGAAAATCGACGACGGCGTGAAGGCCGACGAGATATTTACGACGCTCATGGGCGACCAGGTCGAGCCCCGTCGGGAATTCATCGAGAAAAACGCGCTGACCGTAGAAAACCTCGACATATGATCGAAAACCGGTTGTTCGTCCACTCGGTGTTTGTGGCCATCGCACCGATCATTGTCGCCTGGTTCGGCCTGTCGGTTCCAGCCGCCATTCTGCTCGTGTTGCTGCTGCTGTTGTGGCGCTGGATCGTCGTGCTCAGTGGCTTCGTCATGCCGGAAAAAAAGCCGGAACTCGTGCTTGCGACCATATCTGCCAGTCATTTCGTGGAGAAGGTCCGGTGGAGCATGGATCGCCTGGAGCTCGACTACGTAGAGAAGGTCTCCGGGGGAACCCTGGGCGCGTACTTCGGCGGCCGAACCGTGCCGCAATTGAAGGTGCGTACCGGTAGCGTAAGATCGGTCATCGGCAACTCTGCGGAGATTCTGCGCTATCTGTGGGGACGGTACGCCGTGGAGGATCCGGCCAGGGCCGCGTTCCTCGAGCCGACAACAGACCGTGTCGAGCTGGAGCAACGGCTCGACCGGCACGGGGTAAATCTGCAGATCTGGGTCTACCGTTACCTGTTGCAGGACCGGGACCTCGCGTTGCACGCGTGGGGCGCCAACAATCCGGCCACGCCGTTGTGGCAGCGACAGGCGCTCAAATTGTTGTTTCCCTTGCTCGCATTCCTCATCAGGAAATCGTTTCGCATTACGGAGGCTAATTTCGCGCGCGCCGTCACGAATATCGAAGCGCTGCTCGCCGAAATGAACGAGCGGCTGGAGCAGGACGACAATTCGTTACTGGCAGGCAATGAACTCAACTACACCGACCTGTGCTTCGCCGCCATGACCGGCTTGTGGTTGATGCCGACGGGGTACGGTGGCGGCAAGGCAGATGCCGTGCGTATAGAGCGCGACCGGGTGTCTGATGCAATGCGCGGCGATATCGACCGCTGGATCGCCGCGTACCCTGCCGCCGTATCGTTCGTCGAGCGCCTGTATTCGCAACAGAGAAAAGCGCCCGGTGCTTGAAAAACACGGCAAACTTTCACGGCTCCGGCTTGTCAAAAACGGCGTGCCGGCCCGACCGTTGGGCTGGCCGGGGAGTTGGCCATGAGACGATCGATTTGTGCGTTGCTCGCCCTTTCGTTGGCAGCCTGTGCGACGCAGGACGAGCCCTCCGAAATGGATGCAGTCAATGACTTCATCGCGGTATCGGAACTGGAGTCCGTTGACGCGGTGCGCTCGATGCACCCCTACCATTACTCGGTACTGACCGATCGCCACATTATTCTGAAAACGCGCAGGGAGTCCTACCTGGTTCAGTTTCGGCGGCGGTGCAGGGAGTTGAACAACACTTTGAGCACTACCATTACGCCGGACGTGCGTCACGAGCGAAATGTGCTGCGAGCGCGATTCGACACAATTCGCGGTTGTGTGATCGACCAGATTTTCGCGATCGATGACGCGCACGCCCAGGAGCTGAAACAACTCGGCGAAGCGCCGGGCGAATAAAACCTAGCAGGGGAGAAATTGTGAGAAAGCTATTCATCGGCGCTGCGGCGCTGCTTGTCGTTGCCGCGTGCGGCCAGACGACCGAACAACAGGCTACAGCGGTAAAGCCGCTGGCCTCGGGTATCGACTTGAATTACATGGACACGAGCGTCAAACCCGGCGACGACTTCTTCGCCTACGTCAATGGCGTCTGGCTGGAAGAAACCGAAATCCCCGCGGACCGGTCGCGCTACGGCGGATTCTCGATTCTGCGCGACGAGTCACAGGCGAACGTCAAGAAGATCATCGAAGAGTCGGCAAGCGGAGATTTCGCGAAAGGCACGGACGAACAGAAAGTAGGTGACCTGTACAAATCGTACCTCGACTGGGAAACGCGCAACGCACGTGGCATCGAACCTTTACAGGCCGAGCTCGATCGCATCAACAGCATTTCCGATTATGACGACCTCGCTGTCTATTTCGCCGAGTCCAACAAACGCAGTCTCGGCGCGCCCTTTGCCGTGGCTCAGTACGCGGATTTCAAGGACCCGAAAACCTACATGATCTATGCGTGGCAAGACGGCTTGGGGCTGCCTGATCGCGAGTACTACACCTTGCAGGACGATAAGTCGGTGATGTTGCGCGAGCAATACGTCGCGCACATCGAGAAGATGTTCGCGCTCGCCGGCCTCGAAGGTGGCGCAGCCGCGGCCGCGACCATCATGGCGCTCGAGACACGGCTGGCAAACGAGCACATGTTGAAAGAAGACACGCGAGACATGGTGGCCTTGTACAAGAAGATCCCGGTTGACGAACTCGACGAACTCATGCCGAGGTTCAACTGGGACGGCTTCCTGGCTGAGGCCGGGCTGGCCGAGCTGGACGGGCTGGTCGTCATGATGCGCGACTACATGCGCGCGCTCGACGAGATCATAGTCGACACGGACCTCGACACGTGGAAGACCTACCTATGCTGGTCGGCGCTCAACAATACGGCGGGCCGCCTGACGGAAGAGCTGGACAAGCAGAGCTTCGAATTCTACGGTAAGACCCTGAACGGCACGCCGGAACAACGGCCGATGTGGCGCCGGGGCGTAAACGTCGTGAACGCGAACCTGGGCGAAGTCGTCGGCAAGGTTTACGTGAAGCGGCATTTTCCGCCCGAGGCGAAAGAGCGCATGCTGACCCTGGTTGGCAACCTGATCCACGCTTACGAAAAGAGCATCAAGGAACTCGACTGGATGACGGACGAGACCAAGGCGCAGGCACTCGACAAGCTGTCCAAGTTCACGCCGAAGATCGGCTACCCGGACGAATGGCGCGATTACACCGCGCTCGAAATCGAAGTGGACGATCTGTACGGCAACCTGGAACGTGCCGCCATCGCCGAATACGAACGCCAGCTGGACCGTCAGGGCGGGCCGGTCGATCGAACCGAATGGGGCATGACGCCACAAACGGTTAACGCCTATTACAGCCCGCCGCTGAACGAAATCGTATTCCCGGCTGCGATCCTGCAACCGCCGTTTTTCAACATGGAAGCGGACGACGCGGTCAACTACGGAGCGATCGGCGCCGTCATCGGACATGAAATCGGCCACGGTTTCGACGATTCCGGCAGCACCTTCGACGGCGACGGCGTGCTGCGTAACTGGTGGACCGACGAGGACCGCACCGAATTCGAGAAACGCACCGGTAAGCTGATTGATCAGTATGCTTCCTTCAAACCGTTTGACGACCTGAACGTGAACGGCGAATTCACGCTCGGCGAGAACATCGGTGACCTGGGCGGCATCAGTATCGGCCTGCTTGCCTACGAGATGTCGCTGGACGGCGCCGAGGCGCCGGTAATCGACGGCTTCACGGGAGTACAGCGCGTATTCCTCGGCTACAGCCAGGTGTGGCGTTCCAAGTCGCGCGACGAGGCGTTACGCGTCCAGATCGCGACCGACCCGCATTCGCCGCCGAAATACAGGGCGAACGGTGCAGTTCGCAACGTTCCTGAGTTCTACGAGGCTTTCAACGTGCAGGAGGGCGACGCCTTGTACCTGCCACCCGAAGAGCGCGTCAAGATCTGGTAACGGCAATAGCGCAATCGAACAGGGCCTCCGACCGGAGGCCCCGTTTTATCTGTTCTGACCGAGATTGCGCCGATCGAGGAGCCGTGGCAGCAAAGTGAGGTCACTGGCAACCGCAGCGGCGAGCGTCAGCGCGCAGTAAGCGGCAAACTGGCGCGTCGTCGGGAAGTCGCTCATCTGACACAGCAACAGTCCGAGGCACAGCATTATCGTGCTCAGCACGACGCTGAATTCGATGCTGCTGCCCGACAGACTGTCGCCCTTCTCGTGCTGATACAGGATGTGAATCGTATCGTCGACGATGACGCCGAGCGCGACCAGGAAAACGAACGCAGTCACCAGGTTCAAAGGATCACCGACCAGCCAGATCGCGCCGCACACCAGCAACAGCGGCACTGCGTTCGCTGCCAGTGATGCGCCCAGGGTTTGCAGGGACCGAAACAACAGGGCGATGACACCGAAAATAATCAGCAGCGACGTCGTAAGCGATGCGGCGAGCGACGACAGTGCCTGCTGGTCGATCCCTTCATAGACGAGCTGCGCACTGCTGTACACGAGCTTGAAGTCTCCGGCAACCTCGTCACGAAGAGCATCGATATGGCCGGCAATCTCGGCAGTCGCAGAGTCATCGCTGAGGATTGCGGTGACCAGGAAGCTGCCGTTGTCACCGGCCGCAGCCGATACGGCGACGTTGCGCACGCCTTCGAGAGACACGAGTCGATCGCGAATCCGCCCGCTAGCGCGCAAGGTTTCGAGCGGGCTCATCGACTCGCTTGCCGGGGTGACCAGCAAGCGCAGCGGCGTGAACACGTAAAAGCGCTCTTCGAACACCCGAAACGCTTTCGTGAACCTCGCATCGTCCGGAAAAAACACGCGCGCATCCGATCGCACTTCCAGCGAAAAAGCCGCAGCGAGACTGACGACCGACGCCAGCACGAGCATCGCGCTAATCGGTTTTCTGCGCGCGAAAATACCACCTGAAAACGCCCGGTACAGCCGCGATTCCCGCATCGGGCAAAGCGACGAACGCAGGTGTCGAAACAACGCCCACGGCGCGGCAAGCATGATGAGCACGAATGACACCACCAGCGAGCCGGCGGCGAGCAGTCCGAGCTCGCGGATGGGCGCAATCTCGTTGAAGCCGAGAGACGCCAATGCGACGGCCGTGGTGAGGCTGCTGATCAGGTACGGCGCGGCGATGCGCCGTATCGTGACGCTGACCGCTGCCTGAAGGTCGCCACCGGCGGAGATAGCCATCGACGACTTCGCCAGGAAGTGGCAGCTATTCGCCAGCGCGACGATCAGCACGATCGGCAACGCCAGCAGTGTGACGAGATTGATGGCGATGCCCGCTATCGAAAGCAGGCTAAACACGACGATGGAGGAGGCGATGCTGGCGAAAGCGGGCAGGATCAGCGCTCGCCAGTGGCCGAAGGCGACCAGCAGCATCAGCAGCATGACGGCAACGATCGACGGTATGAGCAGCCGCAGGTCCGCCCGGAGCCCCGCGGCGACGTCCTGTTCGAGGGCGACTGCGGCAAGAATCTCCACGACGCCCAGGGACTCGTCGAAAGACCAGGCACGAAGATACTGCAGCAGTTCGCGCTGTATGCTCACGGGCGCCGACACCACAACGCCGAACATGCTCCCGTCTGCGCTCACCAGCGTGTTGACGCGATTCTCGCTGAGCGCCGCAAGGAGGTGCTGCACCGGCTCCTCCCGGTCGAGGCCATACAGGCGCAGCTGGCCGTCGAACGCATTGAGCGAGCGCATCTGCACGGCCGGCGAAAATTTCGCAAGCCCGACCTCGAGATCGCGGAGCAAGTCGAATGACTCGCCTATCGAGATGTCGTGCGGCTGCAGAATGACGAACAGCGTTTCAACGCCGCCCCGTGCGGCAGAAATAATCTCGGCATCTTCGAGCTGAGGGTTGATCGTCGATAACTGGTCTACCATCGAGCCGGCAAAAACCGGAGGCCGAATCTGTGTGGCGAGGACTACGAGCAATACGACGGCAAGTAGCGCCGCATCACGAGGCCTTCGCGAAAGCCGCAGGAAAACATCATCCAGAAATCGATTCACGCGGAATGGTCTCTGCTAGCATTGTTGCCCTCACCGGGAATGGCGAAAATTATGGCCGATGCTCAAGCCTGTCTTTACCGACGGGAATTGTACCTGTCAGCGCCGCACATTGTTTTGCCCGACAAGCGCTATTCGAACGATGACATCGTGCAGCGCATACGAGGTAACTTTTTGGGCACGGATCGTGAGTGGCGCAAGATCAGTCGTCGCCTTCACTACATCTTCGGCCTGTTCGGGTCGAAGTACCGCTACCTCGAAGACGAATCGCCACGGCCGCTTCACGAATATGCGGCTGAAATAGTCGCCGCCTGCCTGCAGCAACAGCGTGTTTCTGCGGACGCGATCGATGCGGTGCTCTACGGTGGCATATGCCGCGAGTATTTCGAGCCCGCCACGGCCGCCCAGGTTGCCGCGGAAGCCGGCATCCTGCGCCCGGCGGTTGCCATGGACGTTTCGGCGGCCTGCGCCGGCGTGCTCAACGCGATCACCGTTTTTGCGGCATTGGCCGTAACCGACCCGAACATCCGCAATGGTCTCGTGATGGCGATCGAGGGCACGGGACGACAGTCGGCGAGCCTGGACAGCGTCTGTTACGACATCCAGAAGGCGAGCGACCTCATGAACCGCGCCGCTGGTCTCACGGTCGGCAACGCCGGCGGCGCGATGCTGCTTTCCGTGACGCCGCCGCCAAATGGCGGCCGCATAGTGGCCAGCCTGACGGAGTCATTCACCGAGCACCACGAGCTGTCGAGCGCGCCCGTGGGCGGTACGTTCGAATGCGATTCCTTCGGGCTCTTTCGGGAATGGCGCCTGTTTCCCCCGCACATTCGCAAGCTCGGGGATAGTATCGGCTGGACGGCGGACGACGTCGCCTGGTTCTGCGTTCACCAGCCCTCGGAGAGGCTCGTCGAGAAAATCGCTGACGGCTTCGAAATTCCTCGTGAGCGCGTACCGCGCCTGCACGCGAAGGTCGGCAACACCGTGACGCTCGCGCCGGTCATGGCCCTGGATTCGCTGATTCAGGACGGCCGGCTACAGCCCGGCGACAAGCTGATCCTGAGCGCGGCAGGTTCCGGCATCACACTGACGAGCCTCGCCATCGAGTGGCGCGGCAGCAACGGTCAGTGACCGAAGAACGCGTAGACGTCACGGAATTCTTCGCGGATACGCCGCTCGGTCAAACCGAAGTCCTCGAGATGGTACTTATGCGCCGATGCGTAATCGCGCTGTTTCTTCGAGCGCAACGCGATTTCTTCGGTGAGCCGCGCATCACGCGGCAGCCCCGTGAACGCCAGGATCCTTTCCATCGTTGCGGCGAAATCGTCGAGCAGCTCTTCGTAGCGGACGATGAGTACGGCGTCATCCGGCAGCCGCCGGATACCGGCAATGGCCGCCTGTTGCAGTGCCAGCGAGGCCTGCAGCAGGCGCTCGACGTGGCGTCGGCGCGCCGCCTCGTCTGTACGCGCGTACAGGCCGCGCAGCCCGAGGACCCGCTGAACCATCGACAATGACGAGGGGAGAGTCTCGTGCGGCGCCCGGGACACGTAGACGATGCGCGGCTCATCCAGGCCGGCGTGCGTTTCGGCAAGCGCGAAGCCGGCGGAGAACGACTTGAGCAGCGCGCTGTTCGTTTGGCCGTTCACCCGGTTGCGACGTGCAGCCCGCCTGAGCCAGCCGACGTCGCGAGCGGCGATACGGGCCGGCCGCAACGCCGCATTCAGGTACTCCGGCCCGTCGCGCTCGCGAAAGGAGAGCACGTACACGTAATAGAAGAAACTGTCGGCATAACGGGCGAAAATCTGCAGGTCATCGGTTTCCGCGAGTTCGACTCCCGTGACGTGTGCCGGCGCGAGGTTCACGCCCGGCCAACCCCGACCGGCTGCCCATTGCACGCCGCGCCGGAGCAGCTTCTGCCAGCACAGCGCCGGGACCAGGGTCTCCCAAAGCCGGGTCGCCCTTGCCGCGGAGTGATCGTCGAGGAAGCGATGCAAAAAAGTCGTGCCGCTGCGCGGCGGGCCGGCGATGACGATGGTGCTGGCCGCGGCAGGGCCGCGCCGGAAGAAAACGCGATCGATGATCAAGCCGAGCGATACCAGCAGCCAGTAGACCGGGAACACCAACCACAGCAAAACCGCGAGCCCCGGTGCACGAAATACACTCCAGAGCACGCCCGAAATCGAGGCGATCCGGGCGATCATCGCTGTCAGGCCGCGCCCTTGAGGCGACGCTCCACGCAGTCGATGATGTCGTCGACGGTCCTGATGCCGAGGGCCTCTTCATCGGTGATCTCGACGTCGTAGCGGTCCTCGAGCTCGAAGATGATCTCGATGCGTGCCATCGAGTCGACCAGTTCCTCGAGCGATTCGGCAGCGAGCAGTTCGTCGCCGGGAACCTCGCTGTATTGTGCGATCACATCGAGGATCTCCGCCGTAATTTTCTCTCGTGTCATACGTATCGCTCCTGCTCGGTGGACGGCAGCCGCTCGAACGCCGGCGTTTCGCTCGTCCCCATCAGCTTGTCCCAAAACGTGAAATAAATAGAGAAGTTCGTGTCAAAGCGAAAATGATGCCAACTGTGCATGGACGGCGTATTCAGAAACCGGCCCGGAAAATTACGACGAAGCCACTGTGGGAACACCTCGAAGCCGCAGTGGCCGAGTACGTTGATGACCATATTCAGCATCAGAAAAATCACCATGGCGATCGGATGCACCGGAATCACCATCGTAACAACGACGAGGCTGAGCACGTGCAGTAATGCCTCGATCGGATGAAAAGCCAGGGACGACCAGGGCGAAGGGTCGTCCGATTCGTGGTGTACATAGTGCACGTTGCGCATGAACCAGCCGGTGTGCAGAAGGCGGTGCAGCCAGTAAAACAGGGCATCGTGCATCAGCACCATCACAACGATACTGAAGAGAAGATACGGCCAACCGTAGTCGCTGACGTAGAAATAGACGCGGGTCAGGTCGAACTGACTGAGCGCGACGATCGTGAACGCTGCGGCCGGGTGCATCAGGCAGGCGACCAGCGAGTAGACAATCTCACGCTTCAATTGCGAGGCCGGGGGCTTCCCCGGGCGTAGTCGCTTGTCGATGTGTCGTGAAGGGGTGCTCCCCCAGAGCAAGTACCACGCGCCACCCGCAACGACAAGATAGCGGACAAGCGTGAAGATCACGGTCAGTGCAAACACCCAGAGCAAGGACCGGCTGAGAAGATCTGCGACCAGGTTGATCATCAATGGACCACCTTCGAGATAACGAGGCAGGCATTCGCGCCGCCGAAACCGAATGCGTTGACCAGCACGTTGTTCACGCCGCCCATCGTCTCGCCCGTAGCGGCAACGCGCAAGTGCGTGCCGTCGTCCGCAGCGCGAAACCCGGGCACAGGATAGATGTGCCCGTGACACAGGGACCCGATTGCCGCCGCGACGCTGAACGCACCCGAAGCGCCCATCGTGTGGCCGATCATGGACTTTATCGCGTTGATCGGAACCTCGGCCGCGCGCTCACCGAGAACCCGCTGCAATGCCGAAAACTCCGTTGCATCGTTCAAGGCCGTAGCGGTCCCGTGGGCCTGCACCATGTCGATCTCGTCGGCAGCCAGTGCCGCCTCCGACAGTACGCCCTCGACGCAGGCGATTTCTCCATCGACCGAGGGTTTGAGCATGTCGAAGCCATCGGCATTCTCGTAGGCGCCCCTGAGTTCGGCGAGGATCGGCGCGCCTCGCTGCTCTGCGTGTTCGAGGTCTTCGAGAAGGAACATCGCAGCGCCGTCCCCCAGCGCGAGGCCGTTGCGTTCCCTGTCGAACGGCCGGCACGCGAGCGCGGGATCGTCCGTTACCGGGCACAGGATTCGCAAGCGCTCCCAGCTGCGCACGAGGGTCGTGCAACAAACGAGGTCGGCGCCGCCCGCCAGCATCAGCGAATGCCTGCCCGCCTTGATGGACCGCCAGGCGTCTGCCAGCGCGGAGCTGGCGGACGCACAGGCCGTCGATACGGTTCTGGTAACGCCGCGAAATCCGTACTGCATGCTGATGCGGCCGGCCGCGCAGCTGGCCATGTTGATCGGTATCACCAGCGGCGACAGCCGGCGCTCGTCGCCGGTGAAAAACTTGTCGTAGACGAATTCGAGATCGTAGAGGTTGATAAAGCCGGAACCGAGGATCACACCGGCCTTCGCGCCATCAATCGATGCAGGGTCGAGATTCGCGCCCTCGACGGCCCGCTCCGCGCACCAGGTCGCTGCCGTGCTGAGCTGGCTGAAGAAACGGGTTTCGGTAGCCGGAATGTAGCTGGCGAAGGGCACTTCGTCTATGGGAGCGACCATGCGGTGTGTCGTACCGCCCGGCGCCTCGTACCGAACCGCACGAATCGCCACCTGCCCCTGGTGAAGGGCGTTGCAGTATTCGTCGAGGTCGCGACCGAGCGGAGAGAGGATGCCTGCGCCCGTGATGACGACGCGCCGGGTCATTGGCGGCCGCGCCTCGCCGTACGCCAGGTTAAGCTTGCTGCCCGGATTTGCATGGGACTATTCTGTTCGTTGTTATTCCCCGTGACCTGATGGTGCACTGATCTTGTGCTGAGGAAAAGAGCATTCGCGTTTATAGTGATATCGGCGCTTGCTGAACGACCGTGAAAACCAGGCGACGAGGCCCATGTCAGATTGCGATTGCTCCGTAACTATCGACTCCCGCGAACAGTCGCGGGTGTTGCGCGCCCTGCTCGGCATCAACGCCATCATGTTCGTGCTGGAACTGGTCACGGGCATCATCGCAGAGTCGACGGGCCTGATTGCAGACTCTCTCGACATGCTTGCCGACGCGTCCGTCTACGCGATCGGCCTCTATGCCGTCGGGAAGGCGGCACTCGTGAAGATCCGCGCGGCCGCGATCAGCGGCGCCCTGCAAATCCTGCTGGCGCTGGGTGTTGCTGCCGAGATTATTCGCCGTGCTATCTGGGGCAGCGAGCCGGAGCCGCTCTTCATGATCGGCATCGGCGTAGCCGCGCTGCTGGCGAACATCGTTTGCGTCGCGCTCATTTCGAAACACCGCAACGGGGAGGTTCACATGCGCGCCAGCTGGGTTTTTTCGAAGAACGACGTGCTCGCGAACGCGGGCGTGGTCGCGGCGGGCGTACTCGTTCAGGTGCTGGATTCGCGACTGCCGGATCTCGTTATCGGCGCCGCGATAGTGGTTGTCGTATTCCGGGGCGGGCTCGCGATACTCCGCGACGCGCGGGGTGAACGGCAGCGACTGGACAGCGTGCCGAACGACTCGTAGGGCGCTCCTGCGCAATTAGTCCTTATAAGCGCTGCTGATCTCGCGCATCTTGTTTTCGATCCAGTCCTGCACGATCAGGTTGGTGACCTTTGGCGACTGTGCGGCGGCGTCTATCGGCGGGCCGATACAAAAGCGAACGGTACCGGCTGTTTTTATGAACTGCCGGCGTGCCCAGAAGTCGCCCGCGTTGTGGGCGACGGGCACTATTGGGACGCGGGCCTCCTGGGCCAGCACCGCACCGCTGATGCCATAGCGGCGCGTTTCGCCGGGCGCAACACGCGTGCCCTCGGGGAAAATCGTGACCCAGACGCCCTCTGCCAGCCGCTGTTTGCCCTTTTCGATGACCTGCTTGACGGCAGTCCTGCCCTTTCCGCGATTGATCGCTATCGGATTGAACACCCGGCCGATCGCCCAGCCAATGAACGGTACCTGCAGCAGCTCCTGCTTCACGACCCAGGCGGTCTTCGGGAACATCGGCACGTGACCGTAGGTCTCCAGGACCGAGGTGTGCTTGACCATGATGACACTCGGCGAATCCGGGATGTTCTCCTCGCCCTCGACAACGACTTTCATGCCGCAGAAAAAATCGCCGGCCCGCAGCGCGAGTCGACAGAAACCGACCAGTAACGCACGCGTCCAGCTCGCCGGTCCCCAGGACACAAGCAGGATGACGGCCGCGTAAACGGTGGCCGCCGAGAAACCGAAGGCCAGGAACGCAAGTGAGCGAAGTGCGCGGATCATGCATTCACTCCCTGAGCAGCGCGCCGGCCGCGGCGGCAAGATCGTCGAATACTTCCGTGTTACGGAGCTCGCCCGGCAGCGCGGCCTCGGTCTTGCGGCCGTTGCCGGTGCGAACGAGGATCGGACGAGCGCCCGCACTGGCCGCGGCTTGCAGATCGCGGAGCGAATCGCCGACGACGGGTACGCCGTGAAGGTCCACGTCGTAGTGGCGTGCGAGCCGCTGTAACAGGCCCGGTTTCGGTTTGCGGCAGGCGCAGCCGTCATTGGGGCCGTGCGGGCAAACGACAATCCGGTCGACACGTCCGCCACTCTCGCCGACCAGGCGACGCAGCTTATCGTGCATTGCGCGCAGCGCGTTGCGGTCGAACAGGCCGCGGGCGAGCCCGGACTGGTTGCTGGCGACGGCGACGGTAAAGCCGCCGCGAGACAGGGCAGCAACGGCGTCGATGCTGCCAGGCAGCGGAATCCACTCGTCTGCCGACTTCACGAACTTGCTGGAGTCGCGATTGATGACGCCGTCTCTATCCAGAATCACAAGCTGTGCCCACCGCCGCGTCATCGTCAGCTGATCGACAGCCGTGAAATGTCGGCAACGTCCAGAAAAAGAGCTCGAAGTTCGCCTAAAAGCGCCAAACGGTTGCTTTTCACGGCCTCGTCGTCGGCCATTACCAAGACCTCGTCGAAAAAGCGGTCGACCGGGTCCTTGAGGTCGGCCAGCGTGTTGAGCGCCTCGGCGTAATTGCGGACGCCAAGCATCGGCCCGACCTTATCCCGGGCGCCGTCGAGCGCGTTGTAGAGCGCCTTCTCCGCCTCGTCCTGAAACAGTTTCTTTTTGATGGCCACGCCTTCCGGGTCGCCGGCCTTGCGCAGGATGTTGGCGATTCGCTTGTTGGCCGCGGCAAGGCTCTGCGCCTGCTCCAGGCGGGCAAATGTCCGCACGGCGGCGAGGCGGCGATCGAAGTCGACCAGCGACGAAGGCTGGCGCACCATCACGGCATCGAAGGTCTCCGTGTCGAGACCGGCATCCCGGTCGAGGAAATATCGCCGCAACCGATCCGTAATGAAGGCGTAAAGGTCGGCACCGACGTCAAGCGGATCGACCTTGCCCCCGGGCTGCATTTTCGCCGCTTTGGCGATCGCGGCGGTGATGTCCACGTCGAGGCCGCATTCGATGAGAATGCGCACGACGCCGAGCGCGGCGCGGCGCAGGCCGAAGGGGTCGCGGTTGCCGCTCGGTTTCTTGCCGAGCGAGAAAACGCCGGCGAGCGTATCTAACTTGTCTGCGACCGCGAGAACCCGGCCGCCCATCGATGACGGCAGTGCGTCGCCCGCGAAACGGGGCTGATAATGTTCGCCGATCGCGTCGGCAACCGCGCCGGGCTCGCCATCCTCCAGGGCATAGTAGCGACCCATCGTGCCCTGCAACTCGGGGAACTCGCCGACCATGCCGGTCAGCAGATCGCACTTGGCCAGCGCCGCGGCGCGTACGATGGGGTCGGCCTCTGCGCCGAGCCGCGACGCAAGCCACTTCGCGAGCTTGCCGGTTCGGCGGCTCTTGTCCCGCAGGGTACCCAGGCCTTGCTGATAAACCACGTCGCGCAATCCATCCTGCCGGCTCTCGAGCGTTTTGCGGCGATCGCTGTCCCAGAAAAACGCGGCGTCGGCGAGCCGCGGCCGGATGACCCGTTCGTTGCCATCTCGAACCTGGTCGGGGTCCTTGCTGTCGAGATTGGCAACGGTAACGAATCGCGGCAGCAGTTCACCGCTGTCGTCGGCGACAGGGAAGTACCGCTGATGGCTGGTCAGCGTCGATATTACGGTTTCGCGCGGCAGCGCCAGGTAATCGGCATCGAAGGTGCCGACGATCGGCACGGGCCATTCCACCAGTGCGGCAACCTCATCGAAGAGCGACTCGCCGTCAACGATGTGCCCGCCTGCGTCTTTTGCAGCGGCGTCGACGCCGCGTTGCACCATTTCCCGCCGGCGCTCGAAGTCGGCGATTACATGGCCGTTCTTTTCCAGTGTGTCGAGGTAATCGTTTGCGTCGGTGATGACGACGGTGCCCGGGGAATGGAAACGATGACCACGCGACTCATTGCCGGCTTGAATGCCCATGACCGGCGCCCCGATGACGTCTTTGCCGTGCAGCAATACGACCCAGTGCACCGGGCGCACGAATTCGGCGTCGCCGTCGCCCCAACGCATACGCCGCGGTATCGGCAACGCTGCAAGGCTGCGCTCGATCAGCTCCGGCAGTAATTCCGCCGCCGTTTTACCCTGCTCTACGGCCTCGAAAGTAAGCCACTCGCCTTTCTCGGTTTTATTCCGGCCCAGATCGCCTACTTCCACGCCGAATTTTTCTGCGAACGCTGTCGCAGCCGCGGTGGCGTTGCCGTCGTCGTCGAAGGCCACTTTGACGGGTGGACCTTTTTGTTCGACTTTGCGGTCTTCCTGCCGGCGGGCCAGTTGTTCGATGCGCACGGCAAGACGACGCGGGCTTGCATAAACAGCAACGGCGTCGTGCGCGAGCCGCGCCTCGTCGACGGCAGTCGTGAGCCCCGCACCAAATGCGTCCATGAGCGCGCGCAGTGCCTTGGGCGGCAATTCTTCCGTGCCGATTTCCACGAGAAACACGTCGCTGCCGCTCATTTCGCCGAGCCTCCATCCGCAATCGATTTCGTCATCGGGAAACCGAGCGCTTCGCGACTCGCGTAATAGGCCTCACAGATCGCCCGGGACATCGTGCGTACGCGCAGGATGAACCGCTGTCGCTCAGTCACCGAGATCGCACCGCGCGCGTCCAGCAGATTGAAGGTGTGCGACGCCGTGAGCATTTGTTCGTAGGCCGGCAGCGCAAGATTCGAATCGATCAGTCTCTGGCTCTCGCTCTCGGCATGATCGAAAGTACGGAATAGCGCATCTACATCGGCTTCTTCGAAATTGAATTTCGATTGCTCGAGTTCGTTTTGATGATAGACATCACCATAGGTGATGCGACCGAGCGGGCCGTCGGTCCATATGAGATCGAAAATGCTCTCGACGTTCTGCAAGTACATTGCGAGGCGCTCGAGACCGTAGGTGATTTCGCCGGTAACGGGACGGCATTCGAGACCACCGACCTGCTGGAAGTAGGTGAACTGCGTAACTTCCATGCCGTTCAGCCAAACTTCCCAGCCAAGGCCCCAGGCGCCGAGCGTCGGCGACTCCCAGTTGTCTTCGACGAAACGAATGTCGTGCACCAGCGGATCAATGCCGATAGCCTCGAGAGAGCTGAGGTACATGTCCTGGATGTCGAGCGGCGAAGGCTTGATGACCACTTGGTATTGATAGTAGTGCTGCAACCGGAACGGGTTTTCGCCGTAACGACCGTCGGTAGGGCGGCGGCTGGGCTGAACGTAGGCCGCCGACCAGGGTTCCGGCCCGACGGCGCGCAAAAACGTCGCCGGATGAAAGGTGCCCGCGCCCATTTCCATGTCATAGGGCTGCATAACGACGCAGCCCCGCTCTGCCCAGAACTGTTGCAGTTTGAGGATCAGGTCCTGAAAACTCAGGGCTTCGGGCGTTTGCTTAGCTTTCATTGCGGGCGTCACGACGGGCCAAAGGCGCGAAGTATAACGACTAAGGCGTTTGAGGGGCACCGCATTGGGGGGATTAAAAGTACAGCGCACTCGAAAAAATTCGCCGTCCCGCGGCCAGCCGGCGGTCAGGCCCTCTGCCGCCCGGTCGGCGGTGAGCCAAAAGGGTGCGCATCCGGACAAGCCGCACTATAATAGTGCGCTACGGGCGCGCCTTGCACTATAGAGGTGCGCCGGGGAAACAGGCTGAAAGAATAAGCTCTTAATTAACAGTTACTTATGTTGCGCACCGTTTTGGCACACTTCATGCAGATAACGTTTTCCAACGGGCCGCTTCTGGCGGCCGGAATCATTAGCGCACCAAGAACCTGGAGGAAACATCAATGACGCCCGCAGAGGTACTCGCCCTCATCAAAGAGGCAGAGGTCAAATTTGTCGATTTTCGTTTTACCGACACGATCGGCAAGGAACAACACGTTACCGTGCCCGCACACACGATCGACGATGATCTGTTTGAGGACGGCAAGATGTTCGATGGTTCGTCCATTTCGGGTTGGAAGGGCATCAATGAGTCCGACATGATCCTGATGCCGGACCCGACGTCCGCGGTACTCGACATCTTCCCGGATGAGCCAACGCTGAATTTGCGCTGCGACGTCGTCGAACCATCGACGATGCAGGGCTATGACCGCTGCCCGCGCTCACTCGCCGAACGCGCCGAGGCCTACATGAAGTCGACCGGCATCGCCGATGCGGCTTTCTTCGGCCCGGAAAACGAGTTCTTCGTCTTCGATCACGTCGCATGGGACGACACCATGCAGGGCGCGTTCTACAAGGTCGACTCCGATGAGGGCGCCTGGAACACCGACCGCAGCATCGAGGAAGGCAATACGGGCCACCGCCCAACGGTCAAGGGCGGCTACTTCCCGGTACCGCCGGTGGATTCCCTGCACGACATTCGCTCCGCCATGTGCCTGGCGATCGAGGAGCTCGGCGTTACCACCGAGGTTCACCATCATGAAGTCGCGACCGCCGGCCAGTGTGAAATTGGTGCTAAATTCAATACCTTAGTGCGCAAGGCGGACGAGGTGCAGATCCTGAAGTACGTAGTGCATAACGTTGCACATGCGTATGGCAAGACGGCTACATTCATGCCGAAGCCGCTGGTAAATGACAACGGCAACGGCATGCACGTGCACCAGTCGCTGTTCAAAGACGGCGAAAACCTGTTTTCGGGCGATGGCTACGGCGGGCTTTCCGAGACCGCGCTTTTCTACATTGGCGGCATCATCAAGCACGCAAAAGCAATCAACGCGTTCGCCAACCCGTCGACGAACAGTTACAAGCGCCTGGTACCAGGCTTTGAAGCACCGACGATACTCGCCTACTCGGCGCGCAACCGCTCGGCATCCATACGTATCCCGTACATCGCGAACCCCAAGGGACGGCGCATCGAGGTTCGCTTCCCGGATTCGATGGCCAACCCGTACCTGGCGTTTGCCGCGATGATGATGGCGGGTGTTGACGGTATCCAGAACAAGATCCACCCGGGCGACGCCATGGACAAGGATCTCTACGACCTGCCACCGGAGGAAGAGAAGGAATTGAAGCTGGTTGCATTCTCGCTGGATGAGGCGCTGGGCGCCCTCGACTCGGATCGCGACTTCCTGAAAGCCGGCGGAGTATTCAGCGACGATCTCATCGATGCCTATATCGACCTGAAGATGGAAAACGTCACACGGCTCCGAATGACGACTCATCCGGTCGAATTCGACATGTATTACAGCCTGTAAAGGGCAAAAGTGTGAACCGGGCGGCATTTTGCCGCCCGGTCACTACCCCAAAACACGTCAGCACTGCTATGCTAATTGCATGGAAACACGACCGATTTTTATCCTCCTGGGATTGCTCGCCGCTGCCGGCGTGCATGCGGATGCCTACAAGTGGACCGATGAGGACGGCATCGTGCACTACTCGGATCGTCCCCATCCGGGTGCACAGCGTGTCAATCTCGGGGAATCGCGCTCAAACCGCCCCGTTGCGGCCCCACGCAGGCTCACGCAGTCAACAGCGCAGCCTGACGAAGCGGCGGCCGAGGCTGCCCCGATCCGCTACGAGAGCCTCGAGGTTTCCGCGCCGGCGCCCGAAGAAACGCTATGGAACATCGAAGGCGTACTGAACGTAACGCTGGCGCTGAGCCCGGCGTTACAACCCGGCCACCAGGTGCGGGTGTACTTCGATGGCAACACACAGATGGTCAGTGGAGCGAGCTTCCAGATCGAAGAGGTCTACCGGGGCGTTCACAACATCCAGGCGGAAGTTCTGGACGAGACGGGCAAGCTGATGATCCGCAGTCTCCCGAACCGGTTCTACGTGCAGCAGAACACGGTGAACATCGGCCGCTGAGCGGCGCCACCCCGCGTCAGTCCTCCGGCGGAAGCTCCCAAAACGGCGGTATGCTCCGCGACAATGCCCGGCACATTCTCGACTCCCTGAGCTCCGGCATCATTTTGCTCGACGATCACCTGTTGATCGTTGACCTTAATCCAGCCGCCGAGAACATCCTCGGAATCAGCCAGCAACGCGCACGCGGCCAGTCGCTGCTGCAACTCGTCGACGACGAGCCGGAGATGCGTGACATCCTGAGCCGTGTCGTCATGACCGGCGATCATTATGCGAACGAAATGCATCTCGCGCCGACGGAGGTTCACTCCGACGAGCGAATCGTCGATTGTCGCGTGTCGCCGATACAGGCGGGGGCGGCACGTCTCATCGTCGAGATCACCGACGTTACGCGCCGTTCACAGATCACTCGCGAAAACGCACTCTTGATTCAACACGGCGCGGGCCGGCAGATGATTCGGCAACTCGCTCACGAGATCAAAAACCCGCTGGGCGGAATACGCGGAGCGGCGCAATTACTCGATCGGCAACTGGACGACGACGAGCTGCACGAGTACACGAACGTGGTCATCAGCGAAACCGACAGGCTTGCGGCGCTGGTGGATACGCTGCTCGGGCCCGGCGGTCCGCCGAACAAGCAGCCCGCGAATATTCACGAGCTCATCGAATACGTCGTGCGCATCGTCGAGGCCGAGAGCGACAAGCAGGTGACGGTCTGCCGCGAGTACGATCCGGGCCTGCCACTGATCGCCGTCGATCGCGACCAGATGATCCAGGCGCTCCTGAACTTGATGCGAAACGCGACCGCGGCACTCGACGGTCAGGGCACGTTGACACTGCGCACACGCGCGACCATCAATTTCACAATCGGCGACGTTCGCCACCGCGTCATCGCGTCCATCGAAATCGAGGATGACGGACCGGGCATTCCGCCGGACATGCAGGATTCGATCTTCTATCCGCTGGTTACCAGCCGACCGGAAGGGACAGGGCTCGGCCTTCCGGCGGCGCAGGAACTCCTCAGCCGGCACGACGGGCTGATCGAATTCGAGAGCCGGCCGGGACGCACGGTGTTCTTCGTGCGCCTGCCACTGGACCAAACAGGTGTCGCCGCCAATGCCTGACGCGCCATTGAAAGTGTGGGTGGTGGACGACGACCAGTCGGTACGATGGGTCCTGGAGAAAGCGCTCAAACAGGCGAGCATGGAGACGCGCACGTTCGAGCGGGCGGAACACCTGCTCGAAGCGATCGATGCCGAGACACCTGACGTCCTCATTACCGACGTTCGCATGCCGGGGATGTCGGGCATAGCCTTGCTCGAGCGATTGCGATCGACCCGGCCGGATTTGCCGATCATCGTCATTACGGCACACTCCGATCTCGAGAACGCGGTTGCCGCCTACAAGGGAGGCGCATTCGAGTATTTGCCGAAGCCGTTCGATATCGACGAAGCTGTCGAACTCGTGCAGAAGGCGGCGCGCATCAACGGAAGAGGCCACTCCGAGCAGCCCGGCACACCTGAAACCATCGCATCGATGATCGGGCAGGCGCCCGCCATGCAAGAGGTATTTCGGTCCATCGGGCGGCTCGCCGGCTCCAGCATGACCGTGCTTATCACCGGCGAGTCCGGCACCGGAAAGGAGCTGGTTGCCCGGGCTCTGCACGATCACAGTCCACGGTCGGACAAGTCCTTCGTGGCGCTGAATACATCGGCCATCGCCTCTGAACTGCTGGAATCCGAATTGTTCGGCCACGAAAAGGGGGCGTTTACCGGCGCCGACTCGAGGCGCATCGGCCGATTCGAACAGGCCGACGGCGGCACGCTGTTCCTGGATCTTGCAAACCCGCTTGTTGCGTGTGCTGGCCGAAAGCGAGTTCTATCGCGTCGGCGGCCAGGTGCCGATCAAGGTCGACGTTCGCGTGATCGCCGCAACCAACCAGGACCTCGCGCGCGCGGTGAAAGAATCACGTTTCCGTGAAGATCTTTTTCATCGCCTCAACGTCATTCGCATCAATACGCCGCCCCTGCGGCAGCGGCGCGAGGACATTCCCTTGCTGCTGAATCATTACCTGACTGAAGCGGCCAGCGAACTGGGCGCAACGCCGAAAACGATCGACGCAGAAGCAATGGACGTGTTGCAGGCGTTCGGCTGGCCCGGCAACGTGCGACAACTCGTCAATGCAACGCGACGCCTGACCGTCACAGCGCCCGGAGGCGTCATAACGGCGCAGGACGTTCCGAACGACCTGGGCGGCGATGAGTCGCCGAAGCGTGCTGCGAAAGAGTGGACCCGCTTGCTGGCCGCCTGGGCCGAGCGCCAGCTGCACGACAGCGACGCGCCGCTGCTCGAAACGGCATTGCCCGAATTCGAAAAAACGCTCATCGAGATCGCGATGTCACGGACCAACGGACATCGGCAGGAGGCGGCAAAGCTCCTCGGTTGGGGCAGGAACACACTGGCCCGCAAGATGAAGGCGCTGCACCTGGACTAAAAAAACCGAAAAACCGGGGTCGAACCGAGGTTTTCGGGAAACTCGACATTGCTTCAGCGACCGACATGTTTACCGACGGACTGTCTCGCTGCGCTCGCTTTATGTCTCGTCGGTAAACATCTCGTCCGCTGAGGAGAGCCACACCGCGAAAACCGCGGTTCGACCCCGGTTTATTCTGTCGGCAAGCAGCTCGTTCGCCGAACGGGATCAGACCTCGAGCGTACCGACGAGCGCTTTTACAGACGGCAGATCATGGCGCTCGAGGTAGTCGGCGATGCCTGCGTTGATTTTCTTGCAGACCAGCGGGTCGTAAAACAGCGCCGTGCCGACACCGACGGCGGCCGCGCCCGCGATGATGAACTCTATGGCGTCGGTTGCCGTGGTGATGCCGCCCTGGCCGATGATGGGGACATCGTATTTTGCCGCCACCTCGTAGACCTGCTGAACTTTCAGCAAAGCGATGGGCTTGATCGCCGGACCGGACAGCCCGCCGCGTACATTGCCTATCACGGGGCGGCGGGTCTCGCTGTCGATGGCCATGCCCATCAGCGTATTGATGACCGCGAAGCCATCGGTACCGGCTTCGATACAAAGGCGCGCGTTCAACTGGATGTCTGTCTGGTTGGGAGACAGCTTCGTGATCAGTGGTTTCGACGTCAGTGCGCGACAAGCGGCGACGACGCGTGCGGACATCTCGGGATCGTTGCCAAATTGCACGCCGCCCTCTTTCACGTTCGGGCAGGAGATGTTGATTTCGATGGCGTCGATGTCCGAGTCGTCGAAGCGCCGGGTGACACGCTCGTATTCCTCGATCGTGGAGCCGGACACGTTCGCGAAAAAACGTGTCTCGGAAAAATCCAGCCCCGGCAGGATTTCGTCCACGACCGTGTCGACCCCCGGATTTTGCAGGCCGATGGCATTCAGCATGCCGTCGGGCGTCTCGCAGATCCGGTGCGGCGGATTCCCGAGGCGCTTGTCACCGGTCGTGCCCTTGAGAACCACGGCGCCGACGTCGGCGTTGGAATACCCCTTCACCCGAGTGTACTCTTCGCCGAAGCCAACACAGCCGGAAAGCAACACGATGGGGGTTGCCATCGGAACGCCACAAAACTCGGTTTTCAGCGCGTCACTTGTCATCGGGGCGGCATTCTACAGGGTTTTATATGTTTAGCCTCATACTTTACGAGCCGGAAATCCCACCCAACACCGGCAACATAATTCGTCTGTGTGCGAACACGGGCGTGCGATTGCACCTGGTCGAGCCGCTCGGTTTCGAACTCGACGAACCGCGCCTGAAGCGGGCCGGCCTGGACTACCGGGAGTTCGCTCGGGTCGAGACGCACTCCAACCTGTCCGAATGCATGGAAGCGCTCGGGCAGCCTCGGGTATTCGCGCTGAGTACGCGAGCCAGGACGCGCTACGATGCGCCGGAGTTCCAGAGGGGAGACGCGTTTCTCTTCGGTCCGGAAACGCGGGGGCTGCCGCAGGACGTGCTGGAGGCTAATCCCGTCGAACGGAGATTACGGCTGCCGATGCTGGCAAACAGCCGCAGCCTCAATCTCTCCAACTCGGCCGCGGTCGTCGTCTACGAAGCCTGGCGGCAGCTGGAATTTGCCGGTGGGAGTTAGCCGGGCAGGATTTCGCTGTTCATTCGAAACCGCTTGCCGGCATGCCGGCCGCAAGCGTGGCGCGATTATTCCAGCTCTTTTTCGGGCTTGAGCCTGCGTCCCATGAGTGCCTCGACTGCCTCACGAGGCGACGCGCCCTGGTACAGGATGCGATAGACCTGTTCGCAAATCGGCATTTCGATCTGCATTTTGTCGGCAACTTCCTTGACGGCCTCGGCGGCCATGACGCCTTCGACGACCTGCTGGATTTCTTCCTTCGCCTCTTCGGTGGTCATGCCCTTCGCCAGGGCAAGGCCCATGCGCCGGTTTCGCGACAGGTTGTCGGTGCAGGTCAACACCAAATCACCCATGCCGGCGAGACCCATGAAGGTCTCTTTCTTCGCGCCGAGCGCGACGCCAAGGCGCGTCATCTCCACGAGCCCCCGTGTGATCAATGCGATCCGGGTATTGGCACCGAAACCCAGGCCATCGGACATGCCTGCGCCAATGGCGAGCACGTTCTTGACGGCGCCGCCGACTTCGACACCGAGCATGTCGTCGGAGGTGTAGGCGCGAAACCGGTCGTCGGATATGGCGGCAGCGAGCGCCGCGGCGAAGGCATCGTCGTTGGCGGCTATCGTCATTGCAGTCGGTAGTCCCATGCCGACTTCCTTTGCAAACGTCGGTCCTGACAGGACGGCCACCGGGCGATCGGCGCCAAGAACATCCGCGGCCACCTCGTGAGGCAGCTGGCCGGTGTGCAGCTCGAAACCCTTGGTCGCCCAGCACACGCGCGACTGTGGCCCGAGCAAGGGCTTGAGTGTCGTCAGCGTGTTGCGCAGGCCGTGGCTGGGCACGGCCACCAGGATGTCGCGTGCACCCTCGAGGCAGTCGTCGAGCTGCGGATAGGCTGCCAGGTTCGGCGGAAAAGCGGCGCCGGGAAGATAGCGTACGTTTTCGCGTTTGCTGGCCATCGCCTCGAGCTCGTCGAGCTCGAACACGCCACCCAGCCGAACGTTGCACCCGTTGCGGGCGAACTGCAGCGCGAGCGCCGTGCCCCAGGAGCCGGCGCCGATGACGGCGACGGTCTGTGGTGCGTCGTTGTCGATCAGTGCGACTCCGCTTCCTTGGCTTCCGCCGCGGCGCGCTGTTGCTGCGACTGCATGTAGAGCGCATCGAAGTTGATGGGCTGCAGAACGAACTCGGGGAAACCGCCCTTCTGTATCAATGAAGCGATAGTCTCGCGCGCGTACGGGAACAGGATGTTCGGGCAAAAACTACCAACAATGGCGCCGAGCTCTTCGCCCTCGTAGCCGGAAATTTCGAAAAGGCCGGCCTGTTGCAACTCGATCAGGAAGCAGGTCTTGTCGTTCTCTTTCGCCTCGACTGTAATCGTCAAAACGATTTCGTGATGATTGCCTTCCTGCGGCGTGTGTGCGCTGCGAAGGTTCAGGTTCGTTTGTGGTTTCCAGTCGCCCTGGCGAAAAATGGTCGGGGACTGGGGAGACTCGAACGAGGAGTCTTTCAAGTAAATCTTGGTGATCGACAAATGTTTCTCGACCGCCTGTTCCTGGTCTGCCATGGTATTTCCTGTTGTTGTCGTTGAATGCCCGCCAGCCTATGCCGCGAGCAGCTTGTCCAGCTCTCCGCTTTCGTTGAGAGCGTAGAGTTCTTCAAAACCGCCGACGTGCGTGTCGTCGACAAAAATCTGCGGCACCGTGCCGCTGCCGCTTCGTTCCTGCATTTCGGCGAATTTTGCCGGATCGTCGGAGACGCCGATATCCTCGAATTCGACCGCTTTTTTCGTTAGCAGCATTCTCGCCGCGCCGCAGAACGGGCAGGTCGTATTGCCGTAAATGGTGACATGTCGCTGGCCGGCCATGTCAGGATTTCTTTTTCGACTTGGCCGATTTGCTGCGCGTTTTCTTGCCGGTTACGACGGGGTAGCCAGCCTGGCTCCAGCCGGTCATACCGCCCTTCAGGCCGAACACGCTTTCGAATCCTGACTTGCGGAGTGTCGTGACTGTTCGCGTCGTCGTCATGCCGGCGTCGCAGACCGCAACGATGGGCTTCGACTTGTGCTTTTGGAGCTGCTCTATTTTCGCGTCGAGTTCGTCAGCGGGAATGTTCCTGGCGTTGACGATGTGCCCGCGGCTGAACGCCTCTGCGCTCCTGATGTCGATAACCAGTGCGTCATTATTGATAAGCTTGACGGCCTCGGTGGCCTCGATGTTGATGAGGCCCGTCGCCTTGCGGCGCAACTCGGTGAAGACCAGCACGAAAAAGCTGATCATCAGTGCGGACACGAGCAGCACGTGGTTGCTCGTGAATTCTAGGAATCTGTCCATGAATCGATTAATTCGGCGCGGGGCTCGCACCGTGATGATGCCAAAAAACGCGATTATACGCGGATTCGCGGGCGGTCATAGTCTTGAGGCTCTACACTCGCGTCCATGAAGCGGCAAATTGTCATGGTTCTGGCCTTGCTGGCGGGCACGGCGGCGGTGCAGGCCCAGGATTCCCAGGGTGAACTGACCAAGGTCAAGGAGCGCGAGCTCGAAGAGGTCCGTGAACGCATCAGCGCCCTGAAGAAAAGCATGGACGCCGGCGCCGCCGAACGGGATCGCCTTACCGGGGAATTGCAGGAGCTGGAGATCGCGATTTCAGAGCAGCGCATGCGGCTTAAGGAAATCGAGCGGGAACAACGCTATACGACCAGGAAGAAGCAACAGCTCGACGAGGAGCTCGAGCATCGCGAGGCGCATCTCGATGCGGAGTCGACCGCGCTGGCGGCGCAGGTGCGCGCGGCCTACATGAGCGGTAGCCAGGAGAAAATCAGGCTGTTGCTGAACCAGCGCGACCCGGCGACGCTGGGCCGGCTGATGGCCTACTACCGGTACCTCAACGACTACCGGTCGCAGAATATCGAGGCGGTGATCGAGCAAATCCGGCAGCTCGAGGAACTGCGCGGCAAGATCGCGGCGGAAGCGGCGCGTCTCGGCGATCTCGCGAGGAACCGGTACGCGGAATTGGGACGGCTCAACGAGTCCCAGGAGGAGCGCACGGCCGTGCTGGTCGCGTTACGCAAGAAGATCGCCAGCGAAGGGCGTGAGGTCGAACGCCTCGCCGACCAGGAAAAGGACCTTACAAGGCTGATCGCAGAGCTTACGAGCATCCTCTCGGACTACCCGATCAGCTCGGAACAGCCCTTCAGCGAATACAAGGGCCGGCTGACCTGGCCCGTCGCGGGAACCCTGTTGCATGATTTCGGCCAGCCACGTGTCGGCGGCAAGCTGACCTGGAACGGCGTCGTTCTGGCGGCCCCCCGCGGCCGCGAAGTACGGGCCGTTTATCACGGCAGGGTCGCTTTCGCAGACTGGTTGTCGGGCATGGGGCTGCTCGTCATCGTCGATCATGGCGAGGGTTACATGACGCTGTACGGCTATAACGAGACCATTCTCAAGAATGTGGGCGACTGGGTCGCGCCCGGTGACGCGATTGCCACCGTGGGCGACAGCGGCGGTCAGTCGCAGGCCGGACTGTATTTCGAGTTGCGCCGCGGCGCGCAGCCCGTCAATCCGAGGCGCTGGGTGACGCGCCGGCCGGGCGGTTGAACCGCGGCGGACGGGACGCAGTTCCGCTGCCCCGGCCATGATGCTGTGCTAAGGTCGGAGGTCGAGACTCGGGGCGCAGGGAGACGGGACGTTTGGATAATCGTATGTCTTTGAAAACCAGGGCTATTCTGGTGATAGTCATCGGTGTCGTCCTGGGCCTGGGGCTGTCCTTCGGTGGTGGCCTGATCGGCCGCAGCCAGCAGCCGGACCAGGACGAACTCGCGTGGGAGCAGGCGCGCCTGTTCGCCGAAGTACTCGACCGCGTGAAGCGCGATTATGTCGAACCCATCGATGATGCCGTGTTACTCGAGAGCGCGATTCGCGGCATGGTCAGCGACCTGGACGCACACTCGCAGTATCTCGATGCGAGCGAGTATCGCGACATTCGTATCAGTACGACCGGCAGCTATACGGGCATCGGCATCGAAGTGGACGAGGATCACGGCGCGGTAAGGGTGGTGACGCCGATCGCCGGCTCCCCGGCAGCACGCGCCGGTGTCCGCAGCGGCGATCAGATCATCGCGGTGGACCATGTCGCGATTGAAGCCGGCAACCTGCAGAAGACCATCGGCCGCCTGCGCGGCCACGCCGGCACGAAAGTCACGATCACCGTGTTGCGCGGCGACGAAGCGGTCGATTACGAAATGCGCCGGCAGGTGATACGCGTTGCAAGCGTGCACAAGGAATTCCTGGGGCCGTCATACGGCTATGTACGTGTGAGCCAGTTCAGCGAGAATACCGCTCGCGAACTCGGCCGGGCCGTCGACGAATTGCAGGAGGCAAACGGCGGGATGCTCGACGGGCTCGTGCTGGACTTGCGCAATAACCCGGGCGGCGTGCTTGACTCAGCGGTGGACGTTTCCGACCTGTTCCTGGACTCGGGCATCATCGTTTCTGCGGATGGCCGGTCGGCCGATTCGCGCTTTACCCGCTCAGCGCATCGCGGCGACATCCTGGACGGCGCAAACCTCGTCGTGCTGGTCAATAAGGGTTCCGCCTCTGCCTCGGAGATCGTGGCAGGCGCCTTGCAGGATCACGACAGGGCGCTCGTGGTAGGTACGGCCACTTTTGGCAAGGGGCTCGTTCAGACCGTGATGCCGTTGTCAAAAGGCCGCGCCATAAAGCTTACGACCTCCCGTTACTACACTCCTTCCGGCGACTCGATACACGACGTGGGCATTTCTCCCGACGTACTCGTCGAGGACACGCCGGGCTATCCCGACCTTAGCCTGTCCGGGATACTGGATAGCGAAGCGGACATGCAGCTCGCGGAGGCCATTGAGTACCTCCAACCTCGCTCGGTGATGCACAGCAAGGCGCAATGACCCGGGCAAGATACTGGACCCTGCTGGTTTTTCCGGCACTGCTTTTTGCAGCCGTGCCGGCGGTGGCCGAGCGGCCCAGGGTGGCGATCATCATCGACGACCTGGGCTACCAGCTCAAGGCGGGACGGCGCGCGATTGCGCTACCCGGGCCCATCGCTTTCGCCATCCTTCCGGGCACGCCCCGCGGCGACGCGCTGGCGCGCAAGGCGCACGAGAGCGGCAAGGAAGTATTGTTGCATTTGCCCTTGCAGGCCAATACCCGGCACAGTGGTCAGGAGCCGGACGGCATCAACCTGGACATGAGCCGCGAGGTCGTCAGTGCGACCTTCGCGCGCGCGCTGCAATCGGTCCCTTACGTCATAGGCGTGAACAGCCACCGTGGCAGCCTGTTGACCCGTCACCCGGGACACATGCAATGGTTGATGGAAGAAATCCGCGCGCGGGACGAGCTGTTCTTCATCGACAGTTACACGACACATGAGAGCGTCGCGCTGCAGATGGCGCACGAATCGGGCGTGAACGCGGTCAGGCGCGATGTATTTCTCGACCCGGACCGATCGAGCGACACGGTCGCACAGGAATTCGAACGCATGATACGGCTCGCGCGTAAACGCGGTAGCGTGGTTGCAATCGGACACCCGTATCCGGCAACGCTCGAATTCCTGGAAAAAGAGTTGCCGAGGCTCGAGGAGCGGGGCATCGAACTGGTTGCGATCAGTGAGCTCATGAAAGACGACGAGCCCGTCGGCGGCAGCGGCGCCTACGGAGTCGCTGCTCACCAGGAACTGGCGGAATGAGCTGGTACGACAACAGGATCCTGCCGCGTCTGATTAACCTTGCGTGCGGCACGAAGCCGACAACCAGGCAGCGGCAGAAAATCGTGCCGATGGCATCGGGCGACGTACTCGAGATCGGATTCGGCAGCGGCCTGAACTTGCCGTTTTACAACGGCGACACGGTGCGCAGGGTGTGGGGCCTCGAACCCGCCGAGGGCATGCGGCGGCTCGCGAAGCAACGGATCGAGACATCCGGGCTGGACGTGGAGTTGCTCGACGCGCCGGGCGAGGATATTCCGCTCGAGAATGACAGCGTCGACACAGTTGTCGTTACCTACACGCTTTGCACGATCGAGGACGTGGGGACGGCGCTCGGACAGGTGCGACGCGTCCTGAAGCCCCGCGGGCAATTGCTTTTTTGCGAACACGGGAAGGCGCCGGACGACAATGTTCATGCCTGGCAGCAGCGCCTCAATCCGGCCTGGACGAAGCTCTCGGGCGGCTGCAACATGCACCGGGACATACCGGCACTGCTGGAGTCGTCGGGCTTCGACATCGAGGACGACAATCGCATGTACATTCCCGGCATCAAGGCGCTGAGTTACAACTTTTGGGGTGTCGCGCGTTGAACCGCACGGGCTTTGCACCCTCTAAGAGATGGAACGGGGACCTCTTCACCGCATGACGAACAATCACTCACGGACATTATTGTTGCTGCTATCCAGCTTGCTGGCGCCGGTGGCCCTGGCAGCCCAGGAAACGGCCTGTACGGCCCAATACGACCCGGTCTGTGGCGTCGACGGGCAGACGTACAGCAATGAGTGCGTTGCGGGCGCGGCCGGTGTCGAGATCGAGGAACCGGGCATTTGCCCGAATTTCGAAGAAAACGGTTGTCCCGAGACTTTCGACCCGGTTTGCGGCATCGACGGCAACACCTACATAAACGAGTGTTTCGCGAGCAAATCACAAGTCGAATTGGCCGGACTCGGCGCATGCACGCCCAACGGATGTCCTTCAATCAGGGAGCCGGTCTGCGGCATGAACGGACGCACGTTTATCAATCGATGCGAGGCCGAGGCAGAAAGGATCCCGGTGCAGCGCAAGGACCAGTGCGACCCGGAAAATTGCCCGAAGGTTTTCGCGCCCGTTTGCGGCGACGATGACGTTACTTACGAGAACGCCTGCCATGCGGAAAAAGCCGGGGTAGAGACCTTTACCGAGGGCATCTGTAACGTGCGCCCATGCCCGAACCTGTTTGTGCCGGTGTGCGGTTTTGACAGCATGACGTACAGCAACGCCTGCCAGGCGGAGCGACGCGGCGTGCGCGTCGAGTACGCGGGAGTCTGTGAGAACCTCGGCCGCAACTGCCCGCGAGATTACTCGCCCGTTTGTGGCGTCGACGGGGTCACCTACGACAACGACTGCCAGCTCGACAATGCGGGCGTGGGAAAAGCCTACGCGGGATCCTGCATCGGCGATTGATGCGATGCATTACCAGGCGGGTCGCAGGCGCCCTTTTTCGTCGGCCGAGTACGGCAGCCACACCAGGCCCGATAGCGCGACGTGGATGTCGGTGCTCTTCGCACGCACGACGATTTCGTCCAGCTCTTCGGATTGCGCATCGAACGCGGTGTCGAGGTCGGCGACCTCTTTCTCCAGGGCCTTGTTGAGCGCGGCAATATCCACTTTTACTTTCTCGGCTGTCTGCTTGGCGCGCTCGACGTCTTGCGCTTCTTTGCGCGCGCTGCCGGCCGTCTTGATGGCGGTGCCCATCTTGGTCGCCGTGCTGCTCGAGAATTTTTTGCGCCCGAGAACGGCACCGAGAATGGCCGTGCCGAATGATATCGCCGTATCCAGTTTGCGCTTCGTCGACTGTTCCGTTTGCACGGCAATTGTCTGCTCAGCACGCAGCAATCGGTTCTCGAGCGTCGTGACCTTGCTGGCGTAGCGTTTGCGAATCTTCGCAATGGCCTTGTCGCGAAGCTCACTTGCGGCGTCCTGCAGCCTGATACGAAACTCTCCTTCCGTCTCGTCCTCCATCGACGTTAGCCGGAACCTTTTGCTCTTGTACAGGGTGATGTTCTCGTTCTGCCGCAGCCAGCGCTTGTAGTCCTTGCTCCAGCGCGCATAAGCCTTCGTGTTACTCGCCGCTCCCGGGCAGTCGGCGTAGCTCGCGCCTTCGTCGCCCTCATCGAGAAGATCGTCGACGGAGATGTCGAGTGGCTCACTGTCGTCCCAGTCGATCTCGACAGGACCCTGCTCGAACTCCACGGTGTGGAGCACAGTCCGTTCCGCTTCGATGTTGTAGCGCGCACTCGTGAAAACGACGTCACCCGCAGCAACGACACGCGGATGGTAGACAATGTCGTCTGCACGTCCTTTGACGAAATACTGTTCGACGGAGGGCGGCAGGGCCGGTGCGCTGGCGGCGCTCTTGCGCTTCGGTTTGGAGACCGCCTTCGCGGCTGCCGCGATGCTCGTCTTCACCTTCGACATCAACGTGCGAATATGGTCGCGCGTCAGCGGGCCGGCGAGATACGAGAGCACCCAGCGAGTATTGAAGACGACCGCCTCGTCTTCGTGAACGTTGTGCAGCAGGAAGCGGCGCTTGCCGAGTCCTGCGATGGTGCGTTCCATTGCCTGCTTGTCGAAATCGCCGCCACTGGCGCCTTCGAGCCCCTCCATCACCCGCGCCTTGTCGCGTTCGGTTTGCAATCGACCCACGAACCACGTGCCGGTATTGGACAGGCCTTTGTAGTCCAGGTCCACGGGGTTTTGCGTGGCGAGGACCAGGCCGAGACCGTACGCGCGTGCCTGCTTCAACAGCGTAAGGAACAGCCTCTTGGACGGCGGGTTGGCAACCGGCGGCATGTAGCCGAAAATCTCGTCCATGTAGAGGATGGCACGCAGGCTCGACGTGCCTTGCTGGGCGCGCATCCAGGCGATGAGTTCGTTGAGCAGCATCGAGACGAAGAACATCCGCTGGGCATCGTCGAGATGGGCGATCGACATCACCGAGATACGCGGCTTGCCTTCTTCCGTGTACAGGAGGTTCTTCGCGTTGAGCGGCGTGCCCTGCATCCAGGCTTCGAATCCCGGCGCCGCGAGCAGGTTGTTGAGACGCATCGCCAGTGCGAATCGGTCCTTCGCCGGGAAGAACGAGTCGAGATTCATGACGCCGACCTTGGTGATCGGCGGATTCTGGATTTCGGCGATCATGCCGGGCACATCCAGGTCGCGGCCCTCGCGCCAGGCGTTGTCGAGCAATCGCGATATCAGTATGTGTTCACGGCTCGCAACCGGATCCGCGTCGATATCGAGTAGCGTCAGGATGCCGGTCGCGGTCGACTGCACGCGCTCCCGGTACAGGTCGATATCGTCGATGAGTTCTTCGTCCGGGGCGGCGAAGGTCTGCAGCACCGATACCGGCACGCCCGAATTGCTGCCCGGCGTGTAGATCGCAAGATCGACGTTCTTCCGGAGTTGCGTAATCCGCTTGCCGGTCTGACCCCATTGACCGAGCCCTTTCTTCCACAGCGCGGCTTGCGCCGCAGCGAATTCGTCGGGTGTCTGGCCTTTGTCGGTCGCAGACCGCGGATTGATCCAGGGGCGAAAGTCCCCGGGCGCAAGATTCGGAAATGTCAGCAACAGGTTGCCCATGTCGCCTTTCGGATCGATCGCAATCACCGGGATGTGATCGAGCGCCGCTTCCTCGAGGATGCCGATGCCGAGCCCGGTCTTGCCGGAGCCCGTCATGCCGATGATGACGGCGTGCGTCGTCAGGTCCTTGGAGTCGTAAAGAACCAGGTCTTCGGTGAGCTTTTCCTTATCGGTGTCGTAGCGCTTACCGAGATAGAAGGCCCCGAGTTTCTCAAAGTCGTGCATACGATATCCTTAGCTGGGCGGATAGGTGTAGCTCGCGGCGAAGCCCAGCGGCAGGCCGAGCGCATAATACGCCAGCAGGAACAGTGTCCAGGTCAACAGGAACCACAGCGAATACGGCAACATCATCGCCGCGAGCGTGCCGATGCCGGTATTTTTCACGTAGCGCTGGCAATAGATGACGACAAGCGGGAAATACGGCATCAACGGCGTGATGATGTTGGTGCTCGAATCGCCGACGCGATAAGCCGCCTGTGTCAGGTCGGGCGAGATGCCGAGCGACATGAGCATCGGCACGAAGATCGGTGCAAGCAGTCCCCACTTGCCGCTTGCCGAGCCGACGAAGATGTTGACGAACGCGGTCAGCAGGACGATACCCACGATCGTGATGGCCGTCGGCAATCCCAGTGCCGCAAGGCCCTTGGCGCCGTAAAGCGCGAGCAGGGTACCGAGATTGGAGACGGAAAACGCGATGACGAATTGCGCGATGAAAAACATGATGACGATGTAGTAGGCCATGCTGTGCATGGCCTTCGTCATGCCCTCGATCATGTCTTTCATGCCTTTCATGGAGCCGGAGACCTTGCCGTAGACGATGCCCGGAATGACGAACAGGAAGAAGATCAGCGAGACGATGGACTGCATGATCGGCGCGCTGAACGTCGCCAGACCGCCGTTCGCATCGCGCCAGGCCGATTGAGAGGGAAGCACGGATAAGAACAGGACGACGAGGCCGAGCACCATTGCAATGAGCGACCAGCGCAGCCCACGGCGCTCGTTGTCCTTGATGTCATGAAACTCCGGCAGCTCGTCGGGATCGCCGTCGATCTCGACGCCCGCGAGTCGCGGCTCGACAACCTTTTCTGTCAGGAACCAGCCGAGGCCGACGATCAGGATCGACGATGCCGTCGTGAAGAAATAATTGTTCAGGGTGTTTACGGCGATGTTGGGGTCCAGCAGCCGTGCGCCCTCGAGGGTCAGGCCCTGCAGCAGCGGGTCCAGCGACGACGGTACGAAATTCGCCGAGAAGCCACCGGAGACACCTGCAAACGCGGCGGCAATGCCTGCCAGGGGGTGCCGGCCCGCCGCGTAGAAGATAACGCCGCCCAGCGGGATGACCAGTACATAACCGGCATCGACCGCCGAGTGACTGATGATTCCGACCAGGATAACCATCGGCGTCAGCAGCCATTTGGCCGTGACGTTCAGCAAGGCGCGGATTGCCGTGCTGATGAAACCCGTGTGTTCGGCGACGCCGATGCCCAGCATTGCGACCAGCACCACGCCGACCGGACCGAAGGTCATGAAACGGGTGACCATTGTCGACATGAATGCGACGAAGGACTCGCCGGACAACTGGTTGACGACGACTATGCGTTCGCCGGTGGCCGGGTGAAAAATGTCGAAAGTGACGTAGGACAGCGCCCACGACAATACCCAGACAATGCCCAGCAGCGCGATGAACAGTACGGCCGGGTCGGGAAGTTTATTGCCGACACGCTCTACGGTGCCAAGGAATCCACCGGGCACGGCGGCTTGTTGTTGTTCTGACATTATTTTCCCCTGTCTCTATGCTCGCCGAAGGAGCAGCATCCGGTCACCACCTTTCGTAGGAGCGGCTTCCAGCCGCGATTCTACCAGCCGCAACTCCGGCCCTGGTTTTGTTCTTTCAGGTAACCCATGAGCGGCGCAAAATAATCGATGATCGCGGTCGCGTCCATCTCGCGCGTGCCGGTCAGTTTTTCGAGTGCGTCCTGCCAGGGCTCGCTCTGTCCCGATTCCAGCATGGCGTAAAAGCGATCGCCTGCTTCCTTGCTGCCGTAAATGGAGCACGACGCGAGATCGCCTTCGTGCCCGGCAATTTCGCAGAGCGAACGCTGGAACTGGAACTGCAGAATGTGCGCGAGGAAATACCGCGTGTAAGACACATTGGCCGGAATATGGTATTTCGCGCCCGGGTCGAAATCGGCCTCGGAGCGTTCGACCGGCGGCGCTATACCCTGGTAGCGGGTACGCATGTCCCACCAGCCCTTGTTGTAATCTTCCGGTGCGATCTCACCCGAGAAAACGCCCCAGCGCCATTCATCGATGAGCTTGCCGAAGGGCAGGAACGCGATCTTGTCGAGCGCCATCTGCATCTGCCGGTTGATAACGGCTTGTTCGCTCTGGGCGGCTTCGGCAACCAGGCCGACCTCGGCGAGGTAGGCCGGTGTCATCGACAGCGTTACGGTATCGCCGATTGCCTCGTGGAAGCCCGAGTGCGCGCTACCCTGGAACAACGGTGGCTGGTCCTTGTAGGCGCCCTGGTAGTAGTTGTGCCCGAGCTCGTGATAGATGACGCGCAGCTCTTCGTACGTCTGTTTGATGCACATCTTGATACGAAGGTCGTTGCCGCCATCGAGGCCCCACGCACTGGCGTGACAGACAACGTCGCGGTCCCGGGGTTTCGTAAATTGCGAACGCGTCCAGAACGTGTCGGGAAGTCGCGGCATGCCCAACGACACGTAGAAGCTCTCGGCGTTACGGACCATTTCCTGTGGCGAGAATTCCTTGGTCTTCAGCGTGCTGTCGACGTCGAGATCCGCAACGCCAGGATACGGTTCCATGATGTCGTAGATGGAGCCCCATTCCTGGGACCACATGTTGCCGAGCAGGTGCGCGGGGATCGGGCCGTCCTGCGGCACCTTGTCCGCCCCGTACACGTCGCCGAGTTTCGCGCGAACGTGGCAATGCAGTTCGTCGTACAGTGGCTTGACCTGCTGCCACAGGCGACCGGCCTCCTGCTCGAATTCTGCCGGGCTCATGTCGAAACCGGCGCGCCACATTTCACCGAGATCGCCGTAGCCGAGTTCGCTCGCGCCCTCGTTGACGAGTTCGACGTAGCGCCGGTACTTGTCGCGCATCGGCGGGGCGACGGTGCGCCAGCCCTGCCAAGCCTCGGTCAGTTCGTCATAGTCGCGACTGTTGGCGATGACGTCCTCGAGCTCGGGCAGGTTCTTGCATTCCTTGTTTGCGTCGCAGTATTGACCCGCACCGTACATGCCCTCGAGCTCGGTCGCGATCATCGCCAGTTCTTTGCGTTTGGCGGCGTCGGCCGGTGTCGGCAGTGAGGTGCCGAGCTTCAGGAGGTCGATCGCGCGTCGTGTGTTGTCGTCGAGATCTTGTCCCTCGTACTGCAACGCCTGCTTCACCATGCCGCTGTGCCACTTGGCGTACTTTTCGCTGGCGGCGGCGGCGATGATCGCCGTGTCATCGGTAATGTAGGTCGAGCGCACCCATTCGGCCGCCCCCGTTTCCTTGCTGAGTTCCTCCAGTTCAGCATTGGCGCGAGCCACGAATTCCGCGGCGGTCTCGGTCGGGGCTGGAGTTGTGTCCGTGGCTTCCGTGGCGTCCTGCTGCGAGCAGGCACCGAGTGACGCGGCGAACGCCAGGCTCGCGGCGATTCGAACGAAGTATTTCATAGGCTCATGTCCGCTTTCTCTCTAGTGTACGCCGTGCATCCAGCGGCGCAGAATCGGCGAGATAATGATCATGATTGCACCGACGCCGAGCCCGAGCCACATGAGGAACATGTACAGTTCCGTGTAGGTCGCAAGTGCCGTCGCCACATCGGCCACTTCGCCACCCGAGGTGTCGATCGCCGCCATGCGGCCGAGCCGTGTCGCCACGGTCTCCGACAGCGCGGTTGCGAGGAACCAGGTGCCCATGCTGACGCCGACGACCCTGCCGATCGACAACTTGGTCACGGCGGACAGCCCGACAGGCGACAGGCACAGCTCGCCGGTCGTGTGCAGCAGGTACGCGAGTATCAGCCAGATCATGGCGACCTGCCCCGCCTGGTCCGGGAACTGTGCGCCGAACACCAGCGCGCCGAAGCCGAGGCCGGCCTGGACGATACCCAGGCCGAACTTCACCGGCGTCGAGGGCTCGAGATTCTTCTTGGCGAGCCAGGTCCAGAGAATGGCGAACGGAATCGCCAGCAGCATGATGAATCCGGCATTGAGCGACCCGAACTGCGCGGCGGTAAACGTTATGCCACCGGCGGTGCGGTCGACGACACGATCCGCATAGAAGGTCATCGATCCGGCAGCCTGTTCGAACAGCGCCCAGAAAACGATGGTCGAAAGTATCAATACCATGAGTACGACCGTACGCCCGAACTCATCGGAGTAATGCGTCTTGAAACCGTAAATGACGAAACCGACAATCAGGATTATCGAACCGTACAGCACCTTTTCTGCGAGCTCCACGCTGCCCGGCAGGAAGTGCAGGTTGACGAGTACGGCGTAAATGCCGGACAGCACGGCCACGGCGGCAACCGTGTAGGCAACCCGGTTGTCCTGGTCCTGCTTGGTGTGGACCATCGAATACAGGATCAGGCCGACGATGGCGACGATCAAAAGAACGTTCTGCGACGCGAGCACGACGTGTTCGTGTTGTACCAGCCACCAGGCGACAAACAGAGCTGGCAACGTCAGGAGGTAGATCGACCATTCGACGTTGATCGGGCCGAACACCTTCTTGGTCAGTTTCTCGGGCTCTGACGGTTCGGCGTGTCCCTTCAGGTATTTCTGGCCGCGCAGGAAGGTAATGAGGCCGATGACCATGCCGATACCGGCCGCACCGAAGCCGTATTTCCAGCCGAAAGTCTCTCCGAGCCAGCCACACAACAGCGTCGCTGCGAACGAACCGATGTTGATGCCCATGTAGAAAATCGTGAAGCCCGAATCGCGACGCGGGTCATCCATCGAATACAGCTTGCCGACTATCGTCGAGATGTTCGGTTTCAGGTATCCGACGCCCATCACGATCAGGGCCAGCGCGAAGTAGAAGACCTTCAGTGCGGCCGTGTCGCGAATCATGACATCCTCGGCCAGCATGGTGCCCGCCGTGAGAATCTCGCCGGAAGCCAGCGTCAGGTTCTCCGTCAGCGTCGTGCCCGCAGCGTAGAAGATGGCCTGGTAGCCTTCGACGGCCATCAGCAGGTGCCCGAAACACAGCAGGACGCCGCCGAACACGACGGATTTGCGCATCCCGAGGTAACGGTCGGCCAGCATGCCGCCGATCAGTGGCAGCGCGTACACGAGACCGGCGTATGAGCCGAGAACATTGAGGCCCATCTGGTCGGTAAAGAGGTGGTACTTGGTGAGGTACAGCACCAGCAGGAACTTCATTCCGTAGAACGAGAACCGCTCCCAGAGCTCCGTCGCGAAACAGACGTAGAGGCCTACTGGATGGCCCAGCAGCTCGGCGTCGTGTGAATAGTCCTCCGCGGTCGCGTCAACGGAATTGCTCATGTTATTCCCCGGTCGGCGTCAGGCGCCGAGATATATAGTTCTTGGCGGGTCAGGGCTACGCATTAAACACTATTTGGCGCCCCTCATGCCACTTGACGGCTAGACGGACGCTTCGAATAAGCGGGGGGTTGCAGCCGATTAGCTGTCCGTCGCGGCGACTTCGTCCGATTCGTCCACCTTTTTCGGCACCAGCACGCGCGCCATGATGATCCCCAGCTCATAGAGCAGGTAGACGGGCACGGCGAGCAAGGTCTGGCTGATGACGTCGGGGGGCGTCAACAACATGCCGACGATGAACGCGCCAAGGAAGACATAAGGACGCGCCTTGCCGAGCTTCTCGATTGTGGTGAGCCCCGTCCAGACGATCAGTACGGCGGCGATCGGCACTTCGAACGCAATGCCGAAGGCAAGCACGAGCATCATGATGAAATCGAGGTACGCGGTGACGTCGGTCATTACCTCGACGCCCTCCGGCGCGATTGCGGTCATGAAACCGAAGATCAGCGGGAAGACCACGTAGTAAGCGAATGCGACACCGGCGTAAAACAGGACGATGCTGGACCCGAGCAGCGGCACGGCGAAGCGCTTTTCCTTCTTGTAGAGCCCCGGTGCGACGAACGCCCAGGTCTGGTAGAGCACGATGGGCATTGCAATGAACAACGCCACGTAGAACGTCAACTTGAAGGGCGCAAGCAGCGGTGAAGCAACCGCGGTTGCGATCATCTGGCCGCCGGGAAGAACTTCTCTGAGCGGCTCCGAAACGAAAGCGAAGATCTTCGGTGCGAACGGGACCAGGCCGACGAATACCACCATGACCGCCGCAAACACTTTCAGCAGGCGGCTCCGGAGTTCGACCAGGTGCGACAGTAATGTGCCCTCACCCAGCTCGGTCGCCGGGCTTTCGGCGGACTTGCTCGTCGTCTCGGTCACGCTGACGTCTCTTTGCTTTCGCCGGGCTCGCTATCGTCCTCTTCGTCATGCAGTGGCGAATAGTTATCGTCCTCACGCGGCGTCAACAGCTCATGCGGATTGATCCCGAGGTTTTTTTCGACATTGAGCTCTTCTTCCAGCTGGCGTTTCATCACGCGCGTCATGCGGCGCGCCTGCCCGAGCCAGCTGCCGATCTGGGTGGCAACGCGCGGCAACCTCTCGGGCCCCAGTACCAGGAGCCCGATCAGGCAAAGGAGCAGGAATTCCGAACCGCCGATACCGGACATGGTTGGTGGCGCTTAAGCGTCGTTTTCTTTGCGCGCTTCTTCGGCCGGCGTGTTGTCGAAGTCGGCGTCCTCGGAAGACTCGCTGATCTGCTCGTTCGTTTTGTCCGCCTCATTCACGGCCGAACGAAAACCCTTGACGGCACTGCCCAGATCCGACCCGAGCGTGCGCAGACGTTTGGTGCCGAAAATCGCCAGAACGATGGCGAGCACTATCAATAACTGTACGGGTCCGATGTTGGAAAACATCCCTTATCTCCTGGGGCCCTGCCCCGTGTTGAATCGCAATACCTGGCGCCGGCCGCAGCCGGGCGCGAATTATGTTCATGATACCCCCGCGCGTGCAACAAAACCGTACCGGCGTCACAGCCGAATTAGTTGAAAATGGGGGACATTCTGCTTTTTCGACCATGCGAAAAGCAGAATGTCCCCATTTAGCAATGTCCGCATTCAGGACTCGAGCCAGAAGGTCACCGGGCCGTCGTTGACGAGGCTCACCTGCATATGCGCGCCGAATTCGCCGGTCTCGACGGTTTGCAGCCGTTCGCGGCAGATTTTGACGAGTTGGTGGAAAAAATCAGCCCCTTTTTCGGGCTGGGCGGCCCTCGTGAAGCTCGCGCGGGTGCCCTTCCTGGTATCGGCCGCCAGCGTGAACTGCGGCACCAGCAGCAGGCCGCCGGCCTCGTCGCAGACGCTGTGGTTCATGCGCCCGTCGCCGTCGGGGAAGACCCGGTATGTCAGGATGCGCTCGGCCAGCCGCGCGATGTCCCGTTCGGTGTCGTCGCGGTGCACGGCGACCAGCACCAGCAGGCCCCGGCCGATTTCGCCCACGATTTCGCCGTCAACACTGACGTTCGCGGAGCTGACGCGCTGTAGCAATCCGATCATTTCTGGCTCGCTTCCCGGGATTCTCGCAGGTAGGGGTCTTTGTCGATGCTTCGGGGAGAATAATAAGCCACATCGTCATACCAGCAATGGAAGACTGCACGAACCGGCCGGTGGGAATTCCGCCCGGAACAATGCCCGAAACACCGGCCACGGAAGGCAGGAACGGGTGCTGTCCCGTCGGCCGGACCAGGGAAGGTGAGGTCCCGGTCGCAAGATCGGGGCCTTTCCCCATCATAGTGGGTGATAGAGATAAAAAAATTAGCCAAGCGGACCGTATAGTGGGAAATTAAAACCAACCCATTTCCCCACCACTGGCCTGTTGGCAAGCGGACAGTCGGGCAATAGACTAGCGGCAGCCAATCCAGCATCGGATCGATAATGAAACGACGACAATTTGTGGGCGGCCTCGCCGCCGCCGCCGGCGTTGCCGCGTGTGCGAAACAGGAAAACGACTGCAGCGCCGATGGCGCCACCGCCCAGCAGACTTATCAGTGGTCCTGCGTCACTTCCTGGCCGCCGCGCTTTCCGGGACTCGGCATGGCGCCCGAGAACCTCGCGACGCGCGTCGAGGCGGCATCGTCCGGACGTCTCAGGATCAAGGTCTACGGCGCGGGAGAGCTGGTGCCGGCGTTCGAGGTATTCGACGCCGTCAGCCGTGGCACCGTCGAGATGGGCCACGACGCGTCGTACTACCACAAGGGCAAGGTGGACGCGGCGCAGTTTTTCACGGCTATCCCGTTCGGCATGACCAACCTGGAACTCAATGCCTGGTTGTATTACGGCGGCGGGATGGACCTGTGGCGTGAGCTCTACGTGCCGTTCGACCTGGTTCCTATCGCAACCGGCAATACCGGCGTGCAGATGGGTGGCTGGTTCAACAAGGAAATCAACTCCGTCGACGATCTCAAGGGGCTCAAAATGCGCATTCCCGGGCTTGGCGGCGAAGTGTTGCGTCGCGCGGGCGGCACGCCGGTAACGCTGCCCGGTTCGGAGATCTTCACGGCGCTCCAGACCGGGGCAATCGACGCGACGGAGTGGGTCGGGCCCTACAACGATACCTCCTTCGGATTGCACAAGGCCGCGCGCTATTACTACTACCCCGGCTGGCAGGAGCCGGGGCCCGGACTCGAGACGATCGTCAACAAGGACGCTTGGAATTCCCTGCCGCCGGATTTGCAGGAAATCGTCAGTACCACCTGCCAGGCGCTGACGACAGACGTTGCCGCCGAATACACTCACGGCAATGCGATGTCCTTGCAGCAGTTGCAGGAAGACCCGAACGTGGAAATCCGGCCGTTTCCGCCGGAAGTGCTGGTCCTGTTGCGCTCCATCACGCAGGAGGTTGTCGATGAACTGATGGCCGACGACCCTGCGTCGAGGAAGATCGGCAGAGCCTACTTCGACTACCTGGATAAAGTTTCCGCGAACTCCCGCATCTCCGAGCTGGCGTATTTCCAAACACGTGAGTTCTGATACGGATTGCGAAATAGCAATCATCGGTGCCGGCATTGCGGGCATCGCAACGGCCTACTACCTGGGCGTCGAGCAACGGAAAAAATCGGTCCTGTTGATCGACTACCGGCCGCCGATGAGCTACACCAGCGCACAATCGGGCGATAACTACCGCAACTGGTGGCCACACCCGACGATGACTGCGTTTACGAACGACAGCATCGACCTGATGGAGCGCCTTTCCCGCGACACGCAAAACGTCTTCAACATGACGCGGCGTGGCTACCGGTTGGCAACGCGGCGATCGAACGTTGACAAGGTGTTCACTAACCTGCAGGTGGGAACGGACGTCGACGTGGTGTCCGGTCGCGAACGAATCCGACAAGTGTATCCGGATCTGTGCGACGACATCCGGAACGTCATTCACATTAAGCGAGGCGGCGACATCAGCGGGCAACAACTCGGCGCATTGATGCTCGAGCGATTCCGCGACGCGGGCGGCAAGCGACTGCAGGGCGAAGCAACGGGGGTTTCCAGGAATGGCGGCTTTCGCATAGAGCTGCAAACCGCCACAGGAACTGAATCCGTCCGTGCCGAGACCATAGTCAATGCGGCCGGCCCGTTTGCGAAGAACATCGCCGCCATGCTCGACGTCGAATTACCAGTCAGGAACGTTTACCAGCAGAAAGTCGCGTTCGACGATCGGCGCGGCGCTGTCGCTCGCGACATGCCCTTCACGATCGACCTCGACGAAACGACGCTCGCATGGAGCGACGAAGAGCGCGAGATGCTGGAAAGCGACGAAGAGCTGTCGTGGCTGGTGGGCGCGATGCCGGGAGGTACGCATTGTCGCCCGGACGGCGGCGAGAACGGTACCTGGGTCAAGCTGGGGTGGGCATACAACGACCGAGTAAGCGACGCGCAGCGCGATCTTGCCAATGAGCCCGCTATCGACCCTCAGTTTCCGGAAATCGTCATCCGCGGTGCGGCGGCGATGCTGCCCGCCTTGCAGCAGTACGTGGATTCACCGCCGACGCGTTTCAGCCATTACGGCGGCTACTACACGATGACGGAAGAGAACTGGCCGCTGATAGGGCCCGCCGGACCCGATGGCAGCTATGTCGTGGCGGCCCTGTCGGGGTTCGGCAGCATGACGGCGTGCGCCGCGGGAAGGCTGTGCGCTGCTCACATATGCGGCGGCGAGCTGCCGTCCTACGCAGAGGACCTCAGCATCGCCCGTTACGACGATACGGCGTTGATGCGCGACCTGCTCGGCTCGGCAGACAGGGGCCTGCTGTAAGTAAAAAGGCCGGTTGCAAAGCAACCGGCCCTTTGTTCCTTCATATCAGCTTGGCGACGTATCGCGCCAGGACGTCGCTCCTACATGGCTCGTTTGGCACGCAGGAGCGGTTTCCAGCCGCGATCGCCTACCAGTTGTAAATGCCCCGCAGGTACCACGAACCACCTTCGTAATTCGCCGCGGTCCGGCGCGGGTACTGCAGTCCAACACTGATGCGGTTCGCGAACTCGGCCGCATCTACGGCAGAAGGTGCACCGGCCGGAGGATCGGTAAAGATCGTATCGATGAACTCGTCGAAGATGTTGACGCCACCCAACGCGAGGCGGAAGTTGTCGTTGACCTCGTAACCGACTTCGAGATCGACATAGACGGTCGAACCGATCTCCAACGACTTGTTCACGCAGCAGTACTCGTCGGGTCCGTCCTCGTCGAAGATGTCGCCGGCAATCGTGCCGCGCTCATCGTAATGCTCACCATAGTAGTTGAGCCGCACCAGCGCGTTCACCCGCTCACCGAAGAACGTGTTCGCCGTAAGTACGAAACGGTTGTTGGGATAGTTGTTCTCAATGTCCTCGATCAGGCTGCCGCTCACCGGGTTGACGCCATTGATCTGCTTCTGCCCCGCAACTTCAATCTTGTTGTAGCCGTAAGCCAGCGTTACGTCCGTATTCGCGGTGTCGCCCCAGTCGAAACCACCGGTCACAACGACGTCGAGACCACTGTGTTCCACGTCCAGCGCATTGGTATAGAACGAGATGGTGTTGGTGGTGCCGGGAACGGCGATATCGCCGGTCCTGTAGATGCGGTCATCCACCTCGATCCGGTAGAGGTCGGCTGTCACGTTCCACGCATCGCCAATATCCGCCGTGAAGCCGAGGCTGTAGTTCAGCGACTTCTCTTCTTTAAGAGACGTGCCGCCGACGCTGGCAACGCGAGGATCGGTTGACGGTACCAGGCCTTCCTCACTGAAGCGATAGCGGCCGGCGACCTTGCCGTTGATCGTGTCGCCGAAGTCCGAGAAGTTCTCGTAACGGATGGCATATTGCATCAGTGCCGCATCGCTGACGTCGTGTTCGATGTCGGTGTAAAAGGCAATGTTATCCCGCTTGAATTCGCCCGAATCCTGCGGCGTAATGCCTTTGAAACCACTGGAGCCCGATCCGAGGTAGGAGCTCGGCTCACCCTGGATGGCCGTATAGGACTCCTCGCGGGCTTCGGCGCCGAACGCGAAGTTGACGGAATCGCTCATGGGCAGCGAGAAATCGGCGTTGAGATTGGTTTCTTCCTGGATGTAACCGCCAACGTCGAAGTCCATCTGTGGCAGCTGGACGCCGTTGCCGGGGCCGAGCGACGGGTTGGCCGTGTTGTTCAGGAAATAGTCCAGCTCGTTCTTGCCGAAACCGAAGCTGACGTCATAGTTCATGCCGCTATCCCATTCGCCGCTCATGCCCATTACCAGGCTGGCGTCGGTCTGCTCGCCGTCGAGGTAGGGAGTAAAGCCGGCCGGCAATCCGCCGAAGCCCTGCTGACGTAGACTCAAAGTGTTCGGATCGCCGTCGACATCCGGGTCATCCGGGGTCTGGTCACAAACAGGACAGCCGTCGCCGAAAGCCCGTTGCGACGAAAAGGTCGAGTGATCGGGCGGGCGGTAGAAGAAGCGGTACCGGCCATCTGTCTGGGCGACGCCCAGGCGCGCATACAGCTGCGCAGAGCTGCTGATGTCGAAGCCGGAGTTCATGAAGAATCGGGTACCCGATGTCTCGGGTCGACCCCAGGATTGCAGTAAGGGCGCATCGCCGAACGGAGCGTCGGCTCCGATTACGTTCGGGTCCACGCCGTCCGCGATCAGGCTATCGAAATTACTCGTACGCTGGATGCCGCGTGACAACGCGTCATTGTCGACAACCTCGAGGCTGACATTGACGAAACCGGAATCGCCGGCAGCGAAACCCGCATTGGCTGCGAACTTGGTGCTTTGCTCACCGTCAAAGTGCTCGCCGTACTGCACCTGGACCTGGCCGCCTTCTGCCGCATCCTTGAGTACGAAGTTGATGACGCCCGCGATGGCGTCGGAACCGTACTGGGATGCCGCGCCGTCTCGCAGCACCTCGACATTCTTCACGGCAATACCCGGAATCATGCCGATGTCCACGCCGTGCGCGCCGTTACCGGCTGCCGGTGCGAAGAACTGCACGAGCGCGGAACGATGACGGCGTTTGCCGTTGATCAGCACCAGCGACTGGTCGGGCGACGTGCCGCGCAGCGACGTCGGGCGCACAAATGCGCTGCCGTCACCGGTTGCAGGGGTCGCCGTGTATGACGGCACCAGTGCTTTCAGGTTGTCGGTAAGGTCGGCGGTGCTGCCCATCGCATTGAAATCGTCACCGCTGATAACGTCGATCGGCACCGTCGAGTCGGACGCGGACCTTGGCTTGGTACTGCGCGAGCCGAGCGTCACGATTTCCTCGCTGCGCGAGCCGAGCGTCACGATTTCCTCGATAAGGTCATCGGAACCCTCCTGCGCCATGGCCGACTGGAACGACAGCCCGCCGGTCGCAAGCACGGTCGCCAGCAAGCCGAACGAAACAGAATTTCTCTTCATCTGGAATTTCCCCCTGTCTTAAGATCGCTATGTCAGTGATCTGACACAAACACTTTGGTTTTGTCTTATATCTTCCGGAAATTACGTTAGCCGATCCCCCCTGTTAATGCAACGGATGAGTCAGTATAGTGAAACGATGATTCATTCGTCTCATTGACCGCTGTGAGCGCACGATATCCAGACACGATACGCCTGCTCGTCGACTCGTTTGCCACGCTGACGCCCGAGTTGCAAAAGGCCGCCCGATACATGGTCGAGAACCCCGAAGAAGTCGGGCTGAATTCCATGCGCGCGGTCGCGAGAAAAGCGGGCGTCAAGCCGGCCACGGTCAGCCGCCTCAGCAAGAGCCTCGGTTTCGATGAGTACGACAGCCTGCGCGAGCCGTTCCGGCAGAGGCTGCGCAAGAACGAACCCGAATTCGCATCGCGCCTGCAGGCCGTGCAACGCCGGGTTATCGACGACGGTGCAGGCCTGTTCGACGAGCTGCGGCAACAGGAAGTCGACAACGTACGACGCACGCTCACCGAAACGAACTACCGCATCCTGGTCGACGCCGCAGAAACGATGCACGGCAGCCGGCGGGTGTACGTGCTGGGCTTGCGCGGCGCGTACGCCCCGGCGTTTTTGTTTCACTACGCGTACCAGATGTTCCAGGACAACAGCCACCTGCTCGATACGCGGGCAGGGATATTCGCAGATCAACTCAGGGGCATCGGCGAACAGGACAGCCTGCTGGTCGTGTCCTTTCCTCCCTACACGCAGCTCGCTATCGATGCGGTGGACTATGCCGCCGACGCAGGCGCGAGCATCGTCGCCGTCACCGACAGCATTGTTTCTCCGGCGGCAAACGCCGCGGCGCATACGATCATTACGCAAAACCGGTCCGCTTCGTTTTACCACTCTTTTACAGGCGCGCTGGCGATCACCCAGGCGCTCATTGCCTTGCTCGTTGCAAAGGCCGGCGGGGATGCCGTCAAGATCGTCGAGGAAGCCGAGAAACAGCTGTCACGCATCAGCGCTTACTGGTAGGAGCGGCTGGCTGCAACAGGTCCTCGGCCGACAACTTATGTATCGGGTGGCGTCCACCCCAGACCCAGGCTTGGATGGGATGAGTCCCTCATTTTCTGAAGGAGCTTCCGAGACTGGTATTTCACAAACGTCTTGAACCAGCCGGCCTGCGAGCTTTTTAACAGGACAACCGCGAGATCGACTCCAGCTTGTAAATGGCCCATTCTCACCGCCTTTTCCAGGCAACGTTGGGCGGCCTCGAGATCCTTTTCAGTCCCGACACCTTGCATATGAACCAGTCCGAGCCCATACCAGCCGCCCATGACATCGGTTTCGGTCAAAACATGCAGATGATAGAGGGCCAGTGAATGATCAGGATCAAGCTCAGGGTCTTGTAGGTATATCCGGGCAAGGCCCATGTGGGACCTGACATCATTAATGATCTCAACGGAGCGTTTGTACCACTCGACTGCCGCGGCCAAATCGACTTCGATGCCACCGCCACCGAACTCGTACTTGTCCCCAAGTTCAGCAAACGCAGGGGAGAATCCTTCGCTGGCGAGTCTCTTGAGTTGAAATACCGCTCCGGCAACATCACCAGCATCAAAGAGATCTGCAGCTTCGTACCATCGCTTCTTGTATTTTTCCCAGTTCTCCGTTGGAACGATGATCGGGCCGTTGTCATTCGAATTATCGTCCATTCGCGTTACCATCAATTGACCCTTTCGTCTTACCTCAGTTTGTTCGAACGGCAACTATACGAAGCTCAGCACTCGTACAGCAACGTTTCCGCGGTAACATCGGCACTGAGTAACCGCTCTCACCGATAGCCGCCGCTCGTTCGAGTTTCCCGCGAACAACCAGGTGACGAGGCGAGACTCACTCGTTCTGGCCGCTGCTTTGCTTGATTACAACCGACTGTTCTGTCTCTTCCGGGCTGTCAACGCCTGTATCTCGAGAACGCAAGTACTCTTCAGCAGCCGGTCAATACGAAGGCGGCCAAACAGACAAACACATAGAATGCAGCGGTATCTCTCATGACCAAGCTCATCGTTAAGCATGAAAGAACCGACTCCGCAAGCCCGCAGCAGAGCTCACGATTCTGCGACTACGCGAACGGATCACCGAAATAAGAAATAAGAAACAATGCTACTAGATACAAGCTCGATAAAGACTGCAAACCACTGACTGCTCTGACCCACCCCGTCGGCCTAAGCGTGTATTCACGAAATTGTAGTCGGACAATCCAGTTTCCCAGGTTTAGCTCGCGCCACCCGAAGTGAAACGCTGACAGAACGCTAAAGTAAAGCGCGCAAGGGATCGAGCGCATTAGCCCACGGTAAGGAACAAGCTCCTGGTCCGCTTCGCTTTGTCCCCTCACCACTCGATCGTCGGAACGAATCAGCCAGATTCCGTTGATCTGCTGTTGGGCTTGCAACGCCAGTAAGTACGGCCACAAGAACAAGAACACCAGAACACTCAGCCATCCGAGCGCGCCCCATGGGTTTGCGCCATAATCCGTAATACGACCGCCAGCAATATATCCTTGAAACAAACGCTCTCTCAACGGCGCTGCATTCAGCTTGTGCTTCGTTAGGGCCGCGGTAACCGCCTTCTCTTGTGAGCGAAACCCACTCTCTCTGAAGTAGTCTCGTAGTTCGACGGCCGGGTTGACCTGGCCACTAAATCGAATTTCCGAGAGCCCACGCACGCGGAGAAACCCGCCTGGATCAGGCAGAGTGGCTGGCTCAAAAGTCGTCCGTGCAAGGCGAGCCCCATTCAGATCTGCCTGCGAAAGCTCCGTCTCCCTCAGATCGGCCTCCGTCAGCTCAGCGTCAGTCAGGTCGGCCTGATGCAAGATCACCCCACACATACTCGACTTTTTATTGACACGGTTGTTATCAGGATTGGATTCAAGCCACTCTACGTGCGTAATCAAAATAGATGTGAGCTCGTCAGCTGCCAACGTCCTGCCATCAAGCTCGCCCTCGCACTTGAGACGGTCAATATAAGATTCTTGCCCGAGAGTCACCGTGGCAGCCGTGAGGCAGATTACCCCCAAAAGAAACTTCGCTCGACATGCTCGTCGCGTCCCCATTGTATTGCGGCACTCCGTAGAGTTCGGTGGCGAAATCGGAATGGAACAGTTGCCAACTAAAGTATATTTAATCAGCGTAACGGGTGCGACCAGCGAATGACGGGTTCGGGACATTACTTGCCCGACGTTGCGTGCCAACAGCGGCCGGTCGAGCGGAAGTGCCGGGAACAGCTATCGACCAACCATGCGGTTGCATCAATTGCCGTAGATCCTCTCAGGCAACCAGGTCACGAGCTCCGGGAACGCGGCGATCAATAGCAACGCAAATACCTGGATGGCGACGAACGGAATCGCCCCGCGATAAATCTGGGCGGTAGTCACGGATGGTGGCGCCACGCCGCGCAGATAAAACAGTGCGAAGCCGAAGGGCGGCGTCAGGAACGACGTCTGCAGGTTGATCGCGATCATTATGCCGAGCCAGACCGGGTCCAGCCCCATCGCAAGCAGCACGGGCCCGACGATTGGAACGACGACGAACGTGATCTCGATGAAGTCGAGAACGAAACCGAGCAGAAACATCACCAGCATGACGACAATGACAGCACCGACGACGCCGCCCGGCAACGCCTCGAGCACCGTGCGTACACCGTCGTCACCGCCGTAGCCGCGGAACACGAGTGAAAACACCGACGCACCGATCAGGATGAGGAATACCATGCTGCTGATTCGAAGTGTGCTGCGCATGATTTCCTGCAGGCGAGCGATGCTGAGTTGCCGTCGGGCGAGCGCGAGCAGGAGCGCCCCCATGCCGCCCACACCTGCCGCCTCGGTTGGCGTCGCGAGCCCTTTGAGAATCGATCCGAGTACGGCAAAGATAAGAATGAGTGGCGGCAGCAGGGCGCGCGCCAATTGGCCGATCGAGATCGAGGCGCCGCGCTCACGGCGGTGAGCAGGCATTGTCGTGGGCCGAAAGAACGCGACGCCGAGAATGTAAAGCACGTACAAGAGCACCAGCATCAGTCCGGGAATCAGCGCCCCGGCAAACAGGTCGCCAACGGAGACCGTCTTGGGCGAATAGATGCCCATCTTCAGTTGCGCCTGTTGATACGCCGTCGTCATCACGTCGCCGAGCATGACCAGGATGATCGACGGAGGAATAATCTGGCCAAGCGTGCCGGACGCGCAGATCGTGCCCGTCGCAATCTCCGGCGAATACCCGCGCTTCAGCATGGTCGGCAGCGATAGCAGGCCCATGGTGACGACCGTCGCGCCGACGATTCCCGTGCTCGCAGCCAGCAACATTCCGACCAGGGTCACCGAAACCCCCAGGCCGCCACGTAGCGTGCCGAACAGCGCGCTGAGCGTCTCGAGCAGTTCCTCGGCGATTCTCGCTCGTTCGAGCGTTACTCCCATGAACACGAACAGCGGTACCGCGACCAGTGTCTCATTGGTCATGATGCCGAAAATGCGATTCGGCAGCCCGGACAACAACGCTTCGTTGAAACCGCCGCCGATGACACCCAGCACCGCAAATACCAGCGCCGTGCCGCCCAGGGTGAACGCAACCGGAAATCCCGCGAGCAGCACCAGGATTACCGTGACGAACAATAATGCCGCGACCCATTCCATGGTCAGCGCTTTCTCAGTGCGTCGATCGATCGCAGCAACAGGGCCGCGCCCTGCAGCGCCAGAGCAACGGGCATAACGAGCAGCACGGTCTTGAGCAGCGGCACCAACGGGTAGGGTAAACCGCCCGACTCCATCGAAGCTTCGTGTCGGCTCCAGGAGGCAAGCACATAGTCAAAAGACGCCCAGGCCAGAAAGGCACAAATCGGCCAAAGAAAAACGGCGACGCCGATTAAATCGACCCAGGCGCGCCGGGTGTCACTCATCGTTCGATAGAAAATATCGACGCGCACGTGGTCTTCGTGCTGCAGCGTATAGGCGGCGCCGACCATGAAAACAACGGCATGCATCCAGGTTACGGATTCCTGCAGCCAGATCAGGCCGGCATCGAACACGTAACGCATCACGACCACGATGAAAGTAACGACAACCATGAACAGGGTCAGCCAGGCGGCCGCCCTCCCCATCACCGTGCTGATTCGATCGAGCAGAGCCGCTGGTGTATCGGACCTCACGCCGTGGACCTGGTCAGGGCCGCCAGAAGGTCGGTGTGATCAGCACCAGCAATGTGAAAATCTCGAGTCGGCCCAGCAACATGCCCGCAACGGCGATCCACTTGGCGGTGTCCGTCAGCGACATGAAGCCCGTGGCAACGTCGCCCAGGCCGGGGCCGAGATTGTTCAGCGTCGCAGCCACCGCCGAAAACGCGGTGACCTGGTCGAGGCCCGTCGACATCATGGCAAGCAGCATGACGCCGAAGGTAATGATGTACACGGAGAAGAAACCCCAGACCGCATCGACCACGCGGTGCGGCACGGCCTTGTTGCCCAGCTTGACGGGGATCTCGGCGCTCGGATGCACCAGGCGGACGATCTCGCGAACGCCCTGCTTGTAAACGAGCAGCCAGCGAATGACCTTGATACCGCCGGCCGTCGACCCGGCGGAGCCACCGACGAAGCTCGCGAAGATCAGCAGGACGGGTAATGCGGCGGGCCAGAGCGCGAAATTCTCCGTTGTGAACCCCGTCGTCGTTGCGATAGATACCGCCTGGAACAGGCCGTTAATGAACGTCTGCCCCGGGTCGGCGAAGCCCCTGTGGATAAACAGCGTCGCAACGACAACAACCGAAACCGCAAACAGGACGAAACTGTAGGCCCTGAACTCCGGGTCCTGGAAATAGTGTTTGATCGACACGTAACGCCAGGCGAAAAAATGCAGCGAAAAATTAATGCCGGCAACGAACATGAAGAACACGGCTACAATGTCGATGGAGGCACTGTTGAAATGGCCGATGCTGAGATCGTGCGTGGAAAACCCGCCGATGGCGACCGTCGAAAATGCGTGACACAGCGCGTCGAACCAGCCCATGCCGGCGAGCCGGTATCCGATCATGCAGGTAATCGTGAAAGCCAGGTACACGTACCAGAGCGCTTTCGCCGTTTCTGTAATACGCGGTGTCAGCTTGGTGTCCTTTACCGGACCCGGCGTTTCGGCGCGGTACAGCTGCATGCCGCCGACACCCAGCATGGGCAGTACCGCGACGGCCAGTACGATGATGCCCATGCCGCCGAGCCACTGCAGCTGCTGGCGGTAATAAAGTATCGATACGGGAAGATCGTCCAGACCCGTAAGCACCGTGGCGCCCGTGGTGGTCAGGCCCGACATCGATTCGAACACGGCGTCCGTAAAGGTCAGCGACAGGCCGTCCGCAAAATACAGCGGCGCTGCCCCGAACGTACCGAGTACGGTCCAGAAGGCCGCGACGACCAGGAAGCCGTCACGCAGCCGCAGGTCCTTGCGAGAACGGTGCACCGGAATCCAGCAGATGAACCCGGCAATCAGTGTGAGCGCAAAGCCCTCGACGAACGGCAGCCAGGAGTGATCGTTGTAGTAAACGCTAAAAGCGATAGGTGGCAGCATGGTCAGGCTGAACACCATCAGCAGCAGGCCGAGAATGCGCTGTACGACCGTCCAGTTCATAGCTTGGCGGACTCGTCCATAACTAAACGAAGGAGACGCCGACCTGGAACAGGCTTTCGAGGCTTTCGATCTTGCGCCTGTCGGTCATGAACAGGATGACGTGATCGTCGGCCTCGATGACCGTGTCATGGTGAGCAATGACGACCTGGTCGCCGCGCACGATGGCGATGATCGCTGTTCCCTTGGGCAACTCGATGTCCTCGATCGCTCGCCCAACCACTTTGGAATTCTCCTCGTTACCATGCGCTATGGCCTCCATTGCCTCGGCGGCGCCGCGGCGCAGCGAATGAACCTTTACGACGTCGCCGCGGCGCACATGCGCAAGCAGCGAACCGATCGTGACCTGCTGCGGCGATATCGCGATGTCGATACTGCCTGATTCGACGAGGTCGACGTACGACGCGCGGTTGATCAGGGCCATCGCCTTGTGCGCGCCGAGCCGCTTCGACAGCATCGAACTCAGGATGTTGGCCTCTTCCGAGTTCGTCAGTGCGCAAAACACGTCGACGTTGTCGATGTTCTCTTCGAGCAGCAGCTCCTCGTCCGCTGCGTCGCCGACCAGCACGATCGCCTTGTTGAGCTGTTCGGAGATGTGCCGCGCCCGCTGTTGATCGCGCTCGATGATCTTGACCTGGTTGGTTTGCTCCAGCGCAAGCGCCAGCCGCACGCCGATGTTTCCTCCGCCTGCGATGACGACACGGCGCACCGGGTCCTCCAGGCGTCGCATCTCGCTCATGAAGACACGGATGTCCTTGCGGTCGGCGATGAAGAACACCTCGTCGCCTTCCTGGATCACGGTGTCGCCGTCCGGAAGCATCGCCTTGCCCTCGCGATAAATTGCGGCGATGCGTCCTTCGGTGTTCGGGATATGGTCCTTCAGCGTCGCGATGCGCTGGCCGACGAGCAGTCCGTCACGATCCGCCTTGACGCCGACCAGGCGTACGCGCCCGTCCGCAAAGTCGAGGACCTGCGACGAACCCGGGTAGAGGATGAGCTGTTCGACATAGGTGCAAACCAGTTGCTCCGGGCTGATGCGGACGTCGATCGGAATTGCGTCCTGCGTAAACAACTTGTTCGCATTCATGTACTCGGCGGAACGAATGCGGGAAATCTTCGTCGGTGTCCGGAATTCGGTGTACGCAACCTGGCAGGCGACCATGTTCGTTTCGTCGCTGTCGGTCAGCGCTACCACGATGTCCGCGTCACTCGCGCCGGCGCGGTCGAGCACTTCGGGATAGGCTGCATGCCCGACCACCGTGCGAATGTCGAGGCGATCCTGCAGCTCGCGGAGGACGTCGGGTCGCCGGTCGACGACAGTCACTTCGTTGGCTTCTTCGCGTGACAGGTGATACGCCGCAGACGATCCGACCTGGCCTGCGCCGAGTATGAGAATTTTCATCGCGCCTGGTGTCCTGTCTTGCCAATTCGCATGATGTCCTGGTGACGCAGCGAGTTTACATCAGTTCCGAAGCGGTCTCCCGAATACTCGCAAGACACCGCGTGTGTCTATGAGACGGTTTCCAGGTTCGCGTAAGTCAGAACCAGCCATTTTGTACCGGTGGATTCGAAATTGACCTCGACGCGCGCGTGAGCGCCCTGCCCCTCGCAATTGAGAATGACACCGTCGCCGAATTTCTTGTGGCGGACGCGTTGACCGAGCCGGATTCCTATTTCACTGCCGGGGGCGACAGAACTGCGCTGGCGCTGCGGCGAGCGTTGCGAGCGCATTGGTCGAGTCACCTGCACGCGCGGCCGGATCTCCTCGACGTACTCCTCGGGGATTTCGGCGATGAAGCGTGACGGCTGCGAGAAGTTGTCCATGCCGTGTAGACGGCGCTGTTCGGCGTGCGTGACGTACAGCGTCTGTTTCGCCCGCGTAATGCCGACATAGCAGAGGCGCCGCTCTTCTTCGAGGCCGCTGGGGTCGGCGATCGAGCGCTGGTGCGGGAACAGGCCGTCTTCCATTCCGCACATGAACACCATTGGAAACTCGAGGCCTTTCGCCGAGTGCATGGTCATCAATTGGACGCAGTCCTCCCAGGCGTCGGCCTGGCCCTCTCCGGCCTCGAGAGCCGCGTGCGACAGGAACTCGTCCAGTTTCGACATCTCTTCGGCCGCGTCGGGCTCGAAGCTCTTCGCGGCACTGACGAGTTCCAGCAGGTTCTCGACGCGCGTCTCGCCTTTTTCGCCCTTGTCCTTCTTGAAGAAGTCGATGAGGCCGCTCATGTGAATGACGTGATCGACCTGGTCCTGCAGGTCCAGTCCGCGGGTTTCGCGATCCATGCGTTCGATGAGCGTCATGAACGCCACAACGGCGTTTGCCGCGCGGCCGTTGAGATCGTTGCTTGCGATTGCGCCGGCGGCGCGCCACAGCGAGCAGGCGTTGGCACGCGCGTAGGCACGCACCATTTCGACGGTCCGCGCGCCGATGCCGCGCGTCGGTTTGTTCACGACGCGCTCGAAAGAGCTGTCGTCGTCGCGGTTCGAGAGCAGCCGCAGGTAGGCGAGCGCGTCCTTGATCTCGGCACGCTCGAAGAAGCGCAGGCCACCATAGACGCGGTAGGGAATTCGGGCATTGATCAGGCCCTCTTCCAGCACCCGGGACTGCGCATTCGACCGGTACAGCACGGCAGCGTCGGCGCGGGCGTTGCCTTGTGCGATCCAGTCACGCAGACGCCCGATGACAAAATCCGCTTCGTCACGTTCGTTGTAGGCGGAATAGACCTTGATCGGCTCGCCTTGCACGCCGTCGGTCCACAGGTTCTTCCCGAGCCGGGAGTTGTTGTTGGCGATGACCGCATTCGCGGCGTTGAGAATGGTGGAAGTGGAGCGGTAATTCTGTTCCAGCTTGATCACCAGCGTGCCGGGAAAGTCTTTCTGGAAGCGGTGTATGTGCTCCACGCGCGCGCCCCGCCAGCGATAGATAGACTGATCGTCGTCGCCGACGACGAAAGGTATGCCGTCGCTGCCGGCGAGAAGCCTGAGCCAGGCATATTGAATGGCATTGGTGTCCTGGAACTCGTCGACGAGCAAGTGCTCGAAACGCCGCCGGTAGTGCGCCAACAACTCGGCGTTGTCGCGCAACACTTCGTGCGCGCGCAGCAACAGTTCGGCGAAGTCGACGAGGCCGCCGCGCTGGCAGATTTCTTCGTAGGATTGGTACAGCGATATCATCTGGCGGCGATCTGCGTCGCCTTCGTCGTCGATGTGCTGCGGGCGCAGCCCCTCATCCTTCTGCGCATTGATGAACCACTGGATCTCTTTCGGCACCCAGCGGCTGTCGTCCATCTCGAGGTTCTTCAGCAGGCGTTTGAGCAGGCGCAGCTGGTCGTCGGCGTCGATAATCTGGAAGTTCTGCGGCAGTCCGGCCTCGCGCCAGTGGCGCCGCAGCATGCGATGCGCAAGACCGTGGAACGTACCAATCCAGAGGTGTTGCACCGGCACGTTGAGCAGCGTTTCGATGCGGCCGCGCATCTCCGCCGCCGCTTTGTTGGTGAACGTAACGGCCAGCAAGCCGTGTGGCGATACGCCCTCGACGTCGATGAGCCAGGCAGCCCGGTGCACGAGCACGCGGGTTTTGCCGCTGCCCGCGCCTGCAATGACGAGCGCGGGCTCCGCGGGCGCAGTGACGGCCTGACGCTGCGCGTCATTCAGGTTGTCGAGGATCGGTGTAACGTCCATGGTGTCGCGCGGGCCGCAGGCAATAGCAGGAATTCGAAAGCGCGCAAGTTTAACAGACATCACGGCGGATCGGCCCGCCAGAATGGTCCCGGAAAGCCCGCTTACTCGATTATTGTTCCCAGCGGATTCCCAGAAGGAACTGGTTGCGCCCGTACTCGATGCGCGTGTCGTTGGAGATGGTCTCGCGGTAGCGGGCTTCGCCGACCAGGCTGATATGCCGGGTCATACGGAAGGTGCCGGAAACACCGAAGTCTGCCGACTCCTGCGTCTTGCGGCCGGCGGCCGGATTGTGGAATGCGAACGCAGCGGGATAGTCGTACAGACGGTAGGCGCCCTCGACTTCAAGGTCGAAACGATCGCCGGGCGACCAGCGAAAATCGACGCTGAAACTGTCGCGCGTGTAGTCGTTGTAGCCGACGTGCTTGTCCGTCCGTTCCGTGCGCTCGACGTCGAAGCCGAACCACATGCTGTCGGTAATGCGCTGTCGGGCCCTGAGCCCAAGCGACAGGTAGTCGTAGCGGACGTTCGGGTTGCCGATGCGCTGCTGACCGTCGAGATCGTAGGACGGCCGGTCACCGAAGCGGCGGCTGTAGCCCTCGGCGGTCAAACGGAACAGCGAGGTTCGCGTGAACTTGTACTGGCCGTAGAGGCGCAGGAACAGGTATTCGTGATCGTACTCGGGCAGGACCTCGGTCTCCTCGTAGTTCCAGAGCTGACCCTTGAACTTCGCGCCGATCGACAAGCGCTCGTGCGCTTGCCGGAAGATGAGTTCCGGGCCGTAGCGCAGGTAGTTCATGCGGTCGTCGACGTCCACGCCGCCGACGTTGCGGATGACGCCGTCGTCGGGGTCGTAATAAAACTCATTGTGCTGCGCCACCTTGAACGCGCTGCGGACTTCGCGTTTGCGCGAACCCACCCTGCGTTTGTACTCACTGCCGAAGCTCGCTTCCTGCACGTACTCGTTGCCGTTCTCGAGTTCCTTGTCCTGGTAGTAGCGGCCGGCGAGCCGATAGGCCGCGTAGAAGCCCTCGAATGGCAGGCTGTTGACGCGATATTTCGCGGAGAGACTGACCGGCATGAACGCCCCGCTCTGTGCAGTCGGCGTCACGAGCGGCAGGTTCGGGTCGGAGAAATCAACGTAATCCTGGCCCGGCGTGCGAAATATATTGTCGTCGTTGCCGAAGCTCACCCGGGCGCGAAATTCGAGGTCGGCAAAGCTTCTCTTTTTCCTGCGTTCAGCCACGCGGACCTCGAACTCATCAGGCCTGCTTGCTTGTGCATCGCGGATGCGGGAAATGGCGACAACGGCGAAGCGTTGCAGTTTCTTGTTCGATGCCTGGTCGCGGACCAGGCGGAACCAGCGCAGTGCTTCCGCGGTGTTGCCGGCCGCGTAGGCGTTCAGTCCGAGGTTGTATTGCGTTGCCACGCGCAGTGTGGGGTCCTGCAGTGCTTTGGTCAGGGACTCACGGGCGCGGATGTACTGCATCGCTTTGTAGTGGGCGACACCCGTGTTGTAGTGCAACAGCGGCGTGTCCATACCCTCGTCCTCTGCCTGCCGATAGCGCAGCAGGGCGGCCCAGTAAAGGTCGTCGCGGAACAGGCGATTGCCGTCCTCGAAATACTGCCCGGCCGTCATCGCCGAGGCCTGGTGGGCCGGCGCGAACAGGGCCAGTACGGCCAATAGCAGTAGTGCGCTGAGGATTTGTGAGTTCTTTACCATGGGTGCCAAGCGGTCGAACGTTATGTCAGGTCAGAAGATTAACGGCATTGCCGGTATCAAAACTATGACGTGGCGCAAAAAAATCCCCCTGAATGGGCTCCAAACAGGGGGATTTCGCCGAATCAGGCAGTTTGCGGCCGATTTCGGCCGGAAGAGGCCCGCTTAGTCGGCGCTGTCGTCACCGACGTCATCGCCGCCCTCGCCGTCGTCGTCTTCCTCGTCGTCCTCTTCGAATTCGTCGTCGTCGACGTCTTCACCGTCCTCGAAGTCGTCCTCGTCTTCCATTTCGTCTTCTTCGAACTCATCGTCGTCTTCGAAGCCGTCGTCGAACTCGTCATCGGACTCTTCGTCGCCGAAGTCATCTTCGTCAGACTCGTTCTCGTCCTCGTCTTCCATTTCGTCCTCTTCGGATTCGTCCTCATCGGACTCTTCTTCGTCGGACTCGTCATCCGACTCGTCATCCGACTCGTCGTCGTCCTCTTCCTCGTCTTCCCAGTCGTCGTCGCCGACATCGTCGTCATCGGGACCGCGCATTTCCGAGATTGCCTCGTCGAGCTCGGCAGGGTCGTCAAGGACCGTCATCGTCACGTCGAGATCTTCCAGATCGTCGGCGCGCACGGTCGTCGGGAAAAACGCAATCAGGGTCAGCGCCAGGACTGCGAAAAATACGTTTAGCTGTTTCATTGACCTACTCCGTTAGCTCACTTCTATGTGCAACCGAAACGTCCGGTCACGATCGTTGTGTTCGAGACGCGCAAGCACTTCGCCACCGATGGGGGATACGGCGATCAGCTCGAGCGGCAGCAGATTCCGGCCTTCCTTGAGGCTCGTCTGCCAGGCGATTTCACGTTGTCCGGGAAAACCCGCGAGTTCTATGCCGTCCGGCAGTGTCACGGTCAGGGTCGCCGTTTCCAGCGCCGCTGCCGATGCAAACACCAGGTTAACGGTGCGCGGCTGCTCCAGCGTCATCGTGATTTCGGGAATGCCCTGCGTGGCCGTAGGCGAGTCCGGCGTCGTCAGGAAGAAACCACCGATCAACCAGAGAACGAGCCCGGCCGCAATCGCAGAACCGAATCCCGTCATGACCCAGAGCTTGCGCTGCCGGCGCGAGCCCTCGTGGGTCGCGCGTGCCAGCGCCTGGTCGTAGAAAGCTGCGGTCGCCTCGGGCATCGGGTAGTCCTTTAACAGTGCCTGGATCTCCTGATCCTGCTTGTCGTTGATGTCACTATTCATGATTTCGTCCTGCCTGAACCCTTAAACGAACGTACTCAGAAAAAGGTTCCGGTTTGCGTCAATATTTCCCGTAACCGGGCCCTGGCACGGTGCAGCCGCGACTTGACGGTGCCTACCGGTATGCCTATAAGGTCTTGAATTTCAGTCAGTTTGTAACCTTCGGTGTCGTGCAGAAGCACGATCTGGCGATGCTCGTCGCTGAGCTGGGACAAAGCGCGGTCGAGCTGCCGCATTTTCTCCATGCGTTCGTTATCGTGCACCGGGTCTTCCGTGCCGGGCAGTCCGGAGAGCCCTTCCCCCGGAAGGTGGCCTTCCTCGACCGTAAGCATGCGCCGCCTGCTGAAGCGCCGCTGCTCGTCGATAAAGAGGTTATACATAACGCGTGACAGCCAGGACGCCGGTGCGTCGATTTCCACCAGGTCGTCGAGCTTGCCGTAGGCTTTGATGAGCAGCTCCTGGAACAGGTCTTCCGCTTCCGCCTTGCTGCCGGTCAGGCGCCACGCAAGGCGGTACAGCCGGTCGAAATGCGGCCGCACCAGCTTTTCGAAAGTGTCACTCTGCTGACTTATGGTTCGCTTCCCTTCTTTACGAACACGTAGTTTCTGTGATGAACGTTCGGTCGCACATGGTCGTAGTTCGCAAATTCGGAAAAATGCACCCACTCGCCGCGGCCCTTCCTCGACCAGCTGCGGTGATCTTCGGGCGACACGTGATAGAAGAAACCGTCGTAGCCGAGCCCGGTCAGGAATCCGAACAAGTCACCTTGCCGGGCTTCCGAATCGTGGCACTCGAATAGCAATGTCGGGCGATCGCGCAGCAATAGTTGCTCCCCGCCTTCGAATACCGGCAGTTCGTGGCCCTCGACATCACACTTGATGAAACTGACCTTGCCGAGGCCGTGCTCCGTGGCGTAATCGTCAAGCCTGATGACGGGAATATCGATGGACTCCACTGCATCGTCACCCTCGAAGTCGAAACTCGCCATGCCCGATCCCGCCTCGGGGCGGCGCATCGTCAGCACGCCCGGATTGGCGGACAATCCCTGGTTCACGATGGTCATATTGTCGAGCCGGAAGCTCTCCCGGACCTGCTCGAGATGAACACCGAGCTCTGGCTGTGCCTCGAACGCGACGAGTCTGCCGCCGGGCCCGGCCGCACGCGACAGGTAGATGGAAAACACACCCTTGTTCGCCCCGATATCGAGCACGGTGCTGCCCGCGAGGTCTGCGGTTCGAACGTACTGGATGGAGGGCACTTCGGACTTGAAACGCAGCCGCCAGCAGCGGTGCACCATGTGCAGCCTTTCGTAGGTACTTAGTGACATAAACGTCCTGTCCCGTTTGAGGCACGGATTGTCGCATAGACGGACACTTTATCTACAGGCGCTTAATCTGAAGCTAAAATGGCACTACGTTGGGGAGGAGTGCATATCATGACGTCGTTCAAGATCAATACCGAATCCGTGGACTTCGATGGCGACCCGGGCACGCCGTTGCTGTGGGTCATTCGCGATCACCTGAACCTGACCGGCACCAAGTACGGCTGTGGTATCGGGCAGTGCGGGTCCTGCATCGTGCACGTCGATGGCCGCGCAGCCGTATCCTGCGTCATGCCTGTCTCCGGCGTGGATGGCCGGTCGATTACGACGATCGAGGGGCTTGCTGCCACGCAGGCGGAGCCGCACCCGGTGCAGCAGGCATGGCTGGAGCTCGACGTACCGCAGTGCGGCTTTTGCCAGCCCGGGCAGATCATGGCAACCGTCGATTTTCTGAAAAGGCATCCAAGACCGACGGATGAAGACATCGACAAGAACATCACCAACCTCTGCCGCTGTGGCACCTACGTGCGCATCCGCAAAGCGATTCACCGCGCAGCGGAGCTGATGGCAGCGGGAGAAGGGACATGAGCGCGCGAGTGCATGACATCACCCTGAATCGCCGGCAGTTCCTGATTGTCGGCAGCAGCGTCGCCGGCGGCCTGGTGCTGGGGTTGCCCGCGATCGGTGCCGATCACGGCGACAGCGAACGCATGATCGGTTACTTCATCGAGATTGCGAGCGATGGCAGCGTCGTGATCGGCAGCAATCAGCCCGAGCTCGGCCAGGGCGTGCGTACTGCCCTGCCCATGCTGGTTGCCGAAGAACTGGACGTCGAATGGTCGAAGGTCAGCGTGCGGCAAATGCCGCTTGGAATCGTCAAAACCGCCGATGGCTACACATGGAAGTACGGTGGCCAGGGTGTCGGTGGCAGCACGGGCCTGACCAGCAACTGGGACTATATGCGCCAGATCGGCGCGACCGCCCGGCAACAACTGATCAGGGCGGCAGCCGAGCGGCTCGGAGTCCGTGCACATCAGTGCACGACGCGGCCCGGCGTCGTGACCTGTGGCAGCCTGGGCACCGAGATCCCGTACGGTGATCTTGTCGCCGACGCCGCGCAGCTCGATGTGCCGGACGAAGCGCCGCCACTTAAAGACATCGACGACTACCGGATCATTGGCACGCAGCAAAAGACCATCGATGCGCTCGACATGGTAACGGGCAGGACGCGCTTCGGCATCGACACGGTCGAACCTGACATGCGTTATGCCGTAATCGCGCGAGCGCCGGTACTCAATGCCCGCGTCAAGTCGTTCGACGATAATGATGCACGCAAGATCGACGGCGTGCTCGATGTATTCACAATAGAGGGGCCGGAGCCCGGCGCTCCGTACACGATTCTCGCCAGCGGCGTGGCCGTGGTTGCCGACTCTACCTGGGCCGCGATGAAAGGCCGTGACGCATTGCAGATCCAATGGCACGAGAGTGCCAATGCAACGGACAGCAGTGAGAAATTCTGGCGGGAAAACGAGGCGGCGCTCGAGACCACCGGACAGGTCGTGCTCGATGACGGCGACTTCGACACGGCAATGGCATCGGCGGTCAAAGTCGTCGAAGGGCGGTACCGCGTGCCGTTCGTTTCGCACGCACCGCTGGAGCCGCAGAATTGCTACGCATACGTGCAGGAGGATCGCTGCCACATCATCGCGCCCACGCAAATGCCGAGCGGTGCCTCACGTGCCGCCGCCGCGGTGACGGGAATTCCCCGCGAGCATATCCACGTCGATATGACGCGCGTCGGCGGTGGCTTCGGCCGCAGGCTGACCAACGACTACGTTGCCGAAGCCGCAATGATCTCGAAGCAGACCGGGTGGCCCATCAAGCTGCTGTGGTCGCGTGAAGACGATATCAGGAACGACTTTTACCGGCCGGGCGGCTTGCACGAGCTACGTGCGGGCGTTGACGCGGACGGCAAGGTCGTGGCGTGGACGCAGCGCCTCGCCAGCGGCAGCAAGTACTACCGCCGGCCGAACATGCCGGATGAGAACCTGTGGCAGGCGGAACTTTATCCCGACGATTTCCCAAAGGGGCTCGTCGACAACCTGCGCCTCGAGTATTTCCACAACACAATCGGCTTGCCACGCGGCTCATGGCGTGCGCCGGCGCACACCGCCAATGCCTTCGTGATCCAGAGTTTCCTCGATGAGCTGGCGCACGCAAGCGGGCAGGACCCGCTACAGCTGCGCCTCGACATGCTCGGGGACGAGCGCGAGTTGCCGTACAACGGCCACGGCGGGCCGACCTTCAACCCGGGGCGGCTGTCGCGGCTGATTCGCTTCGTGGCCGACCGTATCGATTATGGCGTCGAGCGGCCGGCAGGCCGCGGCGTCGGACTCGCCACGCACTTCACCTTCGGCGGCTACGCGGCGCATGCGATCGAGGTGACGGTATCGGATGACGGGCGGCTCGGTATCGAGCGCATCGTGGCGGCGATCGACTGTGGCCTGGCCGTTCACCCGAACGCGGTAAGAGCGCAGCTCGAGGGTGGCACGATAGACGGTCTGAGTACTGCGCTGGGCCTTGAAATCACGGTCCGCGACGGCAAGGTGCAGCAGAGCAATTTCCACGATTACCCGCTCGCGCGCATCGCGGCAATACCGGCCGCGTTCGAAACGCACATCCTGCCTTACGACGATGTGCCCACGGGGGTTGGCGAGATCGTACTGCCGTCGGCGGCACCGGCGTTAGCCAATGCCATTTTCGCCGCGAGCGGCAAACGCATCAGGAACCTGCCTATAGGCGACCAGCTGGCCGCGTGATGCTCAGAAATCGATCTGGAACAGCAGGTAGTGATCGATCAGTATCGCCGCGAACATGAAGCCTAAGTAGCTGATCGAAAACCTGAAGGTCTTCATGGGCAGCTCTTTGTCGCCGGGGACGCGGTACATCCGGATCGCGTAATAGAGGAAGTAACCGCCCAGCACCAGTGCCGTCAGCAGGTAAATGACGCCACTCATGCGAATCAGGTACGGCAGGATCGTTACGAGCACCAGCAGTATCGTGTACAGCAGAATGTTCAGCCGCGTATAGGCTTCGCCGTGGGTGACCGGCAGCATCGGGATATCGACCTTCGCGTACTCGTCTTTTCTGGCGATGGCCAGTGCCCAGAAATGCGGCGGCGTCCAGACGAACACGATGAGGAACATCAGCAGCGCCCCGGTGCCGACTTCGTTGGTGACGGCCGTCCAGCCCAGGATGGGCGGCGCCGCACCGGCCGCGCCGCCGATGACGATGTTTTGCGGTGTGGCGCGCTTCAGGAACATCGTGTAGACGACGGCATAGCCGATGAGCGAGATGAACGTCAGGACCGCGGTCAGCGGATTCACGAGGAACCAGAGGATGATCATCGAGATGACGCACAGACCCGATGCAAACACCAGTGCGGCTTTTTCCGTGAGCTTGCCCTGAGGCAACGGCCGCCCGCGCGTGCGCATCATCTGAATGTCGATACGCGCGTCCAGCACATGATTGAAAACGGCGGCGGATGATGCGGCGAGGCCGATACCCAGGGTGCCGAATACCAGCGGCGCGATGCCGGGCCAGCCCGGCACCGAAACGAACATACCGACGATGGCGGTAAACACGATCAGCATGACCACGCGCGGCTTGGTCAGCTCGTAGTAGTCGCGCCAGTCTGTGTATGTCTCTACGTTCGCATTTACGCTCATAGTCCCTTAACCGATACGAGAGAGCTTCAGCAGGCGCTTGATGTCCTCGACCATGTCACTCGGGTCAATGTCCGGTCGGAAGTACATGACGAGATTCCCGAGGGGATCGACCAGGTAGTAGCCGCCCGCCGATTGTGTCGCGGGCTTCTTGTTGTGCAGCAGCTCACTGAAACTGCTGTCCCGGAGGGTAATCAGACCCGCGTGCTCGTCGGCGAGGAACACTGTATCGGGCGCAGTATCCCCGTGCAAGAAAACCCGCTCGAGGCGATCCATGGACTTGCCGAGCATGAGCCGCGACTGGCGCAGCGTATACAGCGCATGTTCGCAGTCCTCGTCGCACACTCCGCGGTTCTCGTAGACCAGCAGCCAGGCCCCGTCGATGTGCTGGTTGATAGCCGAGTCCGGCAATACCTCGCCGATCCTGACGATTGGCTCCAGCAGGTCGCCATGGTTGGCGCGTCCCCCGGGCTGAAGTCCCTGGCCGCTGAAATACAGCCATGCCGCGAGGATCAGCGGGCCGAAAAACACCGTGGCGATCAGCGTGAGCTGCAGCCGGCCGCGTATGTCCTTGTTTTTCGTCATGACTGGAAGCGCTTCTTGCGGTAATTCCAAACGAGCAGGCCCAAGAGTACCGCACCCATCGCGAACCACTGAAAAGCATAGCCGAAGTGCTTGCTCGGCCCGAATTCCGTCGGTACCCAGTGACGCAGAAATCCGTGTTCTTCTTCATGGTCCATGAGCAGCACGAAGCTTTGCACGGGCACGCCGAGTTCGGCCGCCACCTCGTCACGGTCGGGATAAACGGCCGCCTTGGGCCAAGCAGCGCCGGGCCGGACCGCGGCGCCCATCTTGTAGCCGGCGCGCGGCAGAGAGCCGGCGCGCCCGCGGACCGTGACTCGATCCGTCGGCACCTCGAGTTGCACGGCGTCGAATTCGCCAGGCGGCTTTTCGATCCAGCCGCGGTTGACGAGCAGGACCGGCTCGTCGTCTCGACCGATCAGCGGGGTCAGGACGTAATAGCCGTAGCGGCCGTTCAAAATGATGTTCTCGAGCAGGAACTGCCGCTCGTTGTCGTAGCTGCCGGCGGCCTCGAGCCGCTGGTACGGCCGGACTTCCATGCCATCGTTCCAGTGTGCGAACCCGGTGTCATCGCGAAACGCCACCTGGTCGGCGCGCTTTTCCAGTCCACGACTGATCTGCCATACCCCTAGGCCGGCAAACTGCGCGACCAGTAACGCGCCGACGACCAGGGGCAGCCAGCTGGGTAACGGCTTTTTCGTCCGGGTGTTCACGTTATAATGATCGCTCTGAAAGGGGCTGTTATGAAATACGTCGTATTCGTGCTGTTAGCTGCAATTGTAGTCAGCCTGGGAACGGGTTTGTTCTACCTGCGCCGTGAGGATGCGGACTCACCAAAAATGCTGCGGGCGCTGGAAATCCGGGTCGGCTTGTCGCTGGTGCTGATCCTGTTCCTCGTTGCCTCCTATTTTCTCGGCTGGATTGAGCCGCCCACAGGGTAGAGTTTAAACAAAGGGGTCGGATCCGACCCCTTGTCTTATTCTCAAATCCAGTAGACGAACACGTACAGGCCGACCCAGACAACGTCGACAAAGTGCCAGTACCAGGCCACCGCTTCAAAGGCGAAGTGTTTCTCCCGCGAGAAGTGCCCTTTCAATACCCGGAAGAAAATGATCGTGAGCATGATCGCGCCGATGGTCACGTGCATGCCGTGGAAGCCCGTGAGCATGAAAAACGTCGAGCCGTAAATCCCGGACGTCAGCTTCAGGTTCATGTGCTGGTACGCTTCGACGTACTCGACGCCCTGCAGGTAGACGAAGACGAAACCGAGCACGAAAGTGAAGCCCAGGAACATGGCGAGCTGGGTACGTCTGCCGGCCAGCAACGCGTGATGGGCGATGGTGACGGTAATACTGCTGCTCAACAGTAGCGCGGTGTTGATCAGCGGCAGGCCGAACGGCGGCATCGCCTCGAACTCGCCGCCCACGTCGCCCGGGCCGTTGGTGGGCCAGCTGCTTTCGAAGCCTTCCCACAGCAAGAGGTTGGTGAAGAAGTTGTTGCTCGAGCCGCCCAGCCAGGGAATTGCCATATTGCGTGCGTAAAACAGCGCGCCGAAAAACGCGGCGAAGAACATCACCTCCGAGAAAATGAACCAGAACATGCCCTGGCGAAATGACCGGTCGACCTGGTCGTTGTACAGGCCGCCCTGGCTTTCGCCGATAACCGTACCGAACCATCCGGTGATCATGAAGATGATGACCGCTAATCCCGCCAGCATGATGTAGAAACCTGCACCGGCGCCGTTCAACCAGGTCGATACGCCGACCATCAGTAGTAACAGACCTGCCGATCCGACCACTGGCCAGTAGCTGCCGTGGGGGACGTAGTAGTGTTCGTCTGTATGTGTCGTCATGTCCTCAACTTTTCAAATCAAAACGTATTGATGGCCGCTGCGCGAGCGGTGTCATAAAAAGTGTATTGCAGCGTAATCGTATCGACGTAATCCGGGAGTTCCGGGTCGACGATGAACTGCAACGGCATTGCACGCGCTTCAAAGGCTGTGAATTCCTGGCTCGTAAAGCAAAAGCAATCGATCTTCGTAAAATGTTCCGCGGCGGAAACCGGCGCAACACTCGGTACCGCCTGAGCAACTTTGTCGGCGCTGGCGAGGTTCTTTGCAGTGAACGTGGCGAAGTACATCTTGCCGGGATGCACGGTCATGCTGTCCACGTCGGCGGCGAGCTCGAACGGCGCATAGGAATTCACGGTCGTCACGAACTCGACGCGAATCTCCCGTGACATATCGGGCGCCTCTTCGACCACGGCTGCCGTGGCGTTCGTGCGTCCTCCGAAACCGGTGATCTCGCAGAATACGTCGTACAGCGGCACCAGCAGATAGCCGAAACCGAATGCGCCCGCCACTATCGCCAGCAATGCCAGCGTCAGGGAGCGGTGCGATTTGGATTGCGAATCGGGTTTCATGGGTGTCAGGAGCGCAGCACGCCCAGCATGATGAAGCCAACGTAAAAAGCAACGGCAACCGCCGCGACGATCAGTGCCGTGCGGCGAATGTTCTTTTTGCGCTCGAGCTCGTCCATGCTTACTCGAAAGCTTCGTTCGCAATGCGCGCTTTCGGCGGAGTATCCCAGGAGTGGTAAGGCGCCGGTGACGGCAGCGTCCACTCCAGGCCGTGCGAGCCTTCCCATACGCGGTCCGTCGCTTTCTGGCCTTTCCAGGCACTAACGAGCACCCAGACGAATATCAGCTGCGACAGGCCGAAGCCAAAGGCGCCAATGCTGGCAATCGTGTTGAAGTCGGTGAATTGCGTGGAATAGTCGGGAATTCGGCGCGGCATGCCGGCGAGCCCCAAGAAGTGCATCGGGAAGAACGTGACGTTGACGAAAATCGTCGACGACCAGAAATGCAGCTTGCCGAGCCTCTCGCTGTACATGTGTCCGGTCCACTTCGGCAGCCAGTAGTAAGCGCCCGCCATGATCGCGAATATCGAGCCCGGCACGAGCACGTAGTGGAAATGCGCCACGACGAAGTAGGTATCGTGATACTGGATGTCGGCCGGCGCGATAGCGAGCATCAGCCCCGAGAATCCGCCGATCGTGAACAGGAACACGAAGGCCAGGGAGAACAGCATCGGCGTCTCGAAAGTCATGGCGCCGCGCCACATCGTCGCAACCCAGTTAAAGACTTTTACGCCCGTCGGGACGGCTATGAGCATGGTCGCGAACATGAAGAACATCTGGCCCGTCAACGGCATGCCGACGGTGAACATGTGGTGCGCCCAGACGATGAACGACAGGAACGCGATACTCGATGCGGCGTAGACCATCGAATCGTGGCCGAAGAGGTGCTTCCTCGAAAACGTCGGGATGATCTCCGAGACGACGCCGAACGCCGGCAGGATCATGATGTAAACCTCGGGGTGGCCGAAGAACCAGAAGATGTGCTGGAACATCACCGGGTCGCCGCCGCCGGCCGCGAGGAAGAAACTGGTACCGAAGAACTGGTCGGTGAGCAGCATCGTCACGGCACCGGCCAGGACCGGCATTACCGCGATCAACAGGTAAGCCGTGATCAGCCAGGTCCACACGAACATCGGCATTTTCAGCAGCGACATGTCCGGTGCGCGCATGTTGATAATCGTTACAATGACGTTAATCGCGCCCATGATGGAAGACAGGCCCATCAGGTGAACGGAGAAAATCAGGAACGGGAAGGCGTCGCCGGTCTGCAGAACCAGCGGCGGGTACATCGTCCAGCCGCTGGCCGGAGCGCCGCCGGGCATCAACAGCGTCGACAGCAAAATGCCAAACGCGACCGGCAGTATCCAGAAGGACCAGTTGTTCATACGCGGCAAGGCCATATCCGGCGCGCCGATCATCAGCGGGATCATCCAGTTTGCGAGTCCGACGAACGCCGGCATTACGGCACCGAATACCATGATCAGCGCGTGCATCGTCGTCATCTGGTTGAAGACTTCCGGATGCACGAATTGCAGCCCCGGTACCGCCAGCTCGGAACGGATGACCAGCGCCATTAAGCCGCCGATCAGGAACATGGCGAGGCTGAACACGAGGTACATCGTGCCGATGTCCTTGTGATTGGTGGAAAACAACCAGCGGCCGATGCCCTTCGCGGGGCCGTGTTCGTCGTGGTGGTCGAGTGCGTCTGCTACGGTAGAGGACATACCTTGTTACTCCGTGTGCGTGCCGGATTTTTCGGCACGCCTGATTTCCCTGAGATTACTGTGCGGTGGCAACGCGCGAGGCATCGTCGCGTCGTGTATCGACCCAGGCCTGGTACGCATCGGGCTCGACGACCTCGACAACGATCGGCATGTAGCCGTGGTCTTTGCCGCACAACTCGGCGCACTGGCCGCGGTAGGTGCCGGTTTCCGTAGCGCGGAACCACGATTCATTGACGATGCCCGGGATGGCGTCCTTCTTGATCGCGAGGTCGGGCACCCACCAGGAATGAATGACGTCGTTGGACGTGAACAGCATGCGAACTTTCGAGCCGCGCGGCACGACAACCGGGTTGTCGACGTCGAGCAGGTAGTTTTCGACATCGTACGGGTTGATACCGGACAGCTTGCGGCGCGCCTCGACGCTCGGGCGCGCGAGGCTGGAAAAGAACTCGACGCCGGAGTCCTGGTACTTGTAGTGCCATTTCCACTGGTACCCCGTAACGACGATGGAGAGATCGGGGTCGCGCGAGTCTTCCAGCTTGACCATGGTCTCCGCCGTGGGAATGGCCATGATCAGCAAGATGACGACCGGAACCGCCGTCCAGATGACCTCGGCCGTCATGCTGTGGGTGAACTTCGCCGGTTCGACACCCTTCGATTTTCTGTGCTTTACGAGCGAGACGATCATGACGCCAAAGACGATGACGCCTATGGCGACACACCACCAGAAGACCATCATGTGGAGGTTGTAGGTTTCCAGGCTGAGCTCTGTAATTCCCCTGGGCATGTTAAGCGCCCATTCGGCGCTCGCCGTGCCGGCCAGACACATGCCCAGCAAGCTCAAGAACGATTTTCGTATCATTGATTGTTCACCCTGCGAGCGCCGTGGCGATCACATTTCATTTCAAATTCCGGATGTAACGAATGCTGGAACTGTTGGTTCGCGCAGTCCCGGTGACCCCGGGGATTCGTCTATCGGCCGGTTTGGCAGGCAAAGCCCGCCAAAAAAGCTCGCGAAGTGTACTGAAAAGGCGCCGGGCTTGCAATCCTGCAAACGTAACAGTTACTGAGATTAATTCTTATTTAACAACGGCTTATCATCAGCCCCGACGAAGCGGGATTTGACCGGCATCGATTTTGTAATGCCCGGGGTCCGGCCTCGCTCCGCTACCCCAGCAGTGGCCGTAGACGAGTTCCAGATCGAGATCGATCTCGCCGTTGCCCTGCAGGGCGCCGGTCATCTGCGAAAAGCGCCGCCTGCCGACCAGGGAACGGTTGCGGCCAAGCAATGCGTTTCTCGCGCCGCAGTTCGTGAGGTCGGCAAACAGGTCCCGATAGTGCCGGTAGCGCACGTTAAGGCGATCGACGTCGAGAACCGGATCGCGCAAGCCGGCGCGCACGAGGGCATCGCCCAGGTCGTGCATGTCGGGGAAACGCATGACGTGTGCGTGCTCGTCGATACCGCGCCACGCACGGCCGATTTCCAGGAGGCTGTCCGGGCCGAGCGTCGCGAACGCGAAAACACCGTCTTTGCGCAAGACCCTCGCGATCTCGTCAAATACGTCGCCCGGGTTGTCGATCCAGGGCAAGAGCTGGTTCGAAAATACAACGTCGAAACAGCCGTCCGCGAACGGTAGCCGTGCCGCGTTCGCCTGCACGAAGGAAGAACGTGCGAACCACGAACGGTTACGCCTGCCCTGTCGCAGCATGCTGAGCGAGATATCCAGCGATACGACGCGTGCGCGGCGGAATCGCTTTCGCAGCACCGGACCCGCTTTGCCGGTGGCGGAGCCGAGGTCGAGCACCGTCTGCGCATGTACGACGAGCGGTTTCAGGCGCGTGAGCAGGCCCTCGCGCGTCGCCGCATGCACGAAAGCGGCGGAGTCGAAGCTGCCGGCAGCGCGGTCGAAGCGGCGCCTGACGTCTCGGACATTCAAGTTGGGCTGGTCGTCCACATCGGGCTCGTGGCGGAAGCGGGGAAGGCGCTAAACGTAACATGCCTGCCGGCGCAATTCGCCGCAAACCGAGCGGTTTCGTGACTGGTGCCGGGCGTCGCTTCCTGCCGAAAATACGCAGGTGAAAGTCGCTGACATTCTCATCGCCTGCGGTCGGCAAGCTTCGAGTGCTTTGCGGCAACTCGACGCCTCCGTCATGCCGCTGCGCTGTGTGTTTTGCGGTACGCGATCGCGTCCTCCGGAGCGGCGAATCTGCGCCGGTTGTCACGAAGACCTGCCGTGGCTGGGAAGCGCCTGTTCGCTGTGCGCCGAACCGATGAGTGCGGAATTGCCCGCCGGTGTGCATTGCGCCTCGTGCCAGGAACGGCCGCCGCCATTCGTTTCGACAGTGGCGCCGTTGCTCTACGAGTTTCCCGTCGACGCCGGGCTCAAAGCCCTGAAGTTCCGGCGCAGGCTGCAATATGCGCCGGCATTCGCGGAGCTGCTCATCGCGACGATGCCGCGACTGGACGCCGACGTCGATGCACTGCTGCCGGTGCCGCTGCACTGGCGGCGGCAGGCGTTTCGTGGTTTCAACCAGGCCACCGAGCTGGCGAAGCCGCTGGCACGGCATTGCGGCTTGCCGATACTGAAGGGAGTGACCCGCCGGCGCGCGACGCCGTTTCAGTCAGCGCTTGATGCAAAAGAGCGCAGCAAGAACCTTGCGCAGGCGTTCACGGTTCGAAAACGGGTAACTAGCCGGCACGTTTTAATAGTTGACGACGTCGTCACGACCGGCGCGACGACACGTCAGCTTGCTGCAACGCTGATCGCGCGCGGCGCGGAAAAGGTCAGCGTGCTCGCGGTTGCCAGGGCTGAGTAGCCGTAATCTATCCGTGGGAGCGGCTTCCAGCCGCGACCCGCCGCGATTCACACGGCGGGGTTGAAGGTGTAGTGCAGCACGATACCGATGAAGACGACCATGCCGATCAGGTGGTTGTGCAAAAAAGCCGCGAAACATCCGGCGGGCTGGCGGTCGCGAGCGAGCCATTGGTGCCACGCCATCAGGGCGCCGGCAGCCGCGACCGACAGGTAATACCAGAAGCCGAGCCCCGCGCGATAGCCGATAAGAACCAGTGCCAGCAGCATGAGCAGTTGCAGGCCGGCGATGACGAACAGGTCGACTTCGCCGAACAATATGGCGGTCGATTTCACGCCGACCTTCATGTCGTCTTCGCGATCGACCATGGCGTAGAAAGTGTCGTAAATGACGGCCCATATCATGGCCGTACCGAACATCAGCCAGGCGAGTTCGGGCGTCCCGCCCGTTTGCGCGGCGAACGCCATTGGGACCGCCCAGCCGAATGCGGCGCCGAGCACGAATTGCGGTATCGAGATGAAACGCTTCACAAACGGATAAGCGACGGTGAGCACCGCCGCAACGATGGCCAGTAATTGCGCCTGCCGGTTCAGCATCGTTGCCAGCCCTATCGCGATCAGGGCAAGCGCGACAAACAGGGTCAGCGCCTCCAGCGGCGCGACGGCGCCGGAAGCAATCGGCCGCGTTCGCGTTCTCTCCACGTAAGGATCGATCTTGCGATCCGCGTAGTCATTCAGCACGCAGCCCGCAGAACGCATAGTGACTACGCCGAGAACAAACACGACAAACAGGCCCTGGTCCGGGGAGCCATCACCGGCGAGCCAGAGCGCCCACAAGGTCGGCCAGAGCAACAGCCAGATCCCGATCGGCTTATCGAGACGCATCAGCTTGCCGTAGTTGCGTAGCTGGCTGACGAGTTCAGGCGCGAAAGCGGCGGATGGTGCAGATTTCATGGCGCTGATTGTACTTTACAGAAGTGAGAAAAAGGCGCCCCTTTTCTTCACACCTTGCCGTAGCGGCCCGCGTCCCCGAGCCAGCGGCGCACGATGGCCGCCGCCGTCGTGTCGGAGGACTTGGCGATAGCGCCTGCCGTGATCTGGACCTGTGGCATGAGGTCCGCATCGCGGACCAGGTTTGCGATGCGATAGTCGGGCAGGCCGGTCTGGCGCGTGCCGAGCAACTCGCCGGGGCCGCGCAGTTCCAGGTCGCGCTGGGCAACAACGAAGCCGTCGTTCGTGTCCCGCAATACAGCGAGGCGCTCTTTCGCGATTCGGCCCAGGGGCGGTTTGTATAACAGGACGCAATGACTCTGTGCCGCGCCGCGTCCGACACGTCCGCGTAGCTGGTGCAGCTGCGACAGCCCCATTCGTTCTGCGTTCTCGATGATCATGAGGCTGGCATTGGCGACATCGACGCCAACCTCTATAACTGTCGTCGCAACCAGCAGCTGAATGAGGCCTTCCTTGAATGCCTGCATCCCGCGCTCCTTTTCGGCCGGCCGCATGCGCCCGTGCACGAGGCCCACGCGCAGGTCCGGCAACGCCTCGCTCAGCGCTTCGTAACTGGCCTGGGCTGCCTGGTAGTCGAGTACCTCCGATTCCTCGATCAGCGGACAAACCCAGTAAGCTTGCTGGCCATCTGCACAGGCGGATCGAACCCGTTGCACGATTTCGTCACGCCGCGTTTGCGGCACGGCGATCGTCGAGACGGGTTGCCGGCCGGGCGGCAACTCGTCGATAACGGAGGTGTCGAGATCGGCGTAAGCCGCCATCGCCAGCGTCCGCGGTATCGGCGTGGCCGTCATGACCAGCTGATGCGGATGACCGGCATTCGAGACGCCCTTGTCGCGCAATGCCATTCGCTGGTGTACGCCGAAACGATGCTGCTCGTCGATGACGACCAGCGCGAGGCGATGAAACTCCACGCCCTCCTGGAACAACGCGTGCGTGCCGACCACCAGTTGCGCCCGGCCGTCGGCAATCGCTTGCAGCGACTCGCGCCTTGACGCTGCGCGCTGACTACCGCTCAACCATGCCGGTTCTATTCCGATAGGCCGAAACCACTCGGAGAAGTTGCGCCAGTGCTGCTCCGCGAGAATCTCCGTGGGCGCCATGATCGCCGCCTGTACGCCGCAGGCAATTGCCTTGAGGCAGGCGATGGCGGCGACTACGGTCTTTCCCGAACCGACGTCGCCCTGGATGAGACGCATCATCGGGTGTGGTTGCGACAGGTCCGAAAGAATCTCGTCGACGACGCGATCCTGTGCAGCCGTCAATTCGAACGGCAGGTCGGCGATGAAATCGGCGACCTCGCGCGCGCCACCGTCCAGCGCCACGGCGTCCTCGGTTTCGGCGAGCGCCCGCAATTTGCGCAGGCTCAGGTAGTGCGCCAGAAGTTCTTCGAAGGCGAGTCGCTGCTGGCACGGATGCCGGCCCGCGAGCATCTGCTCGATGTCGGCGTCGGGCGGCGGGCGGTGCAGGTATTGAATCGCCTTTGCCAGTGACGGCATGCCGAGTTTGCTCGTGACAGAGGCCGGCAACAGCTCGGCCGGAGGGGATTCCTGCATCGAGCGCAGGGCCTGGTCCGTGAGGTTGCGCAGGCGACCCTGTTGCACGCCCTCAGTGGCCGGGTAGATGGGCGTGAGCGAGTCATTCATCGCCGCATCCTGGTTCTCGCGTAGTAGTCGGTATTCCGGATGAATCATCTCGAAGCCGGCGGCGCCGCGACGAACTTCGCCGAAGCAGGTAACTGTCATGCCGGGTTGAAACTGCGCCTGTTGTTGCCGGGAGAAATGAAAGAAGCGCAGGGTCAACTGGCCGCTGCCGTCGCTGATGCGAACGAGCAGGTTGCGTCGTCCGCGAAAGACGGTTTCGGCCAGCAACACCTCGCCACTGACGAGACATCGGGTGCCTGCGACGAGCGCACCGACCTTGACGAGCTGCGTCCTGTCTTCGTAGCGCAGCGGCAACAGGAACAGCAGGTCGTCGACCCGAAACAGCGAAAGTTTTTCGAGTTTCTTCGCGAGCGCCGGCCCGACGCCGTTCAGGGCCGTCAGTGGTGATTCAGAGTGCAAGGATCGCGTCGGCCTCTACGTCGACACCCTTGGGCAACGACGCCACACCGACCGCGGCGCGGGCAGGGTATGGCTGTTCGAAGAACTCCTCCATAACGGCGTTGACCGTTGCGAAATCGCCGAGGTCGGTCAGGAAGATCGTCAGCTTGACGACGTCATTCAGGCTACCGCCGGCGGCTGTCGCTACCGACTGCAGATTCGAAAACACCTGGCGCGCGCGCGCCTCGAAGTTGCCCTCGACTACTTCCATGGTATCCGGTAGCAGCGGGATCTGCCCGGAAAGAAACACGAGTCCGCCCGCTTCTATTGCCTGCGAGTAAGTGCCGATCGCCGCCGGCGCGCTGTCGGTATGAATGGCCTGCTTGCTCATTGATAGATCCTGGTTTTCTGGAAATCGTGGTTCAGGCGCAGTCGCGGGAAACGCGGATTACGTGACTCATCTTGCGTACGTCGCGCATGATTTGCGCCAGGTGGACGCGGTCGTGGACCAGCAAAAGGAACGACAGGACCGAGCAGTCTTCGTGGCGCCCGAGCACTTCGACCTGTTCGATGTTGGAGCCGGAGTCCGCGATCGTTGCCGCAATCTCGGCCAGCACACCGGTGCGGTTGCGTGTCTCCACCTGAATCTGGCAGGAGAAATCCCGGTCGATGTCCTTCTCCCAGCTGACGGCGATCCATTTCTCCGGCTGTTTCCGGAAGTTCGACAGGTTGCCGCATTGATTGCGGTGTATGACGACGCCGCGACCGGCGGTCAGGTATCCCATGACGTCGTCGCCCGGGATCGGGTAGCAACACTTGGCGTAGCTGATCACCATGCCCTCGGTACCGGCGATGACGAGGCTTGCGATATTCTTGTCGGCCTCGCCATTTTCGTCGATGCCGACCAGGAAACGGGCGGTCAGGGGAGAGAGCCGTTCGCCAAGCCCGAGCTGTTCGAACAACTCGGCCGTGTTGTTGAGGCCGAGCTCTTCGAGCGCGGCGGCCATGCGCACCTTGCCGACCTTGCGCAACGAGGAACCGAGGTCCTTGAGCGATTTGTCGAGCAGCCGTTTGCCGAGGTCTACAGACTCCACGGCCCGCAGGTTCTTCATGTGATTGCGGATCGCCGTTCGCGCCTTGGCGGAGCGCACGAAAGTCAGCCAGTTCGGGTTCGGCTTGGCGCCGCGCGCCGTGATGATTTCGACGGTCTGCCCGTTCGCGAGCGGCGTCCTTAGCGGAACCAGCCCACGGTTGATCTTCGCCGCCACGCAACGATTGCCGATATCGGTATGCACCGCGTAGGCGAAGTCCACTGTCGTTGCGCCTTTCGGCAACGGCATGATGTCGCCCTTGGGCGTGAACACGTAGATCTTGTCGGGAAACAGGTCGACTTTGACGCTCTCGAGAAACTCCTCGGACGTTCCGGACTGCTGCAGCTCCGCCAGGTTGGCAAGCCATTCGCGCGCGCGCCGCTGCGGTGTCGCATCCGATTTCTCGTCGGCCTTGTAGAGCCAGTGAGACGCGACACCCGATTCTGCGACGCGGTCCATCTCGCGCGTACGGATCTGCACCTCGAGCGGCAGGCCCTTCGGCCCGAACAGCGTCGTGTGCAACGACTGGTAGCCGTTGATGCGCGGGATCGCGATGTAGTCCTTGAAGCGGCCGGGCATTGGTTTGTAGAGGCCGTGAATCAGTCCCAGCGTCTGGTAGCAGGTGTTCACGTCGTCGAGGATTATGCGGAATCCGTAGACGTCGACGACATCCGCCAGCAGGCGCTTTTTCTCGGCCATCTTCTTGTAGATGCTGTACAGGTGTTTTTCGCGGCCGATGACCTCGCCATCTATCCCCTCTTCCGCCATCGACTTGACGAATTCCTCGGAGATGCGCTTGACGATCTGGCGCTGCGTGCCTTTGCTTTTCCTGAGTGCATTGTCGAGCACGCGGTAGCGGAAAGGGTAGAGATGCTTGAAACCAAGGTCTTCGAGCTGGATCTTCAGGCGGTTGATACCGAGCCGGTTCGCAATGGGTGCATAAATGTCCAGCGTCTCGCGCGCGATACGTTTCTTTTTCGCGGCAGGCATCGCACCGAGCGTCTGCATGTTGTGCAAGCGGTCAGAGAGCTTGACGAGGATGACGCGAATATCCTCGATCATCGCCATCATCATTTTCCGGAAACTCTCCGCCTGTGCTTCGGCGCGGCTTCGAAACTGGATCTGGTCGAGCTTGCTGACGCCGTCGACGAGTTGTGCCACTTCGTGGCCGAATTGTTCCTCGATATCGTCAAGCGACGCAGACGTGTCCTCGACAACGTCGTGCAGTATCGCCGCGGTGATTGCCTGGGCATCGAGGTGCATCTCGGCGAGTTCCTGTGCCACGGCGACAGGATGCGTAATGTAGGGCTCGCCGGATTTGCGAGTCTGTCCTTCGTGTGCGCTGGCGCCGAACTCGTAGGCCGACAGGACTTGCTCGATGTGCTCGTCGGGCAGGTAGGATTTCAGCGTATCGACAAGCCGCCGCAGGCCGTGGCCTCGCCTCGATGCGCCCGGCAGCCTGGATAGAAATGTAGCCGCGTAATCCATGCCCCGATAATAACGGTAATGACGGTATTACGGGCAACTAGCGGCGCCTGTCCGCCGACCTTGATGCGAGCTGCCAATGGGGAGTTCCTCTCGCTTAAGCTCGCTAGACGTCCCAAGTCTCGCTCGCACCAGGGCCGCGCGTAAGGGGTTCCCGGCGGCTAGTCGCCTATCGAAATACCGCGTACCGGCAGGATGTCCTCGGCGGACTCGGTCTGCAACAGCTCGTCGGTAATCGGTTGTTCGATTTCCTCGAGGATGGCCGGCGTAATGTGGCCTTCCGCGATCTCACGCAGCGCGATGACCGTCGGCTTGTCGTTTTCGAGTTCGACCATCGGGTCGGCGCCGTGTGCGATGCGACGTGCGCGCTTTGCGGCGACCAGCACCATTTCAAAAATGTTTTCGATGTTTTCGAGGCAGTCTTCGACCGTGATTCTGGCCATGTTTCGGCATCCTGTGTAAGCGGGCCGCGGCCCGTCATTGCGTATCAGGTGCAGGAGTCTAGACCACGGCCAATGCCCGAATCCAAGGTATATAACCAATCATTATAAGGAGCGCGACCGCGCCCCGACCGGGTCAGCCGATGATCCTCGACACAGCGCGGCGCAAGGCCACGTTTTGCGTCGAGGATGCCTCGCCATTGCCGTCCAGCACGGCCTCCAGGTCGGCAATGGCCTGGTTGAGCTCGTCGTTGATAATGACGTAATCGAACTCGTCCCAGTGCGTCATGTCGCTGACCGCATCGCGCAGGCGCCTTTCGATGACCTCGGGGCTGTCGGTACGGCGGTCGCGCAAGCGGCGCTCGAGTTCATCTTTTGACGGCGGCAGGATGAAGATCGTTACACACTCGGGCATCGACTCGCGTACCTGTCGTGCGCCCTGCCAGTCTATTTCGAGGATCACGCTCTGGTCGGCCGCGAGGTGCTGCTCTACCTGGCTGCGGCTGGTGGCGTAGTAATTGTCGAAGACCTCCGCGTACTCGAGCATCTCGCCCTGGTCGCGAAGGCGCAGGAATTCCTCGTTGTCAACGAACAGGTAATCGACGCCGTGCGCTTCGTTGCGGCGCGGTTTGCGTGTCGTGTACGAAATCGAAAAACGCAACTCGGGGCGCTTGGTAACCACGGCGTGTACCAATGTCGTCTTGCCCGCCCCGGAAGGGGCCGCGAAAACGAATAACTTCCCTCCTCGTTCACTCACAGCGCTCACTCGACATTCTGAATTTGTTCGCGCATCTGTTCGATCAGTACCTTCAAGTCGACGGCGGCCTTGGTGGTTTCCGCATCGGCCGACTTAGACCCCAGTGTATTGGCCTCGCGATTGAGCTCCTGCATCAGGAAGTCGAGTCGCCTGCCAACGGCTTTTTTGTCCTGCAACGCGTCGCGGATCTCGACGAGGTGACTTTCGAGACGGTCCAGCTCTTCATCGACGTCGATCTTCTGCGCGATCAATGCCAGTTCGACTTCGAGCCGCGCGGGATCGGCCTCGACGTTCAGTTTTTCGATTCGTTCCAGCTGTTTCGCGCGTGTCGCTTCGAGAACCTGCGGCATGCGCTTGCGTACCGAGCCGGATACGGCCTCGATATCGGCACAGCGCGACTCCAGCATACTGCAGATGCGCTCACCTTCACTGGCGCGCATTTCGTTTATCGCAGCGAGCGCAGTGTCGAGCAATCCACTCGCCTGTTCGAACAACGGCTCTGTGTCCACTTCGATCTGCTGCACGACGCCGGGCCAGCGAAGAATTTCAATCGGGTTCGCCGCGGCGACGTTCGGAAGTTTCGACGTCAGTTCGGAAATCCGGTTGCCGATAAGCTCTACCAGGTCCGTATCGATCTGCAGCTCGGTTTCCTGGTTGATCGCACGCCTGAAATACAGCGCACACTCGACCTTGCCGCGCCCGAGCACGGCACCGGCCTGCTTGCGAAAAGACTGCTCTTTTTGCCGCAGGTCCTCGGGCAGCTTGAACTGCACGTCGAGGTATCGATGATTGACCGCGCGCAGCTCCCACGTCAGCGTTCCGATTTCGGTTTCGACTGATTCGCGCGCGAATCCTGTCATACTGTGTAACATCAGCATGGATCTCCTGGGTTTTGCCGGGTGTGCCGCCTGGATCACGTTTTTCCGAGGACCGACATTCTAAGCTGTGGCCGCAATGTAAGGCCACCAACCGCCACGAAGTAATGCAAATCGAATACGCCAAAGTCTCCGCACTCGGTGACCGTAAGGACAACCAGGATCGCGCCGCCGTTGTCGTTTCCGAAGATGCGGCCCTCATGCTGGTCTTCGACGGCATGGGCGGTCATTCGGACGGGGCTCGCGCTGCCGAGACCGGCCTCAAGGTCGTGCAGGACATGTTCATGGCCGCCACGCTGCCCATTTTCGACCCACAGGGTTTCCTGTACATGGCGTTGGCCCGCGCACACGACAAGGTGGTGAGCCTGGGCCGCGAGGTTGCCGTCGACTTTCGACCTCGCGCCACCTGCGCAATTTGCCTCGTGCAGGAAAGCGGTTCGTTCTGGGCGCACATCGGCGACAGCCGAATTTACCAGGTGCGTGACGGCGCCGTACGGAAGCGCTCACGCGATCACAGTCACGTCGAGGTGCTGATCCAGGAAGGTGCCATCAGCGAGGAGGAAGCGCAGGATCATCCGATGCGAAATTTCGTGGAGTGTTGCATCGGCGGCGATGCGCCGGTTCCCGACATGAGCATTACAAACAGCGTAAGACTCGAAGAAGGCGATGTGTTGCTCGCGTGTTCGGATGGACTCTGGTCAGGGCTCAGTGATGACGACATGGCCGAAATCGGCGCGCCGGGCGACAACAACCTCGTCGAAAACCTGAAGTCGCTGAGCATGAAGGCGTTGAGCGTCAACTCGCCGTACAGTGACAACACGACAGGTGCCGCGTTAAGGTGGCTTGGCGTCTGAAATTCCCCCCGCCGTGCCGGTCGGATTGCCGGCAGGAGAACAAACCATGCGTCCAAGTGGTCGCGAAGCATCCGAGATGCGCGAGTTGCGCTTCGTCCCCGATTTCACAAAACACGCTGAAGGCAGTGTGCTTGCGTCCTTCGGCGATACCCGCGTGCTGTGTACGGCGAGCATCGAAGACCGCGTACCGGCGTGGATGCGCAACACCGGCCGCGGCTGGGTTACCGGCGAATACGGCATGTTGCCGCGCTCGACACACACTCGCTCGGGCCGCGAGGCGTCGCGCGGCAAACAGGGCGGCAGGACGCTGGAAATCCAGCGACTGATCGGCAGGTCGCTGCGTGCAATTACGGATCTCCAGGCGCTCGGCGAGCGCTCGGTTACGCTCGACTGCGATGTCATCCAGGCCGACGGAGGCACCCGCACTGCGGCGATCAGTGGCGCCTACGTCGCCCTCGCGATTGCGATACAGCGGCTGAAGCGTGGCGGGCGGCTGAAGAAGGAACCGCTGCACGGGCAGGTCGCCGCCGTATCCGTGGGCATCTATCGCGGGGTCCCCGTGCTCGACCTCGACTACGACGAAGATTCCGAGGCCGAGACGGACATGAATATCGTCATGAACGATGCCGGTCATTTCATCGAGGTGCAGGGCACGGCCGAAGGACATGCTTTCACCGACGCCGAATTCGCCGCAATGATAGGGCTGGCGCGCGGCGGTATCGGCGCTATTATTGACGCACAGAACGAGGCTATCGCGTCGGCAACGAAGTGACTGCGCTACCGGACAAAGTGGTCCTGGCCAGCGGCAACGCCGGCAAACTCCGCGAGATCGTGCGCTTGCTCGACGGGCTGGGCACCGAGGTCATTCGGCAATCGGAACTCGGCGTCAGCGATGCGGACGAAACCGGCACCACGTTTGCCGAGAACTCGCTCATCAAGGCACGCCACGCGTCCGAAGCGACGGGACTGCCGGCCATCGCCGACGATTCCGGTCTGGCCGTGGACGCCCTCGATGGCCGCCCGGGTGTTTACTCGGCAAGATATTCGGGCGCCACCGCCACCGCCGAAAGCAACATCGACAAACTTCTCGAAGAACTCGCGGATGTCGCGGACGACGCACGGGGCGCGGCGTTTCATTGCGTCGCGAGTTTCGTCATGCCGGGCGCGCCGGAGCCACTATTGGCGGAAGGCGTGTGGCGAGGATCGATACTGAAAGCGAGGCAGGGCGAGCGCGGCTTCGGCTACGACCCGGTATTCCTGGATCCCGAAAGCGGCCGCAGTGCCGCACAATTGACGCCCGAGGAGAAAGACGCCCGCAGCCATCGTGGCAAGGCATTACGAGCCTTGCGCGAGCTGCTCGAACGTCGGTTTTCGTGAAGCCGCCGCCGCTGTCCCTGTACGTGCACCTGCCCTGGTGCGTGCGAAAGTGCCCTTACTGTGACTTCAACTCGCACCGTGGCGGCGACGCCGGGCAGCGAAGCCGCTACCTGGACGCGTTGCTTGCCGACCTCGCCGCCGAATCCCGGCGCGCTGACGGCAGGGTCGTCGAAAGCGTATTCCTCGGCGGCGGAACGCCCAGTCTTTTCTCACCTGCAGAAATCGGCCGGCTTCTCGCGGTCATTACAGAGCGGTTCAGCCTGCATGACGATGTCGAGATAACGATGGAGGCGAATCCGGGCACGGTCGAGTGCGGAGAGCCGGCAGGGTATCGTGAGGCGGGCGTCAATCGCCTGTCGATCGGCGCGCAGAGTTTCGACGACAAGCGGCTGCAGGCGCTCGGCCGCATTCACACGAGCGGCGATATCGTGCGCGCCTTGAGAGAAGCCGGCGCGGCCGGTTTCGACAATATCAACATCGACCTGATGCACGGCCTGCCGGGGCAGGACGTGGCTTCGGCGCTCGACGATATCCGCGCCGCTATCGACCTCCGACCGAGCCACATATCCTGGTACCAGCTGACACTGGAGCCAAACACCGTTTTCCATGCACGGCCGCCGGCGAACCTGCCGGACGACGAAACCGCCTGTGCCATTCAGGACGAGGGGCAGGCGCTGCTCGCGGCAAGCGGCTATCGGCAGTACGAAGTCTCGGCGTACGCGAGGGGCAACAGGCCCTGCCGGCATAACCTCAATTACTGGCTGTTCGGCGACTACCTGGCCGCTGGCGCCGGCGCCCACGGCAAGATAACGAGCAGCGACGGCGTGTACCGCTACCGAAAACCGGCCAATCCGCTGCAATACATGATGGCCATGGAGGCCGGCGAATCGCGTGCCGAGCCGGTGAGGCTCGATGCCGCCGACCTCGTGTTCGAGTTCATGCTCAATGCGCTGCGGCTCAACGACGGTTTCGACGCGTCCGTATTCTGCGAACGGACCGGCCTCGGCATTGCGGCGCTCGCCGACGCCACGCGGGCCGCGCGCAGCAAAGGTCTGCTGTTGCGCGAAAACGACGCGCACTGGCGGCCAACCGAGCTCGGCCGGCGATTCCTGAACGATTTGCAGTCCGAATTCCTGCCCGATCGGGGCTGAAGCGGCCGTTCCGCCGGGCACAATCCGCGCAGTTTCGGCGCACGCCGGTCGAATTCGCGCAATGGGACATGCGTGGGGCAGACTGACCATTTATGCACAAGGACACTGCGATCCCTATATTTTCAGCATAAGAGAGCCCTGATTTCATTTTAAGTGTCGCAAAAGCCTCGTAAGCTCTTGGTTTTGTTGATAAAACAAAAATGGACACAAAATAGACATATTAATAACGGTGCTTGAAAATCCGCACCTTAGGCCACTCACTCAATTTTCTTCCACAAACTTATCCACAGGTTCTGTGGATAAAATATAGGGCTTGCGGAGGGGCGCGCTTCGCTATATCCTACGCGGCCTTTTTTGCAAACCAGCGTGCTCCGGAGAGCCACCATGAAAGCCGACATTCATCCCAATTACGCCGACATCAAGGTCACCTGTAGTTGTGGCAACGAATTCACGACGCGTTCGACGCTCGGCGAGGATCTCCTGATCGAGGTGTGTTCCTCGTGTCACCCGTTCTACACCGGTAAGCAGAAGATCGTCGATACCGGCGGTCGCGTGGACAAGTTCCGCCGCAAGTACGGCATGAGCTAACACCGGCAACCACCCCGCGGCAGTATCGGCGGCGTTGCAGGCATCACATTACGCATTCCACCTACTTCGCAAAGCGGAGCGCTCTGATATGCTCATAGGGTTTGGTATCGGGATATAAAGGAAAGAGATGAGCGACAATGCCTACCGCCTGATAAGCCCTTCCGGTAACGAAATCGAGCTGCCTGTGCGCAGTGGAACCACGGGTCCGGATGTCATTGATATTGCCCGCCTGTACAGGGACCAGGGTGTATTCACCTACGATCCGGGGTTCGTCGCCACGGGTAGCTGCGAATCCGACATTACCTACATCGACGGCGAGAAAGGCGTGCTCATGTACCGGGGCTACCCGGTGGAGCAGCTCGCCGCGAATTCCAATTTCCTCGAGGTCTCATACCTCTTGTTGCACGGCGACCTGCCGACGTCCGCCGAACTCGAGAAATTCGACCACACCATCCGCACGCACACGATGCTCAACGAGGGCATGCTCAATTTCTTCAAGGGCTTCCGTTACGACGCGCATCCGATGGCCATGTTGTCCGCCGTCGTCGGCTCCATGTCGGCGTACTACCACGATGAAATGGACGCCTCGAACCCCGAACACCGCGACATTTTCGCGCACCGGATTCTTGCCAAGCTGCCGACGATCGCTGCCGCCGCGCATAAGCTCAATATCGGCCAGCCGTTCATCTATCCGCGCAACGATCTGAACTACGCCGACAATCTCATGCACATGCTGTTCGCCGTACCGGCCGAACCCTACGAGATCGATCCGGTCGCCGCCGAGGCGCTCGACCTGTTGTTCATCCTGCATGCCGATCACGAGCAGAACTGTTCCACCTCCACGGTACGCATGGCCGGCAGTTCCGGAGCCAATCCGTACTCGGCAATTGCGGCGGGCATTTCGGCGCTGTGGGGCCCCGCACACGGCGGCGCGAACGAGGCCGTGCTCACGATGCTCGAGGAAATCGGTGACGCGAGCCAGATCAAGAAGTATGTGGAAAAGGCGAAAGACAAGTCGGACCCGTTCCGGCTGATGGGCTTTGGCCATCGCGTGTACAAAAACTTCGATCCGCGCGCGACGATCATCCGCGAAATGTGTCACAAGGTACTCGACAAACTCGATCGCGAAGACACGCCGCTGTTCGACCTGGCGCGCGAGCTCGAGCGGGTTGCTCTCGAGGACGAGTACTTCATCGAGAAAAACCTGTACCCGAATGTCGACTTCTACTCCGGCATTATCTACCGCGCACTCGGCATACCGACGTCGATGTTCACGGTCATGTTCGCCATCGGCCGCTCGGTTGGCTGGACGGCGCACTGGCGGGAGATGATCTCGGATCCGAAGGGCAAGATCGCGAGGCCGCGGCAGTTGTACATGGGGCCGGCACAACGGGACTACGTTCCGGTCGAGAAGCGGTAACGCTCCCCACCTCACCGCCACTGGTCACTGGCGCAGTGCGGCGACCTTGGCGCGATGATTCGCGGCTGGGCAGCTCCACTCGCTTGAGGCAACCACACCTCACCCACCACCACCGTCGGCGGTTAGGCGGCGATCACGGGAGGTGTGCTGCAGATGGGGAGTTCCTCTCGCTAAACCTCGCTCGACATCCCTGTCTCGCTCGCATCGGGCTCCGCTTGCTTTGGCGTCCTGCGTCGCAGCGCTACGCACGACGCTCGTGAAACTCCCCATCCGCAGCCCGGCGAACATGTCATGCGCCCGGGGGCGGCGAGTGCGGGGTGTGTCACACAAAGCGAGTTATCGCAGATTGTCCGAGCGACTGGGACATGCCCCGTGATCGCCGCCTAACCGCCGACGGTGGTGGTGGGTTAGATATGTTCGAGCAGCAGTTGCACGGCGGCCGAGTCGACGCGTTTCATTGGCTTGCCGTCGATCGGGCTCATAGGCGCCTGCCGAATACCGTCGACCGGAAACACCGTCGCCTCGATCGTACTGTGACCATGGTGAAATTCGAATCCCGCGAATGTCTCGAGCTGGTTGCGGCGGCTCTTCAGGCGCCTTTCGTACGGTTTGAAGGTGATTCCGATCTCGGCGAGTTCGTGGGCGACAAATTCGGGGCTGTCGGCGAACACGTGCAGATTGACGGCCGAGTTTTCGTCGGCCGTGCCGGTCAGCACCGGGCCGACGAGACGCGGCGTGAACGAGGCCAGCAAATCCATAGCCGATAGTGCGGCTACTCGCATCAGGCGCAGGTGGTCCGCGTGCGATTCGCGCCCGAACAGCTGCAGGTGCTCGGCTACGGCTGCCTCGATCTCGGCGTTGCCCGGCAACGACCCGCGACTGAGCACACCCAGGCGATCGGCAGCCTTCTGTTTCGCCAGGCGAAAGTCGCGAATGCCGTGATCGACGATAATGCGAGCCGCCTCCTGCGCCAGCATCTGGCGGGCGCGCTCTGTCTCGCTGGTTCTTTTTCTTCCCATGTCGTCAGAAGAGGGGCTCGGCGTCCTCTTCCCCTTCCTCTTCCTCTTCGGGTAGCGGATCGATGCCCGATGCGTCGTTGAATATATCCGGTAGCTCGGCGACCTGCTCGCATTCCGGCACGTGGCCTTCGCGGAACACCTCGAAAACGACGTTTCTCTGTGCCGCACGCGCCGGACATCCGGTCTCGCGGTCGATGCGAACGGAAACGATTCCCTCCGGCATCGGTAGCTGGTTTTCCGGGACGCCCTCGAGCGCGATGCGCGCGAACTCGACCCAGATGGGAAGCGCAGTCCTTGAGCCTTCCTCGCCGGGTCCGAGCGGCAGGTCGTCGTCATAGCCCACCCAGACGATGCTTGCGATGTCGCCGTTGAAGCCGCCGAACCAGGCGTCGCGCCGATCGTTCGACGTGCCGGTCTTTCCGGAAAGGTCCTTGCGGCCCAGCACCAGTGCGCGTCGCCCGGTACCGCGCCGTACGACGTCGCGCATCATGTCCTGGATCAGAAACGCGTTCTGCGGACTGATCATTTGTGGCGCAATCTTTACTTCTGCATAGAGAGCAGGATCGAGGTTCGCATCCGGTTTGTAGTCCAGCGCGACGTCGGCCATTTCGTCAAGCGTCATTTCCGGAAACTCCTCGGCGTCCGGCATTGCCTCCGTCTCTTCCGCCACGCAGTCATCGCAGACGACGGCCGGCTCGCTGCGGTAAAGCGTCTCGCCTTCCGGGCCATAGATGGCATCGATTACGTAGGGCTTCACGGCGTGTCCGCCGTTCGCCAGAACCGCGTATCCCTGCGCCATGTCGAGTGGCGATGCGGCGCCGCCTCCCAGAGCCAGCGAGCCATTGCGCGGCAAGGCAGCGCCGCCGAAGCCGAATTTCTCGATGTGCCGAACGGCATTGCCGACGCCGGTCTGGAACAACAGCAGCCGCACCGAGACGAGATTCATCGAGCGCACAAGCGCCTCGCGCATGCGCGTCGGTCCGTAGAAGCGGCCGCTGTAATTGATAGGCCGCCAGACGGCCTCGAGTTCCGACGAGTTAATGACGACCGGCGCATCCAGAACGACGGTGGCCGGGGTGTTGCCGTGCTCGAGCGCCGCCGAATAGATAAACGGTTTGAATGACGATCCGGGCTGCCGGTATGCCTGCCGTGCGCGGTTGAACTTGCTCATGGCGAAGTCGAAGCCGCCGGTCAGTGCACCAACCGCGCCGTCGTAGGGGTCGATAGACACTACGGCGCCCTGCGCCTCCGGAATTTGTGCGAGCGCCCAGCTACCGCTCGCCGTGGGCATGACATGGATGAGGTCACCGACAGCCAGGACGTCGCTCGCCGCCTCCGGCGCCGGGCCGGTCGTCTCGCGATCGATGAAGGGCTTGGCCCAGCTGATACCGGCCCACGGCAACGTCGCCTCGACGCCATCGCGGAACACGATGTTCGCCGTATTGTTCTCGGCGACCGCGGTGACCAGCGCTATCGAGAGGCCACCCGGTGCGTATTGTTCGAGACTTTCGCGAATCTCGATCGGCCATTCTTCGAACGGCAGCGCCAGTATTGCATCGTCGAGTTCAACGCGCCTTTCCGGGCCGCGGTAGCCGCGCCGCCGCGTAAACTCGAGCAGCCCGTTGCGCAACGAATAATTGGCGGCTCTCTGCAGGCGCGAATCGAGAGACGTTACGACCTGGTAGCCGTCGGTATAGGTGCCGTCACCGTACCGTTTGAGCATTTCGCTGCGCACCATTTCGGCAACGTAAGGCGCGTTGAGTTCGACGGCGGCGCCGTGCAGTTTCGATTCCACCGGAAACGCCATCGCCTCATCGTAGGTTGCGCGGTCGATATAGCGAAGGTCCAGCATGCGACCGAGCACGTAGCCCCGCCGCCGCTCGGCGTTTGTCGCGCTGTAGACCGGGTTGTAGCGTGACGGCGCCGGCAGGACGCCGGCAAGCGTCGCGGCTTCGGCCGCGTTTACGTCCTTGAGGTCCTTGTTGAAGTAGACCTGTGCAGCCGCTGCGACCCCGTAGGCGCGTTGGCCGAAAAACATCTTGTTGAGGAACAGCGCCATGATCTGCTGCTTCGTGAATTCCTGCTCGATCTTGTAAGCGAGAAATGCCTCGCGCAGCTTGCGTGTAAATTTCTGTTCGCGCGTGAGGAAGTAATCGCGCGCAAGCTGTTGTGTTAGCGTGCTGCCGCCGCCGGAAATGTCGCCGGTTGTCGCCAGTCGAACGAATGCGCGCAGGATGCCGCGGTAATCAATGCCGGGATGGACGAAAAAGCGCTGGTCTTCCGCCGATACAAATGCCTGTACGACGTGCGGCGGCAGATCCTCGTAGGTGACCAGGATCCGCTTTCTCTCGCCGATCTCCGAGATCAGGTGCCCGTCGCGGCTGAATATCCTGAGCGGGATTTGCAGCGGTATGTCGCGAATCGTCTCGGCAGCCGGCAATCCGGGTTGCACGAAGTAATAGGCGCCAATGACACCCGCGACGGCGCCGATGACGCCTGTGGTACCCATACCGAGCAGCAAAATCAGGCTTCTCAGCAGTCGTCTCCGGCGGATGTGACGTGGTTTCTTGTTTGATTTCGATGGTTTATGCATAGTCGCTGGCGTTTTCCGCCCAAACACCCCGATTGACGGGGCGCGGGCTCACCTTATTAAAAGGTACCGTGATGGCCGGGAGGTGCTGGAATTGTGGCTTTTTGGGGCAAAGGTGTCTTTGTGCTTGATGGACGCGGCAGATGATAGACGGGCTTTGCTGAACGCTGCAATAACGAGTCTCATCCAGAGGCGACGACTGGTTCACGGAATGGAACCACTGCGGGGCATTACCATAGGGATCGTGGGATCGTGAACAAAGTCACGTTTTATTTAACATTTTATTGATATATAGTTAAATCGCTTTGCTCAGGTCCAACCTACGTTTGACTCGCAACTTACCGACTTAGAAGGAAAAATACGTGCTTTTCGGCAATAAATCACAGCCATTGCTGGGCCTCGATATAACGACGTCGTCGGTCAAACTGATAGAGCTCTCCCAGAGCGGAAAGCGCTATCGTGTCGAGTCCTATTCAGCAGAGCCAACACCCCCCAGTTCGGTCAGCGAAAAAGCCATTGTTGACGCCAAAGCTGTCGGCGAAGCCATTCGCCGCGCCGTCAAGCGGGCCGGGGCCAAGGCAACCGATGTGGCCGTCGCCATCAGTGGTGATGCGGCCATTACCAAAGTCATCCAGATGCCATCGAGCCTTTCGCAAAGGGACCTCGAGGGCCAGGTCGAGATCCAGGCCGACCAGTACATTCCATTCCCGATGGAAGAGGTCAGCTTCGACTATGAAGTGATCGGTCCGAATGACAAAGACCCGGAACTCATGGACGTGTTGCTCGTTGCGACGCGTACCGAGAACGTCGAACAGCGCCAGTCGGCCGTCAGCGCCGCCGGACTTGCGACGCAAATCGTCGACGTCGAGGCGTTCGCGCTCGAAAACGCCTGTCGCCTGCTGAGCCATCAGATTCCCGACGGAGGCATCGGGCAGTCGGTGGCCGTTGTCGATATCGGCGCGAGCAGCACGACCTTCAGCGTACTGCAGGACCTCAAGGTTATTTACACGCGTGACTTCAACTTCGGTGGCCAGCAGCTCACCGAGGAAATCATGCGCACTTACGGTTTGTCCATGGAAGACGCCGGCCGCGCCAAGAAACAGGGTGGCCTGCCGTCGAACTACCAGCCGGAAGTCCTGGAACCATTTATCGACGACATGACCCAGCAGGTCAGTCGTTCGCTGCAGTTTTACCTGGCCTCGGGCGGCGGTCGCGAGCAACCGGACATGATCCTGGTTTGTGGCGGCTGCGCGAACATACCGGGCATTTCCGACGTCATCTCGAGCCGTGTCGGCATCCCGACGGAAGTCGGTGACCCACTCGGCCAGATGAAGATTTCATCGAAAGCCAAATCACAGGGCGTACATAAAGATGCGACAGCACTGCTCACAGCCTGCGGCCTTGCACTGAGGAGCTTCGACTAATATGCCAAGTATTAATCTACTCCCCTGGCGCGAGGAAGAGCGCAGGAAACGCCAGCGAGATTTCGGCGTTGCAACGGCCGGCGCCGTCGTAGCGGCGGTCGCGGGCGTCGTCGCGACGATCTTTGTTTACTCGCAGATGATCTCGGGCCAGGAAGCACGCAATGCGCGCCTGACCGCGGAAATCGTCGAGCTGGAAAAGAGTATCGAGGAGATCGACGGGCTGGAGCGACAGAAGGAACGCCTGCTTGCTCGCATGGAAATCATCGAGGAGCTGCAGAAGAGTCGTCCGGAGATCGTGCACCTTTTCGACGAGCTGGTTCAGCAACTTCCCGAAGGCGTCTACCTGACGGGTATGAAGCAGACCGGCTCGCGGGTCGAGATTCGCGGTGTCGCCCAGTCGAGTACGCGCGTGTCGGCACTGATGCGCCAGATCGATTCGTCCGAATGGCTTACCGACCCTGAAGTCGAACGAGTCGAAACCACTCAGGCCGGCGCATCCCGTCAGTCCGAATTCGTCGTTTACCTGAAGCAGGTGCGCTCGGATTCTGACATGGAAGAGGAGGAGGCCGAATGAACCTCGTCGAAGAACTACAGGCGCTGGACGTCAATGACGTAGGCCGCTGGCCCCTCGCATTCCGCGGCGCCGTCATAGCCATCGTTTTCGCCGTCGTGCTGGGACTGGGTATCTACTGGTTCATCATCCAGGACAAGGCGCCGCAGCTCGATCGCGTGAAGGAAGAAGAAGCGCAATTGAAACTGACGTTCGAAAACAAGCAACGCAAAGCCGCGAACTACGACGCCTACAAGCAACAGCTTGCCCAGATCGAACAGTCTTTCGGCACCATGCTCAGGCAGTTGCCGGGCAAGACGGAAATCCCGAGCCTGATCGTCGATATTTCGCAGACGGGTCTTGCGGCCGGTTTGCAGGAAAAGCTGTTCGAGCCGCAGGGCGAGATACCCAAGGACTTCTACGCTGAGAAGCCCATCAAGATTCGCCTGACCGGCGGTTACCACGAGATCGGCAATTTCGTCAGCGGCATCGCTGCATTGCCGCGTATCGTGACCCTGCACAACATCAATATCACCCCGGAAGATGCGGACAATTTCGACAGCCTGAGCATGGAAGTCACCGCTCAGACCTACCGCTATCTCGACGAGGAGGCAGACTAACAATGCGCGCTTCCCTGACAATAAAATACGGTCTGGTATTGATCCTGTCCGCCGCGAGCCTCGCAGCCTGCGGAGGCGACATGGACGATCTCGACCAGTACATCAACGAGATCAAGGCAAAGCCGGGCGGCCGCATCGATCCGCTGCCCGAAATCACGCCCTACGAAGTGTTCACGTACGTCGCGGACGCGCAGGGGCTGCGCTCGCCGTTCGTACCCGACACGCCGCAAGCCTCTGGCGCGGCCGGTTCCGGCACTCGACCCGATCCCGACCGGAGTCGCGAGTACCTGGAGAGCTTTCCGCTCGACACCCTGGGCATGGTCGGAACGCTGTATATCGGTGAGACGATGTACGGTCTCGTGCAAACAGCAGACGGTTTGATTCACCGCGTCATCCCCGGAAATTACGTGGGACAAAACGACGGACGAATTACGGAAATTTCTGAATCAGAAATCGAAGTCGTGGAAATTATTTCTGATGGTATCGGCGGTTACATCGAAAGAGATGCCGCGGTCAGTCTCACAGACTGACACCTGAATGGAACTGGGAGTAATAGGAATGATGCTCAAAATCAAACCGTCGGTCAGTCGTCATCTCGAGATGATCAAGCTGGCCGCAATGGCAATGGCAGCCTCGCTGCTCTTTTTGGGCGCTACTGCCAGCGCACAGGAAGGCAATCGGTTGCAAGACATTCAGGTGCAGAGTCTGCCAGGGGAGCGAATCGAGTTAACGCTGGTCATGAGCGACACGGCCCCCGAGCCGCTGGCGTTCACGATCGAGAATCCCGCGAGGATTGCCCTCGACCTGCCGAATACCACTCTCGGCTTGAGTTCGCGTCGGCGCGACGTAAACCTCGGGCCGCTCGAAACGGTCCTTACGGCCGAGGCCAACGGCCGCACCCGCGTGGTGCTCAACCTCGATTCCATGGTTGCTTACCAGACTCGCCGCAGCGGCAATACGATTGTCGTGAGCCTGGGTGAAGCGGATGACTACAGCGCAGGTACTACCCAGTTCGCCAGCGCACCGGCATCTGCTCCCCGCTCTTACGCAGCGCCTGGCAGCCGCTCGATTTCAAGCGTCGATTTCCGCCGCACCCGCGACGGTGGCGGACGCGTTATCGTCAACCTGACCGATCCGTCCACGCCAGTCGATATCCGCCAGGAAGGCGGCCGTGTCGTTGCAGTCTTCAAAGACACGAGCCTGCCGGCCGAGCTGATGCGCCGCCTGGACGTCATGGACTTCGCAACACCCGTAACGACGGTAGACACGCTGCGCACGAATCTCGACACGCGCGTCGTTATTTCGGCCGATGGCAAGTATGAGCAGCTTGCGTATCAGTCGGACAACGAGTTCACGATCGAAATCAACCCGACACCGGAAGAAGGCACCGAGGAATCGAGCCTGTTTTCCGAGACCAAGGAATACGAAGGCCAGCGCCTGACACTGAATTTCCAGGACATCGAAACCCGTGCCGTACTGCAGCTGCTTGCGGAAACCTCGGGCAAGAATATCGTTGTCTCGGATACGGTCCAGGGCAACGTAACGTTGCGCCTGCGTAATGTTCCGTGGGACCAGGCTCTCGACATCGTCATGACGACCAAGGGCCTGGACATGCGCCAGAACGGTAACGTCATCATGGTTGCCCCGGCAGAAGAAATCGCTGCGCGCGAAACGGCGGACCTGGAAGCGAAACTGGCGATCAGTGAACTCGAACCGCTGTACTCCGAGTTCCTGCAGGTCAATTACGCGAAGGCGAGCGACCTGTCTTCGCTGATTACCGCCGAAGGCGGCGGCAATCCGCTGCTGTCGGAGCGCGGCAGCATCGGCGTAGACGATCGCACCAACACGTTGCTGGTGCAGGATACTGCGGAGCGGTTGCAGAACATTCGCCGCATGGTCCGCACGCTCGACATCCCGATCAAGCAGGTATTGATCGAGTCACGCATCGTTGTCGTTAACGACGACTTCAGCCGCGATCTCGGCGTACGTCTCGGCATGTCCGCGTTCAACCTGAGCAACACGGGCCTGACCACGATATCCGGCTCCGGCGAAGGTACCGATCACATTATCGACACCTTCCTCGAGAACGCAGCGGACCCGACCAGTACGACCCTGCTCGAGTATCCGCCGCTCGGCGAACGCTACAACGTCAGCGTACCTATTGCTGACGCTGCAGGCCGGTTCTCGCTGGCGGTACTGGAGAACGATTACCTCGTCGACCTGGAGCTGACGGCACTCGAGGCTGAAGGCCGCGGCGAGATCGTATCGACTCCGCGCGTCATTACGGCGAACCAGAAAGAAGCCACGATCAAACAGGGTGTGGAAATTCCGTACCAGCAGTCGGCTTCTTCGGGTGCAACCACCATTCAGTTCAAAGAGGCGGTCCTCGAGCTGGTGGTAACGCCGCAGATTACGCCGGACAACAACATCATCATGGATCTGCGAGTGAGCAAGGACAACGTGGGCGAGATCATCTCGACCGGCGGTCTTGGCGGCACCGTACCCAGTATCGATACGCGCTCGGTCGAGACGCAGGTGCTCGTTGCTGACGGACAGACCGTGGTACTTGGCGGCATCTACGAGACGGAACGTCGCGAGACGATCAAGAAGGTTCCGGTGCTCGGCGACATTCCGTTCGCCGGCGCATTGTTCCGCAGCAAGCAGCGTCTGGACAACAAGGCCGAACTGCTGATCTTTGTAACGCCGAGGATTCTCGAAGAAGGTTCCACCATTTACTAGGCGGACTTTCCTCGTTCGAAACAGGAAAGCCAACCTTCGGGTTGGCTTTCTTATTACAGGGCTCTATGAACCAACCCAAGAACATCTTTCTCATTGGTCCGATGGGCGCAGGTAAGTCGGCGGTGGGCCGCCAGCTCGCACGCGCATTGCATCTGTCGTTCATGGACAGTGACGACGAGATCGAGGCTCGCACCGGCGTGGACATTCCTTTCATTTTCGAGAAAGAGGGCGAAGAGGGTTTTCGCAAACGCGAGGCGGCCGCGATTGACGATCTGTCGAAAATGGACGGTGTCGTGCTCGCGACCGGCGGCGGTGCGATCGGCGACCCCGAAAGCCGCAGCCGCCTCGGCGGGCGCGGCTTCGTCGTTTATCTGTACACCAGCGTCGATCAGCAGGTCGCGCGTACCAACAGGGGCCGCGAACGACCCTTGCTCGAGAACGGCGACCGCCGGGAGATTCTCGAGGCGTTGCTGAAAGAACGGGACCCGATGTACCGGGAAATAGCCGACCTCGTCGTCGATACGGATGGCCGCAAGGTGCATTCCGTCGCCAAAGAGATCATCGATCAGATTTCGTAGGAGCGCGCCCCCAAAAAAGGAAAAAAGGTGTCAGGTTTATTTTTATTACGGGGTCTCGACCCCGTAATAAAAATAAACCTGACACCTTTTTGGACCCCGTAACTAAAATAAACCTGACACCTTTTTTTCTCGCCCCCGCAGCCGCCGGTTTGCGGTACCCTTCGGTCATGCCGACCAGCGCGACAATTGAAGTAAGCCTTGGTGATCGCAGTTATCCGATCGTCATCGGGCAGGGTTTGCTCGATGGGGGCTTCGAGCTGTCGCCGTTTATTCACGGTGGCGATTGTCTCGTCGTCAGCAATGAAACCGTCGCGCCGCTGTACCTCGACAGGCTTTTGCCGAACCTCGCAGGTCGCGACGTAAGCAGTCTCAACCTTCCGGACGGCGAGTCGTTCAAGACCGTCGCCACCATGCAGACGATTCTCGATCGGCTTGTCAGTTCGGGCGCCAACCGGGACACGACGGTGATTGCCCTCGGCGGCGGAGTGGTCGGCGACATTGCGGGTTTTGCCGCGGCCTGTTACATGCGGGGCGTGGCCTTCATCCAGGTGCCGACGACCTTGCTGGCACAGGTAGATTCGTCCGTCGGCGGCAAGACCGGCGTGAACCACGAGATGGGCAAGAACCTGGTTGGCGCATTTCACCAGCCGCAGGTCGTGCTGATCGACACCAACACACTCGATACACTGCCGGAGCGCGAGCTCAGGGCGGGGCTCGCCGAGGTCGTCAAATACGGTGCGATCTGTGACCCGGCGTTCTTCGAATGGCTCGAGGAGAACATGCCCGCGCTGCTCGACAAGGACGCGCAAGCACTCGCACATGCGATCCAGCGCTCCTGCGAGCTGAAAGCAGCAGTGGTCGCCGACGACGAGCGCGAAGCCGGACGGCGGGCGATCCTGAATTTTGGCCATACGTTCGGCCATGCCATCGAGCATTGCCTTGGCTACGGCGAATGGTTGCACGGGGAGGCCGTGGCGGCCGGTATGATCATGGCGGCGGAACTGAGCGGTATCGAGGCGGACGCCACCACACGTCTGCGTAACCTGCTTGCCTCCGCCGGACTGCCGACGACTCCGCCGGCGATCGATTCCGAGCGCTGGCACGATGCAATGGGCATGGACAAGAAGGTGCAACAGAAACAGCTACGTTTCGTGCTGCTGCGGACGCTTGGGGACGCTTGGATCACGTCCGACTACGATGAGGGCCGGCTGCAGGCGCTGACAGGAGCCGGCCGTTGACGGCAGCCGGCCTCGCCCCGTACGCCGCGAACGAATTTGCGAGCCGCGGCCGAAAATACCAGGAGCCGCGCGCGGCCTACCGCGGCGAGTACCAGCGCGACCGCGACCGCATTATTCACTCGACCGCATTCAGGCGCCTGGTCTACAAAACACAGGTGTTCGTCAATCACGAAGGCGACCTTTACCGCACACGCCTGACGCATTCTCTGGAAGTCTCACAGATCGGCCGCTCGGTGGCCGTCGCGCTGAACCTCAACGAGCCGCTGACGGAGGCGATCTGCCTGGCGCACGATCTCGGCCACACGCCGTTCGGGCATGCGGGACAGGACACCCTGAACGCCTGCATGCGGGACTATGGCGGCTTCGAACACAACCTGCAGTCGTTGCGGGTGGTCGATGAGCTGGAAGCGAAATACGCCGACTTTCCCGGCCTGAACCTGATGTTCGAGACGCGCGAGGGGATACTCAAGCACTGCTCGAACCGCAACGCACGAGAACTCGGCGACGTCGGCGAGCGCTTTCTGCAACGCAGGGAAGCGGGACTCGAGGCACAAATCGCCAACATCGCGGATGCGATTGCGTATAACAACCATGACGTGGACGACGGCTTTCGCGCGGGGCTGCTGAGCCTCGATCAGTTGCGCGAGCAGACGCTGTTCGAGACACAATACGCCAGGGTGCATTCGCTGTACCCGGAACTCGAAGATCGACGCCTGATCTACGAGATCATCCGGCGCATGATCGGTACCGTGGTCACCGACCTGATCGAGGAAACCCAGCGACGACTCGAGGAACATCGCCCGGGCAGCATTGAGGACGTGCGCGCCGCCGGGAAGCCACTCGTGTCGATGTCGGACGAGGTGTACCAGCAACATGTCTCTTTGAAACGCTTTCTCACCAGGCATCTGTACGGCCACGAACAGAAACTCGAGATGACGCGCAAGGTACAGGTCATGGTGAAGGAGTTGTTCGCGGCGTATTCCGAAGACGTGCAGCGCATGCCGCCTGAGTTTGCCAACGCGGCGGCGAGCCTCGACGATGCCGGTCGGGCGCGGGTCGTTGCCGACTACATAGCGGGCATGACGGATCGCTACGCGATTGCCGCACACGAGGACATCGCGGGCTGTTAGAATTCGGGCGCGTTTACGTAGGCCGCTCCCACGATCCAATCGAACACAGAACAAACGAGATCATTTCATTGAAACACAAAGATATCCCCGCCAGGGACCGCCTCATATTCGCCATGGACGTACCCGACTGCGCGTCCGCGCGGGCGCTGGCCGACGAACTTGGCGATTCGGTCACCTTTTACAAGATCGGGCTCGAACTCATGATGAGCGGCGAGTACTTCGAATTGCTCGACTGGATGCTGGCGCGCGACAAGAAAGTATTCTGCGATCTGAAATTCTTCGACATTCCGGCTACCGTCGGGTCGGCCGTTCGGGCGCTGAAAGACCGTGGCGCATTCTTCGTGACGGTGCATGGCAATCAATCGATCATGGAGGCTGCCGCAGAGAACAAGGGCGACAGCCTGAAAGTCCTGGGCGTGACCGTGCTGACCAGCCTGGACCGCGGCGACCTCGATGACCTGGGATTCGCCTGCGACCTGGAGGATCTCGTGCTGTCGCGCGCGCGACGTGCGCTGGAGGCGGGCTGCGACGGCGTCATTTCTTCGGGCCTCGAGGTGCCGAAGCTCCGCGAGCATGTCGACAACAAGCTGCTGGTCATCTCGCCGGGAATCCGGCCGGTCGACAACAAGCCGGCCGGTGACCAGAAGCGCGTTGTAACGGTGGAGACCGCGTTCTCGAACGGCGCCGACTACATCGTCGTTGGCCGCCCGATTCGCGATGCCGAGAGTCCCCGCGCGGCGGCAGAGGCGATGCAGGCCTCCATCGCCAGCCAGGTTGGCGCGTAATGGCCGAACTGCATAACGACCTGCTGCTGCGCGCCCTGTTACGCCAGCCTGTACCGCGCACGCCGGTGTGGATCATGCGCCAGGCAGGTCGCTATCTTCCGGAGTACCGCGAAGTCCGCGCACAAGCCGGCGACTTCATGAGCCTGTGCCGAAACCCGGATCTTGCCTGCGAGGTGACGATGCAGCCGCTCAGGCGCTACCGGCTGGACGCCGCAATACTGTTCTCGGACATCCTGACCGTCCCCGACGCGATGGGGCTGGGGCTGCATTTCGTGGCCGGCGAAGGACCGAAGTTCAGCAACCCGGTACAGACCGTCGACGCGATTCGAGGCTTGCGCGTGCCGGACGTCGAAAAGACACTGGGCTACGTTTTCGATGCGGTAAGGACAATTCGCCGGGAGCTCGACGGCAAGGTGCCGCTGATCGGATTTGCAGGGAGCCCGTTCACCGTCGGCACGTACATGGTCGAGGGGGGGTCGAGTCGCGAATTCCCGACCATCAAGGGTCTTGCGGCCGAAGCGCCGGAAGCGCTCGATGCGCTAATGGACATCGTTGCGGAAACGACGATCGAGTATCTCAACGCACAGATCGAAGCGGGTGCGCAGGCTGTGCAGATTTTCGATACCTGGGGCGCCGCCCTGGCCCCGGACGACTTCCGGCGTTTTTCGCTGGCGAGCATGCAGAAAATCGTCGACGGACTGATCCGGGAAAAGGATGGCCGGCAAATACCCGTGATTCTGTTCACAAAAGGGGCGGGACCGTTGCTTGCGGATCTCGCAGAAACGGGTTGCGACGCGCTGGGCGTGGACTGGACCACGGACCTCTCGACGGCGCGCGAATACGTCGGCGACAAGGTGGCGTTACAGGGCAATCTCGATCCGGCCACGCTGCGCGAGAGCCCGGAGGTCATAAAGCAGGGCGTTGCCGATACGCTGGCGAGCTACGGGAGCGGGCCGGGGCACGTGTTCAATCTCGGGCACGGCATTACACCCGACATAGATCCGGAGCGCCTCGGCGTACTGGTCGACGCGGTGCACGTGTTGAGCCCGCAGTACCACGGCTAAAATCCACCACCCACCTTCCTCCCATCAAAGGGGAACGGTCGGCGATCACGGGGCATGTCCCAGTCGCTCGGACAATCTGCGATAACTCGCTTTGTGGAACACACCCCGCACTCGCCGCCCGTGGAGAGCGTGTCTTGCTTCGCCGGCTGAGGGTGCGGCGTGGTGACCTAGGCGAGTGGACGAGATGTTTGTTGGCGAGACATAAAGCGAGCGCAGCGAGACAGTCCGCCAACAAATATGTCGGACGCACGCCGTTTTTCGCGATTCTCGCCCTGATCGCCGCCCGTTCGCCGAGCTTGGGTAGTGGGGGGTGGGGGGTGAGGGTCAGAGGAGCTCGACTTCGAGAATGATGCAGTCCTGAACGACCGTTGCCGTTTCCCCGCCGTGCGTCTCCGCCGGTGCCCAAATGGCTTCGCCGAATTTGAATGACCGCATACGTTCACCGCCCTCGCCGTCGTCCTCCAGCCACGCGCAGGTCTGCAGGTAAACCATTACCCGGTCGGGATGCGCGTGCAGCGGCGGGGTCTCGCCATTGCGGATGATCTGCCTGATCACGCGAACCTGTTCGTTCTCGAATTCCAGTTCGTAGATGTGCGGCGCGGCTCGCAAGGGATCGAGCGGTTTCGGTACGGCGGCAGCGCCAACCACCGCGGCGAGCAACAGCAGCGGCACGATTGAAACGATTTTGCTAATTGGCATGGAGGCCGCTCCCACGAAGAGTGTCTTAGTCGCGCAACGCGCGCCGCAGGATCTTCCCTACATTCGTCTTTGGCAATTCATCGCGGAACTCGACCTGCTTGGGACACTTGTACGCCGTCAGGTTCTCGCGGCAGTAATCGATGATGTCCTGCTCGGTCACGCTTTCGTCCTTGCGCACGGCGAAGATCTTGACCATCTCGCCGGATCGCTCATGCGGTATACCGATTGCCGCGGCCTCCAGCACGCCGTCGAGTTCGACCACGACGTTTTCGATCTCGTTGGGATACACGTTGAAACCCGAGACCAGGATCATGTCCTTCTTGCGGTCCTCGATATAGAGGTAACCGTCGTCGTCCATGCGTCCGACGTCGCCCGTGCGCAGCCAGCCGCCGGGCAGCATGACCTCGGCTGTGTCGGCGGGCCGTTGCCAGTAGCCCTCCATGACCTGGGGTCCCTTGATGCAGATTTCGCCAATTTCACCAGTCGACAAGGGATTGCCGTCCTCGCCCACGATGATCACCTCGGTGGACGGAATCGGCAATCCGATCGTCCCCGTGAACTCTTCATCGATGCGGCATACGATCGCTGCCGGCGAGGTTTCCGTAAGGCCATAACCCTGCAGGATGGTCGTCCCCGTGGCTTTCTTCCATTCCTTGGCAATCGCCGGCTGGACCGCCATTCCGCCGCCGATGCAGACACGCAGGTTGCTGAAGTCGATGTCCTTGAAGCTGGGTGTGTTCATGAGCGCCGCGAACATCGTGTTGACGCCGGTGAACAGGCTGAACTTGAATTTCGCGATCTCCTTCGCGAAACCTTCGAAATCGCGCGGGTTGGTGATCAATACGTTCTGGCCGCCCTGCGCCATTACACACAGGCAATTACCCTGTAAGGAAAAGATGTGATACAGCGGCAACGCCGTAATCGCCACGATCGGTTCGACGCCGGCGTATGCGTCGCCCTGCCAGACTGTCGTCTGCTGCACGTTGTACACCATGTTGCGGTGGCTCAGCATGGCGCCCTTGGATACGCCGGTGGTGCCGCCGGTGTACTGCAGGTACGCAATGTCGGCAAAACCGATGTCTACGGGATCCAGCGTTTTCCCGCGACCCGATTTGAGTGCGCGTTTGAACGTAATGCTGTTCGCGATTCGATAGCTGGGCACGGCTTTCTTGACGCGCCGCAACACGAAGTTGGTAATTGCGCCTTTCGGCCACTGGAGCAAATCGCCGACGCCGGTGGTGACGACGAAATCGACGTCGGTATCGGCGATGACTTCTTCGAGTATGTGCGCGAAGTTCTCCAGGATGACGACACACCGTGCGCCGGAGTCTTTGAGCTGGTGTTTGAGTTCGCGCGCGGTGTATAGCGGATTGACGTTGACGACGACCAGGCCGGCCCGAAAAATTCCGCACATGGCGACCGGGTACTGCAGGATGTTCGGCAACATGATTGCTACCCGCTCGCCCCGGGTAAGACCCAGTTCCTGCTGCAGGTAGCAGGCAAACTGCATGGACAGGTGATTGAGATCGGTGTAACTGAGCGTGCGCCCC
>CALZMQ010000020.1 GCA_945788625.1 uncultured Woeseiaceae bacterium
GAAGATCATCGAGTAACGCTGAGGCTCACGAACGGCCTATTTCTCATCGAAATGGGTCGCTGCGCTGCGCTTTATTTTCGATGAGAAACATCCCGTTCGCGGGCGGTCCAGGCCAGGCCGTGGGATCGCGGCAGTTAGCCGCACCCTCGGGCTTTGTTGGATAGAAACATCCCGTTCGTGGGCGACCTCGACGGGAACATGGGATTGGGCAAGATGCCGCTCCCACGGAAAGAGAATTTACCTAGGAAGAGACTGTGGCAACAAATCAGAACATCAGAATTCGCCTGAAAGCGTTCGATCATCGCCTGATCGACAATTCAGCGCGTGAAATCGTGGATACCGCCAAGCGTACCGGCGCCACGGTCAAAGGGCCGATCCCGCTGCCGATGAAGAAGGAACGTTTTACGGTCCTGATTTCTCCGCACGTCAACAAGGACGCTCGTGATCAGTATGAAATCCGTACTCATAAGCGCCTGATGGATATCGTGGATCCGACCGATAAGACCGTTGATGCGCTCATGAAACTGGAACTGCCGGCTGGCGTGGACGTCCAGATCAAGCTCAACTAGCCGCCATGGTCGGCATATTTCTCATCGAAATGGCTCGCTTCGCTGCGCTTTATTTTCGATGAGAAACATCCCGACCACGGCTGCTTAGCTAAGTCATTGATTTAGCTAGGGACACGATCTCCAGCAGAAAGCGCAAAAAAAGGCTGAAATCCGCTTGTATTAAGGGTTTTTAGTCGTATAATTGCGGGCTCGCTGCATTTGGCCGGACCGGGAGTCGGCCAGGAGCAGGAAAAACAACCAACTGTCGCCAGGAAACCGAGGGTGACACGGCAAATCCCGGAACCGCCGGACCGACACGAAGTATCGGCCCGGAGCTTAGGGTCAGCCCCAGAGCACTTAAGAGCAATGCTCTCAAGCGATGGCTGGCCCTTTCGCATGTCTGGAATTTGTGTACAGCCGTAGCTTGTGTAGATGCGGCGGTGAAAAGAATTTTATTAGGAGGCGCTGGCCAATCGTAGTCGGTGCGAGGTTTTGAAGATGACGATGGGTATTGTTGGCCGCAAATGCGGCATGACACGTGTCTTCACGGATGACGGGGTGTCAATTCCGGTAACCGTGATCGAGGCACAACCAAACCGAATCACTCAGGTAAAGACCGTGGAGACGGACGGCTATCGCGCGCTGCAGGTTGCAGCCGGAAGCCGCAAAGCGTCCCGGGTCACGAAACCTGAAGCCGGCCACTTTGCCGCAGCAAAGGTAGAAGCCGGCGACCTTGTTACGGAGTTTCGCCTCGGCGATGCTGACGAAGGCGAATTCGAGCCTGGTAACGAATTGAAGGTCGACCTGTTCGAGGAAGGACAGAGAGTGGACGTCATCGGAACCTCGATCGGCAAGGGCTTTGCGGGCACCGTTAAGCGCCATAACTTCTCAATGCAAGACGCTACGCATGGCAATTCGTTGGCGCATAGAGCCCCGGGTTCTATTGGTCAGAACCAAACTCCCGGCCGTGTATTCAAGGGCAAGAAAATGTCCGGCCACATGGGCAACGTCCGCCGTACGGTGCAGAACCTCGAAGTCGTACGTGTCGACAACGATCGAAATCTTCTCCTGATCAAGGGCGCGGTCCCGGGTCACCGCGGCGGCAGCGTCATCGTTCGTCCCGCCATCAAGACCAGGAAGTAAGGGGCGTAGCGATGAAATTGAAATTACAGGACAAGGGTTCGGTCGACGTAGCAGAAGCAGCGTTCGGCGCGGCCTACAACGAAGCTCTCGTACACCAGGTCGTGACCGCCTATCTCGCTGGAGCGCGCGCAGGAACGAAGGCGCAGAAGAACCGCGCTGCCGTACGTGGCGGCGGCGCCAAACCCTGGCGCCAGAAGGGCACGGGCCGCGCACGTGCGGGCACGATTCGCAGCCCGATTTGGGTTGGCGGCGGACGCACTTTTGCCGCCAAGCCGCGCAACTTCGATCAGAAGGTCAACAAGAAGATGTATCGCGCAGCGCTGCGCTCGATGCTCTCGGAGCTGGTGCGCCAGGATCGGCTGGTCATCGTCAAGGAGCTCACGATCGAGGCGCCCAAGACGCGCCTGTTGGCCGCGAAGCTCAAAGAACTCGAACTGGACAGCGTGCTGATCCTCAACGAGGCCTTTGATGAGAAGGTCTTCCTGGCCGGCCGCAACCTCCCCAACGTGGGCATTTGCGACGTAGCGTCGATGGACCCCGTTGTGCTGGTTCGCTTTGAAAAGGTGCTGGTCACGCTGCCTGCGCTGAAGCTCATCGAGGAGCGCCTGTCATGAGTCATACCGCACACCAGGAGCGACTGATGACGGTCATTCGCGGACCGCATCTCTCCGAGAAGGCGCATAACGTCGCCGAACAAAACCAGGTTGTCCTGAAAGTAAGCAAAGACGCCACGAAAAAAGAAGTTCAACAGGCCGTTGAATTGCTGTTCGAGGTCAAGGTCGAAGCCGTTCAGGTCGTCAACGTGAAAGGCAAGAGCAAGCGTTTCCAACAGAGCATGGGTCGTCGCTCGGACTGGAAAAAAGCGTATGTGAAGCTGGCTGAAGGGAGCTCTCTCGAAGAGTTCTTCGGCGGGGAATAAGGGTTACAAGACATGTCACTGCATAAAGCCAAACCGACATCAGCAGGACGTCGATTCGTCGTTGCGGTCAAGACGCCGGAGCTGCACAAGGGCAAGCCCTACGGCCCGCTTCTCGACAAAAAGACGTCGAAGGGTGGTCGCAACAACAACGGCCGCATCACGATTCGGCACCAGGGTGGCGGCCACAAGCAGCGCTATCGCATTGTCGATTTCAAGCGCGACAAAGACGGTATCGCCGGCGTCGTAGAACGCCTCGAATACGACCCGAACCGCAGTGCGCACCTGGCGTTGATCAAGTATGCCGACGGTGAGCGTCGTTACATGCTGGCGCCGAAGGGTGTTCGTGCCGGCGCGCCGATTTTCAGCGGCGAGGATGCGCCGATCAAACCCGGCAATGCCCTGCCAATTCGGGCCATTCCGGTGGGAACGACGATCCACAACATCGAGATGAAACCGGGCAAGGGTGGCCAGCTGGCTCGATCCGCCGGCACATCGGCACAGCTCGCTGCGCGCGAGGGTGCATACGCGACAGTCCGGTTGCGGTCCGGCGAGACACGCAAGATTCACGTCAACTGTCGCGCGACGGTAGGCGAGGTAGGCCACGGTGAGCACAACCTGCGCAAGCTCGGCAAGGCCGGCGCGACGCGCTGGAGAGGTGTGCGGCCGACGGTGCGCGGTGTTGCGATGAACCCGGTCGACCACCCACACGGCGGTGGTGAGGGTCGCACTTCGGGTGGCCGCCATCCGGTCAGCCCGTGGGGCACGCCGACGAAGGGCGCAAAGACGCGTTCGAACAAGCGCACGGACAATATGATCGTCCGTCGTCGCAAGCGTAAGTAGGAACGACTTTCCCAATTGGGGGGCGATGCAAGCCGCGATGAGCGCTACGCAGAGTTTAAGGAATAGAAAATGCCACGCAGTGTAAGAAAAGGACCATTCGTCGATAACCACCTGGCGAAAAAGGTTGCTGAAGCAGCAAAGAAGAACGATCGGCGTCCGATCAAGACCTGGTCGCGTCGCTCGATGGTGCTGCCGGACATGGTCGGGCTGACGATTGCCGTCCATAACGGGCGCCAGCACGTACCGGTTCTGATTTCCGAGAATATGGTCGGTCACAAACTCGGCGAGTTTGCGATGACCCGTACGTTCCGCGGTCACTCCGGTGATCGCAAGACGAAGTAAGGGAGCGGGTTCATGCAAGTTGCAGCAACACTCAGGTACGCACGTATCTCGCCGCAGAAATGCCGGCTGATGGCAGACGTCATCCGTGGCAAGACGGTCGACGAAGCATTGCGGGCATTGACGTTCTCGCCGAAGAAGAGTGCCCGTATTGTGAAGAAGGTCCTGGAGTCGGCAGTAGCCAACGCGGAGCACAACCACGGTGCGGACATCGACGAATTGAAAGTTTCGACGATTGAAGTCAACGAAGCGCCGACGTTTCGTCGGTACCGCGCTCGTGCAAAAGGTCGCGGCGCACGAATAATCAAGCGGAACAGCCACATCACGGTCCGCGTTGCGGATGAGTAATTAATATGGGTCAAAAAGTACATCCAATTGGGATTCGCCTCGGGATCGTCAAGGATTGGGCGTCGAAATGGTATGCCGATTCGAAGGTCTTCCCTGAGTACATTCGCACCGATCACATGCTGCGCGTCCTGATCAAGACCAAGCTCAAGGACGCATCGGTAAGCCGCATTGCGATCGAGCGTCCTGCGAACAAGGCAAACATCACGATTTTCACAGCACGTCCGGGCATCGTCATCGGCAAGAAGGGCGAAGATATCGAGAAGCTTCGCGCCGAAGTTGCCAAGTTGATTGGCAAGCAGATCCAGGATGTTCGAATCAACATCAGCGAAGTGCGCAAGCCGGAACTGGATGCGCAACTCGTTGCCGAAGGCATCGCTCAGCAGCTCGAGCGTCGCGTCATGTTTCGCCGCGCAATGAAGCGTGCAGTGACGAACACGATGCGTGTTGGTGCAGAAGGCGTCAAGGTGAAGGTAGGCGGGCGCCTGAACGGTGCGGAAATCGCGCGTTCGGAGTGGTACCGCGAGGGTCGTGTGCCGCTGCACACCTTGCGTGCGGACATCGACTACGGCACGGCCGAAGCGCACACGACGTACGGCGTCATCGGCGTGAAGGTCTGGATTTTCAAGGGCGAAGTATTCGACAAGCCCGAGGCGGTTCCGGCAGAGGCTGCAGAAGCAGCGACCGGTGCGCGGTCTTAAGAGTAGAGGTTAAGGACATCGTAGGAGCGGCTTCCCCCATTCGGGGACAATGCCAGCCGCGACACATGACGATCGGAAGAGCACAATGTTACAGCCTAAAAGAACAAAATTTCGCAAGCAGATGAAAGGGCGCAACCGCGGCCTCGCACTGCGCGGAAGCAACGTTTCATTCGGTGAGTACGGACTCAAAGCGACCGGCCGCGGTCGCCTGACTGCACGTCAGATCGAGGCCGCTCGACGCGCGATGACGCGCTACATCAAGCGCGGCGGAAAAATATGGATTCGGGTATTCCCCGACAAGCCCATTTCCAAGAAGCCTCTCGAGGTTCGTCAGGGTAAGGGCAAGGGCAACGTTGAGTACTGGGTATGCCAGGTTCAACCGGGCCGTGTTTTGTATGAAATGGAAGGTGTTACGGAAGAAATTGCTCGCGAGGCATTCCGTCTTGCTGCTGCGAAGCTGCCGTTTGGCACCGCGTTTGTAACCCGGCAGGTGATGTGATGAAAGCAGCAGAGCTCCGCGAAAGGTCGGTCGAAGAACTCAACGAGGAACTCGTTGCGCTTCGCCGTGAGCAGTTCAACCTGCGCATGCAGCATGCGACCGGTGAATTGACACACAACACCGAACACGGCCGCGTCAGAAAAAATATCGCACGCGTCAAGACGGTTCTCAATGAACTGAAGCGTGTAGCTGGAGACAACACCGGCGATAACACTGGTGACAAGAAATGAGTGAAGAGAAAAGTAAACAGCGAACGGTCGTCGGTCGTGTCGTCAGCGACAAGATGGACAAAACCGTGTCGGTCGCGATAGAGCGCCTGATCAAGCACCCGGTCTACGGCAAGTTCATTCGCCGTACCACCAAAGTGCTTGCTCATGACGCGTCGAACGAGTGCAAATCCGGCGATCGCGTTGCGATTGCGGAGTGCCGCCCGATTTCCAAGAACAAGTCCTGGTCAGTCGTCAACGTTGTTGAACGCGCGGCGGACAAGCAATAACACTTAGGATGCAGTCATGATTCAGATGCAGACAGTTCTGGACGCCGCCGATAACTCTGGTGCTCGCCGCGTACAGTGCATCAAGGTACTGGGCGGATCGAAACGCCGATATGCCGGTGTGGGCGATGTCATCAAGGTCAGCGTCAAGGACGCCATACCGCGTGGCAAGGTCAAGAAGGGCGAGATCTACAACGCCGTCGTCGTTCGGACGCGCAAGGGTGTGCGCCGCAAAGACGGCTCGTTGATCCGCTTCGACGGCAACGCGGCCGTGTTGTTGAACGCTCGTCTCGAGCCGATCGGCACACGAATTTTCGGCCCGGTAACGCGCGAACTGCGTACCAGCCAGTTTATGAAGATCATTTCGCTTGCCCCGGAGGTGCTGTAGGAGGGTGTGGGAGCGGCATCTTGCCGCGATGCGAAGCAAAATCGGGCCTGGAAGGCCTTCCTACGGCGCACAGGAACTTAAGATATGAACAAGATTAGAAAAGGTGACGAAGTCATTGTAACGACCGGCAAGGACAAAGGCCGGCGTGGCACGGTGCTAGAGGTCTTTCCGGATGCTCGTGTGCTCGTTGAAGGCGTCAACATTGCGAAAAAGCACATCAAGCCCAACCCGAATATCGGCGAGGCTGGTGGAATCAAGGATACAGCGATGCCGCTGGACGTTTCGAACGTACTCGTCTTCAACCCGAAATCGAAGAAGGGTGAACGGGTTGGGTTCGAGGTTCAGGACGACGGAACGAAAGTCCGCATCTTCAAGAGCGGCGAGAAGGTAGATATCTGATGTCACGTTTACAGGAAAAGTATCAGAACGAGCTCGCTGGACAGATCCAGAAAAAGCTTGGCCTGAAGAACCCGATGGAAGTGCCGAAGATCACCAAGATCACGCTCAACATGGGCGTGGGTGAAGCGATTGCTGACAAGAAAATAATGGAAAATGCTCGGGCTGATATGGAAAAGATCGCAGGGCAAAGGCCGGTGACGAGAGTCGCTCGCAAGTCCGTTGCGACTTTCAAGCTTCGTGACGGCATGCCGGTCGGTTGCAAGGTCACGCTGCGCAGGGAACGTATGTACGAATTCCTCGATCGCCTCGTCAATATTGCGATCCCGCGAATTCGTGACTTCCGTGGCCTGAGCCCGAAAGCTTTCGACAAGCAGGGCAATTACAGCATGGGCGTCCAGGAGCAGATCATTTTCCCGGAAATCAATTACGACGAAATTGATGCGCTGCGCGGTATGGATATCACCATCACCACGTCGGCTCGCAACGCCGAGGAAGGCAAGGCGCTTCTGGAAGCGTTCAACTTCCCGTTCAAGAAATAAGGTACTGAGTTGAGTGGAGCGCCTGATGAGCCCCCACACCGACAGTTTTTAACGAATATGAAAACGAGAAATTTTTGACATGGCCAAAAAGTCGATGATCATGCGTGAACTGAAGCGCGCGAAGCTTGTTGCAAGGCACGCGGAAAAACGCAAAGCGTTGAAGGCGATCGTTCGCAACATTCACAGCTCCGACGAAGAGCGCGCTGTGGCGCAGGCGAATCTGAACAAGTTGCCGCGCGACGGCAGCCCGACGCGACAGCGCAATCGCTGCGCGATCACCGGGCGCCCGCATGGTGTTTATCGCAAGTTCGGCCTCGGGCGTAACAAGCTTCGCGAAGCGGCGATGAACGGCGAAATCCCCGGCCTGACGAAAGCCAGCTGGTAGGCGGAGACAGACTATGAGTATGACGGACCCAATCGCAGACATGCTGACGCGCATTCGCAACGGACAGAAGGCACGCAAGGTTGCTGTGTCAATGCCGGCCTCGCGGGCGAAGGAAGCTGTCGCAAAAGTATTGCAGGACGAGGGCTACATCACCGGTTTTGCGACCGATGGTGAGGGCGCGGAAAAAGAGCTGACGGTCGAGCTCAAGTATTTCGAAGGCGTTCCCGTCATCGAGAAGATCCAGCGTGCGAGTCGTCCGGGCCTCAGGATTTACCGCGGCAAGGAAGATCTGCCCAAGGTTCTTGGCGGGCTCGGCGTCGCGATCGTTTCAACCTCGGCGGGCGTCATGAGTGATCGCCAGGCGCGGGAAAAAGGTATTGGAGGTGAGGTTCTCTGCATCGTTTCCTGATGCGTGATCCACACTAAGAAGAGACAGGACTATGTCAAGAGTTGCAAAAGAACCGGTTGAGCTGCCTAAAGGCGTCGAGTTCAAGCAGGACGGCAATGTTGTCACCCTGAAGGGCAGCAAAGGTGAGTTGTCGCTCGAGTTGAATTCTGAAGTCGAGCTCAAGCAGGAAGACAACGTACTGACCTTTGCGCCGCGTTCCGGGTCGCGATTTGCGACGGCAGTTGCCGGCACGATGCGCTCGATTGTTGCCAACATGGCGCAGGGTGTATCGGAAGGCTTCGAACGCAAGCTCAACCTGGTTGGCGTTGGCTATCGCGCGCAGGCACAGGGCCAGAAGCTGAACCTGACGCTGGGTTTCTCGCACCCTGTGGAATACACGGTGCCGGAAGGTATCAGCGTCGAGACGCCGAGCCAGACCGAAATCGTCATCAAAGGCGCTGACAAGCAAAAAGTAGGTCAGGTCTCGGCAGAAATTCGCCGCTTCCGTCCACCCGAGCCTTACAAGGGCAAGGGTGTTCGATACGCCGACGAGCGTGTCATGCTGAAAGAAGCGAAGAAGAAATAAGCAGGTAAATTGACCATGAAACTGGACAAGAAACAAAATCGTCTACGTCGCGCCCGCAGGGGGCGTTCGAAGATTCGTGAACTCGAGGCCAACCGCCTGAGCATTCACCGTACGCCGCGCCACATTTACGCGCAGATTATCGGTGCTCATGGCAACAAGGTCCTGGCATCGGCGTCGACGCTCGAGGCGGAAGTTCGCAAGGGAATCAAGAACGGCGGCAACGTCGAAGCAGCGACCATCGTTGGTGCGCGTATCGCCGAGAAGGCGAAGGCGGCCGGCATCGACACCGTCGCATTCGATCGTTCCGGTTTTCGTTACCACGGCCGTGTCAAAGCACTGGCCGATGCGGCCCGCGAAGCGGGACTGAAGTTTTAACAGATCTTGAGGAACAAGACGGTGTAAGGCCGTCGAGACCTAATTATGGCTAGAAACGAACAAAACCAATCGAACGACGACCTGATCGAGAAGCTGGTCACCGTTAATCGAGTCGCCAAAGTAGTCAAGGGTGGTCGGCAATTCGGCTTTACCGCACTGACGGTTGTCGGCGACGGCCAGGGCCAGGTCGGGTTCGGGTATGGCAAGGCACGTGAGGTGCCGATCGCGATTCAGAAGGCGATGCAGAGTGCTCGCAAGAACATGATCAATATCAACCTGAACAACGACACGCTGCAATACGCCAAGAAAGGCCGTCATGGCGCCACGCGGGTGTACATGCAGCCTGCGTCGGAAGGTACTGGCGTCATTGCCGGTGGCGCGATGCGCGCCGTGTTCGAAGCTGCGGGCGTCCGCAACGTACTTGCCAAGAGTTACGGTTCCCGCAACCCGATCAACGTTGTTCGCGCAACGATCAAAGGACTGTCGGAGATTCACTCGCCGCAGGCCATTGCAGCGAAGCGCGGCAAGAAAGTTAAGGAAATCCTGGCCTAATCTGCCGGGACGTAATGTAGGAGCGCGCCTGTTATCCCGAGGGTACGTAGCACCCCCAGGGCACGTGGCGCGAAATTCGAGAATAGAGACAAGATCATGGCGAAGCCAAAAGAGTTAAAGGTCACGCTGGTTAAGAGCAAGTTCGGGCGGCTGAAAAGCCACAAGGCCTGTGTTGCCGGCCTGGGTTTGAGAAAGAGGCACCAGACCGTAACCGTGATCGACACACCGGAAAATCGCGGCATGATCAATCGCGTTTCGTACCTTTTGTCGGTAGAGGAAGCCTGACATGCGTTTGAACGAATTGTCGCCCGGCAAGGGCGCGAAAAAAGTAGGCAAGCGCCGGGGTCGTGGACACTCCGCGGGCCAGGGCAAGACCAGCGGTCGTGGCCAGAAAGGCCAGCACGCTCGCTCGGGTGGCTACCACAAGGTCGGTTTCGAGGGCGGCCAGATGCCGTTGCAACGTCGCCTGCCGAAAGTGGGTTTCCGCTCGCGCATGGCGCGCTTGACGGCGGAGCTGCGATTGCACGAGCTTGAGATTCCGGCGGCCGATGTCATTGATATGGACGTACTGAAAGCGGCGAACCTCGTCCCGGCTTTCGTCACCAAGGTCAAGGTCATCAAGTCCGGCGAGATCAAGAAAGCGGTCAAATTGAAGGGTCTGGCGGTCACCAAGGGTGCGCGCGCGGACATTGAGAAAGCTGGCGGAAGCATAGAGGAATAATCGTAGGAGCGGGTAAAGGCCGCAATCGCGCCTGGAAGGCGCTCCCACAGAGAAAGTAACGAAATGTCGAAGAAGCCCCAACAAAGTCCGGCAGATCTGGCGAAGCAAGCGAGCAAACTCGGCGAACTCAAGGTTCGTCTGTTGTTCCTCGTTGGCGCGCTGATCGTGTATCGCGTTGGTACCTATATTCCGGTGCCTGGCGTGGATCCGGCTGCGCTGGCCGATTTCTTCGAGCAGCAGTCGGGCAACCTGCTCGGTATGTTCAACATGTTCTCGGGCGGCGCGCTGTCGCGTTTCGGTATTTTCGCCCTCGGCATCGTGCCCTACATTTCGTCGTCGATCATCATGCAGATGGCCAGCCACATCGTTCCGAGCTTGCAGCAGCTCAGGAAGGAAGGGGAGTCGGGTCGTCGCCAGATCGTCAAGTACACACGCTATGGCACGGTTGCCCTTGCGAGCTTCCAGTCGATCGCGGCTGCCTCATGGTTATCGAACCAGGCCGGCCTCGTCGTCAACCCGGGTCCCGCGTTCCTGATTACGGCCTGCATCACGTTGGTGACCGGCACGGTATTCCTGATGTGGCTCGGTGAGCAGATCACTGAACGTGGCATCGGCAACGGCATATCCATGATCATCCTGGCAGGCATCGTGGCCGGTTTGCCCGCGGCGATTGCCGGTACCGCGGAGCTGGTTCGCAATGGTGAGATGAGCGCCATTACGGCCATCCTCATGCTGCTCGGCGGTATCGCAGCGATTATTTTCGTGGTTTACATGGAACGCGCCCAGCGACGCATCACGGTCAATTACGCGCGGCGCCAGCAGGGGCGCAAGATGTTCCAGGCGCAGAGCACGCATCTGCCGTTCAAGATCAACATGTCGGGCGTCATACCGCCGATTTTCGCGTCGAGCATCCTGATGTTCCCGGCGACGATCGCGCAGTTTTTCGGCCAGGCAGCCGAGCCAAACGCAGTACAGCGAGCGCTACAGACCATCGGTGCGAACCTCGGTCCCGGGCAGCCGATCTACGTGTTGCTGTATGCAGCAATGATCATTTTCTTCTGCTTCTTCTACACGGCGCTGATGTACAACTCGAAGGACACGGCGGACAACCTGAAGAAAGCGGGTGCGTTCCTGCCGGGCATTCGGCCGGGCGCCCACACGGCAGAGTACATTGACCGGGTCCTGACGCGACTGACGTTCTGGGGTTCGATTTATATCGCCGGCGTTTGCCTGCTGCCCGAGCTGGTGCGCATGTTCTATCCGGCCATGCCGTTCAGCTTCGGTGGTACGTCGCTGCTGATCCTGGTCGTCGTTACGATGGACTTCATGTCGCAGATGCAGGCGCATGCAATGAGCCACCAGTACGAGGGCATGATGCAGAAAGCCAACCTGCGCAATTACGGCCGGGGTGGACAGGTACGCTGATTAGACAGCGAGATTTGCAGGAGGGCCGGTTGTGGTCCGATCGCGGCAAGATGCCGCTCCTGCAGGAAAAGGTTTTGGAGAGAGCTCATGAAAGTAAGAGCATCAGTTAAGAAAATCTGCAGAAACTGCAAAATTATTCGCCGCAATGGTGTTGTGCGAGTGATCTGCACCGACGCACGACATAAGCAGCGCCAGGGCTAATCCCCGCGCTCTTTTATGAGGAAAGGTTAAGTGGCACGTATAGCAGGTATAAACATTCCGCTGAACAAGCACGTCGTGATTTCACTGACGTCGATCTTCGGTATTGGGAGTTCACGCGCGAAGCAGATTTGCGAAGCGGCAGGCGTTGCACCGGAGACCCCGGTCAAAGACCTGGCAGAGCCCGAAGTAGCGAAACTCAGGACGGCGGTCGCGGCCTTTACGGTTGAGGGTGATTTGCGTCGCGAGACGTCGATGAACATCAAGCGCCTGATGGACCTCGGTTCTTACCGCGGCATCCGGCACAGACGTGGTTTGCCGCTGCGCGGCCAACGCACTCGCACGAACGCACGCACCCGGAAGGGCCCGCGTCGTCCGATCAAGAGGTAATTGACGATCGTAGGAGCGCGAGAAGGAGTAATCGCGGCAAGATGCCGCTCCCACTCCCGGCAAGATGCCGCTCCCACGGTTCTTTAAGAGACAAATTATGGCTGAAGCAAAGAAAAAGAAGGTCAAAAAGCATGTCGTTGACGCAGTTGCGCACATACATGCTTCCTTCAACAATACGATCATCACGATTACCGATCGCCAGGGTAACGCTCTTTCGTGGGCGACTGCCGGTGGCTGCGGTTTCCGTGGTTCTCGTAAATCCACCCCCTTCGCAGCCCAGGTTGCGTCGGACAAAGCGGGCCGTGCGGCCCTGGAGTTCGGCGTCAAGAACGTGGATGTGCGTGTTCGTGGGCCCGGACCCGGTCGGGAGTCTGCAGTGCGCGCCCTGAACGCTCTGGGTTTCCGTATTCAAAGCATCGAGGATGTAACACCGATTCCTCACAACGGCTGTCGCCCGCCTAAAAAGCGGCGCGTGTAGAGGCTGAACAATGGCAAGATACTTAGGACCAAAGTGCAAACTGTCCCGCCGGGAAGGCACGGATCTGTTTCTGAAGAGCGGTGTAAGGCCGCTGGAATCGAAGTGCAAGCTCGAAGTGCCGCCAGGCGGACCGTCTCAACGACGTCCTCGCATGTCGGACTACGGCCTTCAGCTTCGCGAGAAACAGAAGCTGCGCCGGATGTATGGCGTGCTCGAGCGACAGTTCCGCAATTACTACAAACGTGCTGCACAACTGAAAGGCTCGACAGGTGAAAACCTCCTGCGCCTGCTGGAAGGTCGCCTCGATAACGTCGTTTATCGCATGGGCTTCGCTTCCACGCGCGCGGAAGCTCGCCAGCTTGTGAGCCACAAGAGCATCGAGGTGAACGGCAAGGTCGTTAACATTCCGTCTGCCCAGCTCAAAGCGGGTGATGCGATCAACATTCGCGAGAAGGCGAAAAAACAACTTCGCATTCAAAGCGCAATTGAAATTGCGAGTCAGGTCGGCCTGCCCGATTGGGTTGATGTCGATGCCAAGAAGATGGCAGGTGTTTTGAAGGCGTTGCCGGACAGGGAAGACATTCTCCCCGATGTTAACGAAAACCTAGTCGTCGAGCTGTACTCGAAGTAGTCAGGAGGGTCTTTACCCATGCAGGAATCAGTACACGAATTTCTGAAACCGCGCGTCGTCAAGGTGACGCCGGTCAACGATCTGCAAGCAAAAGTCGTCATCGAGCCGTTCGAACGCGGTTTCGGTCATACTCTCGGAAATGCGCTGCGTCGCATTCTGCTCTCGTCGATGCCGGGTGCGGCTATCACGGAAGCGGAAATCGAGGGCGTTCTTCACGAGTACACCAGCATCGAGGGCGTACAGGAAGACGTCGTCGATATTCTCCTGAGCCTGAAGCAAGTCGCCGTCACGATGAATACGCGTGATACGGCCGAGCTTCGCGTGTCGAAGAAGGGCCCTGGTCCTGTGACGGCCGGTGATATCCAGCTCGATCATGACGTTGAAATCACCAATCCCGAGCTCGTCATTGCCAACCTGACCAAGGCAGGCGAGTTGAACATGATGCTCAAAGTCGAGCGGGGCCGCGGCTACCGCCCGGCCACACAGCGCCCGTCCTTTGAAGAGCAGACCGGCCCGATCGGCCGCCTGCAGCTCGACGCATCGTTCAGCCCGATCATCCGCGTGACCTACAACGTCGAAGCTGCTCGAGTCGAGCAACGCACCGACCTCGACAAGTTGCTGATCGACATCGAGACCAATGGCACGATCGACCCGGAAGAAGCGATTCGGCGCGCCGGCAGCATTCTCAAGGACCAGCTCTCGGTCTTCGTCGACCTGCAAGGCCAGGAAGACGGCATCAGTGCACAGGCCGAGCATCAGGTCGATCCGATTCTGCTGCGTCCGGTCGATGAACTCGAGCTGACCGTTCGCTCCGCGAACTGCCTCAAGGCGGAGAACATCATGTACATCGGTGACCTCGTGCAGCGAACCGAAGTGGAACTTCTGAGAACGCCGAACCTCGGCAAGAAGTCGCTGACGGAGATCAAGGAAGTACTGGAAGGCCACGGCCTTGGATTGGGTATGCACCTCGATAACTGGCCGCCGGCCAGCCTGCGTCCCGAGCACGAGCTCGTGATGTAATTGAACAGATACTTAGGAAAGACAAATGCGTCATAGAAAATCCGGCCGCCGGCTGGGTCGTAACAGCTCACATCGCAAAGCCATGTTTCGCAACATGGCGGCATCGATGTTGAAGCATGAAACGATCAAGACCACGTTGCCCAAAGCAAAAGAGCTGCGTCGTGTCGTCGAACCCCTGATCACGCTCGCAAAGAACGACAGCGTCGCGAATCGCCGCCTGGCGTTCGACCGCCTGCGGGACAAGGAGATCGTAGGCAAGCTGTTCTCGGAGATCGGCCCGCGCTTCAAAGAGCGTCCGGGCGGCTACCTGCGCATCCTGAAGACCGGCCCGCGTCCCGGTGACGCCGCGCCTATGGCTATTGTCATGCTGACGGAGCAGGCGGCAGAGGTCGTTGCGGAAGACTAAGCCTCTGACGGACCTTACAAAAAAACCGGGCAAAGCCCGGTTTTTTTTGTTGATTTCAGATGCGCTATTGTCGTTATGTAATATCGATTCCAGGAATTCCACGCTGCGCGTGGTTTTCAGTAATCGTGCATTTGTGAGTCGGCTCACAGCGATAATTGACCGTTGGTAATAAAGTTAATGCTCAGTTTCTCCCGGGAATAGTGTTATTAACAAAGAAAAAGCCTTTGATGATTGCATGATCCTGTCGAAGGATTCCTTCGATCCGGACGCCGTGTTCCTCGACGACATCGTCGATGACGATGTTTTGCCGTACCTCAGCCTGGCCGTGGACGGTTTGACGGAAAGGGGTGACGGGAAAAAAGGCGGCCTCGAACTGCGTCCTGACGACGTAGCTGCGAACGAGCCGATGAGGGCGGACACAACCATGCCGGTTACCGCCCTCGATCCCGACCAGCTTGAAGTTTATGGTTGGGAGTCGAATTGGTGGAGAAAGATCAAGGGTTACATCGGCTTCTGAACTGATCGGGCGATCACGGGGACATCTTGCGCGCTCCGCGCTTGCGCGAAGTCGCTTCGCAAGACATCCTCGCGCTCGCTGCCTGCATACAACCGTATTCGCCTTGATCTCCATCCACCTCTGATTGCGTGATGGGTGGTAAATAATCTCTTTGAGCGTGGCCGGTACCCGCAAGCTAGAACCCGTGTCTTCTTCCACCAAAGTGGAAGTGATGGGTGGTAACATCCCTGCATGATTTTCCATGACAAGACCGTGATCGTCACGGGCGCATCCGAAGGCGTTGGTGCTGCCACCGCACGCCTCTTTGCCGAAGCCGGCGCAAACCTCATGCTCGTCGCACGTGGCAAAAAGAAACTCGAAGCGGTTGCCGAGGAACTGCGTGACAAGACGCGTGTCGAGATATTCGCAATGGACGTCACGGACGCGGACGCCTGCGTCGACGTCTTCAAGAAAGCGAAATTCGAATTCGGTCGCGTCGATATTCTCGTGAACAACGCCGGGTACCACGCCCGCGGTGCGGTCCGCGATGTACCGGCCGAGGATCTGGGGCGAATAATCGACGTCAACCTCAAAGCGCCGATAATGCTCAGCCGGCTTGCCTTGCCGTACCTGGAGGAGTCCGGCGGCGGTGCGATCATCAACGTTGCCTCACTCCATGGGCGCCTGGCGAGCGTGGGAGCGACGACCTATTCGTCGAGCAAATTCGGATTGCGAATATTCACACTGGCATTGCACGAGGAACTGCAGGGTACCGGTATCAAGGCGGCGGTTGTTTCTCCGGGCCCGATCGATACCGGCTTCATCATGGAGAATATCGACGAGTCGGCAGATATCGTGTTCTCGCAGCCGATGAGCACAGCCGACGAGGTCGCGCAGACGATACTGGATCTTTGCGGCAACAACATTCGGGAGCAGGCGATGCCGACGTCGAGCGGTATCCTGACGACGGCAGCGTACCTGATGCCGTGGCTGGGAAAGCTGTTGCGGCCGGCGCTCGAGCGCAAGGGCAAGCGCGTGAAGAAACAGCTCAAGGCGAAGTTGCGGCAGAGGGAAACGTAGCTGGGATTGAATCGCGGCTGGAATACCCCAAGGGAACATAGGCCGCTCCCACGAGATGCTGTTGCGGCCGCCGCGAAATGTGTGACTTTTTCATGATATTAGCGTCAAAGCGAGTAAGGAATTTCTCAAGTGACGAGCCCCATCGAGCGTCGTCGCGAGCCACAGTAGAGTCGAAGTCAATTTCCCACAAACGCTAAATACTTCGCGTTGAGCTGAATATTTTTCAGCTTCCATCGGCGAAATTCTGTAATACCCACTCTCTAAAAACCCGAATGGCCTCGTTGTCCCGGTCTTCTTTCCTGCAGACCAGGTAGTACGCGTCTTTCGTCACCAATTCGTGATCGAACAGTTGCACCAGGCTCGATGACGCAAACCACGCGTCGCTCAATTGCATGGGTACCAGGGCTGCACCGAGCCCGCGCTCGGCCGCGCGTGCAACGGCGATCATGGAGTCGAGCTGAATACTGTTCTTGTGGTCCGGCAGTTTGATGCCGGATGATCGCTCCCAATGCCGCCACGCTTTCGCCCTGGACTGGTGCACCGCAAGTGGAAAATCGCTGACAATACGACCGGCCTTCACTTTGACGCTGTCGTAGAAATCAGGCGAGGCGGCGGGTCGAAGGTGTAATTGGAACAAGCGGTGAAATGCGAGGTTTTCCGGGGGTGACTTGAATATCCGTATTGACACATCAGCGATGCCCGGGTGTTTGTCAGGCGACTTGTCGCTGGTATCGACGCTGATGTCAATGTCGGGATGCCTGGCCACAAACTCAGGCAGACGAGGCACGAAAAGCTCACTGGCGAAGAATGGTTGAACAGAGATTCGCAACGACCTCGATGGCCCTGACTGTGCATGTCGCCGTGTGACCGCGTCAAACTGCGCAAGCAGCGGCTGGACGTCCTCGTAGAGCGCACGGCCGCTATCCGTGAGGACAATCGAACGCGGCGTTCGCTCGAAGAGTTTCACGCCGAGTTCCGTTTCCAGGTGTTTTACCTGGTGGCTGACGGCCGATGACGTGAGAAACAGGGACTCTGCCGCGTCACGGAAACTCTCGTGTTCGGCCGCGATGCAGAATACCCGCATCGCCCGCAGCGATATGTTGCGACTTAGAGATGCCATACTCGAATTGATGTGCACTATTTGTGCCATGGAGCGTGTTCATGGCGGCACGCTACAGGCTTGATGTTACGGGGGGTTTACGTCGGCCCGATGAGCTTACAGGGGAGTTGCGCCCCATTTCGGAACAAAGACGAAAACCGATGTCCCTTTATGAGGCAGCCGCGAAAGCGTCGCGCGTCAGGTTTTCCCGGCCGTCAACCAGCACACGAACGTCGTCCTCGATGCGTATGCCGCCATAGGGGCGCAGCCAGTCGACTGTGCTCCAGTTGACGTGCCCTTCGGCCGGCGTGCCGCGCAGCTTGTCGAGGAGCATGTCGATGACGTACAGGCCGGGCTCGATAGTCAACACCATGTCCTCTTCGAGCACACGCGTAAGCCTGAGAAACGGGTGACCGCTGGGCGGATCGATGACGGTACCCGACTCGTTTTCCATGAAGCCGCCGACGTCATGTACCTGTATGCCGAGCAGATGACCGAGACCGTGCGGAAAAAACGTCGCCGTGACGCCGGACTCGAGCAGTGTATTGGGATCGCCTGACGCGAGTTCGGCATCGACGAGAACCCCGGCGAGCAGCTTGTGCGTGTGGACGTGCAGATCGCGGTAGTCGATGCCGGCCTCGACATGATCGACGATTTCGAGCTGCATGGCCTCCATCCGGTCAATGAGGTCCTGGAAGCGCTGGTCACCGGACGAATACGTGCGCGTGATGTCGGACGCGTAGCCATGCACCTGTGCGCCGGCGTCGATAAGGAAGGATTTGATGGTATCGGGGGCGGTACGATCGAGGTCGGTGTAATGCAGGACGGCGCCGTGGTCGTTGAGCGCCACGATATTGCCGTACGGTAATTCGGGGTCCGAGTGGCTGACGGCCTTGCAGTAAGCGCGGTGTATGTCGAATTCGGGCCAGCCTTCGCGAAATGCCGCCTCGGCCGCGATGTGCCCGGCAGTGCCGCGCTTCGAGGCGAGTCGCATGCACGCCAGTTCGTATTCCGTCTTGGCGCCGCGTGCATAGTGCAGGATGTTGACGGCCAGGCTCGGGTTGACACGTTCGATACCGAACGCCAACGCCTCGTCGTCGAACTCCCCGATGGCGATGCACTTCTCGCGATCTTCCGGCAGATGCGCGGCGACGTCTTCGATGGCGTGCACGATGCGGATGTCGAACTCGCCCGTCCAGTAACCGTCGGGCGCACCCGGTACGACGTGCCAGTAGTCGCGGGGTTGAAAGTAGACCAGTACCGGCGTCTCCCCGGGCGTGTAGACGATATAAGAGAAGGGCAGGCTGGTCAGCGGCGCCCAGCTCACGAAATGCGGGTTCGCCTTGAAAGGGTGGTGATAGTCATCAAGGAACGCGACTTTCGGGTTGCCGGAATAGATAACGGCATGGCTCGCGCCGGCTTGTTCGAGCGCGTGATCGTGGCGCGCGGTCACAGTTTCGACGTGGCTCGCGTACAGGCGGCCGAGCTCCGGGTTCTTGTCGCCGTAGTCGCTGTTCATGGAAAGGATCATACCCTGTTGCTGGCGCTGGCGGCGAGTGCGATCATTGACGCCCCCTGCCGGGGAGCGGAGTAAAGGATGAAACGAATCTCATGGTTGGTGTGCAGTGCAATGTTGGTTTCCGGTAGCGTCAGCATGGCGTCTGATCCGGGCTACGACCGGGTGGCCGGGCGCGCACATGCGTCTCGCTCCGAGGTCATCGCGCCGCACGGAATGGCGGCGACCAGCCAGCCGCTGGCGACACAAATCGCGCTCGACATCCTGAAGGCAGGCGGCAGTGCCGTAGACGCGGCCATCGCGTCGAATGCGGCGCTGGGTCTCATGGAGCCGACGGGCAACGGCATCGGCGGTGACCTGTTCGCCATCGTCTGGGATGCAGAAAAAGAAGAGCTTGTCGGGCTGAATGCCTCCGGGCGTTCGCCCAGGGCGATGACGCTGGAATACTTCCAGGAGCGCGGCATCGAAAAAATCCCGCCGTTCGGTCCATTGCCGGTTAGCGTACCGGGCGCCGTGGACGGCTGGTTCCAGTTGCACGGGCGTTACGGTCGTTTACCGATGACGGACATACTGGCACCCGCGATCAGCTACGCGGAAAACGGCTTCCCGGTGTCGGAAGTAATTGCCCACTATTTCCAGTCGAACGCGAAGCGCATCGGCCACTATGCCGGGTTCGCCGAGACTTACATGCCGAACGGCCGCGTCCCGCGCAAGGGCGAGATGTTCAGGAACCCGCGCCTCGCGAAGACCTACGCGGCGATTGCCGAGAAAGGCCGGGACGAGTTCTACAAGGGTGATATTGCGCGCAAGATCGATGCCTACATGGCGGAGCAGGGCGGGCTATTGAACTACGACGACCTGGCCGCGCACGAGTCCGAATGGGTGACGCCGGTGTCGACCAATTATCGGGGCTGGGATGTGTACGAACTGCCGCCGAACGGACAGGGTATCGCGGCGTTGCAGATTCTGAATATTCTCGAAGGCTTCGATATCGCGTCGATGGGATTCGGCAGCGCCGAGTACCTGCACACGCTCATCGAGGCCAAGAAACTGGCGTTCGAGGATCGGGCGAAGTACTACGCCGACATGGATTTCGTCGATGTGCCGGTCGCGCGCCTTGTCTCGAAGGAATACGCGGACGAGCGCCGCAAACTGATATCGCCGGAACGCGCCTCGAAAGCGTTACCTGCCGGAGACGCGCAACTGGAAGCAGGCGACACGATATACCTGACGGTCGCGGACAAGGACGGCAACATGGTGTCGCTCATCCAGAGCAACTACCGCGGCATGGGCTCCGGCATGACGCCGGGCGATCTCGGTTTCGTCCTGCAGGACCGTGCCGAACTGTTCGCGCTGGACGCGGGCCACGCGAACGTGGTCGAGGGCGGCAAGCGGCCGTTTCATACCATCATTCCGGCGTTCGTCATGAAAGACGGCAAACCGCTGATCAGCTTCGGGCTCATGGGTGGCGCGATGCAGCCGCAGGGTCATGCGCAGGTCATCGTGAACATGGTGGACTTCGGTATGAACCTGCAGGAAGCGGGGGATGCCGCGCGTGTGAATCACACCGGCTCGTCGCAGCCGACGGGAACGACGATGACCGACGGCGGTGTCGTGCACCTGGAGCGTCAATTCAGTGAGGAGACACGGGCTAAGCTCGAGGCGCTCGGCCACACGCTGGGTCCGAGTAACGGAAGTTTCGGCGGCTACCAGGCCATCATGTGGGACGAGGAGCAGGGCGTGTACTATGGGGCGAGTGAAGTCAGGAAAGACGGCCAGGCCGCCGGCTACTGAGCGACTTTCAGCGACAAATCAGGATTCACGAAAAGACACGCAATGAGTAACGAGATTTACCTCACAGGGATTACGACCACGGGCACGCCGCACATCGGCAACTACGTCGGTGCGATTCGACCGGGCATCGAGGCGAGCAAGGACCTCACGACAAAACACTTCTATTTTCTGGCCGACTATCACTCGCTGGCCAAGAATGAAGATCCGGACAAGATCGTCCGGTCCACGCTCGAGATCGCGGCGGCCTGGATGGCACTGGGTCTCGACACGGAACATGCGTACTTCTACCGGCAGTCGGACATCCCCGAGATTCTCGAGCTGACCTGGATCCTCCACGGTATGACGGCCAAGGGCCTGATGAACCGTGCACATTCCTACAAGGCGTCGGTGCAGGCGAACGTGGAAAGCGGTAACAAGGACCCTGACAAGGGCGTGATGATGGCGCTGTACAGCTACCCGATACTGATGGCGGCCGATATCCTGATGTTCAAATCGACCAAGGTACCGGTTGGCCAGGACCAGAAACAGCACGTCGAGATGGCGCGCGACATAGCGCAGCGTTTCAACCATCATTACGGGCAGACTTTCGTGCTGCCAGAGCCGGTGATCGGCGAGAATACCGCCGTGCTCAAGGGTCTGGACGGCCGCAAGATGAGCAAGAGCTACAACAACACCATCCCGCTGTTTGCGGCCGAAAAGCCGCTCAGAAAGCTCATTATGAAGATCAAGACCAACAGCCTCGAGCCGGGTGAGCCGAAGAACACCGGGGACAGCACGATCTTCGATATCTACAAGGCTTTCGCAACGCCGGAGGAAACGGCCGAGGTTGAGAAGCTTTACGCTGAAGGCATCGCCTGGGGACAGATGAAGCAGAAGCTCTTCGAGTACATTAACGATCACATGAAACCGGCACGGGAAGAGTACGAGCGGCTCATTGCGGACCCGGCGATTGTAGAGGCAGAATTGTTAAAGGGTGCGGAACGCGCGCGTGAAGAGGCCGTTCCATATTTGGCTAAAATTCGCGACGCGATAGGCATACGGAAACTGGGTTAGGACACATGAGCAATACACAGATACGAGAACTACTGGCAAAGCTGCAGGAAGAAATTCAGAAGACCGAGCTGGATGACGATACGCGTGCCCTCGTGCGGGACCTGGACTCCGATATTCACGGGCTGCTTGAGACGGAGGGCGACAGGGCCGCGACCGATTCGGTGGTGGAAAAAGCCAAGGCGCTCGAAACGAACTTCGCGACGGAGCACCCGACCATCGAACGCTTCATGCGAGAGGTCATCGACACGCTGGTGCGTATGGGGATTTAGACGCGATTCGGTTTTTTCTTCATGCTATGTCCAGCGGACTACGCACAGTGTGACCACCACGTTTAAGAACGTGCGTGTATATTTGCGTGGTCTTGACGGCGGTATGTCCCAGCAGTTCCTGTACGGTTCGAATGTCGTAACCGCTTTTGTAGGCGAGGTCTGACAATGCGCTGCACTTGCCGCCTTACCGTATCTGTCACGCCTCTTGCAGGGTTGTTGTGTTTGCATTCCCAGCAGCCGCGCCAGATACTTGGCGCAAGGTAGCTTAGACGTTAGGTAGCAACAGCAGCGTGAGGCGCAAGTTTTGGATTGTCTTTCTTGCGGTCGTACTCTTCGGCTGCGGACCCGTTCCGAAAATTCAGAAGCGTTACGACTACTGGGCCACGAATCATCAAGTTTCATCCGAGGCCGTGTCACTCTGGATGACCTTCATAGCTGGCTTCGTGGCAAAGGCGTCATTTATACCTTTGATCCAAGCGAAGTCGTCGAGGGCAACTATTCGAGAGTCTTAGAGACGGTCCACCCGGCGACATTTCGATGTGGTGACTCCGTTCACGTTGTCCTTCACGTTACTCTCGACGATTCGCGCGTTATCCAAAGCTTTTTTGTAGACTTGCAGGGCGAGTGCTTTTGGTGACGCACCATGTGCTACCTAACAATGCGCTGCACTTGCATGCCCGGCTTCCGTCACGGTTCTTGCAAGGGCAAGAACCCCGCCGTAAGCTGGCCATCAATTTAGCTTAGACGTTAGGCGTCACTCCGATGACATCGCAACACCGACATTCCGCGGCCGATAAGTTGTTCCATTCGCGGTGGACGGAACTCGGAGAGGACAAGCTCTATTCGTTCGAACGAACATACATCGCGTTGTTTTGGCTGTTTGGCGACGTTTTCAACGGCGGCTTCGATAACTACTTCTATAACGCATCTGGGGATTTAGCACTCCAGGCAGTGGATGGCTTGGGCCGGATAGGTGCAGAGAATACCAAGCTCATTGTCGCGGATGCTATTAGTGCTTTTGGTGAGAACGGATACAGCGCAGACCTCGATACGAGACGGGAAAGACTAAGCGCATTGTCCGATCCGCAGTTTGACGTTCTTGAAAAGAAGTTCTTTGAGTTCTCGGATGCCGACAGCGATTTGGCGCTCGGTTGGCTGGCGGAAGAGTATGGGAGAGTTGGTCTTAATGACACCTAACAATGCGCTGCACTTGCATGTCCGGCTTCCGTCATGGTTCTTGCAGTGGCAAGAACCCCGCCGTAAGCTGGTCATCAAGTTAGCTTAGACGTTAGGTCGCTTTTTCGCCGAAATACGTGAATTTGGCCGTTGACGCCGTTCGATCCAGCTTCTATCGTGACGAGATGAGCGAAGACTCTCGAAAAATTGAGAAACAGGCGCAGAAACTCTCCGCAAAGGAGCGGGCCCGCTTGGCGATGGCGTTGATAGAGAGCCTTGATCAAGGCGAAGATGAGAACGTCGAAGAACTTTGGCTTGACGAGGCCGAGCGACGTCTTGAGGACTACCGTGCCGGACGGATAGAGGCTATTCCTGCCAACGAGGTGTTCGAAAGAATCGAAAAGAAATTGGGATGATAGCCGTTCGGTTTCACCCCAAGGCTTCTGAAGAGCTCGAAGCTGCGGCCTCTTACTACGATGCAAAGCGATCCGGTCTTGGTGCGCTATTCCTTGTGGAGGCGAAAAAGACCAGAGACCGAATAGTTGAATTGCCGGCGGCGGCCCGCGAGGTTCGCGACTCGATCCGGCGTCGTTCGATTCATCGATTTCCGTACTTTCTTTACTACTCTGTCGAAGAAAGCGAGATTCTAGTGATCGCCATGGCGCATAAACGGAGGCGCCCTGAATATTGGGAGAAACGACTGAAAGCAACCTAACAATGCGTTGCACTTGCATGCCTGGCTTCCGTCACGGTTCTTGCAAAGGCAACAACCGCGCCGTACGCTGGCCATCAAGTTAGCTTAGACGTTAGAACGCGCAGCTGGGGAGCCCCATCGATGAGACCGCGAGGTCATCTGAAACGAGCGTATCAAGGACTTGGCTGGGGGCTCGTGGTGCTTGGCCTGCTCCACATGGCCACTACTTTTCGAGCCTTCGACGCACTTTCGGGAGCGGCTTTGTGGTTCTTTGGGTCGGGAATTGCGATGTCGCTGACGGGTGTCTTCAACCTCTTAAACGTGCGGTACGGGCACGTAGCCGCAGGACTTCGCTGGAGTTGTATTGGGACCAATATTTCAATGACCGTTTTTGCGGCAGTTGCCGGTGTCGCGACGCAGGCAACAGCGTTCCAATTTGCCGTCATATTGAGCTTTTTCGGTGGTGCAACGTTGCTCTCACTGCTCAGCAGGAACATCGCCGTTCCCGAACCTCGAGCGTGAAATGCGCGGTCTAACAATGCGCTGCACTTGTATCTTGGCTTCTGTCACGAAGCTTGCAAGGGCAAGCTTCGCGCCATAAGCTGAGATCAAGTTAGCTTAGACGTTAGGCCGCAGCAGAAGCTATGTCGTATCTGGGTGTCCGCTATGTACCCGAAAGCAGCCGATCGCTACTATTCGGGTTGACCGACTGCCACTAACTCAAAGCGCACGTAAGTATTCGTAGGGAAACCGTGGAAAATAGTCGACTAATACCGTGGCGCCGCACAATGGTGGAATCGGTAGCAATCATTCTGAGTATTCTTCTCGCATTCGCCATCGATGCAGGCTGGGATGCATTCAAAGAACGTCGTCAGGAAAAGGCCTTTTTGGTGTCTTTGCTAGGTGAGTTCAATGAGACCCGCAGCCGCATCGACGAAAGTATCGATGCTCACAAAAGATTCATCGACTCGGCCCGTCAACTGCTCGATATACACCGTAATGATGCGCCGAGTTTTGAGTCAGAAGTTATTGAAAATATGCTCAGCGCGGTCTTCTTCAATTGGACATCTTTGTTTCTTCCTTCTGGCTCAAGGGATGCCCTTTTTGCATCGGGTGATATCGAGATCATTGATAACGAAGAACTTCGTGCAATGTTGGCTGCCTGGCCAAGTGTGGTTGCTGATGCGTCTGAAGATGACGGTTTGATCGCGAACGACGTTATGAACAACCTCGCGCCCTACTTGCAGAGCAAAATACGAACCAGGAACGTAGTCCGACTTTCTAACCCTTTAGCTGCTGAGCTAATTCCGCGTATCGAGTCAGTAAATTATGATGCTATTTGGGATGACCCCCAATTTGAGAATCTCGTTACGTTCCGAATTTTAAACGAGGCTTTTGCGATCGATGAGAATGAGCGGTTACGCGAAGCCGTCAACGACATTATTCAAGTCATTGAGGATGAGCTGGATCGAAAAGAAAAGTAAGGCGGGAACCAAACATCCGCGTCCGCTAATGACAGATAGAGGGCCCATAGTATGCTGAACTTTTCGCCATATGGGCGGCTGTTTCTTACTGAAATTGCCGCTTGGCTAACCGCACGGTGCAGCCTAACAATGCGCTGCACTTGCCGCCGGGCAGTCTCTGTCACGGGCCTTGCAATTTATCGTTTACCCTTGCTTTGGCAAGGCCCGCGCCAGATACTTGGCGCAAGTTAGCTTAGACGTTAGGCTGCAATATAGGACGTAGTCATGACCATTCGAGGAAGCTGCCTGTGCGGCGGCATACAATACGAGGTACTCGGCAAGCTGCATGACGCCGGGAACTGTCACTGCTCCATGTGTCGACGAACACACGGTGCAGCATTCGGTACATATGCCCGTGTCGAGAAGGGCGAATTTCGATGGCTGTCCGGGGAGGATCTCATTGCCACGTACGAATCATCTCCCGGCGGTTATCGTTGTTTTTGCCGCCAATGCGGTTCGCCCTTGGGCGCTCGGGCCGAAGATGGAAAACTAAGCTGGGTTACGCTAGGTACAATTGCTGATGATCCAGGGCTGCGGCCCGAATCACATATCTTTGTAGGCTCGAAAGCGCCTTGGCATGAAATAACTGACGATCTCCCGCAGTTTGATGAATGGCCTCCTGGGTTTGGGCCTGAATCATTCTGATTTGCAGCCTAACAATGCGCGGCACTTGCCGCCTTACCGTATCTGTCACGGCTCTTGCAGGGCGAATATGTTTGCATTCGCAACAGCCGCGCCAGATACTTGGCGCAAGTTAGCTTAGACGTTAGCAGGCAGTTGTGCGCACCTCGTTACTCGTATTGTTTGGAGTATTGCCGGCCATTTTCCTGGCCTGGCTCGCGGGGCTTTTAGCCCTCGGCGGAGGCGAGGCTTTTTTCATTGGTCGTGAGTGGTACGGTCTCGTCATGCTCATTTGGGGGATCGCTGGGATATTCGGTGCTGTCACGCTCTTGGGGGCCGCACTGGGGTATTCCCTTCAGGCATTATGGCCAGGACTCGTCGTCGGCGTGCTAGCGATACTTCCTGTCGCATTTTCAGCGATCACGTACTCTGGTTACGATGCCAAGATATTCGCGATTCCGGTTGTATTAAGCCCACTTTTTGTCGCGATATATCTTCTTTACGAACTAATAAGCGACCGAACGTAGTTTGTAACTGCTGCCAGCTAACAAGGCGTTGCACTTGCCGCCTTATCGCATCTGTCACGGCTCTTGCGAGGTGGCGATATTTGCGTTCGCAACAGCCACGCCGGATATTTGGCGCAAGTTAGCTAAGACGTCAGGTGCATAGGTCATACAGATGACATATAAGCTAACAATTCACAAAAAGCCCACGTATCTACATATCATCGCCATTGGAGAGAACAGCTCAGAGAATGTTGCAAGATATCTGGAGGAAGTGCTTCTGAAATGCGAAGAAGCGGATTGTCATCGTGTGCTTATCGAAGAGCGCCTGGAAGGTCCCCGACTGAATACGCTCGAAGTGTTCCAGGTGGTATCTGCAGGAAGCGGCCGTGCTATTGGTAAGTTTCGCGCCATAGCATATGTAGATGTCAATGCAGACGGAGAATTGATGCAGTTTGCGGAAACTGTAGCGCTTAATCGAGCCATCCCTGTGAGTGTTTTCGCGACAGTAGCCGAAGCAGAACAATGGCTATTGGCTGAAGACTAGAGATGAGCCTAACAAGTCGCTGTAGCTGAAATGTCACGTTTGCACATTCGTCCTTCTGGGCGGGGATGAGGGATTCTTTGCAAGCGTTGCGGTCGGGCGTGCAAGCGCGCCACGCAGCTAAGCGCTGGCGTTAGGTAGCATGAAAAACGCCGTCTTTTACGTGGGATTGGCCTTGCTATTTACGCATGAGCTTGACGCAATGCCAAATCATGAGTGGCGCTTACTTCCAATCTTGAATGCCTTGTCAGATTCCACAGGCGAAGCTGCCTTTCTTGTCGCGCATGTACCTCTTTTCGCGTTGGTCATCGCGTTTATCGCGAGTCTCAACCTCAAAGTGCGAGTTCGAGCCCGTAATATTTTCTGCGGATTTCTTATAATACATGCGGCGGTACACTACCTTTTTTCGGGAAATTCCGACTACGAGTTCACGTCGCTATTCTCTTCACTGCTTATCTATGGTGCGGGTCTTTCTGGCGCGGTATTTTTGTTGTTGCCAAAGGTTGAAGGCAAACCAGATGCAGCCTGACCATGCGCTGCACTTGCATGCCCGGCTTCCGTCACGGTTCTTGCATGGGCAAAAACCCCGCCGTAAGCTGGTCGTCAAGTTAGCTTAGACGTCAGGCGCACCTCCAGCCATGCAGCCAATCTTCTATCGAGTCGGAATACCTGCCGACGGCTGGTTTGCGGTTATGGGTCGACCGGTAGCTGGCGAGTATGCGGATGAGGAGTTCGCCGCACTGGCAAACGCTGGATTCTGCGAGGTGGTTTCTCTCCTTGAGGTCGGAGAAGCGTTTGAACTTGGGCTAGAGGCAGAGCGCTCGCTTTGTGTGGGTGCCGGAATGAGTTTCAGATCGCTGCCGATCCCGGATCGAGGCATTCCGTCGTCAGTTGGTGAGTTCCGGGATCTCAGTCTATCCATTTATCAGCGGACTGCGAAAGGGCAGCATACGGCGATTCACTGCCGGGCCGGCATCGGCCGTTCGGGTCTGCTTGCTGCCGCAGTTTTGCTCCATCATGGCCTTGATGCCGAAGAAGCGTTTCGCGCTGTGTCGAACGCGCGCGGTCTTGAGGTTCCTGACACGCCCGAACAGATGCAATGGCTGCATCGACACCAGCATACGATTCGAGAAGGCTAGTATGCGTGACAGCGCGCTGCACTTGCACGCCTGCTGCCGCCATATTGCTTGCAAACAATAACCTTCGCGCCGTACGCTGGGCGTCAAGTTACCTCAGACATTAGCCCGCGCAGGATACCAATCCGATGATTGAGACTATCGCGATCTGCTACGCCGTCATCTCGCTCGTCGCGACCGTACTCCTGGCGGCGTCTGGATACTATGAGATCGGAAGGAAACTCACGCTGATCGCGCTTGTTTGGCTACTGCCTGTTCTTGGCGCGATCGTTGTCCTCGTATTTCATTCGGTAGTTCACACGAACATGACAACACGCCCGCAACCTTACCGCGCGTCAGACAATAACGACGACATTATTGCCGACATCGTGGACATTGACTAAGCGTGTGTGCGCAAGCGAGAACGGCGTTACTTTTGCAGGTTCGGATTCCGTCGCGGTTCTTGCAGCGCCAATAACGCTGTCGTAAGCTCCTCTTCAAATTCGTCTAAACGTCAGACATCAGGGCGGACCGTCTCATGACTTACCGACTTGCCACAATCGCAGCTGCTTTTCTGTTGTTAATCGTCGGCTTCTTAGCCGTTGGAATGATGACGGACGCCAACTACGTCAAGGTTTTTGAGCCTACCGACGAGGATCGACGTGCCGCGGCTGCTTATCAACTAAATCGAGGCTTGCCGCGTGACCTGGGGAATGGCACCAGGTTGGAGGGTGTCACCGCTGTCAGCGGCGGCATCCAATTCCAGTTTACGATGCTCGAATTTTCGGGTTCCGAGATCGACCCAGCCGAATTGCACGATTTCGTTTACGAAACAAGTCGAAACGATGTTTGCAGTAATCCGCAGCTTTTGGCAGTTCTGGTAGAGGATCGCATGTTTGTAGAGGCGCAGTATCGTGCGAACGATGGCGGGTTTTTGACGTCCGTTCGCATAGATCAAACATCGTGCCGTGAGGATGCCTGACAAAGCACATTCAATGCCTACCGTCACCCGAGTCATCCAGGCCGATATCACCACCTTACACGTCGATGCAATTGTCAATGCGGCAAACTCGTCGTTGCTGGGCGGCGGTGGCGTCGACGGTGCAATTCACCGTGCGGCCGGCCCTGACCTGCTTCGCGAATGCCGGCTCCTCGGCGGCTGCGAGACCGGCGAGGCCAAGATCACCAAGGGCTATCGCCTCCCGGCAAGCTATGTAATTCATACCGTCGGGCCGGTATGGAACGGAGGCGACCGGTCGGAAGAGCTGCTCCTCCGATCCTGTTATGAGAGTTCGATGGCCATCGCATTCGACCGAGGTTTCTCGACTATCGCGTTTCCGAGTATCAGCACCGGAATTTATGGCTACCCGATTGAACTGGCTGCGGAGATTGCCACAACGACAATCCGCGACCTGGTGAATGCGCCCGGGACCAAGCTCACCGAGGTAACCTTCTGCTGCTTCTCGGCTGAGGACCTTAGCGTTTACGAACAGCTACTTGCGGCGAGTGCAGACTAACATTGTGCTGCCCATGAGGAGCCGGGTAGAGCGCTGTGCTTGCCGCAGGCTGGCACGAAGTGCGCCATAAATTGTTACCATTGAACCAAGACGAGATGTGGCTCGAAATTTGCCCCAATGGCCTCTTAAACAGTCCTCAACGTTCGACACGTTCTTGCCGTGAACGATTTGGCGGCATCGACCGACTACTTTGTATCGGTGCTGGGTTTCAAAAAGGATTTCAGTCTTGACGGCTGGGAGTTCCTGTCGTTCGGGCGCTTCCGACTGATGCTGGGTGAATGTCCGGATGACCTTCCCGCCTCGGAAACGAATAGCCATTCCTTCTTCGCTCATGTCCTTGTCGACGATGCGAACAGCCTCTATTCCAGGTTCAAGTCCAACGGCGCCACTTTCAGCGCCGATATTGAAGACAAGCCCTGGGGGCTCCGGGAGTTCTGCGTCGCGACGCCTGACGGTCATCGGATTGTGTTTGCCCAGGAATTATAGGGTTGAGCCGGCTGACAATGCGCCGCGGTTACACCTTGGCTAATGGCACGGCGCTTGCAGAAGCAGGAATGCTGCCATAAGGTATATTTCTAGTTGGCTTCGTCGTCGAGGTGCACATCAATTGCGCCAGGCCAGTTTGATAATCGCTGTTCTCATGTTGTCGGGTTGCGACTTCGAAATACCACATGGGATAGACGAGAAGTTCGGGGACCAGCACTTCAAGTCCGCCGTGTCGGCGATAGAACTGCACAAGACCAGGCACGGGAATTATCCTTCGTCGCTCGAGGAACTGGAATACCTCGGCGACTGGGACGAGATATGGCTGAATTCGGTGAGCTACGAAAAAGCGGGTTCCGGCTACAATCTCTATATCGAACGTGGCTGGGTTGGAGAGCCGTCGCTCGAGCTTCCCGAGGGTTACAAAACAGGACTCGGTCTGTTGGATAGCAATGTTACATGGGTTGTGGAGCGATAGTCGGTGCATCCTCAGTGCCCAAACTGCGGCTCCACGGTCGACATACGACCCGCCTACAAGGCGTACAATTACAAAGGTGCGTTCCCAAAGGGACAGGGGGTACGGTGCCGTGCATGCAAGTCAATTCTGAAATTCTCCCGGACTCGTGCCTATCTCGTGAAGTTTCTACCGACCCTGTTGCTCATTCCATTCATTTGGTATCGGGATACTTCAGTGATGCTTCGTACCGTTGTTGGCATCATCGCTGTCGGGCCTCTGCTGATATCCTCGGCGTTCCTGTTCCCGCAGCTTTTTGATCTAAGAGCTGCCGAGCCGTTTGAGGACATTGAGTCCGATGATGAACTGTTCGAGTAGTAGCGGGCACCGCTTTGCCGCGAAAACAAGCGAAATAGCTGCCATCGTTTCGACCGCAGCATTCGGTGCCACAGGCTGTGTGTACCAGGATCTCAGCGATACCTGCACGTTCGCATCGGGCACGCCACTCTATCAACTCGCCGCTTACGAACTGGGGCTGGTTATCGGTTCCACGCAGTTCTCGGACACCGACCCGCCGTTCCTGGTCTTGTACGGTCCCGATGGCGAGGCCATCCTGGATGTCGATCTTGTTGCCCGCCCGGCAAGGGCGGGTACGCCCCGAGCCGCGCCAGGACAGCGTTGCATGAAAGCCGAAGTTCGTTCGTTTGACCTCGCGGTAGACGCTGGCAAGTGGTCTTCCTACTGGGCATCGGCGAAGGAACACAGGGAATTCTCGGCGGGTGTCGCCGTTCCGGGTCTTGAGCCTCCCGTTCGCGCTCGATCGTTCGGGTTTGCTTTCCTGTCGAAATCGACCGGTGAATCGGTCGCGTCCTGTGGCTGTTTCGCCCAATGAAGCGTGCAATCGTTTTCATGTTCTTCGTGAGCACCGCAATCGCGGCGCGCATCGATGCACCGCCGCCCTATGAGGGAGTGCTCTACTGGGACGGCGAGCGTATTGAGTTTCGGCGTTGCGGTCTTGATGAGAGGCACCTGGTCGATGCGTCCTTTTCGATTCTGGATACCGTCGACCAGTATCGCCAGACGCATCGCGCGAATGCCTCGAATTCGCTATACGTCCGCTTCAACGGTAAGTTCATCACGAATACTGCTGAATCGTCGAATCCCGGCGCAGTTGTTGTACGAATCACTGACTTGCTCTCGTTTGACATCGCCGTGCCAGCGTCTTGCACCTGAAGAAGGCGCACCTGGCGATGCGCCGCCACTGCATATCTATGTTCTGCCACGGATCTTGCAAAGGAAAAAACACCGCCGTAAGCTGGCCACAATCCAGCTCAAACGTCAGGTGTCACATTGAGTAATGACGGTCGAATAGACTACTCGGGTTATTCTTACCGGGAACTCCTGGAAGCGCTCAACAACATCAATTCGAAGAAGTACCCCAGGAACTACGCGAATCTCCAGGCAGCGTTAGAAAAAATCGGTCCTGCCCAGCGGGACGCATTGGCGCAAGGCATCCCGCCGGATCCACTTCCCGACGATAAAGGCCCGGTTTTCAAGAGCGAAGCCGACGACGTTCAGTCGGATCCGGATGTCCGTCGCATCAATCATCTGGTAACGGCAATCGCGGTCGCCGGGATTAGCGCCTACTTGCTTTGGGTGAACGATGTGACGCTACCTTTTGGTGAGCCGCTCACGATATCGTTGTCCGGAATCGGCGAAACTCTCGGCTACCTGGCGTTTCTGTTCGCGGTCGCAGTCCCGGCGGTGTTCGCGCTCGACTATGTCGATCATCGGGACAACGGAAAAACGTATTTGCTTTTCGCGATGTTTGCCGAATCAATCGCAGTTTGTTTGATAATATTCGCTTCGGTTATCAACGCATCACCGGCTTAGCGAGGAGCAAAGAATGGGGTACATGCCGATTAAGATGCTCTGGATTCCTTGCGTAGTCGAACCAATTCCTCAGTCAATACGAGAACATACAGTGAGACTAAAAAGAGCAGTTGCAATCTTCGCCGTTCTTCTCCTCGGTCCGGTCGCACATGGCGGCGCCTGGGACACAGGTCCATTCGACAATGACGATGCCCTCGATTGGGTTTGGGAACTCGAGGAAAGCACCGACTTGTCGGTCGTCAAAGCTGCGCTGGAAGCTGTAAGCAAATCAGGCTCTTACATCGAGGCGCCAACGGCATCTGCTGCACTTGCGGCGGCGGAAGTGGTTGCTGCATTGAAAGGTAATCCGCACGCCCAACTGCCCGAAGAGGTAACGGCCTGGGCCGATGCACGCAGTCTCGGCGGCAATGAGGATCTGGTTGCTCTCGCAATTGAAGTGGTCGAGCGCGTTCAGGATTCCAGTGATTCCGAGCTGGCTCAGCTCTGGTCAGACTCTGAAGAATTGCGCGACTCTTGGGCAGCCGGGCTGGCCGATTTAGAGAAACGTCTCCAGTAGCATCTTTTGCTAATGCAGTTCGTCCGTGCATCCCGCTTTTGTTCCCGGCAAGTGTGCGGGCAGAGTTCTTGCATCGATAAGGCACTGGTCAGATACTGGGTGGAGGCCAGCTTACGGGACCAGTCGCCATGCTGAGATTCGGTACCTTTAGTCTCATTTCCTGCGCTTTGATTGGCTGCGCTTCCGGCGGCGGGGGACTGGCTGACTGTGCCAGGTCGCTGTGCGGCTGCGACAAACCGTATACCCGGACAGTCGTGTTTCAACTCGCAAACAAGGACTCGTCCCCGGTAAGTGGTGCGACGTTGATCTGCTTCGACAATTACGAGTCGTTCGGGACCACAAATCACGAAGGCGTTCTGCGGGTTCGAGTCCAGGGACGGACCAGTCCCGGTTGCGGTTTCCACGCGGACTGCAAAACGGCATTTTTTCAGACAGAGGAACACGGCTGGGAGCGCCCATTCTGGTTGCACCGCGCGGTTCGTGGGGAAGAGATCGACGCCGTAGAGCGCAGCATCAAAGTCAGCGTGGAGCGTGAATAAATGACCCTGGTCACCGCGCCAACCGAATGGCCATCGCCTTGCAATCGCAGCATTCGTGCCAGACACTGGTCTGCAAGGTGGTTCAGACGCTGAGCAAAACTCGATGCATGCCATGATTTTCGACATCGACGGTACGCTTATTCAATCCGCAGCGGTTGATGACGACCTGTACAGGAAATCAGTACATGCCGTGCTGGGATCGGTGGTATTTCGCCAGTCCTTGCACGAATACGACTATGTAACCGACTCAGGGGTCTTGTCGCAGCTTCTCGTTGATAACTCGATTCCTCCTCGACCGGACCCCACTGCGGAAATCAGAACTCATTTCGTCAACGCCTTGCGTGCGCACATTGCCGCTAATGGTCCGTTTCAAGAAGTGCCCGGCGCCAGGGAAATGTTGCAGTCGCTGGCGAGGTCGGAGGAGCATGCCGTCGCAATTGCAACCGGCGGTTGGACCGAGAGTGCAATACTCAAGCTGGACTCGGCCGGATTCGACAGCCCTGCAATTCCCCTGGCAACGGCCGACGACTCGTGGGACAGGACCGTGATAATGCGAAAAGCGCTGTCGCGTCTCGGCACGGACTTCGATTCGATTACTTATTACGGAGACGGACCGTGGGATCGGGACGCCTGCCGTGCGCTCGGTTGGCAATTCGTCGCGGTAGGTCCGGTCCTGGGCGGGTTGGAGTCATACCGTGGCCTGCGAGTCGCCTGACGATTCTCATTACCAAAGACCGGTCCTTCAGACGCTAATCTTGTCGCCGGGTGCGTGACTATCTATGATCGTACGGAATCCAGGTTCGGTTTCCTGTGATAGTGAGGTGAGATGGTGAACGACGAGATATCAGCGATCGAAAAACAACTTTACGAACTCACAATGAAGCTCAACGAACTTCGGAAAGCGCATTCCGGAGACGAGGTAAAAAATTACACCTTTTCAACGCTGGAAGGGGACGTTGAGTTGCTCGAGTTATTCGGCGAAAAAGACAGCCTGCTGGTTATTCACAATATGGGCCAGGGTTGTCGTTACTGCACTCTCTGGGCCGACGGATTCAACGGTTTTCTTCCCCATCTCGAGTCGGCAATGTCGGTCGTTCTGGTATCGAAAGACCCGCCCGACTTGCAGCGCAGGTTTGCGAACTCGCGTGGCTGGCGCTTCCGCCTCGCTTCACATGGTGGCGGCGATTACATCAAGGAACAGACTGTCGTACCGGGAGAGAACAACATGCCGGGTGTAGTCGTCTACGAACGCGACGGCAGCCAGATCCGGCGAAAGAATGCCGCGGTGTTCGGACCTGGGGATTTGTATTGTTCGATCTGGAACCTGCTCGGCATGGCCGGATTGAGCGAGGCCGACTGGACACCGCAGTACAATTACTGGAGCCGCCCGAAGAAGATGGACGACGGCGGCGCCAACCTGATCGATTGAGTTTTTTACACCGGAGGAACTGATGGCAGATACCGATCCATACGCACCGCCAAGTGCCGATATAGAAGTAGATGATCCGACAGGATTGGATTTGGCCAGCCGCGGCGCTCGACTCGGCGGAGCACTGATTGACGGCTTTCTCGCGTTGATCCTCATGATGCCGCTGATGTACCTCACCGGATACTGGGATCGAGCTGTAGCCGGAGAGGAATCGAACATCGAGATGGTGGCGTGGATTTCGCTGGGCGCATTTTCCTATCTGCTCTTTCATGGCTACTTGCTGGCGAAGTACGGCCAGACCATCGGTAAACGGGTGGTTGGTACGAGAATAGTGTCTGTCCACGATTCCAAAATACTGCCGTTGTGGAAGGTATTCGCGGCGAGGTATCTTCCGGTGACCCTGATATCGATGGTGCCATTCGTCGGTGGCCTGTTTGGCCTAGTCAATGCCCTGTTTATCTTTCGACGGGACAAGAGGTGCGTACACGACCACATTGCCGGAACGCGGGTAGTGGTCGCCAGGTAATGAACAACCTGTGGGATCACCTCCTGAATATGCGCATTTCCAGTGCGACGGCGACGGCCGACCAGGCGCAGGCAAAATCGTACGACCTCGAGCGCCGCGTGAAGCAACTCGAGGCCGAAGTCGATTCCCTGACCCTGATCCTTATGGGCATGTGGGAGTTGTTGGGGAAATCGAATGGCTTCTACCTGAAAGACCTGGAAGCCAAGATGCAGGAAATCGACCTCAGGGACGGCACGCTCGATGGAAAACTGAAATCCGGGCCGACCACCTGCGGCGAGTGCGGAAGGGTACTGGGTGACCGCCGAAAAATCTGCATTTATTGCGGCGCTCACGTTTCGAAAACCAGGCACCTTCCGAAATGACGCCCGCATTGCTCTTACAAACGTCGGATTGCCGGCGCGTCTCGATTGTCTCGCTGCTCCTCTTGTCGGGTAGCCTGCATGCCGGGGATCCCAGTACCTGCTACGGAACGACCGCGAACGGCTCCCTGGAAAATGGTTGGGAGTTACCTTCCAGGGGGGCCAACTTCACGGCGTATTCCGGAATGGCCCGCCTGCTTGGCCGTACCTACGTGCACAGCGAGGTGCATTCGCTCGTTGTCGCCGCCTACGCTGAGCTGGAGGAATCGGCGCCGGGCAAGGTATTCGTTTATGGGGAGACCGGCTTCGAGGACGGCGGCCAATTCAAGCCACACAAGACACATCGCAATGGCTTGTCGGTGGACTTCATGGTGCCGGTCCTCGACCGGGACGGGAATTCCGTACCGTTGCCGACCGGCATATTCGACAAGTGGGGTTACGATCTGGAATTCGACAGCTCGGGGAATTTCGGTGACCTGAGCATCGATGCCGACGCTTTGGCCGAGCACATTTATCAGCTTCACAAGGCCGCGCAAATGCAGGGCATCGCAATATGGCGCGTTGTTTTCGACCCCCAGCTGCAGCCGCTGTTACACGAAAGTGAGCGCTGGCCCTACCTGAAGGAGAACGTGCAGTTCTCCACGAAGCGTTCATGGGTGCGCCATGACGAACACTATCACGTCGATTTCGACGTACCCTGCGAGCTTGCAACGGCACCGGGCGGACCGTAAGCTGGATTGAGTTCGTAACCAATCCGATCCGGCATGGAGCGATACTTTGTTAGGATTCGTTGCTGCCGCGCTTACCGAACTCCGTGAATAGCGCGAAGCATCTCGATACGGAGCAACTCGAGTCGGGGCTCGGGCAAATTCGACAGTCGCCGAAAGATCTCGGTGAGGTGAAGATGATTGTCCGTCGACCCGATATCGATGAAAGGCAGGTCCTGACAATCGCCGAGCTCGATGTAAGCGAGGGCATGCTGGGCGACAACTGGGCTCGCCGCGGCAGCTCCCGGACAAGGAACGGCAGCGCCCACCCGGAAATGCAGATTAATATCATGAACTCGCGCGTTATCGAGCTGGTTGCCGTGGCCGAGGAACGCTGGCCGCTGGCGGGTGACCAGATCTATCTCGACATGGATCTGAGCAAAGACAACCTGCCTGCGGGTACTCGCCTGCAGCTCGGGTCCGCGATTCTCGAGGTCACGAGCATGCCGCATCTGGGCTGCAAGAAGTTCGTCGCGCGATTCGGCCTCGATGCAATGAAGTTCGTGAATTCCGGCCTGGGTAAACAGCTTTGCCTGCGAGGTATCAATGCGCGGGTGGTGCAATCGGGCACGTTCAGCGTGGGTGACGTCGCCATCAAGCTGCCCGCGGCGGGCCCTAGAGCGAGCACTGCGTGATGCCGGGCGACTTTCACCTGGCCCAGGCCAACATTGCCAGCATGCGCGGGACACTCGACGAACCTGTCATGGAGGGATTCGTCGCGCGCCTCGAATCGCTCAATGCGCTGGCAGACGCGTCGCCCGGATTTGTCTGGAGGCTGCAGACCGAAGAGGGCGACGCGACGTCCATACAGGCTTTTGACGACCCGTTGATCCTGTTCAACCTGTCCGTCTGGGCGTCGATAGAGGCGCTCGAGGCGTATGTCTACCGCTCCGATCACGTCACTGCCCTGCAGGCACGTAGCGAATGGTTCAGGCGCCCGGACAAGCCGCCGTTCGTGTTGTGGTGGATCAAGGCAGGCCACATTCCAACGGACGCCGAAGCAAAATCCCGGTTGGAGATGCTGTGGGAGAACGGGCCAACAGCGGAGGCGTTCACCTTCAGGCATCGATTCGAGCCTCCAACAGCGACAAACGCCCTGCGATCCTGACCATGGATCTCAACCAGGTCACAGTTCCGTGCACCGACTACGATGCGTCACTGCGCTTTTACCAGACACTCGGGTTGCGGCAGATCGTCCACAGCCCACCACGCTACGCGCGCTTCGAAACCGAATCGGGCACGACCTTCTCCATTCATCTTGCTGACGCTGCGCGCGCGGATAGCGCTGTCGTCATATATTTCGAGGTCGCCGACGTTGACGCAACTGTCGAGCGCTTGCGCAAACTCGGCCTGCAATTCGATACAGAGCCCACAGACCAGGACTGGCGATGGAGGGAGGCGTATATCTCCGATCCAGCCGGTAATCGAGTGTGTATCTATCATGCCGGTGACAACCGCAGGTACCCGCCGTGGAGAATCGCGCAGAACGACGCATCGTCGTAGTTTACGTCGCGCTCCGGGAAGATCCCCTGCTCCGCAAAAGGTAATCCGCGATGCGGCGCATGCCGGTCGCGACCGGATCGACCGCGGGCAGCTTGTACCTTTGTTCCAGGTTTGCGAGGTACGCACTGCGATCGGCATCGTTCAGCGTCGTTGTATTGACGCTGATGCCGGCGAATTCGCAGTGCGGATTCGTTACCCGGGCGGCCGCCAGCACACGGTCGATGAAGTCCTCCAGCGGCGGGATCGGGTAGTGGTCCGCGACGTCGAGGATCTCGCGGCGACTCGCGTCGTGACACAGAACGAGCGCATCGGGCTGGGAGCCGTGCAGCAAGCCCAGCGTGACCCCGGCATAGCTCGGGTGAAACAGCGATCCCTGTCCTTCGATCACGTCCCAATGATCCGGCCGATTGTCCGGTGACAGCACCTCGGCCGCGCCCGCAATGAAGTCAGCGGGCACCGCGTCGATGGCAATTCCCTCACCGGCGATCATGATGCCTGTCTGCCCCGTGGCCCTGAATGTTGCATCGATGCCGCGCCGCGAGAGTTCCACGTGAAGCGCGAGGGCGCTGTATTTCTTGCCGACAACGCAGTCGGTCCCGACCGTCAGGACACGCTTGCCGCTGCGCTTCTTGCCAAGCCCGCACGGCAAGCCGGACGGCGGCGTTCGCACATCGATCAAATCTGCACCGCCCTCGCGAGCTGCCGCGACGAGTTGCGGAAAATCACCGAGTTTGTGATGCAGGCCGGACGCGATATTCACGCCCGCTGTTGCGAATTCAATCAACGGCGGCAGCCAGCTGGCCCGAATCCGGCCGCCGGTGGGTGCAACCCCGATGATCACGGTGCGAACGCCGGCTGAGAGAGCAGCCGCTACGGAGAGGTCGGGTAAACCACAATCCACCGGACACCCGGCAAACCTCATCTGGCCGGCACAGCGCTCGGCGCGCCACCAGGCGATGCCCAAACCGGTCTTCGCATCGAGGTCGCTGCCGACGTCGCCGAGAAAGACCAGGTACGGCGCCTCTAGTTTGATCGTTGTTATTTTCATGGGGCCGGTACCGAGTATAGTATGCGCATAGCGACGGGAGCGATCGCAGTTTCGGTAAGGATATGGACGGGGTCAGCAGGTGAGCGGGGAACGCAAACTTCACTGGGAGCGTGTCTACGAGGGTAAAGAACCTACCGAGGTGTCGTGGTACCAGCCCGTACCCGAGAAATCGCTCGAGTTGATCCATTCTGCAGCGCGGTCGACGTCAGACTCGATCATAGACGTTGGCGGCGGCGCGAGCTCTCTCGTGGATCGCTTACTGGATGTGGGTTACGAGGACGTCAGCGTGCTGGATATTTCGGGCAAGGCGCTGCAGCAATCCGTTGCCCGCCTGGGCGATCTCGCTGCCCGCGTGCGTTGGATAGAAGCCGACATCACAGACTTCAATCCATCGCGTTCCTACGCGGTCTGGCATGATCGAGCCGTGTTTCATTTCCTCACCGAGGAGACGGATCGACAGCGCTACATCGCCGCGATGAAAGCTGCGTTGCGAGCCGAAGGGCATTTCCTGCTGGCGACCTTCGGGCCCGAGGGTCCGCTGCGGTGCAGCGGACTCGATATTCGACGCTACAGTGTCGAGATGCTGCGACAACTTCTTGGCGACGACTTCGTGTTGCAGAGTGAGGAGATCGACGAGCATCGGACGCCGGCGGGTGCGACGCAACAGTTTCTTTACTCCTGGTGGCAGGCCAGGGCCTGAGAAAGGAGAACAAGCATGGATATCAATATCTGGGCCGTTATCGTCGCGGCCGCATCGAGCTTCTTGCTGGGCGGACTCTGGTACTCCCCCGCGGTATTCCTCAAACCCTGGAACAAGGCAATGGGTCGCACCACGGAAGACGACGGCCATCCTGCAAAAGTCTTCGGCTTGAGCTTCGTCTTCGCACTGATATCCGCCTACGTATTCGCGATGCTCCTGGGGCCCGAGCCGGTGCTGTCGGAGGCGTGGAAAGCGGGCCTCCTGGTCGGGCTCGGATTTGTCGGCGCGAGTTTCGGCATCAACTACCAGTTCGCCAACCGGCCGTTCAGCGCGCTGTTTATCGACGGCGGTTATCACACGTGCCAGTTCGTGGTGTACGGGTTGATTCTCGGTGCCTGGCACTGATAGTGGGCGACCCGGGCTGGTTCCTCGAGACGGAGCGACTACGGTTACGGCGCGTAACGCTCGACGATGCCAACTTGATGCTGGCAATCTGGAACGATCCCGCATTTATTCGGCACGTCGGCGACCGGGGTGTGCGAACGGTCGAAGCGGCAGAAGAAGCGATGCAGGACGGCGCGTTCAGGCTCTATGACGACTATGGTTACGGCCCCTATTGCGTCTCACTCAAGTCCGACGGTGCGCAAATTGGAATCTGCGGCCTGTTTCGCCGTGACATTCTCGACGACCCTGACTTAGGCTTTGGATTGCTTCCGGAATACTGCGGCAACGGCTATGCCGGTGAGGCCGCCACGGCCGTGGTCTCCCACGCGCGCGACGATCTTGGTATCCAGCGGCTCGCGGCGATCGTCTCGCCGGGGAACGCCGCCTCCATCGGGCTGATCGAAAAACTCGGGCTCACGTTCGACCAGGGAATTACAATGCCGGGCGAGGAAAACGAGATAAGCCTCTATAGTATGACGCTGGGTTGAAAATGCGGGAGTGACATGGGGTTATTGATGAACGACGGTGCCCGAACGGGATTATTTTTCGGTGCGACATCCGGTGTGATCACGACGATAGGCCTGATCGTCGGGCTCAACTCCGGCACCCGATCCATTACGGCCGTACTGGGCGGCATACTCGTAATTGCCGTCGCGGACGCGATGTCCGACGCGCTCGGCATTCACCTTGCGGAAGAGGCGGATCCGAATACGACACACGCGCATGTCTGGTCGGCGACGATCGCCACCTTCATTACGAAGTTCGTATTCTCGATCAGCTTTGCAGTGCCGCTGCTGTTACTGCCGCTATCAACGGCCGTAATAGCGTCCGTTGCCTGGGGCATGCTGGTCATCACGGTGCTGAGCTATTTTCTCGCGCGATCGCAGGACGAGTCACCGCTGGCCATCGTCGCCGAACACCTGGGAATCGCGGGTCTGGTCGTAATACTATCCCACTACATTGGCGTGTGGGTGGCAGCAACGTTTGGCTAGGTGGAACAGGCTATGAGCAAAGCGGCGCAGATTGCATCGAACTTCGTGGTCATGAGGCGGGACCAACCGCGTCGTGGCACTGCTTAGGGGATGACAGGTACAGACGACATCACCGACTGGCGGCAACTGCGCGAATTTGCCGGCGTCGACCTGACGAACTCGTTCGTGTTGTCATGGCACGCGGAGGCCGGCGCCTTGTTGGTCGATGTCGATGTGTGTCTCCTGCCCGAGCACGCCTTTTACGAGAAGCCAAGGCCGGCCGAAAAGGCCTGTATACGCCCGGCATACGTCGAATTTCCCCACTGCGAGGGCCTGGGCCTGAACGGCGAGTTTGAGTCAGATACCTTTGATATTGCAGGAAATATCGGTCACGGGGGAATTTCCGGGTTTTGCCGCCGCGCGGATGGGCGTTACGAAATCAGCGGGGAGTTTGGTACGGTGCTCGTAGACGCTGAGCGTCCGATTCTGAGGCTGAAGGGTCCGTAAGATCGTGAGGAGGCATGCATGAGAGCAGAGAACCGGATTGACTACGTCGAAATTCCTGTCACCGATCTGAAAAAGACGCGCGAGTTCTTCTCGGCGATGTTCGGCTGGTCGTTCAAGGAGTGGGGCGACGACTATATGAGTTTCAACGATGGCCGACTGGACGGAGGTTTTCGCCGCGCCGAAGAACCGGCTCCGTCGACCGGTGTGCTGGCGGTGTTTTACAGCGAGGACCTCGAGCGTGATGTCGAAAGAGTCCAGAAATTTGGTGCCACGATATGCGAGGAAATCTTTTCTTTTCCGGGCGGCCGACGATTTCATTTCACCGATCCCGTCGGCACCGAGTACGCTATCTGGTCGGCGAATCCCGAACAAGAATGAAAACAACCGCGGAGCGTAAGAGATGGCCGAATTGATTGATCACCCCTGTGTACAACACAAACTCGCGATCATTCGTGCTGCGGACACCGGGCACAAGCGATTTCGGGAGCTCTCGACCGAGATCACGAAATTCGTCTGTTACGAGGCCCTGAAGAACATCAAGACGAAACAGGTCACGGTCGAAACCCCGGTCGCCGCGGCGAGCTGCCGCAAGATTGACACCGACATCGTGGTTATACCCATTCTGCGTGCCGGCGTCGGCATGCTCGAAGGCATACTCGAGCTGGTTCCTACGGCCAGAGTCGGCTTTGTCGGCCTCTATCGCGACGAGGTGACGAAACTGCCGGTTACCTATTACGAACGGTACCCGCCACAAATTGAGGGTGGCACGTGCATCGTCATTGACCCGATGCTTGCGACCGGCGGCTCGACCGCGGCAGCAATCGATTTGTTGAAGGCGAAGGGTGCCGACAATGTTGTCGTCGTGTGCATCGTGACGTGCCCTGAGGGTATCGAGCTCGTTGAATCTGCGCATCCGGACGTGCGGATTTATGCCGCGGCGATCGACGAGAAGCTGAACGAAAAGAAATACATCGTACCCGGACTCGGTGACGCGGGCGACCGACTGTTTGGCACGTCACATTGAGGGACACACATGGCTGAGAACAAAACGAAGCAGACCAGGGCGAGTGTTACTGCGTTTATCAACGGTATCGAGGACAAACAAAAGCGCAGCGACGTCCGCAAGGTCGCCGCGATGATGCGAGAGGCAACCGGGTCACGTGCAAGGATGTGGGGCGCCAACATCGTCGGTTTCGGTAGCTACCATTACAGATACGATAGCGGCCGGGAAGGGGACTTCATGATTACGGGACTCTCACCTCGCAAGCAGGCGCTGACCCTGTACGTCATTCCCGGATTTCAGCATTTCGAGCCGCTGATGAAGAAGCTTGGCAAATACAAAACCGGAAAATCCTGTCTCTATATCAAACGGCTTTCCGATGTCGATGAGAATGTGTTAAAGAAATTGATCGTTGGCTCTGTAAAATACATGCGCAAGAACTACGCGACGAAATGAGGTCATCATGGACAGCGAGATTCTAAGCTCGGAACTTCACGGCACCAAGCTTGTAATCAGGACGGACGACGGGGTCAGGACCTACGATTCGCAATTTCTCGTCGCGGCATTGCTGATTTTTGTCGCCCGCGGCAGCGGCAGAATCGAACCCGAAGAAGCGGCACAAATAATCGGGTTGATCGAGAGTCACTTCCATCTCGAAGGACCGGAGTCGCTCGCACTCATCACCCGGGCCATGACCGAAATGGTCGATAAACCGTCGCTCAACGTACTGCTCAGGGACCTCGGACAGACCCTGTCCGACTCGGACAAAGAGGAAATTGCCCTGATGGGTCTGAAGGTGGTCGCCGCGGACGGCAGACGGGAGGTCTCCGAAATCGAGCAATTCAACCATGCCATGGAGGGCATAGGCATTTCACCCGAGATTCTGCATCGCGCGTTCGATCGGTATTTCGAGGAAACCATGCCCGGCAACTAAGGACTGCCTGTCTCGGGCGAGCAGAGGAAGCCCCATGAACGTTGTGAGTACCCGGGCAATCGAGGACGGCTGGAGGCTCGAAACTCCTCGTGCCAGCGATATCGATGAACTCATGAACTGGTTTCCCGACGCCCGTTCCGTGGATATCTGGAGCGGCCCGAGATTCCGTTACCCGTTTACGCGCGAGTCGTTTCACGAGGACTGCCGAATCGACGACATCCTCTCCTACGCCCTGTTCGATCCTGACGGAGCTATGGCCGCATTCGGACAGGTCTACGAGCGCCACGATCGAGGACACCTGGCACGCCTCATTACGCATCCTGAAATGCGCCGTCGCGGTATCGGCAAGCGCCTGATCGAAATGCTCATGCGGGCGGCACGCGACGTATGCGGGCACACAAAATACTCGTTGTTCGTGCTCAGGGACAATGCACCCGCGTACCAGTGTTATCTGAAAATGGGCTTTGTCGTTCAGGACTACCCGGACGACGCACCGCTGGCGGACAAATGCTTTTTCCTGACACGATCTGTTGAATCCTGAAGGCGCAGCAACACGCGCCGCGTTTACGTCAATACCAAAGAGGGGAATATGATGACGAGCGAATTAACGAGCCTGACATGGGTGGCAACACTCAACGCAGTCATGTGGATGCCGTACATCGTCAACACGATTATGGTTCGAGGTCTCGTGGAGGCGGTGGGTTATCCGGAGGAACCCAAGGCGCTGTCGGGATGGGCTACCAAGATGAAGGCAGCGCATTACAATGCCGTGGAAAACCTTGTCGTCTTCGCAGCACTCGTCCTCGTTGCCAATGCCGCCGGTATCAGCAATGACACCACGGTAATGGCGTGCAATGTCTATTTCTGGGCGCGCGTCGTGCACCTGCTGTCCTACACGATGGCAATTCCGTGGGTTCGGACACTGGCATTTGCCGTTGGCTGGCTCTGCCAGGTGGCGCTGATTCTCGCTTTGCTATAAGCGAAACGAATCCTTCATCGTTTCGAGCTCTCCCCAGCGTTCGACGCGTTGCTCCAGCATGGCCTCGGCGTCACTGAGCTCCTCGAGCGTCCGCTGCACGAGTTCGTTGTCCTGTGAGTAGAATTGCGGGTCGGCGATGGCTCGTTGCAGCTCGGCGACGGCAGACTCGAGCGACTCGATTTCGCCCGGCAGTCCGTCCAGTTCGCGCTGGTCCCTGTAACTGAGCTTGGTCGCATTTTTTTTCTTGCGCCGCTCGGCGGCTGCGCGTTTCTTTCGTTCCGCCTCGAAAGGACTTTCCGTTTCAGCAAGCCTGTGGCCGTGTCGAAGCCAGTCGCTGTACCCGCCGACGTATTCCTGCACGTTGCCGTCGGCTTCGAATACAACGGTGCTCGTAACCACGTTGTCGAGAAACTCACGATCGTGACTGACGACGATGAGTGTGCCGGTGTATTCGCAGAGCTTCTGTTCGAGCACTTCCAGTGTCTCGATATCGAGGTCATTCGTCGGCTCGTCCAGGACCAGGAGATTGGCGGCACGTGTAAACAACTTGGCGAGAATCACGCGATTGCGTTCACCGCCGGACAATGACTTCACGGGCGTCATCGCCCGCTTTGGCGTGAAAAGGAAACCCCTGAGGTAGCCGACGACGTGGCGGTCCTTACCGTTCAGGTTGATGTAGGTGCGACCTTCGCCCACGTTGTAGGCCACCGACTTCTCGAGGTCGAGCGACTGCCGCAGCTGATCGAAATAGCCGACTTCGATATTCGTGCCTTGCTTCAGCGTACCGGTCTGGGGTTGCAGTTCGCCGAGCAGTAGCCTCAACAGGGTGGTCTTGCCCACGCCGTTATTGCCGATGAGGCCGATTCGATCGCCACGCATTATCTTGATCGAAAAATCGCGAATCACCTGTTCGTCGCCGTAGCTGTAACTGATGTTGCGCGCACGGATGACCTTGCGCCCGGATTGCTCCGCCTCCTCGATGTGAATGCGTGCTTTGCCCTCCTGCGCGATGCGGCTTTCACGCTGCTCGCGCATCTTCTGCAACGCGCGTACGCGCCCCTCGTTGCGGGTGCGGCGCGCCTTGATTCCCTGTCGTATCCAGACCTCCTCCTGCTCCAGCTTCTTGTCGAAGCGGGCTTCGGCGCTTGCCTCATCCTCAAGTGCTTTCTCTTTTCTTTTCAGAAAGTTAGCGTAATCTCCGGGCCAGCTCGTGAGGCGACCTCGATCGATTTCTACGATGCGCGTGGCAAGCCTCTGCAGGAAGGCGCGATCGTGGGTGATGAAGATAACGGCACCCTTGTAACCGTAGACGTGATCTTCCAGCCACTTGATGGTCGCGATGTCGAGATGATTGGTTGGCTCATCGAGCAATAACAAGTCGGGTTTTTGCACCAGCGCCCTGGCAAGGGATACGCGCCGGCGCCAGCCGCCTGACAATTCGTTCATTTTCTTGTCCGCGGGCAGGTTCAATTCGGTGATCGTCGTTTCGACGCGCTGTTCGATGTGCCATCCGTCGTGCGCATCGATTTTCGCGTGTAGTGCTTCCAGGTCGCGCAGGCCATGCTTGTCGAGATCGAGCCTCGATCTTGTCTCGTACTCCGTGAGCAGGTTCCTGATCTGCGTGAGTCCCGAACGAATAACGTCGGGTACCGGCATGTCCATGGCCTCGGGCAGGGTCTGTTCGAGCTGGCTCACAATGAGATCCGAGCTCGCAATGATCTCGCCCCGGTCGGGTTCGAGCGTTCCCATGATCAGTTTCAGCGTCGTCGACTTGCCGGCGCCGTTGCGACCGATCAGGCACACGCGCTCACCGGCCTCGATCGAGAAGCCGGCGTCGCGCAGAATAATCTGCTCGCCGAATTCCAGTCCGACTTCCTCGAAACGCAGCAACGACATGGTGAGTCCTGAAGGGGTAACGCGTGTATCGTAGTGGGCTGCTTGGTAAATTCATACACCTTCAAAGCGAACAGGGGACGCAAATGAGCGAGGAACGCTTCATCGATCTTGAGAGTCGGCTGGCCCACCAGGACCAGTTGCTGCATGAGCTCAATGACGTGGTGACTGCGCAGCAGGCGAAAATCACGGCCCTGGACGAGCTGTGCAGGTCGTTGCTCGATCGGGTGCGGTCGATGGGTGAGGCTATGCCGGCCGGCGACCCGGGCGACGAGCGCCCGCCGCATTACTGACTTCTGATTGATTTCTGATTGATTCCTGACCCCACAGCCACCTGCATCATGTTGGCGTATAGTGTCATCAAAGAATGCGCCGGAGAGACCTCATGTCATCGATGCTCAGGCTGATCGTCCTGTCCGTGTTGTGTGTCACGGCATCTGCCGCCGCACAGACTTATGTGCCCGAAGACCTTCGAGATTGGCAGCAGTGGGTGCTCGACGGCAAGGAATACCGGAACTGCCCGTTCTACTTCGACCGTGCCGCGGAGAACCGCGACGACTTCCTTTGCGCATGGCCCGGCAGGCTGAGCCTCAACGTAAACTCGACCGGGGCGCAGTTCACGCAGCAATGGACGGTTTACGCCGAGGAACAATGGCTCGCATTGCCTGGCAGCGCTGAACACTGGCCGGACCGCGTCGCGGTCGGCGATCGCGCGATCGCGGTCGTGGCGCGAAACAACGTACCCAGCGTGCGGCTGGCACCGGGCTCGCATCGCGTCACCGGGCGCTTCGAATGGGACGAACGGCCCGGCGTACTGCGCTTGCCCGTCGAAAGCGGGCTCGTCGAACTGGTTGTCGACGGCAAGACCGTTGCACGACCGGAAATCAATCGAAGCGGTGTGTTCCTCGGCGAGCGCAAACACGATGCGCGCGCTGTCGATTCCGTGCGGGCCGAGGTGCACAGGCTCATCGCCGACGACGTTCCGACGCGGCTGATTACGCAGCTGCAGATCGACGTCTCGGGAAGCGTTCGCGAGGAGTTGTTCGGCCCGATTCTTCCCGACGGCTTCGTACCGCTCAACATACAGAGCCAACTGCCAGCCCGGTTCGAGGCGGACGGCAACCTGCGCCTGCAGGTCCGGCCCGGCCGCTGGGTAATCTACCTGAACGCACGCGCGCCCGCCGTCATGAATGCAATAGTCAGGCAGCAGTCCGGCAGCAACCTTCCCGATACCGAGATTTGGAGCTATCAATCCAATGACCGCCTGCGCGTCACGGCCGCAGAAGGGTTGCCACCCGTCGATCCCGTGCAGGTGCAGGTGCCCGACAACTGGCGCAATTTCCCGGCATTCCGGGCCGATCCGGCGGCAACGCTGACGATCACGGAACGCAGTCGCGGGCTGGTCTCGCCCAGTAATGAACTGAATCTCGACAGAACCATGTGGCTGGACTTCGACGGCGGCGGTTTCGTGGTGCAGGACACAATCGGTGGACAGATGCGCAAGGACTGGCGGCTCGACATGAGCCCTCCGTATGCGCTGTTGAGCGCTACGGAATACGAACAGAACCTGCTGATCACCGAAGGCGCGTCCGAAGGCCAGACCGGTATCGAGGTCCGGCAGACCGAGCTCGACCTGGATGCGCTCGGCCGCAGCAAGACGCGTGGCTCGATGCCGATAACGGGATGGGATACGCGTTTTGCGGAGGTCGGGGCGAGCTTGCACCTGCCCCCCGGGCACAAGTTGCTTGCGGCGCCCGGCGTCGACGATGCGCGTGGCAGTTGGGTGAGCCAATGGCAACTGCTCGATTTTTTCCTGGTACTGATTATAACGATCGCCGTCTTGCGGCTGCTTGGCCGCGGCGCAGGCGTCATTGCATTGCTGGCACTCGTTCTCAGTTTTCATGAGCTGTACGCGCCCGGATGGCTGTGGCTCAATCTTCTCGTTGCCATCGCGCTGATGCGCGTCGCGCCGGAAGGGCGGTTGCGCCAGCTCGTGTCCGGCTACCAGCTGTTGAGTGCCGCGGCGCTCGTGATTGCACTCGTGCCGTTCATCGCGAGCCAGCTGCGCATCGCAATCTATCCGCAGCTCGAGCCGCAAATCGGGCGCTACGAGGTGTACGACTATGGCGTGGCGCCGGCATCGGCGCCTGCGGATGCCCTCCAGCCGCTGAAGGCGAAACCGGCCGCCAGGCGTGAGTCCCAGCTACTCGAGCGCCAAGCCGATGCAATGCTCGAGGAGATCGTGACGACGGGAAGCCGGGTGAGGCAGGCCGGCTTCGCCCGCTACGCACCGAATGCCATCGTCCAGGCCGGCCCCGGTATTCCTTCGTGGCAATGGAACACCTACACACTCGACTGGAGCGGCCCTGTGGACGCCGGACAGACGATGCGGCTCGTCGTACTGCCGCGGTGGGCCGTGAGCGTGTTGCGCGTGCTGCTGGTTGCACTGTCGTTGCTGTTCGCGGCCGCACTGGCCGCGGAAATCCTGAAGCGCCGCTGGACGCTGCCCGGTGGATTCACGATCGGGCGCAACCAGGCCGCGAGTGTGCTCGCGATAGCTGCACTGGCAGGAATGTTGTCCGCGAGTCCCACGGCCGAGGCGCAACTGCCCGACGCCGAGCTGTTGCAGCAACTCGAGGAACGCCTCCTGGAGCCGCCGGATTGTATTCCCCGCTGCGCCGAAATCGTATCCGCCCGTGTCAACGTTAGTGCGGACCAGATAGGCATGGATCTGTCGATTCACGCGATGCAGGACATCGCGATCCCGCTGCCGGGCTCCGCAGAAGGGTGGCGTCCCGATGTCATTCTGCTCGATGGTGCCGCTAACGCCGAGGTCAGGCGCATGGGCGATAATGCCCTGTGGTTGCACGTGTCGCCGGGACGGCATCGCGTCACGCTGCGCGGCCGGGTCCCCGCGGTGGACAGCCTCGAAGTGCCGTTCAGAACGCCACCACGAGTCATTACCGTGGACAGCGATGGCTGGTTCGTGGCCGGCCTAAAGGATCGCCGGTTATTGTCGGGGTCCGTGCAGCTCACGCGGCTACAATCCGATGCGGAAGGCGAGGAAACCGTGCGTTGGGAAAGCAGCCGCTTTCCCGTCTTCGCCCGGATCGAGCGGACCGTGGAACTCGATCTGGACTGGCGCGTAAGAACGACGGTTCATCGCGTCGCACCAATGCAGGGAGCCCTGACCCTCGATGTGCCACTGGTCGCCGGGGAGTCGATCATAAGCGGCGACTTCACCGTGACCGACGGTCGGGTACTCGTGTCCATGGACCCGCAACAACGCGCGGTTAGCTGGACGTCGACCCTGCCCCGCAAATCCCCACTCACGCTGCTGGCCAAAGAGGGCGCCGCGTGGAACGAGGTATGGCGCTTCGCCGTCGGCAACGTCTGGAACGCGGAATTCGAAGGCGTGCCCGAGAGCAATACCGGAGCTGACGTGAGTGACGTCCGCGTGGCCGAGTTCCACCCGCGAGGCGGCGAGCAACTCACGCTTGTCGCTACGCGTCCGGAGGCAAGCGAAGGTTCGACACTTGCGTTCGACGCCGTGAAGCTGTCCGTCGATCACGGCAACCGGTCCAGCGATGCACGCCTGGAACTGCAATACCGGAGTACGCGTGGCGCCCAGCACGTGCTCGGTTTGCCGGAGGGCGCCGAGGTTACGGCCGTTACCATCGACGGTCGCGAGCAGACGCTTCGTGCCGAAAGCGGCAAGCTGACCTTGCCCATTCTACCCGGCCAGCACGCCATCCGCGTCGAGTGGCGCGCCAGCGGCAGAATGGGATTGCGCACAATGACGCCTGCCGTGGATATCGGCGCACCATCCAGCAATATCGAGATGTCGCTGACCAAACCGCGTGAGCGCTGGTTGCTCGCTACGACCGGGCCAAAACTCGGCCCTGCGGTATTGTATTGGTCCGAACTCGCCGTTCTGCTCGTCTTCGCGTTGATCCTCGGGCGGATCGGGCTGGCGCCGCTAAAAAGCCGGCACTGGTTGTTGCTGGGTCTTGGTTTCAGCACGTTCAGCTGGCCCGTACTCGGCGTGGTCGTTTTGTGGTTACTGGCCTGCGGCGCGCGCCAGAAATGGCAGACCGAGGTGAGCTGGTGGCGTTTCAATATCATCCAGGTCGGTATTGGCGGCCTGACGGTGGTCGCGTTGCTTTACGTCGTGGGGACTCTGCCTCAGGGCCTTCTCGGCACGCCGGACATGCACGTCACCGGGCACAACTCCTACGCCGACGTACTGAGGTGGTTCGCCGATCGCAGCGACTCGGCACTGCCGGTTGCATCGGTCTTTACGGTGCCGCTCTGGATTTACAAGGCGCTGATCCTCGCCTGGGCGTTGTGGCTGAGTTTCGCCCTGTTGCGCTGGTTGCCGTGGGTGTGGGAATGTTTCAGCAGCCAGGGCTATTGGCGCACAAGAACGGGCGATGCGATGCGCCCACCGGCGTAAGCGGGCCGCCGCTAAAGGAGACAATGGATGCGAATTGCATGGATCGTCGTTTTTCTCGGCGTCCTGGTATGGTCCGGCATTGCGCCGAAGGACTTCGTCACCTGGTGCCTGGAGGTTTTCCCGGCGGTGCTGGGCGGGGTCATTCTCTGGTTCACGCGTGAACGGTTCCCTCTAACAACGCTGGTGTACGCCCTGATCCTCGTCCATTGCGTGATCCTGATGGTCGGCGGCCACTACACCTATGCCGAAGTGCCGATCGGTGAATGGTTGCGCGAGACTTACGATGGCACGCGTAACGACTACGACAAGATCGGGCATTTCGCGCAGGGATTCATACCCGCAATTATCGCTCGCGAGCTTACGATACGGTTACAGGTATTCAACTCTGTGGCCTGGCGGAATTTCTTCATCGTTTGCTTCTGTCTCGGCTTCAGCGCTTTCTACGAGCTAATCGAATGGTGGGTCGCATTGTTGTCTGATGAAGCGGCCGATGCATTCCTGGGTACGCAGGGATACGTGTGGGACACACAGTCGGACATGGGTTGGGCACTGTTCGGTGCGCTGCTGGCGCTGCTGCTGCTGAGTCGCATGCACGACCGGCAATTGCGCGACAACGGTTTTATCGTCGCGAGCTGACCAGCGATGTATCGCCTGCTTGCCATTTGCATGTTGATGTTCTCGGGCGGTGTTGCGTCCGCGGCGGACTGCGTCATCCTGCTGCACGGACTGGCGCGAACCGCCATGTCGATGAACGCAATGCAGCGCGCCCTCGACGAGGAAGGTTTCGAGACGGCGAACATCGACTACCCGTCACGTGAATTCGAGATCGAACGACTGGCCGATATCGCCGTCGACCATGGGCTGGAGGTATGCCGTTCCATAGATGATGTCCAGCGCATTCACTTTGTAACCCATTCACTGGGGGGCATCCTTGTGCGGCAGTATCTCAGCGAGCACGAGATCGGCGAATTGGGGCGCGTGGTCATGCTGGGGCCGCCCAATCAGGGCAGCGTCGCTGTCGACGAACTCCAGGCAATGCCGGGTTTCGACTGGCTCAACGGCCCGGCCGGTCGCCAGTTGGGCAAAGGCGAGGACAGCGTGCCATTGAAGCTCGGTCCGGCCGGCTTCGAGCTGGGCGTGATAGCCGGCAATCGCACAATCGACCCGGTAACGTCGGCGGTGCTCGACAACCCCGACGACGGCCGCGTGTCTGTCGAGGACACCAGGCTCGACGGTATGGATGACTTCGTCGTCGTCGAGCATTCGCACGCGTTCATGATGCGTATGCGTCGCCCGATCGATTTGACGATTCAGTTTCTGAAAAACGGGAGTTTTGGCGATTGAAAAAGGTCGCCTACCTGACCATGGAGGACATGGGTGACTTCGTTACTGATTTTCATCTCAGTTTCGAACCGATGTCGGCACTGGGCTGGAAGGTCGACACGGTCGCGTGGCGCTCGGCGGTGGATTGGAGCATTTACGATGCGGTGTACATCTGCACGCCCTGGGATTACCCGAATCACCTGCCACAGTTCCTTGATGTGCTTGCTGACATAGAATCGTCGCGCGCGCTCTTGGTCAACGATCTGTCTCTCGTGCACTGGACGCTGCAAAAAACCTACCTGCGCGATGTGGAACAGCGCGGCAGCGATATTGTGCCGAGCACCTGGTATGACGATTTCGACTCGGCGGCGCCCGCCGGGTTTTTTGCGCAGCACGATACCGACAAGGTTGTCATCAAACCAACGGTTGGTGCGAACGCGAAAGACACCTTCGTGCTGTCGAACCCCGTCGATGACGACCTGCTGCATACGCTGCAACGCACGTTCAAAGGGCGTGCGTTCGTCGTACAGCCGTTCATCGAGAATATTCAGACGGAAGGTGAGTACTCCCTGTTCTTTTTCAACGGTGAATATAGCCACGCGATTCTGAAGATCCCGAAGATCGATGATTTTCGGGTGCAGGAAGAGCACGGCGCTGCCATCGAGGCGGTTAGTCCCCCGGCGGCACTGCTCGACACGGCGAGCCGGCTATTTGCGACGGTGGAGCCGCTGCCAACCTACGGCCGCGGCGACTGGGTGCGAGGCGCCGACGGCCGTTACCTGTTGATGGAGCTCGAGCTGATCGAGCCGTCGCTTTACCTACGCACTGACAGTGACGCCGCGGCGCGTTTTGCTCGGGCGTTCGACGAGCGGTTTCAGGAATTCGCCGGTAAATGAGCCCTTGGTCGCGGCGACCGTCTCCGGCGTGCCGGCCGCGATAATACGACCTCCGCCGTCGCCGCCTTCCGGCCCCAGGTCGATGATCCAGTCGGCGTGGAAATGCAGGCCGGTCGTGGGCTCATCGAGGATGTAGAGCGTATTGCCGGTGTCTCTTTTCGACAGTTCTTTTGCCAGCTTTACGCGCTGTGCCTCGCCACCTGACAAGGTCGTCGCATTCTGGCCGAGCCGAATATACGTAAGGCCGACATCCATGAGCGTTTGCAGTTTCCTCGCGACGACCGGAACGTTCCTGAAGAACTCGGCGGCATCTTCCACCGTCATGTCGAGCACCTCGTAGATGTTCTTGCCCTTGTAGCGTATCTCCAGCGTTTCGCGGTTATAGCGTTTGCCGCGGCATAAGTCGCAGGGCACGTAAACGTCAGGAAGAAAGTGCATCTCGACTTTGATCACACCGTCACCCTGGCACGCCTCGCATCGGCCGCCCTTGACGTTGAAGCTGAAGCGGCCCGGCATGTAGCCGCGTGAGCGTGATTCCTGCGTGCCTGCGAACAATTCGCGAATGGGCGTGAACAGACCGCTGTACGTGGCCGGGTTCGAGCGCGGCGTCCGGCCGATCGGGCTCTGGCTGATGTCGATAACGCGATCGATCTTGTCCAGGCCACGAATTTCCCTGTGAGGCGCCGGATTGCGGCTTGCCCGGTTCAGTTCCTCTGCGACGGCCTTGTACAGAGTGTCGTTGACGAGCGTCGATTTGCCGGACCCGGACACGCCCGTGACGCAGGTCATGACGCCGAGCGGGATGGATGCCTCGACGTTTTTCAGGTTATTGCCCGTGGCGCCGATCACGGCAATCTCGCGTTCCGGATCGACGGGCGTGCGTTGCTCCGGGATCTCGATCGCGCGTTTGCCGGACAGGTACTGGCCGGTGAGCGAGCGCGGCTCTTTCTGGATCTCGGCGGGCGTGCCGGCGGCAACCACCTGGCCGCCATGCACGCCAGCGCCGGGTCCGAGGTCCACAACGTGATCGGCCGACATGATGGCCTCCTCGTCGTGCTCCACGACAATGACCGTGTTGCCGATATCGCGCAGGTGCGTGAGCGTGCCGAGCAGGCGCTGGTTGTCGCGCTGATGCAGCCCGATTGACGGTTCATCGGTACATTACGCCGACGAGTCCCGATCCTATCTGGCTTGCCAGTCGAATCCGCTGTGCCTCACCACCGGACAGGGTTTCGGCACTTCGATCGAGTGACAGGTAATCGAGTCCGACGTCGGACAGGAAGCCGACGCGCTCGCCGATTTCCTTGACGATCTTGTCGGCAACCGTCGCGCGCCATCCCTCGAGTTTCATGTCGCGGAAAAACCGGCGTGCGTGGCCGACGGAGAGTGTTGTGATTTCGGGCAGCGAGTGGTCCGCTATATAGACATGCCGGGCGGCGCGGTTCAGGCGTGTGCCTTCGCAGTCGGGGCAGTCCTGGCTGTTGAGAAATTTCGTGAGCTCTTCGCGCACCGCCCCGGACTCGGTTTCGCGATAGCGGCGCTCGAGATTCGGCAGCACTCCCTCGAAGCGATGCAGCTTTTTGATCTGCATGCCGCGCGAATTGGCGTAGACAAATTGGATCTTCTCCTTGCCGCTGCCATGCAGCACGATGTCCTGCATCTTCGCGGGCAGTTCGTCGAACGGCGTTTCGATGTCGAAACCGTAGTGCGACGCCAGGCTCTGGATCATCTGGTAGTAATAGGTGGTCTTGCGATCCCAGCCGCGAATGGCGCCGCCGGCCAGCGACAGGCTTTTGTTGACGACCACGCGCTCCGGATCGAAAAACTGCTTGACGCCGAGTCCGTCGCAGCCCGGGCAGGCGCCGCTCGGGTTGTTGAAGGAAAACAGCCGCGGCTCGAGCTCCGTCAGGCTGTAGCCGCAGATGTTGCAGGCAAAGCGATCGGAAAAGATGATCTCCTCTTCGCCGGCGTCATCCATCCACGCGATGCGCGCCACGCCGTCTGCAAGGCGCAGTGCGGTTTCGAACGACTCCGTGAGACGCAGTCGAATGTCGTCCTTGACCTTGAAGCGGTCGACGATCGCGTCGATGCTGTGCTTCTTCCTGAGGTCGAGCTCCGGCGGCTGGTCGAGTTCGTAGATTTCGCCGTCGATACGCGCGCGGATGAAGCCTTGGGCCTGCAGGTCGTTCATGAGTTGCACGTGTTCGCCCTTGCGATCGGCAATGACGGGTGCGAGCAACATCAGCCGCGTCCCCTCGGGCAGCTCGAGTACGTGGTCGACCATCTGGCTGACGGTCTGTGCCTCCAGATTGATGTCGTGGTCCGGGCAGCGGGGTGTGCCTGCACGCGCGAACAACAGACGCAGGTAGTCGTAGATCTCCGTGACGGTGCCGACGGTCGATCGCGGGTTGTGAGATGTGGACTTTTGTTCGATCGAGATCGCGGGCGACAGGCCATCGATGTGATCGACATCGGGCTTTTCCATCATCGACAGGAACTGCCGCGCGTAGGCCGACAGCGACTCGACGTAACGGCGCTGGCCTTCCGCGTAGATCGTATCGAATGCGAGCGATGACTTTCCGGACCCGGACAGTCCTGTAAATACGATCAGCTTGTCTCGCGGCAGGCTCAAGTCGAGATTACGCAGGTTGTGAGTCCGTGCGCCACGAATGTCGATGGTCTTCATAACAATGATTCAGGGATCGGCGAACAACCTGCTAATATACGCCGCCGCGCATCCAGGGCGCAAAGGAACGTTTCGAGTGAGCACAGGCACCCCCGACACTATTACCACTATGCAGGCCGCCGAACGTCGCTCGGTGGGCGTGGTCGCGCTAATCTCGATGATCCGCATGTTCGGCCTGTTCGCGCTGCTGCCGGTGCTGTCGCTGTATGCGGCGGAGCTCGCGCAGGCGACACCGCTGCTGGTGGGGATGGCCGTAGGCGCCTATGGCCTGACCCAGGCGGGATTGCAGATCCCGCTGGGTGCACTGTCGGACCGTATCGGGCGTATTCCGGTCATTCTCGGCGGCCTGGCGATTTTCGCGGCGGGCAGCGTTATCGCCGGCCTCAGCGAGTCGATATACGGCGTCATCGCGGGCCGCTTGTTGCAGGGCGCAGGCGCGATTTCGGCGACTCTGACCGCGCTGATCACCGATGCGACCCGCGAGGAGGTTCGAACCCGGTCGATGGCCGTGTTCGGTATCGGCATCGGCGTATCGTTCATGATCGCAATGGTTGCCGGCCCGCTGATTGCCGCCAAATTCGGCGTACGGTCGCTGTTCTGGATCGCCGCCATGCTGGCGGTCGTCGCGGGTCTGCTGCTCAGCCTGCTGCCGAAAATTCCCCGGCCAACGCAGCGTTCGAACTGGAGCCTGCTGCCCGCATTTCGGGCCGACCTGCTGCGCATAGATTTCTACGTGTTTCTCCTGCACACGATCATGACAGCGACCTTTGTGGCGCTGCCGTTCCTGTTGAAGGACCGTCTCCAGATGGCGCTCACCGATCACTGGAAGATGTACGTCGGCGCATTGTCATTGTCACTGGTCATCACCGTGCCGATGATCGTCATGGACGAACACCGGGGTCGAGCCCGCCTGATCGGCACTGCTGTCGTGCTGCTGCTGTCGGCGCAGCTTGCCCTGACGTTCTTCGGCTTCTCGACGGTCCCCGTATTCCTGGCGCTGGTCGTGTATTTCGGCGGCTTCAATTTCCTCGAGGCAGGGCTGCCGGCGAGATTGTCGGTGCTTGCCGATGAAGACCTTCGCGGCGCCTCGCTCGGAGTGTTTTCGAGCGCACAATTCCTGGGCGCGTTCAGCGGCGGGCTGATTGGCGGTCGCTTCCTGGGCCATGGCCGTCCCGCCGACGTGTTTTTCGTCTGTGCCCTGCTGGCCGGAATCTGGCTCGCATTGCAGGGATTCGGGCGCTTTCGGAAAAGGTAGGTCCCGGGACATGCCTCGTGATCGCCGCCTGTTCGACGACGGTGGGGGGGTGGTGGGCCTAAGCGCGTGGGACTCCCGATCGTGGTCCTGCGGTGTTGAGGTCACCGTCCCGGATTTCGGCCGCTAATTTCAGCCCGGAACGCAGAAATCGGGGTGGCTTTTGCCCGGGCAGGCTCTACAATAGGCCCCCCTCGCTGCCTTGGCGGCGGGCCACAATAAAACACCAGATACCAGACAGGGGACCCCTATGGCCCGCGGAATAAACAAAGTCATCATCGTTGGTAATCTCGGGCAGGATCCCGAGACGCGCTATATGCCCAGCGGCGCGGCCGTCACGAACTTCACGGTTGCAACCAACGAGTCCTGGAAAGACAAGCAGACGGGCGAGCAGAAAGACCGTACCGAGTGGCATCGTGTGGCAATGTTCAACCGCCTTGCAGAAATTGCGGCGGAGTACCTGCGCAAGGGCTCCCAGGTCTATATCGAAGGTAAGCTGCGTACGCGCAAGTGGCAGGGCCAGGATGGAAACGACCGCTACACGACCGAGATCATCGCCGACGAAATGCAAATGCTCGGCGGCCGTGGCGGCTCGGGTGGTGGTGGCTCCTACGGTGGCGGCCAGAGCGGTGGCGGCCAGGGTGGCGGTGGCCAGAGTGGCGGCGGCCAGGGTGGCGGCGGCAATGCACCGCCGCAGCCGGGTCCCGACGACTTTGACGATGATATCCCGTTCTAGCCGAATTCCGACACGACCGGAGTTGCCAAAGCCGCGGGGCGCATTGTCAGCCTTCGCGGCTTTCTCCATTCAGCGTGTGAGGAAGAGGTAAAATGACCGGCATGAAGCTGTACATCAAGACAATGGGCTGCCAGATGAACGAGTACGACTCGGACAAAATGGCAGACGTGCTGCGCGAATCCCACGGTTACGAACTGACTGACACGCCAGATGACGCGGACCTGTTGCTGGTGAATACGTGCTCGATTCGTGAAAAGGCGCAGGAAAAAGTGTTCTCAGAATTGGGACGGTGGCGCGCCCTCAAGGAAAAGAACCCGGCGATCAAGATTGGCGTCGGTGGTTGCGTTGCGAGCCAGGAAGGCGAGGGCATAACGAAACGAGCGCCGTATGTCGATGTCGTGTTCGGACCGCAAACCCTGCATCGTTTGCCCGAGATGATCGACGGTGCAGCCATGGCGAAGAAATCGGTCGTCGACGTCTCGTTCCCGGAAATCGAGAAGTTCGATCGTTTGCCCCAGCCGCGTGCCGACGGCCCGACGGCGTTTGTATCGGTCATGGAAGGATGCAGCAAATATTGCAGTTTCTGCGTCGTGCCGTATACGCGCGGTGAAGAGATCAGTCGTCCGTTCGACGACGTAATCGCCGAAGTTGCGAGCCTTGCCGAGCAGGGCGTGCGCGAAGTAAATTTGCTCGGACAAAATGTCAACGCGTACCGTGGCCCCATGCACGACGGCGAAATCGCGGACCTCGCAACATTGATCTATTACGTTGCCGCCATCGACTCTATCGAGCGCATCCGATTCACGACTTCACACCCGGTTGAGTTTACCGACAGCCTGATCCAGGCGTACACGGAAGTACCCAAGCTGGCGAGTTATTTGCACTTACCGGTGCAGCACGGATCGGATCGCGTGCTTGCGGCGATGAAGCGCGGCCACACCATCCTCGAGTACAAACAAAAGATCCGCAAGTTGCGCGAGGCGCGCCCCGACATTTCGTTGTCGTCGGATTTTATCGTCGGCTTTCCCGGGGAAACCGACCGGGACTTCGAAGCGCTGATGAATCTCGTTGCCGATATCGGATTCGATCAGTCTTTCAGCTTTATCTACAGCGCACGCCCCGGCACGCCGGCTGCAAGTCTCGCCGACGACACGCCCATGGGCGTCAAGAAACAACGTTTGCAAATATTGCAGGCGCGCATCAACCAGCAGGCGCTTGAAATCAGCCGTGCCATGGTCGGTACGACGCAACGCGTGCTGGTCGAAAGAACCTCCAAGAAGAGCAGCACACAATTGGCAGGGCGCACTGAAAACAACCGCTGGGTAAATTTTGATGCAGATGCATCACTTATCGGTCAGTTTGCCGACGTCGTCATTACGGAGGCGTTACCGAATTCATTGCGCGGGCGACTTGCGAACAATCAGGCTGCGGCGTAATCTGTGCCTTAATGATCTATTGCCCTGATAGATTTCTTGCCAAACATGGCACCGCCCCTGTCATCCTGACAGGCGGCTTCTTGCACCGAGGTTTTAAATACAGATTTTGAATGCCGTCGAGATTTCTCGGGACGTAGTTCTCGAGCCAGCTGATAACAATCGCCTTGCCAACCTTTGCGGACAGTTCGATGAACACCTGCGGCAGATCGAACGGCGCCTCGATGTCGAAATCGCCAGCCGCGGCAATCGCTTTCGGATAACCGGCCAGCCGGGTGCCGCGGAAGTCGGCGGCGATGTCCTGTTGTCCCTGTTCGAGATGACTGGCAACGAGCGTCTCGATCCGGAGCGCGTGCACATGCTGCTGCAGGAGTCTTTCATGACCGACGTGGATGTGACCTCGCACGAATCCGATCAACCCGATGAGGAAGTGGTTGCCATTCAGACACGTCGCAAACTGATTCGCCCGCGAGGTGCGAACCAGATGGCGTATATGCAGAGTATCCAGCAGCACGACCTGGCATTCGGCATCGGACCTGCGGGCACGGGAAAAACGTACCTGGCCGTGGCTTGTGCGGTCGATGCACTGGACAGTGAGCAGGTGCGGCGCATAGTTCTGGTCCGGCCCGCTGTAGAAGCGGGTGAACGTCTCGGCTTCCTTCCCGGAGACCTGTCGCAAAAAGTCGATCCTTACCTGCGGCCGATGTACGACGCCCTGTATGACATGGTCGGCGCGGAGCGCGTGACGCGGCTGATCGAACGGAATGTCATCGAGATTGCACCGTTGGCGTTCATGCGCGGACGTTCGCTCAACGAGTCGTTCGTGATTCTCGACGAGGCACAGAATACGAGCGTGGAGCAAATGAAGATGTTCCTTACGCGTATCGGTTTCGGCTCGTATGCCGTCGTCACCGGCGACATCACGCAAATCGATCTGCCGTCCGACAAGCAGTCCGGCCTGAAGAATGCCACCGAGGTCCTGAAGGACGTCAAAGGCGTCTCATTTACGTTTTTCACGCGCAAGGACGTCGTCCGGCATGAACTCGTGCAACGCATCGTGAAAGCTTATGAGGACAATGATCGGGCTGGCTGACTACGGCACGTGACTTCACGATCGCCGCTTCGCGTCGACGTCCAGATCGCGGTCGAAGATTCCTGCGTGCCGTCTGAGGATGACATCCGCTTATGGGTAAAGCGCGCTGTCGAGGCATCCGGGCGTGCTTTTTCGAACCCGACTGAATTATCCGTGCGTGTGGTCGATACAGCCGAAATGCAAGGTTTGAATCGCGACTACCGCCAACAGGACAAGGTGACAAACGTGTTGTCGTTCCCGGCAGGCGCGATCGAGGGGCTTCCAGGCCACGAGACGGAGGTCCTCGGCGACATCGTGGTGTGTTCCGCGGTGGTGGCCGGTGAAGCGGCGCAGCAGGGCAAGGCTGTTGCGAACCACTGGGCGCATATGCTGGTACACGGCACTTTGCATCTGCTCGGATTCGATCACGTGACGGACCGCGAGGCCACCGATATGGAACGCGTGGAGACCGGGATCCTGACGCGGTTCGGCATCGCCGACCCGTATGGTTAGGTTCGCTAGAGAACTGATATACTTAGAGATTATGAACGAAAAACCGCCAAGTACCAGCGGCTCGGGATCACCCGGACTTGTCGCGCGTATCACGCGCGCGATAAAGGGTAAACCCTGGAGCCGCGATGAGATTCAGACCTTTATCCAGCAGTCCGAAGTTGACCTCGATGCCGAGGAAAAGAGCATGCTCTCGGGTGTGCTCGAGGTTTCCGAGACCCAGGTTCGCGACGTCATGGTGCCGCGTTCGCAAATGGTCGTTATCGATATCGAGCAGGAATTCGACGAAATCCTCGCGTTGATCGTCGAGTCCGGCCACTCACGGTTTCCAGTTATAGGCGAAGACCGTGACGAGGTGCTCGGCATCCTGCTTGCGAAGGACCTACTGCGCTACTTCGGCAGCGATGCGGCGAAAGCCGTTACGATTGAGAAGGTGTTGAGGCCGGCTGCAGTCATTCCCGAGTCGAAGCGCCTGAACGCGCTTTTGAAGGAATTCCGCGCCAGCCACAATCACATGGCGATAGTCGTCGATGAATACGGCGGGGTCGCCGGATTGCTCACGATCGAGGACGTGCTGGAAGAAATCGTCGGTGAAATCGACGACGAACACGATCAGGAAGAGGCCGAGTTCATTCGTCCCGATGGGGATCGTAACGGCAAGCCGTGTTTCGCGGTTCGAGCGTTGACTCGTGTCGAGGATTTCAACGAGTACTTCGAGTGTGAACTTGAAGACGAAGAGTACGACACGATTGGAGGTCTCGTCATGCACGAGTTGGGTCGCTTGCCGCGGCGTGGCGAAAAAATCGATTTCGGTGGTTTCGAATTCTCCGTCGTCAAAGCTGACAAGCGCCGGATTGATGCCCTCCAAGTGCAACGAAACAGCGAGTAGGTAGATTGGTCAAACACAAGCACCCGCTGTTTCGTGTGCCGGCAGATCGACCGGCACTCAGTCGTTTCATTGCATTCGTGCTCGGCGCCGCTACGACGGTTGTGTTTGCGCCGGCCGGTTTGTGGCTTCTGGCACCGGTCCTGGTGTTGCCGCTGCTTTACATTTGCCTGACGAACTCGCCGCGCGACGCAGGTGCGCACGCGTTCTGGTTCGGCCTGGGCCTGTTCCTGACGGGTACGTACTGGATCTATATCTCCGTGCACGTGTTCGGTAATGCGGCACCCTGGATTGCGTTGCTGCTCATGATCGGACTGGCGTTGATTATGTCTTTGTTCCTGTGGAGCGCCGGCTGGCTGATCAGCCACCTGTCGAAAGGCGAGTCGTGGCTGATGTTGCTGATAGCGCCGGCTGCATGGGTGCTGATCGAATGGTTGCGTGGCTGGGTCCTCACCGGATTCCCGTGGCTTGCAATGGGGTACGGGCAAATCGACTCACCGCTGTCGGGCTGGGCACCGCTGCTGGGCGTGTATGGCGTGTCGTTCATGCTGCTGTTGAGCACCACGGCCATCATCGTTGCGCTCATGACCACGGGTACGCACAGGATTATCGGTGTGGCGACTATCGTTTTGCCGTGGCTGCTGGGCGGCTTGTTGCTCTTGGTCGACTGGACCGAGCCGGCGGGCAAGGCCATTCGCACCACCATCGTCCAGGCCGGTGTCTCGCAGGACAAAAAGTGGCAGCGCGATCAGCTGAATCCGATCATGGACTATTACCTCAGTTCGACGTTGAGTGTCCCCGAGAGCGAACTCGTCGTTTGGCCGGAGGTCGCAATACCGGCGTTGCATGACCAGGTGAAGAGCTACATCGATCGAGTGGAGTCCGATGCGCGGCGCAACCGGCAGAGCGTGGTATTCGGCATCCTCGAACGCAGCTTCGAGCGCAGCGTCGAGGGCCGCATTTACAACAGCGTGTTCATTGTGGGCGGTGCCGAGCGGCGGGCGTATCGAAAACGCCACCTGGTGCCGTTCGGTGAGTACTTTCCCGTACCGGCCAGTGTGCGGCAGTGGATGAAAATGCAAAACCTGCCGCACTCCGACCTCTCGGCCGGCGATGACGTGCAACCACTGCTCGTTGCGGCAAACGGCGCGCAGCTCGCCGTCGCCATTTGTTATGAAGATGCGTATGGCGCCGAACAGTTGTACGCGCTTCCCGACGCGAGTGTCCTGATCAACGTCAGCAACGACGCCTGGTTCGGCGATTCCATTGCGCCGCATCAGCACCTCGAGATAGCACGCATGCGAGCGCTCGAGGTCGGCCGCTACGTAGTCCGGTCCACGAACACAGGCATCAGTGCGTTTATCGACGCCGATGGCGAGATACTCGAATCCGGCAGGCAGTTCGAAGCGGAACTCATGACGGCTGACGTCGAACCGAGGCGTGGGACCACACCGTACGCCGGAAGCGGTAACTGGCCCATCATCGGATTCTGTGTCGCGATAGTCGGCCTGTTCTGGATTCGCAATCGCGCCAGCCTGTAGTACGCTTGCGGGTTTTGACGGCTACACGATAAAAGCGACACCAATGAGCACATCGTACAAACCCGAAATCGTTGAGCAGGCGGCGCAGGATCACTGGGCCGATGCGCGCAGCTTCGAGGTCAGCGAAGACCCTGACAAGGAGAAGTTCTACTGCCTGACGATGTTCCCCTATCCCAGCGGCAAGCTGCATATGGGACACGTCCGGGTTTTCACGATCAGCGACGTTATTGCCCGCTACCAGCGCATGCAGGGCAAGCATGTTCTGCAGCCCATGGGCTGGGATGCGTTCGGCATGCCCGCCGAGAACGCCGCCATACAGCGCGGTGTACCGCCGGCAAGGTGGACCTACGACAACATCGACGACATGCGCGGGCAGTTTCGGCGGCTCGGCTACGCGTACGACTGGACACGCGAAGTCACGACTTGCCGGCCTGAGTACTATCGCTGGGAACAATGGTTGTTCACGAGGATGTTCAAGAAAGGCCTCGTCTACCGCAAGAACTCGGTGGTCAACTGGGACCCGGTTGACCAGACCGTGCTCGCCAACGAACAGGTAATCGACGGCCGCGGCTGGCGCTCCGATGCACTGGTCCAGCGGCGCGAAATTCCACAATGGTTCATGAAAATCACCGCCTATGCGGACGAGTTACTGGACGAATTGGATCGCATGCCGGGCTGGCCCGAATCGGTCAAGACCATGCAACGCAACTGGATCGGCCGCTCCGAAGGCGTGGAGTTGTCATTTGACGTTGCCGGCGAGGATGAGCCGCTCAGCGTGTACACGACGCGGCCGGATACGTTGATGGGCGTTACCTACATGGCCGTCGCCGCCGAGCACCCGTTAGCGACGAAGACCGCGGCCCACAACCCCGAGATCGCTGCCTTCATCGAGGAGTGCAAGAAGACCGACGCGGCGGAAGCGACGCTTGAAACCATGGAAAAGAAGGGCATGCCGCTGGGCATCTCGGCGATCCATCCGTTGACCGGCGACGATGTCCCGCTGTGGGTAGCGAATTTCGTACTGATGAGCTACGGCACAGGCGCCGTAATGGCCGTGCCGGGACACGACGAACGCGACTGGGAGTTTGCCAAGAAACACGGTGTGCCGATCAAGCAGGTCATTGCACCTGCGGACGGCACGGAGATCGACATCGACGAAGCCGTGTTTGTCGACAAGGGCGTGCTGGTCAATTCCGGTGAATACGATGGACTCGACTACGAGGGTGCCTTCAACGCCATCGCGGATCACTTCGAGAAGACCGGTAGAGGTCGCCGTGCCGTCAACTACCGCTTGCGCGACTGGGGCGTGTCGCGGCAGCGCTACTGGGGTGCGCCGATCCCCATCATTTACTGCGACGATTGCGACGCGGTCCCTGTCCCGGAAGACCAGTTGCCCGTGGTCTTGCCGGAGAACGTCGAGTTCACGGGCGTCGGCTCGCCGCTGCGCAACATGCCGGACTTTTACGAGGTGCAATGTCCAGCGTGCGGCAAGGACGCGCGCCGCGAGACGGATACCTTTGATACCTTCGTCGAGTCATCCTGGTATTTCGCCCGCTACGCCTGCCCCGATAACGCAACTGAAATGCTCGACGAGCGCGCAAAGTACTGGACGCCCGTCGACCAGTATACGGGCGGTGTCGAGCACGCCATCCTGCACCTGTTGTATTCGAGGTTCTTCCAGCGGGTTATGCGCGACGAAGGACTGACCGACGTTTCGGAACCGTTCACCAACCTGTTGACGCAGGGTATGGTTCTTAAAGACGGCGCCAAGATGTCCAAGGCGAAGGGCAATACGGTCGATCCGCAAGAACTCATCGAGAAGTACGGCGCCGACACCGTGCGCCTGTTCATGATGTTCGCGGCGCCTCCGGAGCAAGCGCTCGAATGGTCGGACGAAGGCGTGCAGGGCAGTTTCCGCTTTCTGAAGCGTTTCTGGAATGCCGTCGCGGAGCACGCGGCAGGCGGACCGGCGCCTCCACTGGACGCCGCGGCCCTGGACGACGCCCAGAAAGCGCTGCGAAGAAAGACACATCGGACGATCGCGAAGATCAGCGATGACATCGGACGTCGCAACAGCTTCAATACGGCGGTCGCCGCGGCCATGGAGCTCCTGAATGCGGTGAACAAGCTCGACTCCGACTCGGACACGGGCCGTGCGGTGAAACGCGAGGCACTCGAGGCCGTGGTCCTGATGCTTTCGCCGATGGTGCCGCATATCTGCCACGCATTGTGGGCGGAGCTGGGCCACGAGACGCCATTGATCGATCAGGCGTGGCCCGACATCGATGAGTCGGCACTGGAACTCGAAATGATCGAGCTCGTCGTGCAGGTCAACGGCAAGCTACGGGCGCGTATATCGGTTCCCGCCGATGCGGACAAATCGGCCATCGAGCAACTCGCCATTGCCGACGAGAACGTGCAGCGGTTTACAGACGGCAAAGAGCTTCGAAAGATCATCGTCGTGCCGGGCAGGTTGGTGAATATCGTTGTCTAGGTTATTCGTCATCGTCATCGCCGCGCTCATCGCGGGGTGTGGATTCCACCTCCAGGGTGCATTGACGACGCCCTCCGAGATGGAGCGTACCTACATTGCGGCGGATGATCGGCACAGCCTCTTCTATCGCGAACTGCGGGCCACCCTGCGGGAGGCGGGAGTCAACCTCGTTGACACGGCAGCCGAGTCGACTGCCACGCTATACATCCTGTACGACGAGACCGATCAGCGCGTTTTGTCCGTGTCTGCGCGTAACGTGCCGACCGAGTACGAGGTTTATTACACCGTGCAGTACGGCATCGAAAACGGTGCGAAATACATTCTGGAGCCGCAGACGCTGACCGTCACGCGCGACTACACGTACGACTCGATGCTCGTGCTGGGCAAGGCGCGTGAAGAAGAGTTGCTGCGCGAGGCGATAGTCGACGACCTTGTGCGCATCGTCGTGAAACAAATCTCGACGCTGTAGCGCGGGGCAGCCGCCGTCTTGGAGCGCACGGTCCTGTCAGTCGCCGACGTACGGCGGGAAGACCTGGTCTCCTTATTGGACCGGTACGGACTCGACCTTGTCGTGCAGGACGGCGGCAGCGAGATCACAGGCAGCTTCTGGGGCGACTCGGAGGCAGGCATCGTCGGCACCACAGTGTACGTACGGAATGATACGCCAGTGCACTCCCTCCTGCATGAAAGCTGTCATGTGATTTGCATGCCGGGTGAGCGCCGCGAGCAGTTACACCGTGACGCCGGTGGCGACGACCTCGAGGAGGCCGCCGTCTGTTACCTGCAGGTCGTTCTGGCGGACCACATTGACGGTGTGGGGCGCGAGCGACTGATGCGGGACATGGATGCGTGGGGCTACAGTTTTCGCCTCGGCAATACCCGGGACTGGTATGAGCGCGACGCCGAGGACGCACGGCAATTCCTTATTAATCAAAAGCTTCTGACGGAAAGCAGCGAGCCTACATTTACCTTGAGTTCGTGATTTCTGTGCGCGGTGTATAGTCCCGTATGGTCTGGTTTCGCTACCTTGTCTACTTCATCGCAATCGCGTTCGTGACATGGGCGCTCACGCAGATGGAAATCTCCTTTCCAGGCAGCCTCAAACTGCACGTTGTCGTCAGCGAAACAGACATGTACGGCACGAGTGAGTTCTCTCCTGTCGAGATCATCCAGGCGATCATTCTCGGCGTTTGCGGCCTGATCATGGCGTGGGTCGCGAATTACTGTCCGTCGCAACGGCCAATCGCATTTGCGTTCGGCGGCATGGCGCTCGCGTTCCTGATTCGAGAGCTGGACTATTTTCTCGACCTGTATATTGCCGACAACCTCTGGCAGGTGCTTATCGCGATTGTCGGTTCGCTTCTCATCGCCTATACGTACCGGCACCGCAGGCGCCTCACGATCGCGCTGGCGCGTATCTGGCCGTCGCCGGGCTTGACGTTGTTGTTTGCGGGTGCCGTGATCCTGTTCGCATTCGTGCGCCTCGTTGGCCACGAGCCGCTGTGGATGTCGATACTCGGCGACGCATACGAACGCGTGACCAAGCTCGCGATCGAGGAGTTCATCGAGTTGATGGGCTACTTCCTGTGGATGATCGGCACCGTGGAATACGCTTTCCAGGCGCGTGCGATCGCCTACAAGGCGCCGGAGCCGGCCGCACAACGGCGGCGGCAAAAACGCCGCCACGATGCGGAAGGGAAGTTCTAATCCACCACCCACTATTCCCCCCATACCGGCGGGGCAAGCGACCGACATGTTTGTCGGCGGACTGTCTCGCTGCGCTCGCTTTATGTCTCGCCGACAAACATGTCGTTCGCTTGCCGGCATCCGCTCCCACGGGCCCGCCGAACATAACACGCGCTCCACGGGCGGCGAGTGCGGGGTGTGTTCCACAAAGCGAGTTATCGCAGATTGTTTGAGCGACTGGGACATGCCCCGTGATCGCCGCCCGTTCGCCGATGTTGGGGGGTGAGGGGTGGTGGGATCAGAGAACGGTAGGATTGGGCGCGTCGCCGTAGACCTCGTCCGGATCGAAGACCTTCTCCGTGTCCGTCCATTCCAGTTCTACGTGCCCGCCGTCCTGTTTCGCCCGGTAGTCGTCACCAATCGGAACCTTGCGGTAAAAGCAGCTTCGGTAACCCACGTGGCAGCTTGCACCGCCAGCGACGTCGACACGCAGCCATATGCAGTCCTGGTCGTCGTCCACCAGCAGCTCGCGCACGTTCTGCACCAGCCCGCTCGTCGCACCTTTGTGCCACAGGACCTGGCGGCTGCGGCTGTAGTAATGCGCTTCGCCCGTGCTTATCGTGAGCTGCAGCGCCTCGGCGTTCATGTAGCCCTGCATGAGCAGCTCGCCACTGTCCGCATCGGTCGTGACGACGGTAATCAGGCCGCGGTCATCGAACTTCGGCGCGAGGTCGTTGCCTTCCTCTACCTGCTCGACAGTCTCGCGGGCTTGAAATCGGACAGGCGCGACAGACATTTTCGATCCTCAGTGATTTTTTCGCGGGCCGGAAGGATACCTATCGTAGCGATGGTCAGCAATATTGCTATGATTGCGTTTTTTGACCGGCCACAAGAGATTCCATGACCATACAGCTACACGACACGCTCCGGGGCAAGAAGGTCCCTTTCGAACCCCAGCGAGAGGGCGAGGTGACGATGTACCTGTGCGGACCGACTGTCTACAACTATGCGCATATCGGAAACGCCCGACCTGCGGTCGTTTTCGACTTGCTGGCCCGTGTACTGCGTCGCCATTACAAGCTGACGTTTGCGCGCAATATCACCGACGTTGACGACAAGATCAATGCGGCTTCGCTTGAAACCGGTAAACCGATCGAGGAAATTACAGCCAGGTTCATCAAGGCCTACAACGACGACATGGGCGCGCTCGGCGTCCAGCCGCCCGACATTGAGCCACGTGCGACGCAGCACATCGAAGTGATGATCGCGATGATCGAGGCACTCATCGACAAGGGATTCGCCTACGAGGCGGAGGGCCATGTCCTGTTCGACGTATCGTCGTACAAGGATTACGGCGCGTTGTCGAAGCGCGACCTGCGCGAGATGATCGCGGGCTCGCGCGTCGAGGTTGCGCCATACAAGAGAGCGCCGCATGACTTCGTGCTGTGGAAGCCGTCGACGCCGGAACTGCCGGGTTGGGATTCGCCCTGGGGGCGGGGACGTCCCGGCTGGCATATCGAGTGCTCGGCCATGGCGGAGAAACACCTGGGAGACACGATCGATATCCATGCCGGCGGCCAGGACCTGGTGTTTCCACACCATGAAAACGAATTCGCGCAGAGCTGCTGCGCACACGATGGCGCGCCGTTTGCGCACTACTGGTTGCACAACGGTTTCCTGAGCATAGACCAGACCAAGATGTCGAAGTCGCTCGGCAACGTGTTGCTCGTTCATAACCTGATCGAGACCATACCGGGCGAGGTTATTCGGCTTGCCCTGCTGAGCGCGCATTACCGGCAGCCGCTCGACTGGTCTGACGAAACGATCGCCAAGGCCCGGCGCATGCTGGATCGCCTGTACGGCGCGGTGCGGGGCATCGTGGTGCCCGATGAAGTCCGTGCCGCTGCGGTCGTGCCGCAGGCGCTGGTCGATGCGCTCGAAGACGACATCAATACGCCGAAAGCGTTGGCCGAGCTTTTTGACCTGGCGCGCGCACTGAACAAGTCGGACGACGATGGGGAAAAGACATCGCTGGCCGCGCAAATATACGCTGCCGGAGACCTCATGGGTTTGCTCGGCAGCGATCCGGAGGAGTGGTTCGCCGGTGCGTCCGACGGCGACCTTCCGGCGGAGGAAGTCGAGGCGCTGATCGCAAAGCGAAACGCAGCGAAAGCCGAGCGCGATTTCGAACTGGCTGACGCCATACGCGAGCAACTCAGTGACGCCGGTGTCAGCATTCAGGACGGCCGCGAAGGCACGACCTGGCGGCGCAACGGGTAATACGATGACGAACGAAGTCGAAGCCGCGCAACAGGAACTGATAGACGACTTCAGTCTGTTCGACGACTGGATGGACCGCTACCAGTACCTGATCGATCTTGGCCGGCGGCTGCCGGAATTCCCCGAGTCGTTGCGCACCGAAGAAAACCGCATCCGCGGCTGCCAGTCACAGGTCTGGTTCGTCGCGGAGGAGAAAGAGGGTCGCCTCGAGTTTCGTGCGATCAGCGACGCCGCCATCGTCTCCGGGCTCATCGCCGTGCTGCTGCGCCTCTACAGCGGCCGTTACCCGCAGGACATCATCGATACGCCACCGGACTTCGTGAAGGCGCTGCAACTCGAAAGCCACCTGAGCCCGACACGCAGCAACGGCTTGTCATCGATGCTCACCGCGATTCGCGGCTTCGCTGCCGAGGCATTGCAGGCGGCCTGATGCCGAATGTCGTAAGCCGCATGCTCGCCCAGCCGATGATCTGGCTGGTGAAGTTGTACCGGCTGGCGATCTCGCCCTGGCTCGGCGGCAACTGCCGCTTCCAGCCGACCTGTTCCAGCTACGCGATCGAGGCGCTGCAAACACATGGCGTGCTGCGCGGCAGCTGGCTGGCGGCCAAACGCATCGGCCGATGTCATCCCTGGGGCGGCTCGGGCTACGACCCGGTGCCCGGCGTCGAGCCCGACGAACGTGAAGCCGACTGACGTCATACGGGCGCTCGTTTACCCGCTGACGGACGCCGCCGTGCTGGTGCCGCTGCTGGTGTTCTGGTTGCTCCTGTCATTCGCGATCTGGTTGCTCATGACCGTCGGAATGATCGCCCTGGTACTCGCGATCCTCTTGTTGTTCCTCGTGGTCCCTGCATTGTCCAGGTTTCAGATGATCGTACTGGAGGCCCGGGCTCGCGGCGTGGCGCCGGCTACGCCCGACGAGGAATTCTTCAACTGGTTCGGCAACGCATGGACGCTCTTCCCGGTTCCCGTCGTCCTGGCGCTGGGCTGGGCGACGCTCGAGGCCGGGCAGAGTCTCGGGACGGCCTGGGCGATCGCCGTGGTGTTGCTCGCAAGCGCATTTTTCCCTGCGTCGATCGCCGTGCTGGCGGTAACGCACTCACCTTTGCAGAGTCTCAATCCGCTGGCCCTCGGCCGTCTTCTGAGAAAGTGCGGTGCTACGTTCTGGATGGCCACGGCATTCCTTGTCTTTGCGTTGTGGCTGGGCTTCGAGGCTCGGGCGTTGCCGAACCTGTGGGCCAGCCTCGTCCGCTTGCTATTCTCCTTCTCCTTCTTTTCGCTGGTCGGCAGCCTGATCCAGCATCATGGCCTCGTCGACGACATCCACCTCCCGGCGCCGCTCGAAAAATCCGCGGATGAGATTGCCGGCGATCTGGAAAAGGCGCGCAACGCCGTGCTCAGCCATGCGTATGGTTTCATCAGCCGCGACAATCGCGAGGGCGGCTTCAAACACATCTTCGACTCGATCGCGCAGGACCCGGATCCGGTTGCCGCCTGGGCCTGGTATTTCAATCGAATGCTGGCCTGGGAGAGCCACGCGCCGGCGCTGTTCTTCGCGCAGCATTACCTGCACGACCAGTTACGGCACGGCGAGCAGCTGCCGGCGGTCAAACTGATGTTGCGGTGTCGGCTGATCGACGATTGCTTCAGACCCCTGCCGGAGGACCTGCCTGCCGCTGTGGCTGCTGCCGAGGCCGCCGATAACGGCGACCTGGCGGCCGCCCTGGGGCGAATTTGAGCGGTGAAATGCCCTCCGCAGGGGGGCAATCGCTGTACAATATGTGGCCATGGACAAACGACTCCTGACCATTTTGCGCTGCCCGGTCAGCCACAAGGGCCTGTCGGTACTCAAGAAGGGTGAGCTGGAGCGGGTCAATGCGGCGATCGACGCCGGCGAGCTCGTCAATAACGAAGGCGTGAGGCTCGCGGAGCCGCTGGTCGAGGCGCTGGTCACGGATGACGGCAAACGCCTGTACCCGATTGCGGACGGCATCCCGGTGCTGCTGGAGGACGAATCGATCAGTATGGAGCAGCTCGCTTGAAAATACAGGCGAACCAGCTCTCGTCCCATCTCAAGAAATCACTCGCACCCTGTTACCTCGTCACGGGCGACGAACACCTGTTAGTGGCCGAGGCCCTCGATGCAATCCGCGAGACGGCGCGGGAACGCGGCTTCGGTTTGCGCGAGTTGCATGTCGCAACGACCGGTTTCGACTGGGCGCAACTCAGGGCGTCGGGCAGCAACCTGTCGTTGTTTGCGGAGCAGCGCATCATAGAGTTGCGGCTGCCGACCGGAAAGCCGGGCCGCGCCGGAGGCCAGGCAATCGTCGACTTCGTGGAGCAGTGCG